>JAFIFV010000039.1 GCA_020831845.1 Ectothiorhodospiraceae bacterium
ACACTGTTATCGAGATCAACATGATGCAGGGTCGCGCTCCGGAAACGCAGAAGGCACTGAAAAAGGAGCTGTTCGGAAAAATCGAGTCGGAGGTTGGAATTTCACCTGTGGACCTCGAAGTGACCATAAAGGAAGCACTGATTAGTTACCGCGCTCGCGTTACAGTTGGATTTTTCGCGATGCTAGGCGCGGTGCGCAGCGCCGTGGTCATTCCACGGTCAAGCGCCGCAACAACGCAGCGCGAAAAATCCAGCTGTAACCCCGAGGGGCTCGGCCGATTTTCGCCCGTGGCGGTGTCGCAAGCCACCACAGGTAGAACCCTACCTGCAGCGCCTTGCTCCTGGCCACGAACGAAAATCGGTCTCGAGCGCGAACGTGGGAACTAATCAGTGCTTCCTTTAAGGAGCAACCTGCCCACTGCTGGGGTTTTCGGGGTATGACCGGAGATGAGGCACGTGACCTCAAGTACTCAGTCAATGTGTAACAAGTGCGGAAACACTTCAGTGCCATGCATCCAGTCATTCAAGAAGAAATATCCGGTTGCGGTATAGCCGCCAGTGCGGCACTTGCTGGCATTTCCTATTCCGAAGCCAAGAAGAAAGCGAATGCCTTGGGAATCCATGCCGATGATATGTCGCTGTGGTCGGATACTGGGTATGTCCGCAAGCTATTGCGTGAGCTGGGCGTCTCAATTTCTCCCGAAGAGAGGGAGTTCAGGTCATGGGAGCAGCTGCCTGATAAAGCGCTTTTGGCAATCAAGTGGCGGATGGAGGGCGGCAAGCCATTTTGGCACTGGGTCGTATTCGTAAGAGATAAAGCTGGTGCAGTGGTTCTTGATTCAAAGAAAGCGCTCAAATCGAATGTGCGTAAAGATTTCGGGCGCATCAAGCCCAAGTGGTCCATCGAGGTAACCAGTTGACAGAACGCAGCAGTTCGCAGCCTTTGACTGACGGACGCCGTTCGCTGCGCTTCAACGGCTCCGCTGTGCGCGGCGTCGGGCCTGAACGGAGACAGACAATGCACGAACCTGGAGCTGTTGCACTCATTCTGGATGAG
Source organism: Ectothiorhodospiraceae bacterium (assembly GCA_020831845.1). Classification (GTDB taxonomy): domain Bacteria; phylum Pseudomonadota; class Gammaproteobacteria; order Nitrococcales; family Aquisalimonadaceae; genus LSCE01. Next base: position 1,057 of record JAFIFV010000039.1, read on the forward strand.
GCGTCCAATTCGCCGGGCAAGGTCATGCGGTTTCGCCTTCACTACAGCACCGCGCGTGCTGCGGGCGTTGTGCCAGATTGAATGCCACTCGATAAACGCATCCAAGGGAGCATCTGATATGGCGAAGGCACGCAAACCGAATAACACCCGGAAGCCACCGGTTCCGACCGACGACCATACGTGTATCGACGATTGGATCCGGCGGCGTGTGATGCCGGATTTGAATCCGATGGTCAAGCAACTGGACGAAATGATCCGTGAACAGCTAACCGGGCTGCAGTACGCCATCAAGTGGGGAAAGGTCTACTACGGGTTGCCGGACCTCGGGTGGATCATCGAGATGGCTGCCTACGACGTCTCTGTCAATATCGTTTTCCTGGGAGGTGCCGATTTCGACGTTTCTCCGCCGCTTGGAGAGACGGACCGATCCCGCTACGTCAAGCTGAGGACACTGGACGAGGCGAAGGCGCCGGAAGTTCGCCAGTGGATCGAGCAAGCTGGGCGTGTGCCAGGTTGGAAATGAGAGGCGGGCGGATGTGCACAACTACAGCGTCAACACGGACCGGCTTCGCTAATCGTTGGAGTCGCCGGAAAGCATAGAGCGAGAACGATGACACCATTGTCGGTAGGCTTGGGGCCAGATCGTCATAGGCACTTTTTCGAGGATGCGAAACCGGCATGAGTGGAGACTCTGTCAGCCAGAATCCCGAGCTGCTGCGCCGTCTTTTGCGCGTGAAGGATCGTATGGACGCCGCACCGGAGGAGGAATGGCCTGTCTCGCGGTTGGCGCGCATAGGCTGCGTCTCCAGCGCTCACTTTGCACGATCATTCAAGGAGGCCTTCGGCACCCCGCCGCACCGCTATCTGCTCACGCGACGCATCGAGCGTGCTACGGCGCTGCTGCGCGATACCGACCTCCCCATTACCGAGATCGCCTTTCGCACCGGCTGGCGGAGCCTGGGCACGTTCGGGCGTACCTTCCGCGACATCACTGGTAAGAATCCGGGTGAAATCCGCGCGCGTGAGAGGGGCGCCGTGCAGGAGCTCGGCCGTGTGCCCGCCTGCATCCTCAGCGCCGCGCTCCGGCCCGATCTCAAGATGGCAGTTTCGGAGAAGCGACGCCGGATGGCGAACCGTATAAAAGGGGCTCCACAAGAGGAGGCCCCATGACTCAAGGTGTCGAAGTTGTCGGTCTGTACGTGCGAGATCAGGACGAAGCGCTCGCGTTCTATGTCGAAAAACTCGGCTTCCGCGTCCACACGGACGTGCGCAACGGCGATTACCGCTGGCTCACGGTGCAGCACCCGGAGCAGGCGGGGTTCCAACTCGGTCTGTTCACGCCTGGGCCGCCGATTCACGATGCTGCGACCGCGCAGACACTGCAAGCGATGGTGGCCAAAGGCGCAATGCCGCCCCTCGTGCTGGTCGTGGACGATTGCCGCGCCGCCTACGATCGGATGCGTGCCCAGGGCGTGGAGTTCACGCAGGCGCCCGTGGATCGCTACGGCGCGGTGGACGCCGGCTTCCGCGACCCGTCAGGAAACGGGTGGAAGATGATCGAGGCGCGCCGCTGAGGGTGGTGAGAGATACGAATGACCGCGGCACTGTATCTCGCATCGTGAACCATCCGGCTGTAACGCGGGCGGGGGAATTGATCAGCGTTTCCCTGGTTTTCGGGGTGGATGGAGAAGGTAATGCTTCTGCTCGACCATGTGTCCATAACAGTAAAAGACCTTGATCGCTGTAAGTCCTTTTACAATGCGATCATGAAGGCCTTGGGTGCCGAGAAAATTTATGACGAAGAAGATGCGATTGGTTTTGGTGCTCGCTGTAGCGCAGCTGATGAAACCCATACATACCTTACGGTGTTCTCATCTTCGAGTGCGAATGGAGATCCGCGTCGTCACTGGTGTTTCAAGGCATTGAGTCGTGAAACAGTTCGTGCCTTTCACGCGGCTGGCCTGGCTCATGGTGGCGAGGATGATGGCGCCCCGGGGCTTCGCCCCCACTACCATGAGAACTATTTTGGTGCGTTCTTGCTGGATCCTGAAGGCAATCGCGTGGAGGCGGTTTGTCATCGGGCTGAATGATCACCGACCAGGGTCAATGCAGCCGACTCTCGTGCCGTGCGCGGCTGATCGGCAATGGCAAATTGCATGGAGGAACCCTGTGCATCCACGAAGTGGCTACGCCCGATAGCCCACGTTCGAACAGCCCGTGCGGCTGTGGTTGCAGCTTGGCGAACAATGCATGATGTTTCCGGCAAATCCTTAAGGAAGCGCTGGCGCAGATGGCGCAGCTACTGGAGATGAATCCAGGCATCGAAGTGTTGGTCGTTGGGCATACCGACAACCAGGGCAGCTTCGACTATAACGCCGACTTGTCCCTGCGCCGTGCCGTCGCCGTTCGCCAGGCGTTGGCCAGTGACTACGGCATAGCGACCGACCGCATGACGGCAAAGGGGGCCAGCTTCATGGCGCCTGTCGCCAGTAACGCCAGCGAGGAAGGGCGGGAACTGAACCGCCGGGTGGAGCTGGTGCTGAGATAACAGCGTTGACCGTTGATGGCCTGGAGGAAGGCGACGATGATTATTGCGATTGCGAAGTTCCGGTTGCCCAAGCCCGTTACCCTGGAAGAAGCGAGAGAGATCTTCCTGAGCACGGCCCCCAAGTATCAAGGTGTACCTGGTCTTCTCCGCAAGCATTACGTTGTGTGGGAAGACGGCGGTACGGTGGGCGGGATCTACCTGTGGAACTCCCGTTCCGAGGCGGAGGCCATGTACACGGAAAGCTGGAAGGCCTTCGTCCGGGAGAAGTACGGCACAGAGCCGTCGGTCACGTATCTTGATAACCCCGTTACCGTTGACAACCTCTCTGGAGAGATTCTCTCCAATGGATAGATTGGCATTCTTTCGTTGCTGCCATTCGGCTGGATCAATCAGACTGTGTTTGAACATCCGCCTGACAATGACACCACGTGGACGTCGGGCCCATCAGATTCCGGGCAGTGGATCATCGCTGTTTCCGCATAATGGGAGGTCCGGGCGCCGCCTCGCTTCAGGCAGTTTCTGCCGGAGATCCTGCAGCGCTGAGCGCAGCCCCTCTTCCAGGACGGGATGGTAGTAGGGCAGTAGCAGCGCGTCGGTGACGTTAACCTCCTGCTGGATCAGCCAGGCAAGCTGATGGCCAAGATGCTCGGCACCGGCCACTGCCATCTCGCCACCGAGAAGCCGCCCATCGCTGTCCGCATAGACGCGCAGGGGGCCGCCGAGATTGTCCATGATGATGGCGCGCCCCAGCTTGCCGAAATCGCTGCTACCGATCAGGGCATCATCGGGTAGTTCGTTGAAGGGCAGCCCGGTGCGGGCAATCTCCGGCTCGGTGAACACGATGCTCAGCGGAACCCGGCGGGTCAGGCATTCGGCATCGGGGGTGAGCGCATGGTAGGCGGCGAGCCTTCCCTCGTCTGCAGCCTCGTGCAGAATCGGCGTGATCCCGTTTACATCCCCTGCAAAGTATACGGGCGTGCTGCCCGCCCGCAGGCGTCGCGGGTCCAGCCCCGGAAGCCCGTGCTGATCAAGCTCCAGGCCCAACGCTTCCAGGTTCAGCCCGGCGACAGTGGGTCTGCGCCCCATGGCCGCGAGTACGGCATCCACGGTGATTTGTTCATCGCCAGAACGGATCAGAACGCCGTCGTCAGTCAGTTCGGGTTCCACCGCGTGCCCGGTGCGAACGTGCGTATGGCGGCCCAGGGCCTTCAGTGCCGCTGCATTCACGTCCGGATCGGTCAGGCCTGCCACCTGGTCGTTCAGGCCGAAAGCGTGGACCTCGACGCCCAGCATGGCCAGTGCCTGGCCCAGCTCGGTGCCGATGGCGCCGAGCCCCACCACCGCGAGCCGCCTGGGGAGTTCCTTCAGTTCGAATATGCTGTCGCTGGTCAGCAGGCGTGACCCCAGCGCTTCCCAGGAGCCCGGGACAATGGGTTGGCTGCCCGTGGCGACGATGATCGCGTCGGCACTGAGGTGCTCCCCGTCCAGGTCCAGGGTGTCGGGCGCAACGAAGCGGGCTCTTGCCTTGATATAACGCTCGCCAAGCTTCTCCACCGTTCCGACCGGCCCGGAAGCAAACCGGTCCCGCAACATTCGGACCTGTTTCAGGATGGCGGCGCCGCGAGCCTGGCCTGGCGGGCTTTCAACGAATCCCTCAGTCGCGAGTCGGTTGGCGCTGTTCACGTCCCGGGCCAGTTTCAACAGGGCCTTGGAGGGCATGCAGCCCACCCGGGCACAGGTTGTTCCCAGGGGGCCGGGGTCCACCAGCAGGATGTCGTCGGTGGTCTTGGACGCTTCCTTGAAGGCGCTGAGGCCGGCCGATCCGGCTCCGAGTATGGCGATACGTGCATGACGTTTCATGGAGGGTCTCCCCGGTTATTCGGCAAGTTCACCGCGGGCGATGGCGATGAGTGTGCGAAGGGTTACCAGCAGAATGACCACGGTGGTCAGTGCCGCCAGCAGCCCGAGTGGGATGCCGGCCTGGAGGCTCCCGGACTCGGCAAACTGAAAACTGGAGGCGGTGAAGGCCGCCAGGGGGAACGTGTAGGCCCACCAGGATGGAAAGTATGGCAGTCGCAGGAAACCAGGCACCTGTGGAATAAGCAGGAGAAACGTCAGAAGACCGATGAAGTACAGCAAATGACCGGGAATTCCCGTTCCGCCGGTCAGGGATAACCAAGCCATGAAAGCAACGGAAGGTGGGGCCAGCATCACGGCCAGCGTTGGCCGCATGGGAGGTTCGAGTTGCGGCCCTGTGACCAGGCGAAAGAAAACCAGGGTGATGAGCATGCCCCAGAAGAACAGACCAGTGGCCATGAAGAACCAGGCCACCATGGTGTAACCGGCAGGTGCCGCAGCGAGTGGAACCAGGATGTTGCCCACGGCCGGGATGAACCAGGCGGGGTTCATGCTGGGGAGTGGCCGTTCGGTTTCCAGCCAGATAGTCACGATAATAACGGTCAGCAACAGCTGTAACGCGGCACCCAGCATCCATAGTGCCGTGGCCACCGGTGGGGCCCAGTCGCGCAGCAGCAGCCCGAGCAGGATCAGGCTGATCGAAATTGCCGGCAGGAAATTGATGCGCACCGGGTGCCGTAATTCCGCCATGACCCGATCAGGGTAGCGCAACCACTTGCAGCTATACCCCACTGCCAGAAGCGCGAACACCAGAACCGCTGCTCCCGTACTCATGCTGGAGACGAGCGGAGGCAGGTGCCAACGCGCCTCGACCGCGTGCCAGACCAGCCCCAGCCCGCTCAATCCCATGACCGCAGCAAACAGTGGGAGCGGTAGGTGATAGCAGAAGCCGTGCTTAACCATGTCCCGCGACATGCATGACCCTCCGAGTTGATGTCCGAGCAGTTCACAGAGGTACCATGCGCCGATAAGGTGGGACAGTGACCATGTTACAAAGCACAGCCCGTCGTTGCCCGAACCGTTGGCTAGGGTCCCAAGGGTCGGGTTGCCACGCGTTGTTGTTCAGCAATGAAAAGGACCGTGTCATCAGGCCATATCCGGGCCTTGGGGTGCTCAAGGCGGCGCACGCGTACCAGGTCATGTCTGGGCGGGCGGATCGCCGCGCCCCATGGCGCCCCTGCAACCGTCAGTTCGGGCAATGGCTATACTTTTTGCGAACATGATTAGGACCATCGCGCCCGTAAGGTCCCTGTCGGCTGGGAGGGGAGGACCTGAGATGGGGATGATCCGGAAGGGGCTGATTCCGACTGTATGCGTTCTTCCCTGCTGGCCGGTATCCGTATCGGCGACCTGGCTCGATGATGCCGAACCCGCCGTGTCCCAGGACGACAACATGAATCGTGCTGCCGGCGGCATTGAGCGCAGCAACAGGTCCTCAGAGGTGAGCCTGGGGATTCGGCTGTGCGATCTGCGTGAGCAGGGCACTGTGACCCGAGGGGAGCGCGCCGCATCGCGTGTCCCGCCTGGATGAGAGTGTTTATGGGCTGCACGCCAGTCTGCCAATGCTGCTGGGTCCGCGCTCCTCGCTCCACCTGCAGGCGCGATGCGCGGAAGTGGATGCCCGGAAAGACATCAGCTACGGAGCGACGCGATGGTGACTGCGCTATTTTCGGGAGTTATTAGAACGGGGCTGGTATTGCTCTCGGGGCTGGTTCTGGCACTCAGTGGGATGACCGCCCGGTCGGCCCAGCTGCTGGTTCATGTGCAGGATGCGGAGGGACAGCCGGTGGAGAGTGCGGCCATCCTGGTGCGCGCACTGGATCAACCACGGGAGCCTCCATCCGGGCGGGAGGAGATCGTCGATCAGGTTGATCGCGAGTTTGTCCCTGCCGCCATCGTGGTGCCCGTGAATACGCGTATTCTCTTTCCAAACAATGACGACATTCGCCACCATGTGTATTCCTTCTCGGAAGCCAAGTCATTCGAGCTGCCCCTCTACACCGGCAGGCCGGCGCGACCTATCGAGTTCCCGAATCCCGGCATCGTCGCCATCGCCTGCAATATCCACGACTGGATGTTGGCGCATATCTATGTGGTGGACGCCCCCTGGCACGGCTTGACGGACGACGAAGGGGTCTGGCGCGTCTCCGGCCTGCCCGCCGGGCGTTACGGGGTGGAGGTCTGGCACCACGGGCTCGCCGAGGAGCAGCAAGCGGTGGGTGAGATCGAGCTGGATGCTGATGCGAGCGCGGAGATGGAGGCAACGGTGGAGGTGGCCATCGGCCCTTCGCCCCGGCGCGCTCCGAGGCCCGGCAGACGGGGGTACCGCTGACGCTGACATGTTTCGATTCCGGCGATTCCAGACGCGCCTGCTGGTGCTCTTTCTGGCCCTTTTCACGCTCTCTCAGGCTGTCGCTCTCGGGCTGACAAGCTGGGCCGGTCGGGCAGCCGCACAGGAGGAGATCCACGACGCCCTCGAGGTGGCGGCCGGCGTCTTCCGTGATCTGCTGTGGGAGCGGGAGGCACGGCTGCTGCAGGCCGCTGTGCTTCTGGCTGATGATTTCGCCTTCAAGTCCGCCTACGCCACGCGTGATGCGCCGACCATTGCATCCATGCTGCGCAACCACGGCGACAGGATCGGTGCGGACGTCATGTATCTGTTGTCCCTGGAGCCCGAAGTGATCGCCAGCACGCGCGCGGAAGCGGGCGAGGGCCAGGATTTTGGCCACGAAGCGTTACTGGAAGCAGCCATGGACGACCCCTACGGCGAGGCTGCGGCAATCGTGCTGGTAGATGATCGACCTTTCCAGCTCGTGGTGGTGCCTTTGATGGTCCCAGGCCACGATGGCTGGGTGGTGGTCGGTTTCGAACTGGATGCGGAGTTTGCGGCCCGTTTTCGCGACCTCACGCTGTCGGAAATCAGTTTGCTCGCGGAAACGGGCGAGCGGTGGTATGTGCTTGCCAGCACTCTCCCGGCCGATGCGCGGGGAAGCCTCCCGGACGTTCTTGCCCGCACTGCCTGGCAAAGCGACGTGGCGTTCAACATGCCGTTGGCGGCGGAGACCCATGTCTCCCTGTTCCGGACACTGGGTGTCGGGGATGACGACCGCCTGGTTGTTGGCATGCAGCGTTCCCTGGACGCCGCCATGGCCCCGTATCAGCGCCTGCAGCAGGTGCTGCTGGGCCTGCTCGCCGCCGGTCTCGGGCTGACCGCCCTTGGCGCCGCCTGGGTCGCCCGCCGTGTAAGCGAGCCGGTGCGGAAGCTGCGTGCTGGCGCGGATCGCATCGCCCAGGGTGAGTACCAGGCCCGGGTCCGGATTGCGCAACATGACGAGCTGGGCGCCCTGGGCAAGACCTTCAACCGAATGGCGCAGGGCCTGGAGGAGCGGGACCGGGTGCGCGGACTGTTGGGCAAAGTCGTGTCACCGGCCATTGCCGACGAATTGCTGAGCCGGGAAATCGAACTCGGCGGCGAGGAGCGCGAGGCCAGTATCCTGTTCTCCGACATCGTCGGTTTCACCGCCCTGGCCGAGACGCTGCCGCCGGCCGACCTGCTCGACCTGCTGAATGGCTATCTGACACGGCTCAGCGCGGATATCGAGTCTGAAGGCGGCGTCATCGACAAGTACATCGGAGATGCGATCATGGCGCTGTTCGGGGCTCCGTTGGCGAGGCGCGATCATGCGGAACGGGCGGTGAGGGCAGCCATGGCCATGGTGGAGAGCGTCAAGGCCCTGAATGCGGAAGTCCCGGGGCGCAAGCCCAACCTCAGCCTTGGTGTGGGGGTCAATTCCGGCACGGTGGTGGCTGGAAACATGGGTTCCCGCACCCGTCTCAATTACACCGTGGTTGGCGATGCGGTGAACCTGGCCTCGCGTCTGGAAGGGCTGACCCGCAGGTACCGTCTGAGCATTCTCGTCAGTGAGGCGACTGTGCAGCAATGTCCCGGACTGGTGTTTCGCGAGATCGATCGGGTGCAGGTCAAGGGGCGCCAGGCCGCGGTCGGCATTCATGAACCTGTGTGCGGCAAGGCGTATCTGGATGATGCCATGGCCGGGCGCCTTGCGCTGTTCGCCCGGGCGTTGGCCGCCTATCGGCAACAGTCCTGGGACGAGGCCGAAGCCGCTTTCGAGGCCGTTGCAAAGGACGAACCCGACGGCCCTGCTGCGCTGTTCCTGTCCCGCATCGATGGGTTCAGGCGCGACCCGCCACCGCCCGGCTGGGATGGCATCTACCTGGCAACGGAGAAATAGCGGACTGCATGGTGACTGACGAACTGGCCAACAAGCTGGCGGCAGCCGGGCCACTCGAAGGCGTGGGGTCGGAGACCGTGCGGGCGGTGGCCGAGCATACACGCGAGCGACGGCTGCGGCCCGGGGAGACGTTACTGCGGCAGGGAGAGGCGGGGGGCGGCGTCTACGTCGTTGTGGAGGGGCGGCTGCGGACGGTGCTCGACGACCACACGGATACGCCCGATGCGGTCGCGCTGCTTGATGCCGGTGCCGTTCTGGGGGAGATCGCCTGCATGACCGGTGGCCGGCGGGAGGCCACCGTGGTCGCGGATACATCGGCCACGGTGATCGAGATTGCCGCCAGCGGGATGGAACTGCTGCTCGAGCGCGAGCCCGAGGTTGCCGGCAGGCTGGCCGAGCTGGCAACGGTCAGGCTTCGGCAGGCGCAGCTTGCGCGGCAGGTTGCCACGCTATTTCCCGAGGTGGACGCCCCGGTGCGGGACGCACTCCTGGCCGGGGTTCAATGGGTGCACCTCCGGGTGGGTGACTCGCTGGTGAAGCGGGGCGACCCGGCTGATGCGGCTTATGTTGTCGTGTCCGGCAGGCTGCGGGCGACGGCCGGCGAGCTGGCGGGCGATGTGCTTGCAGATATCGGGCCTGGTGAGCTTGTCGGCGAAATGGCTCTGGTGGAGGACGGGATGCGCACGGCCACGCTGGTCGCGGCCCGTGAAAGCCATCTGGCGCGACTGGCCCGGGACGACTTCCTTGCAGCTCTGCGGGGGCACCCCGAATCCCTGCTGGGAATCGCGCGCAATGCGCTGCGGCGTGCGAGCGGTATCAGCGGAGTCTGCGGCGAGGCCCGACGTACGGTACTGCTTGTTGCTGCCCAGCCATCCGTGGACCTGTCCCGATTCGCGTGCGCGCTCGTGCCGGCGCTGGAGCGGCTGGGTTCGACCCGTCTGTTGCGGCAACGGGATGTTGAACATGCGCTCGGCGCGCGGTCGCTCGCCCAGGGTGGCCCGGATGGTCCTGGAGCCGCGCGGGTGACCCAATGGTTGCAGCAACAGGAGGAGCGCCATGAGACCTTGCTGCTGCAGTCCGACTCCGATTGGAGCCCGTGGAACGACCTGGCGCTGCGTCACGCCGACCAGGTCGTGGTGGTCTCCGATGCCGCCGTCGACCCCGCTCTGACACATCTGGAACAACGCCTTCATGAGGCACTTCGACAGGTGGTTTCCGGCGGTTTGGCTCATGTCAGCACGAGCCTCGTTCTGCTGCATCCGGGCGTGGACGGTGGTGCAATCGAAACGCCGCGAGGCACGTCACGGTGGCTCGCCTTGCGGGACGTCGACGCCTGTTATCACGTGCGACGCGGTCACCGCAGGGACTTCGCACGCCTCGCGCGGATCATGGCCGGGTGTGCTGTTGGTCTGGTGCTGAGCGGGGGTGGCGCTCGTGGCTATGCCCACCTCGGCGTGATGCGGGCCCTCGAGGAGGCCGGCGTGCCCGTGGATATTGTGGCCGGGACGAGTATCGGTGCCGTCATGGCGGCATTCGCGGCCTTTGATGTCGGCTGTGAGGAGCAGGAGCGGCGGGCGAAGTCGACGCTGCGGCAGACACTGGACTGGACGCTGCCGCTGGCGGGTCTTGTCAAAGGCGGGCAGATGGCGGCGCTCGCCGATCGGGAGACGGGCGGGCGGGATATCGAGGATCTATGGCTGCCCTGGTTTGCCGTGTCCACCAATCTGACCCGTTCCCAGGTGGCCGTGCATCGGCGCGGATCGATCACCCGGGCGCTGCGCGCCAGTGTTGCCATTCCCGGGATCGTCCCGCCGGTGGTCTACGGGGATGAACTGCACGTGGACGGAGGCGTGCTGGACAATCTCCCGGTGGAGCCCATGCGGCGCATCAATCCGCGCGGCCTGGTGATCGCGGTGGATGTGGCCCTCAATGCGGGGCCCAGGGCGCGGGGCGACTTCGGCCTGTCCGTCTCCGGCTGGCGGCTGCTGGCGGATCGCATGATGCCCGGCCGCGCGGCGACGCCCGTACCGGCCATCACGGCCACTTTGACCCAGTCCATGATCGCCGGCTCGAGCCGGGCCCGCGACCGCGTGATCGCCGACGGGCTCGCCGATCTCTATCTCCCCCTCCATCTCCCGCGCTGCGGAATGCTGGAGTTCGGAACGCCGGATCAGATCATCGCGGCCGGTTACGACTCGGCCGCCGCCCGCGTGCGGGAATGGGCCGAGGCGTTGCCGGCACCGGTGCGTGCGCGCTTTTAGGAAGCACTGATTAATTCCCGCGCTCGCGTTACAGTCGGATCGTTCGCGATGCTAGGCGCGGTGCGCAGCGCCGTGGTCATTCCACGGTCAAGCGCCGCAACAACGCAGCGCGGGAATTAATCAGTGCTTCCTTTACTGATCAGCGCACGCACTCCGCGAACAGATTGATCCCCTCCTTCTCGAAACGGATGTTGGTGCTCGGGCGGCCGAATGACGACTCCGCGTAGAGCCGGTTGATATCATCCTCGGTGCGGTGGATCAGCTTCCAGTCGAGCACGTGATCCATCAAGCCGCGAGTGGGGTTGGATGGGTGGATATTGCCCAGGATCACCCGGCCCCCGGGGCGCAGCATGGTGTGGATCAGGTTCATCAGGCGAATCACCAGGTCATCGCCGAGGTAGTCGATCAGGCCGATGCTGTAGACCAGGTCCTGGTCGCGGATGTCGGTGCGGGATTTGCCCAGGGCCAGGCGCACCAGGTTCTCGCTGACCAGCGACATCTGGCGTTCCAGGCCGTGGGTGCGGGCCGCGTCGTCCACATGGGCGAGGGCCTGCAGATCGATGTCGAGCAGCGTCGCACGGAGATTGCTCGTGTATTCCGGGTTTGCGGCATAGACGTCGAACAGTTCCCGCGCCGGTCCGCAGGCGAGACTGGTGACGTTCGTCGTGGCGCCCTGCCGCGAGCGGACCGTCTCGCCGATTTCCTCCGCCAGCAGACCACGGCGATGGCGAACGGCTCGCGCGGCGGTGGTTTCCAGAAAGCAGCGATCGATCAGCCGCCCCACCGGACCGGCGCCCTCGGGCCGGTTGCGATAGATCAGCTCGATGGTCCAGAAGTCGCCGGCATAGCCCCGCGGCTTGCTGTAGAAGCGTTCCGCCGTCTCCGCGAGCAGGATGTAGGGCAGCAACTCCTGCTGCATCTTCAGGCCGATCTCTTCCCGGACGCGGTCGTTGTCGACGTCACGGGACAGGACCTGATCGAGCAGCGGACAGAACTGCAGGAACTGCTCCACGATCTCCGTGGCCATGGCTTCGGGGACGTCGCCGCCGTTCTCCGCTGCCGCTTCCTTGGCGTCGAAGACGGCACGCTTGAATGCTTGCAGCGGCTCGTCCAGCCGCCGCCAGGCGGAGGGCTCTTCGCGGCTGGCGACGTCGGCGCCGGATGCAACGTGCGACCGGCGGTTGGCCGCTTTCAGACGCTCGGCCAGCAGGCGCGCAAAGGCGCGATGCAGGCGTGCCGCGAACCCCGGGTCCTGGTCCGTTTTCTCCTGCAGGGCGGCGTGCGGAATGACGAACGTCGTACTGTTCTCGAGCGCGCGCACCCGTTCCGTCGGTGGTCCGGCCGCAAGATATGACATCTCGCCCACCAGATCCCCCGGACCGAGGGTGGCGAGTTGCGCGTCGACATCATCGGCGAACACCCCGAACAGTCCCTGAACGATCAGGTACAGTCTGTCGAGTGGCTTGTTCGCTTCGATCAGTGTCTGGCCCTGGGAGACCCCCTCTTCGGCTGCCGCCGCCAGCAGCCACTCCGCGTCTGCGTCCGTGAGCTGTTCGAGCAGCGCAATGCCCTGTTTCATAGCGTCTTTTCCCCACGGTTGCCCGAGGCGTCCGCCTGCGATACCCAACAGTAGGTATGGGTCAGCGATGAGGCTTGTCAAGCGAACGTCATCCGGCCGGGGCTTGAACGTCATCCGGAGCGCGATCATGATTTTATTGGTCGGGGCGGCCCGAGAGGGCATGGTGGTGACTTACGACGAACGCCTGGAGAAGCTGCAAAGCACGATCAGCGGTTGTCCTTCCGGTGCCCTTCGGATCACGAAGCGCACCACCTCCAATCTGTTCCGGTATCAAGGTCGGCAGGCGACGACGGGCGACAGGGTTTCGTTGCGCGACTTCAATCATGTGCTCGGTTTGTGCAGCCGTTCGCGCACGCTGGAGGTGGAAGGCCTTGCCACCTACGAGCAGATCGTGGACGCGACGCTGCCTCACGGCTTCCTGCCCACTGTCACGCCGGAACTGAAGCACATCACCATCGGCGGCGCGACGGTGGGCATCGGGATCGAGTCGTCCTGCCACCGTCATGGTTTCGTGCATGACGGGCTGGTGGAGGCGGATGTCCTCCTGCCCGATGGCCGCGTCGTGACCTGCACCGCCGACAATGCCCACGCAGAGCTGTTCCACGCCTTGCCCAATTCGTACGGGACCCTTGGGTACATTCTGCGCGCGAAGATCCGTTTGATACCCGCGCAGCCCTACGTCCGGGTGCGCCATACGCGGTATCGCGATGTAACAGGCTACCTGGAAGCCATGCAGCAGGCGGTCAGCCAGGCTGATTCCGATTTCATCGAGGGGCTTTTCTATGACGGCGACGCGCTTTACCTGACCCGGGGGGAACTCGCCGCCGATGCCCCCGATGTCGTGGACATCTACGAGACCATCTACTACAAGACGGCGGGGCGGATCAGCGACTTCTTCCTGCCGACGAAACAGTACATCTTTCGCTACGATCCCGACTGGTTCTGGAACGTGCCCGACTCGCCGGCCTACAACCTGTTTCGCCGGCTGGCACCCAGGGCCCTGCGGAACTCCGGATTCTATAACCGCTATAGTGCCTGGAAGAACGGCGTTCTTGCTGCCCTGAAGGTGCCAAGGAACAAGACGATGGAGCCGCTGATCCAGGATTGGCAGGTTCCGTGGGAGCAGGCGGAACACCTGATCGGCTTCGTGCTGGAACACGTCGATCTGAAGGGGTATCCCTGGGTTGCCCTGCCCATAGTCCCGCAAAGCTCGCCGACACTTTACCCGCTCGAGCCGCAGCGGCTCTATTTCAATCTGGGCTGTTACTGCCTGACGCCTAAGCCGCGAGCGGACCGTGAGTTCCACTACACCAGGATCATCGATGAGGAGTGCTTCAGGCTGGGCGGACTGAAGATGCTGTATTCGTCCACGTTCATGGATCGCCAGTCCTTCGACCGATCCTATAACGGCACCGGATACGAGCGGCTCAAGCGGCGGTATGATCCCGAGGGGCGTGTACCCAGCCTGTTCGAGAAAGCGGTCGAGGGGGTGGTATGATGCATGATCCGCAGCACAGGGCCGTTTCGCGACGCAACCCGCTGGCGCTGCCTCGCAGGGAACAGCGCCCCAGCGGCAACTCGATGGCGCCGGAACGCTGGTTGCTGCGGAAGGTGCATGGAGCCGTGGGTGAGCCCCCTCTAAGGATCTGTTTGTGGGACGGATACGGCGTTGGCCCTGAAGCCGACGAGCTGATGATCGAGCTGCGGGATCGCGGGGCGCTGTACCGATTGCTGCGTCATCCGAAGCTGGCCTTTGGCGACCTCTACAGCAGCGGACGGTTGCGCATTCACGGGGATCTGACCCGGGTACTGCATGTCCTGATCGAGTCCATGAACACGCGGGCAGGCAAGCGCGCGGCCTGGGCCGGCTGGTTCAGACGGGGGCGGGTCCGCAAAGGCGCGAGCCTCACCGCCGCCCGCGGCAATATCCACCACCACTACGATCTGGGTAACGATTTCTACGACCTGTGGCTGGATCGCGCAGCCATGCAGTACACCTGCGCGTATTTCGAGAGCCAGGAGCATACCCTGGAGCAGGCCCAGCTCGCGAAGCTGGAGCATGTCTGCCGGAAGCTCCGGCTGCAACCGGGACAGACAGTGATCGAGGCTGGCTGCGGCTGGGGCGGGTTGGCGCGCTACATGGCCAGACAGTACGACGTGCGGGTTCGCGCGTTCAATATCTCCCGCGAGCAGCTCACCTATGCCACGGATATGGCCAGGGAGGAAGGTCTGGAAGGCCGCGTGGAGTTCATCGAGGATGACTTCCGCAACATTGACGGCTCCTGTGATCGCTTCGTCTCCGTTGGCATGCTGGAGCACGTGGGGCCGGCCAACTACGAAGCGCTCTCCGGGGTGATCAACCGTTGCCTGCGGACCGACGGCCTGGGGCTCGTCCACACCATCGGCCGTAATCGTCCAGCGCCGCTGGACGCATGGATCGAGAAACGGATCTTCCCGGGCGCCTATGTACCCAGCGTGGCGGAACTGATGCGCCTGTTCGAGTCTGTTCCGTTCTCCATCCTCGATGTGGAGAATCTGCGGCTGCATTACGCGGAAACCCTTCATCACTGGCTGGAGCGTTTCCGAACGCACCGCGAGGAGGTGGTTCGGCGGTACGATGAGTCGTTCGCCCGTGCCTGGGAGCTGTACCTGGCCGGCTCCGCTGCGACCTTTCACACCGGCGGCCTGCAGCTGTTCCAGGTTGTCTTCGCGCATCCGACCAACAACGAGGTCCCGCGTTCACGCGGCGACCTCTACCAAGCGCCGGCGACACCGTATCGGGTGTAACGGGGATGGATCGTCTGCGTTGGAGAGTCATCAGCGCAATACTGCTTCTCCCCTGAGCCGCTCTGCGAGCAGGTCGATGAATGCCCTTACCTTGGCCGTCGGGCGGCGACCTTCCCGATGCACGATATGCACGGGCAGCGGCGCTGCCTCGAAGTCATCAAGAACCGTGACCAATTCGCCGCGCTCCAGCTGAGGAGCGATCTGATAGGAAAGCAGGCGGGTCACGCCCCAGCCGGCCGCCGCCGCCTCTACGGCACCTTCGTTGGTGTTGATGACCAGGCGTGGCGGCAAACGGTATGACACGCCGTTCTCCCCAGCTACCGGGAATAAGGTCCACGCCGGCTGCAACGAGAGGCCACGTGCCATGACGATGCGATGCCGACTCAGGTCGTCAGGATGCATTGGCCACCCATGGCGTTCGAAGTAATCCGGGGAACCGCATATCACGCGCCGCACCTGCCCAACGCGCGCGGCTCGTAGCGATGAATCAGGCAACTGGCCGATCCGCACCGCCACGTCGAAACCCTCATCGACCAGATTGACGATTCGATCCAGGAACACGGCGTTGGCGTTGACCTCAGGGTAGCCCTCCAGGTAGTCGAGCAGCGTAGGCAATACGAACAGCCTGCCGAACAGTACCGGTGCAGTCACGTTGAGCTGGCCCCGGGGCGTGGCAGCAAGTCCCGTTGCAGATTCATCGGCTTCCTTGAGGTCCTGCAGAATGCGCCGGCAGTCATCGAGATAGCTCGCTCCTGCCTCGGTCACCCCCACCATTCGGGTCGTACGGGTCAGCAGGCGCACACCCAGCCGCTCCTCCAGCTCGGCGACGGCACGCGTTACCGCGGGAGGCGAAAGCCGCAGGTGACGGGCCGCGCCGGCGAAACTTCCCGCGTCCGCAACGGCGATGAACACCGTCATCAGATGAAAGCGATCCATTTAATTATTCCAATTATTGAAATATTAAATTCTATTCTACGAATATTCTTCCTGGAATAGAAATTACGCATGATGGTTGGCGCCAGCAGCCCCACGCTGCAGCGCCGCTCTCAGCGGCACACTCGAAGCCCAGAGGAGCTTTGTCATGAGTCGTATCAGTGTCGTAAGCCCGGAAACCGCCAATGCCGAGCAGAAAGCCTTGTTCAGCGCCATCCAGTCCCAGCTTGGCATGGTGCCGAACTTCCTGAAGGTATTCGCTAACTCACCCGCAGCCTTGCAGGCTTTTCTCGGCCTGCATGGGATCGCCAAGGCAGGCAGTCTCGACCTGCAAACGCGAGAGCGTATCGCCTTGGCATTGGCAGAGCAGAACGCCTGCGAGTATTGCCTCTCCGCGCATTCCGCCCTCGCCAAAGGCGCCGGCCTCTCGCCCGAGGAGATAGCCATCAATCGCCGAGGAGCCAGCCAGGACGCCAAGGCCGCGGCCGCAGTCACCTTCGCTCGCGCCTTGGTCGAGCATACCGGGGAAGTCACCACGACCGAGCTGCAGGCCGTACGCGATGCCGGCTATGGTGACGCCGAGATTGTGGAGATCATTACCCATGTGGGCTTGAACCTGCTGACCAACATCCTTGGCAAGGCAAGCCGAGTGGAGATCGATTTCGACAGGGTCGCCGTGGGTTCAGCCGCCTGACCCATGCCCCGTGGCGCCGCCCGGAGCGGGACGGCGCCATACCAAGGAGTTCGTCATGACACGCGCATTCAAGACACTCACCTACACGCCGTCTGTCCGTGCCGCCCAGGCCCGCTACGGCAGCAGGGAAGCCGGCAAGCCCGTCGACCCTGATTCCACGACCCACGATACACTGACCACCCAGGTGCGGGGGCTCATCGCCAGGCTGGATCACTTCTTCATGGCCAGCGTCGGTGAGAACGGCTGGCCCTACGTGCAGCATCGCGGTGGGCCGCCCGGCTTCCTGAAGTGCCTCGACGACCATACTCTCGGTTTCGCCGATTTCGCCGGCAACCGCCAGTACATCAGTGCAGGCAACATTACCCATGACGATAGGGTGATGCTGTTTCTGATCGACTACGCCAACCGGAGGCGGCTGAAGATCTGGGGGCGGGCGCGTATCGTCCATGAAGACGACGACCCGGCAACCATCGCCTTGCTCGAGGTGCCCACCTATCGCGCCCGGGTGGAGAGAGGTTTCGTGATGGCCATCGAGGCCTTCGACTTCAACTGCCCGCAGCACATCACGCCGCGCTTCACCGAAACTGAGGTCAGCGAGCGGTCCATATCCCAGCGAGAGCCACAGGACCGTCCTTGACGGCTCGTGTCCTGACTGCTGACGTCACCCTCGGTGGCAGCGGTTCGATGCGTGCCTACGTGCCATTCCCCGAAAATGGCTTCAGATCCCAAGAGACGGGCCTCCTGGAGTACGAGCACGTTTGAGATGAGGGTCAACCTCGAGTATGTCATTGTATTCGGAACGTCAATCCACCTGACGTTCAAAAGGGAAGGCATAAGCCCATGCACACGGTCCTTGGCGCCAATGGAGTTATCGGTCAGGCGCTTTCGCAGGCCCTCGTCTCGCAGGGCGCCCGGGTTCGACAGGTGAGTCGCAGTCCGAGGCGGGTAAGCGCAACCGACGAGACGTTTGCAGCCGACCTGCTGGATGCAGAAGCGACCGCACGCGCTGTCGAGGGGAGCGAAGTGGCGTATCTCGTCGCTGGCCTCAAGTACGAAGCGGCTGTCTGGCAGCAGCAGTGGCCAAGCGTGATGCGCAACGCGATCGATGCCTGCAAACAGCATGGCTGCCGCCTTGTTTTCTTCGACAACGTGTACGCCTACGGCAAGGTTGATGGCGTGATGACGGAACAGACGCCATTCAATCCGATCAGCAGGAAGGGCGAGGTGCGTGCAAGGATTGCAACAATGCTGCTGGACGAGATGCAAGGCGGCAGTCTGCGGGCGATGATCGTCCGTTCTGCGGACTTCTACGGTCCGGGCGCGATGCAGAGCTTTCCGCACGCCACCGTCTTCGAACGTCTGAAAAAAGGAAAAACTCCGCAGTGGATCGGCAATCCCAGAGCGGTGCACACCTTTACCTATACACCCGATGCCGGTCGCGCTCTGGCTGTGCTGGGGAATTCAGCGGGGGCGTATGGACAGACATGGCATGTTCCGACCACCAGGGAGCCGCTCACGGGCGAGGACTTCGTTCGACTGGCCTGCGAGTGCGCCGGCCGCCCCTACAAGCTGCAAGTTGCTCCGTCCTGGATGCTCCGCGTGATGGGACTCCTCAACCCGCTGCTTCGCGAGAACATGGAGATGATGTATCAGTTCGAGCATGACTACCGCTTTGACAGCAGCAAGATCGAAGCGGCCTACGACCTCCGGCCGACAGCATACCGCCCCGGCATCAGCGAGGTGCTGAGGTACAGCGCCTAGCCCGTGGCTCACATTGAACGGTGGGCGGTAGAGGAAAGTGGAGAAACCGTGGCAAGGAATATCGAGATCAAGGCGAGGTCGCGCGACTTTGCGTCGCAAGGGCGCATAGCCGCCCAGCTTGCAGACGGCCCACCCGTGGTGATCCAGCAGGAGGATACCTTCTTCCATGTGCCGCGGGGGCGGCTCAAGCTCCGCGAGTTTGGGGACGGGACGGGGGAGTTGATCCAGTATGACCGGCCGGATTCCCCTGGACCCAAGCAATCGACTTATGTTCGTACACCGGCAAGCGAGCCTCATTCACTCAAGGCGGCGTTGGCGGCTGCGCTCGGGGTGCGCGCAGTGGTCAGGAAGCGGCGTACGCTGTTTCTTGTAGAAGAAACGAGAATCCACCTGGACGAAGTGGCAGAGCTTGGGCAGTTCCTCGAACTGGAGGTTGTGCTCCGGACGGAGCAGTCCGAGGCGGAAGGGCGCATGATCGCGGACAGGCTGATGTCAGAGCTTGGGGTTGATCCTTCGGACCTGGTCTCCAGGGCGTACGTGGATCTCTTGCCGCCCAAGTGATCCGCCCGGCGAAGCAGGGAGCCAGCAGCCCGAGGGTCGCAGTTCACCTTGGGCGATTTGTGCTGGCAGCCAAAGGAGGGAGGCAAAATGAGGGATGAAACGTTGATCGGAGAACTGGAGGCTGTGGAGCAGGCCTTCAATCAGGCCATTGTATCCAACGACGTCGCGCAGATTTCAGCCTGCATCTCCGAGGACTGGGTGTTGGTGACGCCGGAGGTTGGGCCAGTGCCCCGGGAGCGGTTCCTGGAGGCAGTCGCCCAAGGCGTTCTGAGTCACGACACCATGACCAAAGACGTCGATCGCGTTCGTGTCTATGGTGATGTCGCGATCGTCACGGGGCGTGGTCGCAACACGGGCAAGTTCAAGGGGCAGGCCATCGGCGCCGATGAATGGGTTACGGACGTTTACGTGAAAACCAGCGGCCGCTGGATATGCGTTCTTACCCACTTGACGCCCGTTGCCGGGGCTTGATGCGCCAGGCGTTTTAAAGCATGGAGCGGAGGCTGGATTGACTCCCAAAGAGATGCGATCGCTCGTCGACGCCTACATTGATGCCTACAACCGCATGGACATTGACGACATGCTTGCGGTCGTTCATCCGGAGGTTGAGTTCCAGAGCATGTCCGATGGGGTCGTGAATGCACGGGCAAATGGCGTCGCCGAACTCAGGGCTCTCGCCGAGCAGTCGCTGGCGTTGTTCTCCGAAAGACGCCAGCTCGTCGAGTCGTTTGAAGTCCAGGGCTCCCGCGCGGTAGCGTCCATCGCATTTCGTGCCGTGGTCGCCGATGACCTGCCGAACGGCTGGACGAAGGGCCGGGTTGTGAACGTTTCCGGCCGCTCTGAGTTCGACTTCCGGGACGGGGCGATCTTCAGAATTGTGGACATCAGCTAACCGCGCTCACGCGGCAGGGATTTCGGTCAGCCGGACCATCTGCGCGCTTCGCGCCCGGCCGCCGCGCATATTGGCTTCTGGCTTCGAAGGATAAGAACAATGGTGATCACGTTTGCCGTAAACCAAAGCATCACTGTGGAACAGTTCATCGGCGTACTGAAGCGCTCGACACTGGGGGAGCGTCGTCCGGTGGAGGATCGCCAGTGCATGGAAGGGATGGTTCAGAATGCGAACCTGACTGTCACCGCCTGGGACGGTGAGACCCTGGTGGGGGTTGCGCGGTCGGTCACCGACTTCCACTATGCCTGCTATCTCTCCGATCTGGCGGTGGATGTCGGGTACCAGAACGCAGGCATCGGCCGAGAACTTGTTCGGCGCACCCAGGACGAGGTGGGCCCGCGGTGCAAGGTCAGGCTCATCAGCGCGCCCGCCGCGATGGCCTACTATCCCAGGATCGGATTCACTCGGAATCTGAACTGCTGGGAGCTTGCGCCTCACGGAACCGGGGAGGCGGGCAACACGGCGACGGAGTCCACGACAACGTGAATACTTCAGCGCTTCCCTCGTGCCCGCAGGTCACCTGGACGTTCTGCGACATGCGTGAAACCATCACACTACGGTCGGCACAGGCCGGGGAGAGCGGACTGCTGAGCGAACTGGCTTGTCGGTCCAAGGCCTACTGGGGCTACTCCAGGGAATTCATGGAGGCGTGTCGAAAAGAACTATCTGAGTCTGAATCCGGCCTCTTTGGCCCGTCCCGTTATTGCACCGTTGCGGAGTTCAACGGGACAGTCGTTGGGTACTATGCTCTTCAAAGCCTCGCGCCGGATGAATGCGAGCTGGAGGCGCTTTTTGTAGAGCCGCGACACATCGGGCAAGGTATCGGTCGGGCGTTAATTGAGCACGCTAAATCCCGGGCCCGGCGCAATGGTGCCAGGTTCATGGTTATCCAGGCCGATCCCAATGCCGTGAAGTTCTACCTTGCGGCAGGAGGCGTTCAGGTCGGGGAGCGTGAGTCCGGCAGTATTCCTGGCCGGTACTTGCCGGAATTCGAAATCGTGCTTGGCGCAGAGAAAACCGCATAACAAGTTTACGCCGCGCTACATGTGGTTTCGCCATCTGACATTGCCCTCTGAGCTGGTTCGTTACGTCATTGAGGAGGAAAGCATGGATACTTCCACCCCGAAAACCGGTAGTTGCTTGTGCGGCTCAGTCCGTGTCGTGGCGAGGCCAAAGAGCCACAGTATCGGTGCATGTCACTGTGATATGTGTCGCAAATGGGGCGGCGGCCCCCTTTTTGCGGCCGAATGCGAAGGTAACGTGAGTTTCGAAGGCGCTGACCTCATTTCCACCTTTTCATCCTCGGAATGGGCCGAGCGCGGCTTTTGCCGGAAGTGTGGCACGCATTTGTTCTACCGCCTGACGCAGGAGGGGCACTACGCGATTCCTGTCGGGTTGCTTGACGACGAGGGCGAATGGAAGCTTGCGGAGCAGATATTTGTCGACAGGAAGCCTTCGTTCTATTCGTTTGCGGAGAAAACCAGGAATCTTACAGAGGCGGAGGTGTTCGCCCAGTATTCCGGCGAATGAGGTCACGCGATGGTGCATGGTGTAAGGGGCGGATTACTGCCTGTTGTCAGAATGCCTGGCCGTCAGGTCGCCGGATATTACAGCCAAGGCTGGTCCAAGTCCTCGTCGCCGAATAACGGGTCAGGCAGGGAAATCCCCGGGCAGTGCTCGGAATGAAGAGGTTGGCTTTGATATGGCTCGTTGTCTCCGGCGCTGCGGCTGCTGCTCCCGAACCAGAATTCTGGCTGTGCTCGGGCTATGTGCTTGACGCTCGAACAGGCGAGGGAACCGATAGCCGGTCCGTCTTCGTGAAACTGACCGAACAGGGCGCCGGCAGTCTCGCGAAGTTCAGCGAGGCGAATGGCGGTAAACCCATCCGCGTCATGGTGGATGGTCGCCGGTTTGCCAGGTTTGCGGTGTGGGCTCAGGGGGGTAGCACGTTGCGCGCTGAGTTCGGTTCCGGAGAGGATGCGAGGGCCTGGCAACGCACCATAGCCGGAAAGTTGCCGGCGGCCCCATGTGGCGCATCCGAGTGAGTCTGTCTCCGGGCTGAGGGTCGTCCACCGGCCATCGATTAGTATTGGTGCCAGGGAGCCGCACAGGATGGAGGGAAACCATGCAAGTCAAACGCATCATGGCCAACACGGCGACATCCGAGCTCAGCAAGGCCGAAGCCTTCTACGGCGATATTCTGGGTCTTGAACTCCTCATGGACCACGGCTGGTTTCAAACGTATGGTTCAGACGCGCGAATGACGATTCAGGTGAGTTTTGGTTCTGAGGGCGGTTCCGGGACTCCGGTGCCTGATTTGTCCATCGAAGTGGACGACGTTGAAGCGGCGTTGGCACGGTTCAAGGAGGCGAACGTCCCGATTGAGTACGGGCCGGTAAGCGAACCCTGGGGGGTGCGGAGATTCTACGTTCGGGACCCGTTCGGGAAGCTTGTCAATATCTTGCAGCACGAATGACCGGATGGTCTCCGGCAATCGCCTCGGCGGTGCCTCGGTCATGCACGCGCCACAGACGGAGTAGCGGGAATGAGCAATCGGGTGCAGTGGCTGATGGAGGATATCCAGGTCCGGAGTGAACACCTCCACGCGCTGGTATGCAGATTACGTTCGTTGATCGCTTCGGTCGCCCCCGATGCCACCGAAGGTGTGAAGTATGGGGGGCTGTTGTACTCGCTGAACGGGCCGGTGTGCGGCGTCTTCGCCTATAAGCACCATGTCTCCCTGGAGTTTTCCAATGGAACGGAGCTGGCTGATCCCTGCCGGGTGCTGGAGGGCGGCGGCAAGCATCGGCGTCACATCAAGCTGAAGAGCGAGCGGGATATCGAGACCAGACAGGTGGAGGATTACCTGAGGCGCGCTTTCGGGGAAGGGAACGCGGACGGACTGTAGGGAAGGGTTTGTCAAGAGAATCGCCAGCGGTGAGATGTCGCGGGTGGCCTGCTTGAAGTAGGAGCGTCTCCCGGATACGATTCGCACAGGATTTATAATCAGCTCAAGGAAGGAGCTCCGGTATGAAACGCAGGACTGATCTCGTCAGGAAATGGGAAACTGACCGCTCCACCGTCAGCGAGTTTTTCATTGCAGGTGCCCAGCCCGATGAAATAGTGCGCGGATACATGCTTGAGCGCCCGGGGCCGGACACGACGCGGCCTGGGCTTCGCAAGCGTATCCCAGAAGGCTGCTACGAACTGAAGTGGCAGACCAGAACGAACCTGCCTGGCGTTCGCCCCTACCTGCCCGTCCCCTGGTTATACAATCTTCATGTACCCGATACCCGGTACATATACATCCATAACGGAAACTTCCCTCACCATACTGATGGTTGCCTTCTTATAGGCACGACCCGTCTGGAGAACATGGTCGGGGTGAGCGTGGAGGCCTTGCTCAGATTCAAGGCTTACCTTGAGCGTGTCGGTATCGAGAATGTGACCCTGCGGATTACCTCGCAGTACGAGTAAAACGGTTCCATGAGCCGCTGGCGGCGTCCTTTCCAGGTGAAGTCTATGAAATGGATTTTTTGGCTCTCGTTCGGATTTCTGCTTCTACAGCCTTTTTCGCCGTTGCTGCACGCCGGCGGTGAAGGTGGGGGAGAAGGGGGAACGGTGGTGATCCTGCCGGATGAGAGCGGATTGTCTGTTGCGGAGATGCGGCAAGACGAGGAGTTTTTCCGCTTCGAAGGGGCGCTTCGGCTGGAAGGTATCCTTCTCGCCTACTGGGATGCAAGCTATCGCGAAACCGGACCGGTGACGCTGGAAGAGGCCAGTCCGGAACGGCGCATGTATCTGCGTTTTTACCCGGATCCGGCATCGCTTGAACGGCTTCCCGCGTTCGCATCGCCTTCAGGTCGAGTGAGCAGACCCACCCGTGTTTTTCTGTATCGCGCGATCGGGAAGGAGCAAGACGGGCTCCAGGCCCTTGAAGCTGGATATCTACCCCATGAAGCAGAGGCTATCGAATCTGTTACCGGGGATTTTCTTGAAATGCCCCCGGAGTTTCTTGAGCACTACGAAGGTTATGCCTTGCAACCGGTCGCGATCGAGCTGGAAGGGTGGATCAGTTTCTTCGAGGGTAATCACCGTTTTGTTTATGCCCGGGCGCGAGATATCGAACCGCTTTCCCTAACCGACTATGCCCTTCGCCAGATCCCGGACTCCCGTACCGACGTATTCCTGGGGCGGCCGTGGGCGGAAACGTTCTACGTGGAGCAGGCGGTGATCCTCCGGGAAGAGCCGGATGCCGGTAGTCCCGAAGTGGCCCATCTTGAGGCCGGCACTGCCGGCATCGAAAAGGTGAGAACCGCGGAATCGGGCTGGGTGCTGGTCCAGATCGGTCAGGGTGAAAGTCAGGATACGGTTTCGGGGTACGTGAAAGCATCGCAACTCATCGTTATCAACTAGGCAGGCTCTGGCGTATTCTCGGGTCTGGCCAGGGCTGTTCGGAGAGAACGCGGTGAGCGTAAGCGAAGACGATATGCGGTATCTGCGCCGTTGCGTGGAACTTGCCAGCGAAGCCCTGGATGATGGCGACGAGCCGTTCGGCTCGGTGCTGGTTGGCGCCGATGGGACTGTGCTGGCCGAGGATCGCAATCGCGTGGCCGGCGGTGATCATACCCGCCACCCGGAATTCGAGCTGGCGCGCTGGGCCGCCGCTCATGTGCCGCCACAGGAGCGGGCCCGCGCCACCGTCTATACGTCCGGCGAACACTGCCCGATGTGCGCTGCGGCCCATGGTTGGGTAGGGCTGGGGCGTATCGTCTACGCAAGCTCCTCGGCGCAGCTCTCGACCTGGCTGGCGGAATGGGGTGTGCCGCAACCGCCGGTGAAGACGCTACCTATCAACGAGGTGGTGCCCGGCCTTCCGGTGGACGGGCCGGTGCCGGAACTGGCGGAACAGGTGCGACAACTGCACTGCCGATTGCACGGGCGGTGACCGTCACGGCCACCGCCCCGGTTGGCGACTACATCTCGACGAATGTCGTGAAGCCGCCCCAGAACATCCGCATGCCGTCGAACGGCATGCTGCCGGGGTCGATGTGGGCGATGCGGGGATCCTTCATCACCTGTTCATTGATTTTGTCCCGCTGTTCGCGGGATTCGTAGGTAATCCATGAGAACACCACGACCTCGTCCTCCTTGAGTTGCACGCTCTGGGGGAACGAGGTGAGCTTGCCGGGCTTCACGTCATCCGCCACGCACTCCACGTACTCCAGCGCACCATATTCCTTCCACACCTCGCCAGCCTGCTGGGCCATGCGGCAGTACGCCTCCAGATTGGCTTTAGGTACCGGCAGGACAAACCCATCGACATAACGCGACATTGCTGTATCTCCTGACGTCATGCGCCGCCAACGCCCAGCTTGCGGAACCGCTCGACGCCTTCGCCAGGCTCGAAGTCATCGAGTTCGAACATCTGCCGGACCTCGATTTCACAATCCTGTCCCTCGCCGCGCGGATTGGGAAACTTCAGCGCCCACTCCACGGCCTCTTCGCGGGAATTCGCGCGGATGATGGTGTAGCCGCCGATGATTTCCTTGGTTTCCGCGAACGGGCCATCCACGATAGTTCTGCCCGCCGTGGAATAACGCACACGAAACCCCTTCGAGGTCGGCTGCAGGCCGGAGGCGTCCACCAGGATCCCGGCTTTCTCCAGTGCTTCGTGGTAGGCGGCCATTTCCGCAATGGCCTCCGGATCCGGCATCTCGCCGCCTTCCACCTTGTCGTCGCCTTTGACAATGATCATGAACCGCATGGCTGCCTCCTGGGTGTTGGTTCGGTCACTCAACCTGTTGTCGTGCTCCAGTATGTATGAAGCCTTCGTGCACTGGTCGCGCGAGCAAGCGGGATTTCGACATGGGTCGCTTGCAACCGGGTGGGGTGGGTGTGCAACATGCCTGCTATGTGTAACCGTAGCGCTTCTCCAGGAGATCCAGCACCACCGACAGGGATGCATGCCATGAGAATTCCCGTTGCCCGCTTCCTGCTGCTTCAGGCAGTTGCCGTTCTGCTGCTGACATTGCCGTGGGGAAGCGTCCTCGCCGATGAAAGGCAGATGCGGAACGACGACGAGGGTGTCACGCTCAATCTGCGGGATACGGATATCGGTGTGCTGATCGATACCGTGGCCGACGTGACCGGTCGTAATTTCATTATCGACCCGCGGGTTCGTGGCTCGGTCACGGTGGTTTCCAGCCGCCCGATGGACCCGGAGGAGATCTATCGGGTGTTCCTGTCGATTCTGGAAACCCATGGTTTTGCCGCCATACCGGCCGGGGAAGTGGTGAAGGTGGTACCGGATGCCGGGGCCCGGCAGCTCGGGCCCACGGTGGAGCCCGAGGCCATGGCCGATGTCGTTACCGAGGTTATCCAGGCGGAGAATATTCCCGTGGCCGAGCTGGTTCCGATTCTGCGGCCGCTGGTGCCGCAAAGCGGCCATCTGGCAGCGTATCCGCCCACCAATGTGCTTATCGTTTCCGACCGCGCCGGCAACATGCAGCGTATCCGGGGGCTGGTGGCGGACATCGACCAGGTCGGGGACCAGGATGTGGACATGGTGCGCGTGGAGAACGCCTCGGTGACCGAGATAGCTCGCATTCTGCAGAACCTGCAGCGTAGCGATCCGGAAGGTGCGCCGGCGCAGGACCTGCAGATTGCGGTGGACGAGCGTACCGGCAGCATCCTGCTGTCCGGCGACCTCAACCAGCGCATGCGCATGCGGCAGTTGATCGCCGAACTGGACGACCCCATCGACGACGAAGGTGATACACATGTGATCTACCTGCGCTATGCGGATGCCGCTGAACTGCTGGAGACGGTGCAGGGCGTCAGCGACAGCATCCAGGAGAGCAGGGAGACAGCGGAGGGCGAGCGGGAGCGGCCCGCAAGCATCCAAGCGGACGAGGCCACCAACGCGCTGGTCGTGACGGCGCCGCCGCACATCGTGCAATCGCTGCGCAGCGTGATCGAGCGATTGGACATCCGCCGTGCGCAGGTCATGGTGGATGCGGCCATCGCCGAGATCTCCACCGAACGGGACAGCGAGCGTGGGGTGCAGTGGTTCGTGGATGGCGGCGAGGACGGCGCAGCCGGCCTGATCCGTTTCGGCGACGTCGGCACGCCTATCGAAAGTCTGCTCACGCTGGATTCGGATTCCCCGCAGATCGGCGACGGCGTCAGCGCCGTGGTGGGGGATCTGGACGGCCGCACCCAGTTCGGCGCATTCATCCGTGCCCTGTCCCAGGATCGCGACACCAATATCCTCTCCACCCCGCAGCTTGTCACCATGGACAACCAGGAAGCGGAGATTCGCGTGGCCGAGAACCGTCCGTTCGTGACCGGCCAGTACAGCCAGGAGGGGCGCGCGGTTCAGAACCCCTTCCAGACCATCGACAGGGAAGATGTCGGCATCATTCTGAAGATTACCCCGCAGATCAACGAAGGCGATGCGGTCCGGCTGGATATCGAACAGGAAGCGTCCAACGTCATTGGTGAAACCGGGCAGGCCGGGCCCATTACCAACCGGCGCACCATCCAGACCAGCGTGCTGGCGGATGACGGGCAGGTGATCGCCTTGGGCGGACTGATGGACGAGGATGTACAGGAGGAGGAGCAGCGGGTTCCCGGGCTGGGCTCGCTGCCGTTGCTGGGAGAACTGTTCCGCTATCGTGGCACCAGCGAGACAGAGCGGAATCTGATGGTGTTCATGCAGCCGACCATCATTCGCGACCGCTCCATGGCGGACGGTCTCACCGGCCGCAAGTACAGCTACATGCGTGCCCAGCAACTCCAGCAGCGGGAGCAAGGCCGGGGCAGGGGATTGCGGCGCGACACCGACAGCCCGGTGCTGCCGGACACGCAGCGGGCCGACCTGCCGCCGCCGTTCAGCGAATAGTGGATCTGAAGGACAACGCGGTGAACAGGACAAACGATGAAGGCCAGGCTACATCCGCACCGGCTGATGCGGCTCCCGCGGGGACGGTGGCGCGGCTGTGGCGCTATCCGGTGAAATCCATGCTGGGGGAGCGCTGCGGCGCGCTGCAGATCGGCGCCGAAGGCGTGAAAGGGGATCGCCGCTACGCGCTACGCGATGCCGAGGGAAAACTGGGCAGCGGCAAGAACACCAGGCGCTTCACCAAGATGGATGGGCTGTTCGGCTTCAGCGCCAGCTTCGGCGATGCCGGCCTGGAAGTCCATTTTCCCGACGGCGAGCTGCGACGGTGGGGCGATCCGGACATGGACCGGGCGTTGACCGCAGCACTCGTCCGGACGGTAACGCTGCGCGAGCAGACGGATGCGACCCACCTGGATGCCGGCCCGGTACACCTGCTCAGCACCGCCTCGCTGGCCTGGCTGCGAGCCGCGTTGCCGGACGCTGCCATCGAAGAGCAGCGATTCCGGCCCAACCTCGTGCTGGACGTGCCCGCGCCCGGCTGCCCCGAACAGGGCTGGATCGGACGGCGACTGCGGGTCGGCACGGCCGAGTTGTTGATCACGGAACCCACAGAGCGCTGCGCCATGGTGACCTTTGCCCAGCAGGCGCTTCCGCAAGACCTCCGCGTGCTGCGCTACATCGCCCGTCACGCGGACAACGTGTTCGGCGTCTATGCGCAGGTGGTCACGCCCGGAGTCATCTCGCTGGGGGAGCGGATCTGGTTCCGCCGCTCCTGACGAGTGCTCCCCTCGACTGGAAAATCACGCAGCATCATCCAGACTTTGGGGTGTATTGCTTCGAGCATCGCCCAGGGAGGCTGAGATGACGGACGCCAACAAGGTCAAATGCGCCTGCGCGGACTGCAAGTGCATGGTAACGCCGGACAAGGCCATCAAACGTGCCGGCAAGCCCTACTGCGGAGAGCCCTGCGCCAACGGGCACGCAAGCGGCAGCGGTTGTGGCCATACCGGGTGCGATTGCCACGGCTGACGTCTCTGCGCGGCGACGTTTCAGGTGAATCCCTTGTCCCTGGCTTGTAGAATCGTCATCGAGCGTTCATGCAAGCCAGCAAGGGACAGCCGTGTCAGCTTCTCCAGACTCCCGCCCGCATTTCACCGAACCCACCACGAACTACTGGCAGGCCATCGTCGGCCCCGATGCCCTGCGTGGGGAGCAGTTGGTTCCACCCTGGCGCTATGCCTACCCGGCCACTCTGCCCAGCGGCAGGTTCCTGATGTTGCCAATCCGTCCATTGGAGAGCGACCCCCTGCAGGCGGTGGCTTCGCTGATCTGTAACCAGGCGTCTTTCTCGGTGGTGGAACACCTGGGTGCTATGCTCGCCACGGAACTGGAACTGCTGGAGCCCGACGTGGTGGTCGGCCTCCCCACGCTAGGGCTCACGCTCGCGGCGGCTACAGCCCGCCATCTGCGGCATGACCGTTATGTACCGATGGGCTATTCCCGCAAGTTCTGGTACGAGGACGGCCTCTCCGCAGCGGTACAGTCCGTGACTTCGCCGCAGCCGGGCAAACGCGTCTACCTGGACCCGAATCAACTGCCACTGATCGCGGAGCGCAGGGTCGCCCTGGTGGACGACGCCATCAGCACAGGCCGCACGATGAATGCCTGCTGGGACCTGCTGGAATCACTCGGCGCCGAGATAGTGGCCTGTGGCGTCGCCATGCGTCAGGGTGATCGCTGGCGTGAGCTGCTGGACGAAGAGCGGGTCGGAAAGCTGGTGGGCGTTTTCGACAGCCCGTTGCTGCGGGCCGTCCCCGAGGGCTGGGAACCTGTCGATCATGAAGCGCCGTAGTTGCAGTGGCGGGCGCGGAACGCCTTCGGAGAATAGCCCGTCCAGCGCCTGAACGCGCGATGGAATGCGCTGGCCTCGGAATACCCCAGCAGGAAGGCGATTTCCGCGATGGTCAGCCGGCCTTCCCGCAGGTAACGCTCCGACAGCTCCCGTCGGGTGGCTGCGACCAGATCACGGAAATTCGTTCCCTCCATTTCCAGATGCCGGTGCAGCGTGCGCGGCGTGGTATGCAGCCGTTTCGCCATGGCCTCCAGGCGAGGCTCTCCTTCGCATAGCTCGCCGGCAAGCACCCGCAGCACTCTATCCACACAGGCGCCGGCCGGGGGCAGTTGGGCGACCAGTGCATCCAGCTGTCCTTCCAGAATGCGCTGCAGCGTGGGGTCCGCCTCCGGCAGGGGTTGGTCCAGCATCGCGGCGGGAAACACCAGTTCGCTGCGGTGGTGATCGAACCGGAGGGGTGCACCGAACAGGCGCTTGTGCACGTCCAGTCTGGCGGGCGCGGAATGCGGAAAACGGGCCTCGATCAGACGGGCCTGGTCGCCGACCAGTCGGCGCACGGCCAGTAGCCAGCCCGCCATGACGTATTCCGAAACCTGGCGCGGAGCGCCTCCTGGTAAGGGAAGGCGATGACTCAGGACAACCTGCCCGCCTCTTCTGTCTACGCCAACCTCTGCGGCATCGTGCAGTACCTGATGGTAGCGCACCAGCCGGTCCAGTCCGGTGCCCAGTGAGGGACTTGTCCGCACCGCGTACTCCAGCGCACCGAAGGTGCCAGGGCGTATGGCCTCGGCAACGTGCAGTCCAAGGTCGGCGTCGCCGGTTTCCTGCTGGGCCGCATTCCACAGGCGAATGGCCAGCGCGTGGGAGATCCGCGCGTCCGGGTTCCCCGTTTCCACCTCGCCCATGCCCGCCGCCTTTCGCAGCAAGTCCGCGTCGTACCCGTTCGAGGCGAGATAGGCAAGCAGTGGGGCAACGGAGCGTAGCGACAGGGATATGCTGCGTCGCCTGGTCAGCGCTCCGGGATGGCGAGAACGGTCAATGTTTTTGTCCAGACGTGTCATCTTCCAGGCGGCCGGTTTCCTTTACGGTTGTTTCTCGAATCTGACTTGCCACTGGGAATGCCGATTTGATGATACAGCGATTTCTGATGCTCGCGGTGCTTTCCTGCGGGCCCCTGCCATCCGTTGTGGGTGCGCAGTGGGAACTGGAGGCCGACCCGTTCGCCTACCTTGTCGACGGTTACTCCGCACATGTGGCGAAGGTGCTGGGGGAGGGCCAATGGCGGTTGCAGCTTGGCGCATTCGGTGCGGAGATCCCGGAGTGGTTTCATGGGGACGATGACTTCGAACTGCGTACCCGGGGAGTGACCCTGAAGGTGGACTACTTTCCATCTGGGGGAGCCAGCGGCTTCTTCGTGGGCGCGGACGCAGACGCGCAGCGGGTGCGCTATCGGCTTGACGAAACCGGGCAGACGCGTCGGCAGACGCTGGCCGCCCTCGGCCCACGCATCGGCTACCGTTTCGAATTCGGGCAACACTTGTATGTCACCCCCTGGGTCTCGGTGCGATACGTGTTCAACGCGGACGATGTTTCCATCGCGGGAAATCGCTTCCGCGAGCAAAGCTACACAATATTCCCCACCGCCCATATCGGCTGGCGGTTCTGACCAGGAGGCAAGAAATGAAGTACCTGGAAACCGAGATCACTATCGACGCGCCGGCGGAGCAGGTCTGGTCCGTGCTGACGGATCTTGACGGCTATCGCGACTGGAACCCGTTTATCCGCGAAGCGGGCGGAGAGTTGCGGGAGGGTGGCCGGTTGGATATACGGATCCACCCTCCCGAGGGCAAGCCGATGCGCTTCCGTCCCAGCGTGACGGCCTTGTTGCCGAGCCGTGAGCTTCGGTGGCTGGGTCACCTTGGTATCCCCGGCCTGTTCGACGGTGAGCACGTTTTCCGTATCGAGGCCCTTTCCGGTGGCGGAGTGCGCTTCCAGCAAAGCGAACGGTTTCGCGGCTTGCTGGTGCCGCTACTCCCGCGCAAGCTCTACGACAGGACCCGGCAGGGTTTCGAGCTGATGAACCAGGCGCTGAAGCAGGTTGTGGAGGGCGCGCTTCCCTAGCATGCCCTGCTTCACTCGGCCACTGTCTCCACGGCAACCCGGTGCCGGTTCTCCACTGGCCCCTTCAAGACGCTGCCTGGCCGCGCTGGCGCTGATCAGTCGCGACCAGGCCAGATCCAGTCGGCCATATCCGGCCGGTCCACGCCATGCGTGTGGGCGTAGTGCCGGCAGTCGATCTGCTCGTTGCGCAGCCACTCTTTCACATGGGCCCCGGACACCTGCAGTCGCGGCAACTGGTCGATGGCGTCCATGGCCAGGGTGAAACGATCGATCTCGTTCTCGATGGCCAGCTCCAGGGGCGTGTTGATATTGCCGCGCTCCTTGTAGCCCCGCACGTGCAGGTTGTGATGATTGGTGCGGCGGTACGCCAGCCGGTGGATCAGCCATGGATAGCCGTGAAAGTTGAACAGGATGGGGCGGTCCCTGGTGAACAGGCTGTCGAAATCCTTGTCCGGAAGGCCGTGCGGGTGTTCGCCCGCGGGCGTCATCCGGAACAGGTCCACCACGTTGATGAAGCGGATCTTCAGGTCCGGGAAGTGTTGCCGTAGCAGTGCTGTGGCCGCCAGCGCTTCCCTGGTGGGGATGTCGCCGCAGCCCGCCATGACCAGGTCCGGCTCATGTCCCTGGTCGTTGCTGGCCCAGTCCCAGATGCCCAGGCCCTTGGTGCAATGACGCACGGCGGCATCCATGTCCATGTACTGCAGATGGGCCTGCTTGTCGCAGACGATGACGTTGATGTCGTTGCGGCTTTTCAGGCAGTGATTCGCAGTGGATAGCAGCGTGTTCACGTCCGGCGGCAGGTAGATACGGGTGACTTCCGGGTTCTTGTTCACTACCACGTCGAGGAAACCCGGGTCTTGGTGAGTGAAGCCGTTGTGGTCCTGGCGCCAGACGGTGGAGGTGATCAGCAGATTGATCGAGGAGACCGGCGCCCGCCAGGGAATGTCCTCGCACATGGCCAGCCACTTGGCGTGCTGGTTGTACATGGAATCGATCACGTGCACGAAGGCTTCATAGGTGGCGAAGAAGCCGTGCCGGCCAGTGAGCACGTAGCCCTCGTACCAGCCTTCCAGCGTGTGCTCCGAGAGCATCTCCATGACCCGGCCGTCCGGGGATAGCTCGCCGCCATCCGCGTCCTCCGGCAGGTAGTCCGCCAGCCAGAGCTTCTTGCTGGCCTCGTAGATGGCGTCCAGCTTGTTGGAGGTGTTCTCGTCCGGGCCGAACACGCGGAAGTTGTGACTGTTGGTGCGCATGACGTCGCGTAACAGCTTGCCCAGCGGCTTGGTGTTCGGTGCCGTGCTGCGTGCCGGCTCGGGAACGTCCACGGCGTAGTCGCGGAAGTCGGGCAGACGCAGCGGACGGCGCAGCAGGCCACCGTTCGCGTGGGGGTTGGCGCTCATGCGCAGCTTTCCTTCCGGTGCCAGTCGGCGCAGCTCCTCGCGCAAGCGCCCCTGTTCGTCGAACAGTTCCTCCGGCTGATAGCTGCGCAGCCACTCCTCCAGTTGCGTGAGGTGTTCCGGCTTGTCGCGCATGCCGGATAGCGGTACCTGGTGAGCACGCCAGGAGCCTTCCACCTTGCGGCCATCCACCTCCGCCGGGCCGGTCCAGCCCTTGGGTGTGCGCAGCACGATCATGGGCCAGTGCGCGCGACGTGCCTCGCCGCTGTCCCGAGCTGCCTGCTGGAGGCGCTGGATCTCGGCCAGGCACCGGTCCATGGTGGCCGCCATCTGCTGGTGCATGGTCTCGGGGTCGTCCCCCTCCACGAAATGCGGTACCCAGCCGTATCCGCGCATCAGGCTTTCCAGTTCCTCGCGGGGAATCCTGGCCAGCAACGTCGGGTTGTTGATCTTGTAGCCGTTCAGATGAAGGATCGGCAGCACGGCGCCGTCCCGAATCGGGTTCAGGTACTTGGCCGAATGCCAGGCGGTGGCCAGAGGGCCGGTTTCCGCCTCGCCGTCGCCGATGGCGACAGCCACCAGCAGCTCCGGATTGTCGAAGGCGGCCCCGAAGCCGTGGGAGAGCGAATAGCCCAGTTCGCCGCCCTCGTGGATGGAGCCCGGCAGTTCCGGTGTGCAGTGGCTGCCGATGCCGCCGGGAAACGAAAACTGGTTGAACAGCCGCCGCATGCCTTCGGCGTCCTCGCTGACCTGGGGGTAGATCTCCGAATAGGTTCCCTCCAGGTAGACCGGTGCGATGACACCGGGCGCCCCGTGTCCCGGGCCCGCCAGGAAGATGGCAGACTGGTCATGCTCGCGGATGATGCGGTTGAGGTGCACGTACATGAAGCTCAGCCCCGGGCTAGCGCCCCAGTGCCCCAGCAGCCGCTGCTTGATGTGGTCGATCTTCAGCGGTTCCCGCAGCAAGGGGTTCTGCTGCAGATAGATCATGCCGGCAGCCAAGTAGTTACAGGCCCGCCAGTAGGCGTGTATTTGCCGCAGTTCCTGTTCTCTCAGTGGTGCTTGGTGGTTCCGCTGATCATTGCTGCCCGACACGAAATGGCTCCTTGTGCGTTGTTTATGTCTGCCACCCGGCAAGTCTCTGGGTTTCTAAGGGAATACTTCAGCGTTTCCTTTAGGGTAGTCGGCTCGCCATTCGCATCCAACTGATTCAGATCCTGCAACCGGGCGGTGCGGCAGGAGGCTGGGAGATTGTTTGTGGGCGGGGCGGGCATGCGCGCGGGAACTAACTGCGAAGAGCAGCCGCTTTGGTACAGCAGGCTTGCCGTGGGCTGTCGGATCAGGGCGTCTCGTCCAGTATCGCGAATGACAGCAGGGTGGTGGTCAGCGCAAGCACCACCACGATATAGAACGGGGCGGGGATCATCAGCAGACCGGAGACGATCCACATATCCCGCACCAGCTGCTTTTTCTTCTTGTAGCGGCGGGTGGTTCGCCGCCAGCTGGGGTGTTTTTCCCGCTCCTTGTCCGGCAGATGCTCCGGCGGGGGTGGTCCAAAGAAACCGCTCATGGCCCATGCCCTCCATGCGTTGGCGGACGCAACCACACGTCAGCCTGGATGGAAACTGCCGCCGGCGGCCTCGGATCGGACCACGCGCAACGGGCAGCCATCTTTTCAGCTTAGGACGGATTCCCGGATGCCGACACCCGGAGGTGCCCCGCTGACAGATGGCTGCTTCGGGCTTGCGCCCGACGGTAGCTATCGCTGCGCGATAACTCCCCTACGGCGGGATGGGGTCCGGGCGTGCGGTGTGCCGTAGGGAGGTCATCGCCGCAGGCGATTGCCACCAATCCGACTGCCCCTGGTGGGCGGATCGAGACGGTATCCATGCCACGGGAATGACACGGGCCTGTGCGGCCTATTGGTTCAGGCCGATGGTGAGCATGGGTTCGGAGGCCTTGTCGGCGAGCAGCGGGGTTTCCCAGCTCAGCGGTCGGACGCCTTCGAAGATCATCTGGGCGACGGCGTCGCACAGCGCCTTTCCGCCGGGCATGTCGTCGATGCTATTCCCCGCCATCGAAGAGACCTTGCGAAAATTCGGATAACCCTCCCACCTCATCAGCGGCGGCCCGATCTCGCGGTTCTGCAGGCGCGTCTTGATCAGTTCCAGCTCGCCGATGCTGCCCTGTTCGTGCACGGAGAGCGGGCGTGAGGGCTGGCGCAGGCGGCGGATCAGGGCATCGATGTGGCGGATGGTGTAGGGGTAGTAATCCGGTTTCAGCAGTAGGCAGCCTTTTACTAGCTTGAGAAGGCGGTAGGCATGGATTCGGACTTCCTCGCGGTATGCCTCTGGTGAGGACGCCAAGCGCGAGAGGTGGCCTTCCGCGTAGACGCGGCCCAGGGTTGCGGTATAGGGCTCGGGGACAGGCAGAGGCAGTGTTTTCGCCTCTGCTCGCTCGCGTAGCCATTTGAGCTGGGCGATCGTGCGGCCTTCGGGGGTGTCGTCGGTCTGTGTGTAGCCGGCGAGCCTGCCGAGCAGGATGTCGCAGTTCTCGATGATGTCCGGGTACTGTTCGTGTGTCAGGTTCATGGCCGATTGACGGTGCTATGGCTGCTGGTTCAGGCCGATGGTGAGCATGGGTTCGGAGGCCTTGTCGGCGAGCAGCGGGGTTTCCCAACTCAGCGGTCGGACGCCTTCGAAGATCATCTGCGCGACGGCGTCGCACAGGGCTTTTCCGCCGGGCATGTCGTCGATGGTGCTCTTGTTGTAGATGTGGACTTTGCTGAAATTCGGATAGCCTTCCCACGTCATCAGTGGCGGCTCGATCTCGCGGTTCTGCAGGCGGGTCTTGATGAGTTCCAGTTCGCCGATGCTGCCCTGTTCGTGCACGGAGAGCGGGCGTGAGGGTTGGCGCAGTCGGCGGATCAGGGCATCGATGTGGCGGATGGTGTAGGGGTAGTAGTCCGGTTTGAGTAGCAGGCAGCCCTTGACCAACTTCAAGAGCCGGTACGTAGGGATTTCTACCTCGTCAACAAATGCTTCTCGAGAGGAGGCCAGGCGCACCAAATGGCCTTCCGTATATACCCTACCCAGGGTTGCGGTATAGGGCTTTGGGACGGGGAGAGACAACGTCCCTGCCTCGGCGCGTTCGCTGAGCCACTTGAGCTGGGCGATCATGCGGCCCTCGGGGGTGTCGTCGGTCTGGCTGTAGCCGGCGAGCCTGCCAAGTAGGATGTCGCAGTTCTCGATGATGTCGGGGTATTGCTCGTCTGCTGGATTCATGACTGATTGAACACGCTTCTCAGTTTTCTCGGGTCAGGGGTGATCTGCGTTCCGCCGCCAGCCATGGCCTTGGGCATCAGCTCGGTCTGCTTACCATTTTTGTCGGTGTACTGCAGCAGCTCACTCGCGGGGTTGATGGTTGATTTCACCGCGACCTGCCGCTCGGTGACTTCGGCGATGTCGATGGTGTTGGCACGGTTGTAACAGGGAAGCGCCAGTTCTTCCTTGATTTGTTCTCGGTCCCAGCTTCCACCGCGAAAATGACGGGCGGCGAGGTCCTTGAATGTCGCTTCGTCGGTCCAGTAGGCGGACGTCTGTATGTCTTTTGGTACACCCTCGGTCATGAACCCGTAGAGCTTCTCTCCAGGCTCCAGTACTTGTGCTTGAAAGCTGTGACCTGATTCGAGGACTTGAGCGATCTTTTCGCCGTTCCAACCTTGTTCCTTTAGCAGTTCTATGGCTGAGTCAGTGGCTTTTGGGTCGTCATGTATATCTTTCTCGGGCAGCGGCGTGAACTCATTGGCATCGGCCTTGCTCCACTTACGATTATGCAAGCCTGAATGCGGCGTGGAATCGTTGGGCGGTGGTTGCTCCACCTGCGGGGGGTCGGACTCCGCCGCTTCTTCAGCCGCTTCCTGCCGCGCCCGCTCCAGGCCCTGGCGGGCCAGGGGGTCGGTGATTTCCGCGGGGGAAGGGAAGGGCTCCTCCCGGCCGACCATGCGGTAGTAGTAGTCGTGCCAGGAGGCGATGGCGCCTTCTGCGCCGCGGAATTTCACGGCGATGTCGGCGGCGACCTGCTGGCGGCTGATCCGGTTGCCGGTGTCGATGGATCTGTCCAGCCGGGCGGCGGTGAGGGCGTCCCATTCCTCCGGTGAGATCGGATTGCGGTTTTTCGGCGAGTCGCCTACCAGGACGTCACCGGAGCCGGTGATGATCGTGCCGCCGCAACTGATGGCGTCGGAAACCCTGGCCCAGGGCACGCCGTTGACCAGTACCGAACCCGAGCCTTCCTTGATGTTGCGCGGGTGCGGCGGTTTTTTCGGCTTGGTGTGGGGCACCAGCATATCGCCTTGCCTGGCGACAGGTCGGCCGTTGCACTGTACGTCCGGGCTGCCCTGCATGATCGGCGTCGGCGGGTAGCCGTTGTGCTGATCGCCGATATCGGTCAGCCTGGCTGCGGGTTGTCGTGATTTGCTTCCCACGTTGCGCTTCCCTGGCCTGTTGCGGCCGTTTGTCTCAGTTGATCTTTATGGGCTTGCCGTTGATCGTTATGGCGCCGCCCTGAATCGTGATGCCACCCTTGTCGATCTTTATCTGGTTGTCGCCCACGGACAGCAGGATTTCGTCGCCGGCGGTGACGTCCAGCAGGTTTCCAACATCCCGGATTTCGTCTTCGTTGATGACGGTCACCAGGTTGTTGCCGATGTTTCTCCGCTCGTCATTGCGAATATCCAGCTTCAGGTCTTTCTGCGCATGGACGTAGATTTCCTCGCTGCCGGCCTTGTCGTCGAAGCGCAGTTCGTTGCGTTCGTCCGGCGAGTTGCTGTCGAAGGAGCGGGTGCGGATGCCGGATTGGGTGGGTTCATTCCTGTACGGCGGCTGGTTCTTCTCGTTGTACAGGGCGCCGAGGATGAAGGGCCTGTCGGGGTTGCCGTTCTCGAAGGCCACCACCACTTCCTGGCCGACGCGGGGCAGGAAGTCCACGCCGAAACCGTCGCCGGACATGCCTTGCATCACGCGCAGCCAGCAACTGCTGTTCTCGTGCAGGTGGCCGTGGTCGCGATCCCAGTGGAAGCGCGCCTTCACCCGCCCCATGGGAGGGTTCTGGCCGTTGTCGGTGTAGAC
Organism: Ectothiorhodospiraceae bacterium; assembly: GCA_020831845.1. GTDB lineage: Bacteria > Pseudomonadota > Gammaproteobacteria > Nitrococcales > Aquisalimonadaceae > LSCE01. The sequence continues at coordinate 39,708 of JAFIFV010000039.1, forward strand.
ATTGGTTTCCGGCGTGGATTTCGTTCCGGTGACAACGGCTGTCTGTAAGCTGGCGATGACCGGTGTTTCGCCGGTGGGGTAGACCAGTTCGCCCTTTGGTACGGCGTCGAAACTGACGCTGTAGCTGTTGTCTTCAGCGTTGGCGCGAAGGGTGGTTTTTATGAACGTGAATTCCTTGTCCGCGTCCGGCCAGCCGGCGCTGTCTTCGGGTTCCGGCACGGTCGTGACGGAGAAGTGCTCGCCCGGTTTCAGAAATCGGTAGGAGCCGCTGCCGGAAATGATGCGATGGCCTGCCACCCCTTGTGCCAGCGTGCGCCGGGCCTCTTCGGCGCCCTGAGGGCGCTGGTGGTAGCTTTCCGTGTACAGATACTGTTCCAGCGCGCTGGCGCGGGAGAGGGAGCCGACCTCCCCCGAATCCGTTTCCTCCACGGTCAGGTCTGTATCGGGCTGGCCGTAATCGTACGCACGCAAGGTGTACTTGCCGGTGGCGAAGCGTCCGTTGTTCGCCCAGGAATGAAGATGGTCATGGGCGGCGGTGTTCGACTGCAACAGCAACTTGCCTTCCTCGGGGAGGTTGCCGGCGGGGAGTTGGTTCAATGCGTTGCCGTCGTCGACGAAGCGGATTTCATGGGCACCGTCCTCGTGCACGCAGTGGAAGGTGATACCCGCCCGGTAGGCCAGGCGCTTGACGAAATTCAGGTCGGTCTCGTTGTACTGGACGACGAATTCGAGGTCGGGGTGGTTCTTTCTCAGGCCGGAGAAGTCGGCACGTACGCTGCCTTCGCCGAACACCGCCGCGAAGTCGTCGATGACGGAGTCCAGAATGGCGGGAATGCTTCTGTTCTGGAAAACGCGACAGTTCGTGGTCTTGCCCAGAAACCAGAGCCAGGGAACCACTTCCAGCGTGTAGTGACTGCGCTCGCCGTTGCCGGAACGGGAACCGGCGTCGAGGGATCTGACGAAGCCGTTGAAATAGCGCCAGCCCTCTTCCTCGTGGTCGTCACGCTCCTGGCTGAGCCTGAAGGTGACCGGTTTCCCCACCAGTTCATCGGCCTCCAGGCCATGGTGGGTTTCGGAATAGACATGCAGCGTGTATTCGAAGCCTTTTCCCATGGCCTCGGTGCCGCTGAGATGGATCGGAATCAACGCGTCCTCGCCGAGCGGCGTGGTCAGTTGAATCAGCAGGCGCTGCTGGGAAGCTGGATTGTTACCCATGTCGGAGGTTGCTCCATCCTTGTGCAGTGTTCGTCCTGTCCATGGCGATTCGATCCGGATCGAAAGTCGCCCCGGTTGGCGGTCGGACTGTGCTCTCGTCCACCGGTATCCGATGGTACGCAAGCGGAGAGGGCATGGGGTGAGGTGGTGCCAAGAGAGAGGCTGCGGCAGAAGCCGACATGCGGGCATTGAGCCAACTGCTTTCCCTGTTGTTCCAACACGCTTCCCATGCGTACTCGATATCGCGCCGGCGCAGAGCTTCCTTGCCGGTCGCTGGCAAGATACCAAACCGTCTTGCAAGGGCGCAAGCTTGCCGAGGCTATTGGCCGCGTGGCATGTTCGCGAGAGAACATCCGTCTTTTCCCCAGTTTCCGGAGCGTGTCGGGATGTATACAGGGAGTTGCCTCTGTGGGGGCGTGCGGTTCGAGGTGGACGGCGAGCTCGAACCGATCCAGGTCTGTCATTGTTCGCAGTGCAGAAAAGCCCAGGGTACGCCGTTCGCGACCAATATGCCGGTGGATGAAACGGCGTTTCGTCTGCTTCAGGGCGAGGAACTTCTGAGCGCCTACGAGGCCTCGCCCGGGAAGCGGCGGGTGTTCTGTGGCCGCTGCGGTTCGCCGGTGTATAGCTGTCGCGACAGCCTTCCGGGCAAGTTGCGACTGCGGGTGGGATTGCTCAACGAACCGTTGCCGGTACGGCCGGTGGCGCATTTCTACGTTGGTTCAGGCGCCAACTGGTGGTCCATCACGGACGACTTGCCGCAGTTCCAGGCGGCCTACGAGCCGCCGAAGAAGGAAAACGCCTGAGGGTGCGAAAGTATCCATGCGCCCGAGTGTAAGTGAATGCTTCAGCGCTGCCTCAGGCGTCCGGCATGAGGCCGTCGACGAAGCTGGCTGTTACCTGATGGATCAATTGGCTTTCGCCGCCGGTGGGTAGCCTGATTCTTCCTTCCAGCAACAGGCAGGCGAGGCCGTGTACCACCGACCAGGTGCCTGCGCAGGCGGTTTCCAGCGTGGAGGGAGGGACCAACTGCCGGACGGCATCTTCCATGAGGCCGTGGGCCCGGGCAGCTGCGGCAGCCAGCCCCGGATGGTCTGCCATGGAGCCCAGTTCCGCACTGAACATCAATCGAAACAGCGCGGGATTTTCCAGCGCGAACCTTACATAGGCTTCCCCCAGCCGTTGCAGGCGCGTGTGGGGCTCGCGCGTCGTGCCCGCTACCAGCTCACAGCGATGATGCAGCTCCGTATATCCGCGTTCCGCAACAGCGGCAAGCAGCGCGCGCTTGTCGCTGAAATGCTTGTAGGGGGCGGCCTGGGAAACGCCGGCCACCCGGGCTGCCGCGCGCAGCGTCAATGCGGCGTTGCCCTCTCTGCCCAACAGTTCCGTTGCGGCGTCAATCAGTGCCGTTCGAAGATTGCCGTGATGGTAGCCGGTGCTTTGCGAGGGTGACATATGGACAGTCTAGCATGATGTTGACGGCGTTAACTTAAGGCCTTAAGTTAACGCCGTCAACATTTGAAAAACAGGTGACAGTCATGAGTTTTCTGCTTTTGATGGCGTTGCTTGCCGGTTTCTCCTGGCTGTCATGCCGATTACTGGCCTGGCGTGAAGGACTGCGCACGCACATGCGGATCGGCGCCGCTGGAGCATTCCTGTTCACCGGCGTGGATCATTTCCTCAATGCCGAGGAACGCTACGTACCGATGATGCCCGCGTTCTTCGAGCCGTTCAGCCTCCAATTAGTCTGGTTGACGGGTGCTGCCGAGCTCGCCGGCGCCGCTGGACTACTGCTGCCGCTGGCGGTCTACAGGAAGCTGGGGCTTCCCGATCTGCGCTACTGGGCCGGGGTCGGACTAGCGGTCATGCTGGCCGTGGTGGTGATTGCGAATATCAATGTGGCCATCCAGGGTACGGGCGTTGCGGGGATCGGTCTGGGTAGCTGGTACTTCTGGCTGCGCCCTTTTTTCCAGCCATTGATCATTCTATGGGTGTTGTATGCTGCCGGCGTGATAGGCCGGCAGCGCAACATGATCGCCTTCGAGCGGGTGCAGGAATGAAACGAACCGGTTTCGAGCGGGGCGCAGTCGCGGTCCCGGGTGGGTCGCTGGATTACCTGATCGAGGGCAGCGGCCACACTGTCCTGGTGCCGGGGTCTGTCGTCTACTATCCCAGAACCTTCTCCGATCATCTCCGCAGTCATTGCCGGCTGATTCATGCCGACCTCCGCCATTTTTCCGCGAACAGTGTCGCCGGTGGGGCGACGCTGACACTGGATACCTACATCGCGGATATCGAAGAGATTCGAGCCGCACTGGCCCTGGAGCGATTCGTGTTGCTCGGCCACTCCCATCACGGGAATCTCGCGCTGGAATATGCCCGGCAGTATCCGCAGCGGGTATCGCACCTGGTCATGGTCGGCTCGCCGCCCTGTACCGCGGAGTTCGCGTTACATGCCGGGGAAGAGTACTGGCAGGCGCACGCGAGCCGGGAGCGGAAGAGGGTGATGCAGCGGAATCGCATTGCCCGGCGACAGGCTTCCGTGGCGGACTACTCGCCGGGTGCGGCCTTCATCGCCGATTATCTCGCCGATGCGCCCAGATACTGGTTCGACATGCGGCGGGATGCGGCGTTTCTGTGGCAGGGCGTGCCCATCGATAGCCAAGCGCTCCGGGCGTTCCGGACGTTTTTCTCGGGCGATTATGCCTTTGGCTGGGATCCCGCACGAATGCCCATGCCGGTGCTGGTGGTCATGGGCAAGCACGATTACGTGGTGCCACATCATCTCTGGGACGCCGTGGTACGTATGAGACCGCAGGTACGCTACCATCTGTTCGGGCGAAGCGGCCATACGCCGCAGTTGGAGCAGCCGGCGATCTTTGATCGGGTGCTGCTGGAATTCCTGGGATCAACTAGGCGAGGAAACTGACAATGACCGAGCGGGTGGCATTGGTGACGGGCGCAGGAACCGGGATAGGTCGTGCCGTGGCGCTGGCGTTTCTGAAGGCGGGATATCGCGTGGTGCTGGCCGGACGCCGTGGCGAGGCGCTGGAGGAGACGCAGTCGCTGGCTGGCGATCTCGCCGCACACTCCATCGCTGTGCCTACCGATGTGCGCAGGCCGGAGTCGGTGAAAGGCCTGTTCGAGAAAACGCGGCAGACCTACGGACGGCTGGACGTGCTGTTCAACAACGCCGGCACCGGTGCCCCGCCCAAGCCACTGGAAGAGCTGACCGTGGAGCAGTGGCAGGCGGTGGTGGATACCAACCTGACCGGGCCGTTCCTGTGTACCCAGGAAGCCTTCCGCATCATGAAGGAACAGACCCCTCGTGGCGGGCGCATCATCAACAACGGTTCGATTTCCGCCCACGCACCCAGGCCCAATTCGGCGCCGTATACATCCACCAAGCACGCCATCACCGGGCTGACTCGTTCCACCTCGCTGGACGGACGCAAGTACGACATTGCCTGCGGACAGATCGACATCGGCAATGCTGCCACCGATATGGCCAAGCCGATGATGAAGGGCGTGCCGCAGCCCAATGGCGACATCGTGCCGGAAGCGGTGATGGACGTCAGTCACGTGGCTGATGCCGTGTTGCACATGGCCAGCCTGCCACTGGAGGCAAACGTCCAGTTCATGACCATCATGGCCACCAAGATGCCGTTTGTCGGCCGTGGCTGAGCGAGCGTCGGGCCTGCGTTTCAGGAAGCGCTGAAGTATTCACGCTGCCGCGTTACGGTCAGATTTTTCGCGTTGCGGCCGGGCGCAAATTTCCGTACCGCACAATAATTTCCATGCTGTGGCCAGTGGTGAAGGCCGGGGTATGGTGCTAGTTTCAGAGTTCATAAGAATAATTGTCTTTGTGGAGGAGTCACATGTTGTCAACCAAGAACCGTTTGTACAGTTCCGTTCTTGCCGTCGGTGTCGCAGTCGGCTTGAGTCTTGCATCCATCCAACCGACGGAGGCCCGCGAAAACCTGCGTTTCGCCACGTCGAACGTTGGCTCCTACGGCTACGCCGTCGGCAATGTGATATCGGATGTGCTGCAGCGCAATCTGGGCCGGGATTACGCTCTGGTGGTCCAGCCCTATCCGTCCACGACCGGTGCCATGCGCTCGGTGATGGACGGCGACGGTGAGTTCGGCTACACGGCCGACGTGGGTATGCGTGGCCTGTACGATGGCGATCGCCCCTACGACTTCGAGCCTCGCAGGGGACGGTTGGTGCACACCTTGTACGTCTATCCCATGGAAACGTTCATGCTGGTGCCGTCCCGCATTGCTGACCGTTATGAATCCTATGCCGATTTCGACGGCCAGCCGATATTCTTCACCCCTGCGGGTTTCATGAACTGGCTCAACATGCGGCGCATCTTCGATGCCCTCGGCTACGAGTTCAATCACGTGGAAATCGACAGCGCTACGGTGGCTGATGCGTTCGAGGCCGGCACCATCATCGGTTCCGCTGGCTACACCACTGCGGGCGTGTCCCTGCCCACTTACTGGCGGGAAGCGGAGCTGCGCACCGAGCTCACGGCGATCAACCCCTCCGACGAGGAGATGGAAAAACTGCGGGAAGCGGGGCTGGCACCGATGGAAGTGGACCCGGAGGACGCCTTCAGCCAGGAAGTGGGCGTGGACAAGATCTGGGGGGTGCCCATCTACTTCGCCTACAACGTCCGCGCGGACATGGATGCGGAACTGATGGAGCGGGTGCTCGAGATCCTGCACGAGAATGTGGATGCCCTGGTTGAAGGGGACCCCGGCTTCCGCCCGCTGGCGAACGACTTCGTCGGCACCCAGGCCGCCGGCATTGCCGCAAACCCGGACATCCCGGTGCATCCTGGCCTGGCGAACTTCCTGAAGAAGCACGACGCCTGGAACGACGACTGGACGATTGCCGAGCAGTAGCCGCCGGCTCTCACGGTGCGGGACGGGAATTGGAGCGCTCCATTTCCCGCCCCGCCTTTCTCGTTCCTGATTAGCGGGAGCTGCCCGTGGTTGCCATCAAGAACATCGTTTCGCTCCGTAACATCACGTTCGTCTTTTCCTGCCTGCTGCTTGGCACCTTGCTGCACTATTTCTTCACCGGTTCGGGAGGTCCGCGTTTCCTGGCAGTGAAGTTGGTGCCGCTCGCGTTCATTATCCAGATTCTGGTCCTGTACCAGTCCCAGTATCTTTACCAGCGCCTGCCCGCGATGGCGAATCACCTGCTGGTGCTGATATATGTGGGCATCTGTGCCTATGCGTTCGGGTACATGGTGACGGAATACGAGGAGATCGCCATCTGGCGGCAGGCTGCCTACACGCAGCATGACTACATCGTCGGGCTGTTGATGTTCCTGCTGGTGATGGAACTCTCCCGCCTGATCCACCCGGTTCTGTTCTGGGTGAACCTCGTTCTGATCTTCTACACCATCTGGGGGTACCTCAGCCCCATCGATTTCTTCTGGCACCCCGGTGTGTCCTTCTACCGGGTGGTGACCTCCAGCACCGTGGAGTTTTCCACCGGGGTGTATGGTCGCTACGCACAACTGGCGCTGACACTGATCGCGGCTTTCCTGCTACTGGCGGCCGCAGCCAGCGGTTTCGGGGCGCAGAGGGCGCTGGTGAACGTGATGCGTCGAATCGCCGGGCGCTCGCGCCACACTGTGCCGCAGACCGCGGTGCTGGCCTCGGTGACGGTGGGCATGGTGAGCGGCTCCGGTTCCGCCAATACCGCCGTGACAGGCAGCTTCACCATCCCGCTGATGCAGCGCTACGGCGTTCCGGGAGTGTTTGCCGGTGCCGTGGAGACCGCCGCGTCCATGGGCGGTCTGATCATGCCGCCGTTGATGGCCGTGGCCGGCTTCCTGATGGCCGAATTCCTGGGTGTGCCCTACTGGGACGTGGTGGTCCGTGGTTTCGCGGTAGCCTTTGTCTACTTCGCCTCGCTGATACTCGCCGTCTACCTGCTGAGCGTGCGCCTGTTGCCAACGACACCGATCGAGCCGCCGGTGGTCCCATTGTACGACTGGGTACGCTCGGCGATTTTCTTCTCGGGCATCATTTTCCTGATTCTGCTGATGAGCACCTACGGCGTGGGGGCGATGCGTGCCGCATTGTGGACCGCGGCCATGATCTTCGGCCTGCTGTTCCTGGCATGGATGGCGTTCAAGTACCTGCTCCGAGACGAAGCACTGCGCGGCGAGAGTCTGTTGGGCAACGTGCGCGTGGCCATAGAGACCCATGCCGAGATGACCGCCTATCTCACCTTGCTGATGGCTGTTCTGGGGGTGATGATCGGGCTGTTCACCGTCACCGGATTCATTACCCGCATGGGTGGCCTGTTGCTGGCAGTGGGGGATTTCCACATCATCGCCACCATCATCATGGCGTGGATCTTCGGCTGGCTGGTCGGGACCGGCCTCCCGCCCACCGCGACCTATATCATTGTGGCGGTGATCATCGTGCCTCCGCTGCGAACGCTGGGCATCGATCCGTGGGTGGCACACTTCTTCGCCTTCCTGCTGGCCATCTGGGGCGAATTGTCGCCGCCCACATCACTCACGGCGGCGGTGGCTTCGCGTATCGCCAACGCGTCGTTCATGCGCACCATGTGGGAGGCGCTCAAGATCTGTCTGCCCATCACGGTGATGTCCTTCGCGATCTTCGTGCGCTCCGACATGGTGGTGAATCCCGGCTGGGATCAGATCATCGATACCCTGTTGGTGGCGGTGGGCACCTGCGGCGTCACTTACGCAGTGTTTGGCCGGTTCTTCAGCGGATTCGGCCCCAACCTTGCGTTTCGCGTGACCCTGGCGCTGATCTCGGCAATCGTCGTGTTCCATCCCAGTGATGCCTATGCCATTGTCGCCGGAGCCGTCGTGTTGCCCCTGCTGGTGATCGGTGTGATGCGCCACAAGATCCTGGCGCCCTCCAAGGCGGTTATCGAGGCTGATGCAACGGGAGGGAGGACCAGGCCTGAGGAGCTCCCAAACGATGAGATTTTGGTGATGTCACAGGCATGCACGCGAACCAAAAACACGA
>JAFIFV010000046.1 GCA_020831845.1 Ectothiorhodospiraceae bacterium
TCCACGACCGCATGCCGGTGGTTCTGGACCCCGCCTGCTGGCGGGACTGGATGGACCCGGCGCTGGCCACGCGGGATGACATCAAAGCGGCCGCCAAACGCCTGGACCCGGACGCCCTGCGCTTCCACCAGGTGAGCACCCGCGTGAACAAGCCGCAGAACAATGACCCCTCGATCATCGAGCCGGTTGACCCCACCGCCGAAACGTCATAATTTCGTGGCATGCCCACCGTCGCCAGGAAGGCGATGCACCTGGAACAGGGAAGTCAGCCGTTATGCGGCGCGTGGGCTCATGCATGGAGGCTGTGACGTGGCAGAAGAACAACAATCCAACCCCATTCCCAAAAGCACCTGGCTCTGGGCCGCCGTGATCGGCGTAGGCATCGGCCTGTTCATTTTCTGGCACGACCAGGCCAGCGCCCCGCCCACCACACTCACGGAAGGCGCCGTGCGTGTCGCCTGCCACGACGCCATGCGGGACCAGCTGCGAGCCCCCAGCAGAGCATCGTTCCCCGGCGCCATGAGCGCCAACGGCAACCGAGTTGATTGGGTGCGAGAGGGGGAGCTGGCGCAGTACCGCAGCTGGGTGGACGCTGAAAACGCCCTGGGCGGCACCATTCGCGTGCAGTTCCAATGCGAGGTCACCAACCGTAGCGGCCGCGCGGAAGTAACGCACTTCACCGCGCAGGAGCGCTAGACCCAGCACACGAACTCATCCGCGAAAGCAGATTCCTCCCACCCATAGGCCACCTGCTCGGTCACCGGGCACCACGACGCATGATGCTGGACATTCAGCTCCGTCTCCGTTGACCGGGACAGCAGTTCCTGATCATCCGAACCGGTGGGGTACACGCTGCCATACAGGGTCATCAGGGCATGACTATCATTGTTCCCCTGATACTGCCCAGCGAATCCAAACACGTTATTGGAGTGCCGGTACCATTGATAGCCTGCGTTCTGGAACGACGCCGGCGAAGTGTTGGAGATAATGTCCGACAGGTGGGCGTGCGGCCCCTCCTGGTCACGCTGCTGCGCGGAAGGCTGATTGACGGAATCCGGAGTCACATAGAGCGCCAGATTATACCCCGAGGATGTGGGCGGGATGTCGGTGTCCACTTCCATTCCCGAGGATACATAGTTGTAGTTCGTGGTGGTCTCCCACACCATCGTCCGATCATTCGAGTAGTCCCCATCCTCACCCGCCAGCACCGAATTCGCCGTATATTCTGTCGCTGAGGTCAGGCTGACACTTTGTAACCCGAAAGTGATGGTCGCGGTGGCCTCGGTGAACACCTCTGTGCTCTGGGATATATCCACATCATTGTCATCAATCGTGGTGTCCGGCACCGGGAAATCGAATTCTGATTCCAACTCCAGGCTGTACACGACATCCACCAGAATGCCGCTCATGTACTTCATGCCGATGATCTTGTTGCCCATCTGGATCAACCGGGTACCGGTGCCGATTGACGCATTGGCCCGCGCAGCAATTCCTGACCATGGCGGCAGAGGATCCTCAGGCCCCAGCCATCCGGAGCTTTCCTCGTCGGTCCAGTAGATCGAGTGCAGTTCGGGATCAGAGCCCGTGAGGCTCCACACGCCAAGCGTCTGCTCCCGCGACCGCACCACATCCAGCGTCACCGCCAAGGTCTCCCCGGACCCGGTCACCGACAGCGTGAAATATCCCAAGGCAGTGAGCATGACACCGCCAGGATACGAAGATCGGTTCACGCTTTGCCGGATACGCCAGACGGTTTCATCCCCCGTGGGGGTGGCGTCTTCAAGGTCGGCAACACCGGTGTTGACCGTGCTGCCAACCAACACAGGGGGCGTGCTCTGCTCCCAGTCGCTCACCGTCGCAGTCCGCACGTACACTTCCGGCTCTCGGGCTATGAAAGCTCCGAATTCCGTGAATTCCACATCCACGCTGGTTCGGGTAGAGAAATTGATATTGCCATTGCCCGGGTCAGACAAACGGGCCAGCCACCGCCGGCCATCCGCCCCCTCGTAGATCCAGCTCCGCTGCCCCAGGGGCTGTCCGTGGAGCTGTCGTTGGGGTCCGGCAAGAATTGCCCTATCCCACCACTGCCAGCCCTTCTCAGTGTCTGCTGCCTGTTGCTCTGGGGTCCTGATCGCTCCCGGAGCACCGGCCAAGGCAACCAGGATCGTTTGCCCGCCACCGGGCTGCGGATAGGGAAAGGTGGTGCTGTTGGGGAGATGCACCTGATTCAATGCGACCTTGCCGTGGTAGGGGCACCCCAGTGCATGGAGCTCATCAAGCAGCCTGCCATTCCTGTTCTCCATGGAATCCCCTAACCCTCTTCCTCGCCTTCCGGATCGGCGAAATCAAACTCCACCTCGTTTGCATTGGCGTCCTCCATCACCAGCTTCCGGATCGGCGCGAGCTCCAGGACAAAGAGCCCATCGCTGCTGGTGATGAACTGCGTCTCGTAATATTCGCGGGCCTCGTAGTCGGGCTCTGTAAGCGGGCTGGCGATGCCTGCCCCGCCGCCCGGGCCGCCCTCCGGGCGGTCCTCGGGCACAGCCTCCACGCGGGATCGGGGAAATAGCCCGCGCCGCGGCGCGCGTGGCAGCCGCTGCCGCCGTTCCGTCTCGATCAGCGTGCGCAGGTCGCCCAGCAGTTTTCGATCGCTTGGCGTGCTCATAGGCTGAACTCCAGGGGGTCATTGGGCACGGCCACGGCGTAAACCGCCACCGCTTCCGCCTCGATGGGGTCCCGCGCGGTATCCTCAATTTCCGGTGTCGATACCGCAAACCGGTGCGGGTAGGTCTCCTCGCCCGGTGTCTGCACCGTGTAGTTGCCGGAAAAGCCGTCCATATCCTCGTCGAAAGATGGCGTGTCGTCGCCCCCGCCCAGCTGTGTGGGCAGGATGGTGGTGTCCGCCGGCGGATCGCCCGGCGCGTCGCTATCCGGCGGTGCTGGCAGCACCAGGTCATCGGGCACCACGCCGCCTGCGCCGCTGCGTGAGACCGCCACGTCCAACACCGTGACGGCCCTGCCGGCAGACAGGTCCAGCTGGTGGTTCACGCGCCATATCTTGCCCCGCGCGGTCACGCCCGCTGCGTCCAGCCCCACCGTATGCGGCAGGTCCAGGGCCGGCTGGCAGGGCAACTGGAAGCTCACCAGGTTGCGCCGGTGCGCCGCCAGCACGTCCGTGCGGGCGGCGTTCAGCAGCGCCGCAGCTGCCTCGGCCAACTGATCGCGGTCCGCCTGGTCCCACACGCTGTCGCCCAGCGGATCCTGCGCCGGCTCATCCATCTCTTCCAGGCGCTCAGTCCAGTCCTCGGCCTCGAACTCGGTCGTAACGCTCTGCCGCTGCCGTCGAATCACCTCGCCGCTCACGGCAACCGAGTCCGAAGCCTGCACGGTCAGCGTGTAGCGCTCTGTCACGGTCTGGGTGCCGTAGTAGCTCAGCAACCAGTCCGCCTCGAGCAGCACCGGGTCCCACGCCTCGGGGTTCACCCAGTTCGCGCCCGTGCCGCACGGGTCCGGCTGGGAAGGCGGCAGCGCGTTGTAGCTTATTGCGCCATCAAGCTCCCAGCTCCCGCCAGTCGCCGCGCGCTCCACCATGGGCAGATTCGGCAGCTGCGTCGTGTTGTCGAACCACACGCAGAACGTGCCCGGCCAGGCCCAGATGAACTGATGCTGCCGCCTGCGCAGGCGGGTGAAGCGGTAGTCCAACTCCAGCGCCACGGTGTTCACCCGCTCGCGCTTGCTCGCCAGGGTCACCGCCAGTGTGCCGTCCACCACAGCACTGAAGCTGGCATCCGGCACCGCTTTCGCGGCCCAGGGCTGCAGCAGCGGTTCGCCCGTGCCGGGGCGGATGTCCACGGAGCGGGGGATGGTGGAGAGCAGGTCTTGGGCGAAATCCCACCGGCTCTCGATCTCGCCGAACACATCCTCGGACCAATGCCCGCCGATCAGCGCCTCCAGGTCCTCCACGCTCATGGCCTCCAGCAGCTGCTGCAAGCCGTCGGTACACTCCAGCGTGACCAGGCGGGTGACCGGATCATAAATCGGCTCATCGACCCGGCCGGCAAAGATGCGAACCGCCGCGAGCTCCGCGCCGGCGGCGTCCAGCTGCAGGTAGTCCACCGTCACCGGCAGGCCCACCCACGCGCTCAGGTCCACTGTGGCCCCGTCCGGCAGCAACTGCAGCTCAGCAATGCGGGCAGCGCTCTCCTCGGCCTCCACGCTCACCGTGCCGGTGACACGCGCGCTCACGTCCACATCATCCAGCACCACACGCACGCCCCAGCGGCCGCTGGGCAGCAGCACGGGCGGCGGGGTACCACCGCCAGGCCCGGCGCCGCCCATTGGCTGCGCGTTGAAGGGGCCTGAGTTCAGCATGGTCAGGATCCGATCTGAAGCGCTTCAGCAATAACCAGAGGGTTTCCCACACCGGTGCGACGGACGTACAGGCGCAGGACCATCGGGTAATCACTGGTCACCGTGGGCAGATTGTCCAGGTCCACGCTGCCGGTCAGCATCAGCTGGAAACTGCCGCCTGACTGCGGCTCCACCTCCGGCTGGAAGCCATCCCCATTGGTCATCAGGACGGCCTCATAGAACAGCCCCTCCGGGCCGGAGTCGACCCATGCGGCCGGCGTCTGGAGCGTCCACAGCCCGCTCGACGGGGAGTCCACCAACACCAGCTCACGCGGCTGCTGCGCCGTATAGGTCACCCCCACCTCGCCATCCTGAGGCGTCCACGCGCCACCGCCGCCGCCTCCACCGGCCGCCACGTCCTGCCAGTCCTGGTCGCTGCTGGTGCCGTTCGCGAGGTAGTGTGCCGGCGGGCTCGCGGCTTCGTCGATGTAGTGCTGTCCCGCATACTCCGGCGCGAAATCCGGGGCACCCTCTCCAATAATCACGTGACGTGCCATGCTGCTTACTCCTGTGTCAGTACGTGCCCCTCGGCGCCGATGAGCACGGAATGCCCGTCGGTCAGGATCACATCCGGATCAAACTGTGTGGCCTGCAGGCGGGCCAGCGTCTCCGCTGTGAGGCGGGCCTGGATGCGGGCGCCAGCAGGCCACTCCTGCGCGTCTGTGCCCTCCTCTCCACGCTCAATCGTGAGCGCATCGCCGTCCACGGCGGTGACACGCACCACCTCCCAGGCCACCTCCACGCCCTCGGCGTCCAATTCCGCCAGCGTGAGCAGGTAATAGTCCCCGCCGGCGAGCTCCAACCGTTCGGCCGCGGCAAGCGGCACCTCCAGCTGCTCGCCGGCGGCGCTCAATGGCGCGGAAAGCACGGTGTCCCAATTGTTCACCCAGCGCTGCACGGCTATATCTCCTCGGCGGTCAGTTGCCAGTCCCAATCCGCGCCGGCGGCATCCAGGGCATCCTCCGGGCGGTCCAGGTAGCAGGTCAGGCGTGGGTACCAGCGCAGCAGGTACTGCTGGGCGTCCGGTACCGGGGTGATCGTGGCGGTGCCGGCGTCCAGCACCGCTTCGGTCTGCACGTAGTCATCCGTGCCCAGCACCGCGTGCACCACCAGATCCGCATCCGGACGAACGGCGCCGGGAATGACCACGGCCGTGGCGGGCGTCCACACGCTGCGTGGGTTGATGCAGTCGATGATCACGGGGCTGTCGTAGTCCAGCAGGTCCAGCCCAGGGGGCACCCAGCCGGTGCCCTGGATCAGCGTGCGCAACCGCCGCCAGTGCGTCTGCTGTACCAGGGTGCCGTCACTCAGCCTGAAGCGCGCCACGCCGCCCAGCGGCTCGTAGCTCTGGCGCACCGTGGTGCGCGCCCGCACGGGGATGACCAGGTCACCAATGATCAGGTCCGGCTGCTGGCTCACCCTCGCGGCCCTCCACGCTTGAGCGCTTCGCGGCGGAAGCGGCGCTCCAGGTCATCGGCCACACCAGACGGCGCCGTCATGCCGTAGTCCCGGCCGTCCATGTGCAGATGCACGGCGCGGCCACCGCCTGCAGCGCCAGCAAGTGCCGCCGGCGCCTGCTGCTGGTTGAGAGCGCCAAGGCCTGAAGCGCCGCCAATGAAGTCCATTGCGGAGCGGTTTAGCACGCCCTCGCCGCCCAGCAGCCGCGCCAGCTGCTCGCCCTGCCCGGGCACCGGGCCGCCGGAGTGGTACACCGGTGTTATGGCGCCAGGCGCACGCGGACGGCCGCCACCGTCTCCGGCTTCGGCAAGCACGGGGATGTTCAGCGGGTTGCGCTTGAAGAGCTTGTCCAGGAAGTCGCGGGCCTGGTCGGCGGCCTGCTGCAGCTGTTGTTCGTCGAACGTGACATCGATGTCGCCGACACCTTCCAGCTCCTCTTTCAACGCCGCCACCTGCTGTTCCAGGGTCAGCACCTCCTGCTCAGCCTGGGCCTCGCGGGCCTTGGCGGCCTCCAGGGCAATGCGCTCCACCTCGCGGATGGTTTGGATGCTGGCGTTTCGCAGGGTATCGTCTTCCTGCAGGTCGCCAATGATGCGGGCGGCGTCCCGCGCCTTCTCCAGAGCGGTATCGAAGTGGCCGGCGCGCAGCGCTGCATCGCTCTCAGCGCGCAGCCGCTGCACGTCCAGCACCGATTCCGGGGCTCCTTCGCGGGCAGCTTCGCCGCGCAGGCCTGCAAACAACTTCTCCAGTTCCTCACGCTCGCTGGTGAGACCCCGCAGGCGCCGGCGGGCGCCGTCCAGTTCACGGTTGCGATCGCGGATCTGCGCGTTGATGCGTTGTTCTTTCTTTTCCTGCTCATCGGCATGGCGCGCGGACTCTTCCTGTGCCCCAGCCTCCAGTGCGCGCAGCCGCTGGCGGGCTCTGACTTCCTCGGTAATCTCCTCCTCGCTGTTGAACAGCGCGTCATAGAAGTCCGTCAGGCCTTGCACGCGGCCTTCCAGATTCTCCGGCAGGAGTTCGTTCAGGATCTGCCGCGCCCCACTGAAATTGCCACGCGCCAGTTCAGCCACTGATGCCGCCAGTGCACCAAGCACTTCACCACCAAGCTCGGCCAGAAAAATAACTGTACGCAGGCCCAGAACGAGAATCCGGAGCGCGTAACCCAGACCCTCTATCGCAGCCTGCATGCCGGTTGCGCCCTCGGCCGCGTTGTCGAATTCCTGGGTGATGGCGAGCAGCAGCGGCAGCACCTGGTCGGCAAGCGCCAGCCCAACACCCTGTGCGCGACTCCGGAGGATGTTCAGCTGGTCGTTGAAGTCCGCCGCGCGCTGAGCCAGCCGCCCGCTGATCTCGCGGCCGTAGCGCTCGGCATCCGCCTGCAGCTGCTGGATGCCTTCGCTGCCCTGCATCAGCAGCGGGATCAGCTCCTCACCGCTGCGCCCGAACAGCTGCTGCGCCAGCGCGGCACGCTGAGCCGGGTTCTCCATCTGCTGGAACCGGTCGGCGATGTCGAAGAGTGTTTCACCCAGGCCGCGCAGGTTGCCATCGGCATCGGTGGCATCCACACCCACACGCCGGAACAGGTCCACCGCCGCACTGCCGTCGCGTGCTGCCTGGTCCATGTTCTGCGCGAGGTTGCGCAGCCCGGTGCTCAGGCCCTTCAGGCTGGAATCGTTCTGCTCGGCAGCGAACGCCAGTGTGCTCAGGAACTCCGCTGTTTCGCCGGTGCGCAGGCCCAGCTTCTGGATCTCTTCGGCGGTGTTGATGCTCTGGCGGATAAGCGCCTGCAGCCCGGCCGCTCCGGCCAGGCCTGCAATGATGCCGGTCAGCCGCAGCGCCGTGCGCTGCAGCTGCCGGAATTCGCGCTCCATGCCCTGCGCCTGGTTGCGTACCGTGCGCCCGGCATTGCCCATGCCGCGCTCAAGCTGCGCAGTATCGGCGGTGAGTACGAATCGGATGCGCTCAGCGATGCTGCTTGGCATGCTTGTCCTTGTTCAGCTCGCGGATCTCTTTTTCCACGTCGCCGCGGCTGCCGATGCCGGCGGCGCGCGTCATGCGGGCCTGCTCTGCGCGCTCGGCCCGGAACGCTTCACGCGCGTAGTCCACAAAACGGCTGGCGGGCACCGTGCGGGGGTCTATGCCCGCGCGGCTGATGGCGATGAATGCTGCTCCGACATCTGCCGCTGAAACGCCTTCGCCAGCCTCTGGCCAAAAAAACCCCGGTTCTCCGCGATCATGGAGAGCACCAGCACCGCCTGTTCCGCCGCGGGCAGCGCCTCGATCGCACCAGGCGCACGGTCGGTTGCCACGGCTGTCAGCGCCACCAGGGGCACGTCATGCCCTTCCAGGGCCTCGCACAGTGCATCCACGGCTTCACCGGCCAGCGGCGCGTCCGCGTCCCTGACCTGGTCCTGCAGTTGCAGGTATCGCTCCGCCTTGCCGGCCATGCTGTCGATCAGGGCGCAGACCTTGGGGTTGCGGGAGAAGCGCAGGGTTTCCTGCAGCGTGAACGCGCGCACCTGCCAGAGCCCCCCCTGGATCAGGTGCGCGTTGCCGTCGATCAGCTCATCCATGGCTTACGCCGCCGCGCGCTGGCGGGTGCGCATGTAGCTGGACCGCTGCCCGGGGACGCCCTTACTCGGGTCGGCCAGCACACGCCCGGTGAGCTGCAAGGTGGCAAAGTCATCGGCGCTGATCAGGCCGAAGCTCTCCGTGGGACTGGGCCGGAAGCGGTACACGTCCAGCACCATCGGCGCCCCGCCGCGAGCTTCGTTGACGCCGGAGAAATGGACCTCGAACTCCAGGCCGGCCTCCACCAGGGCCTCCACCACACGCTGGGCACCGTGCTCGTAGTCCACCTCGATCGGCATCGGGTCTTCCTCCGTCGCCGCGTCGAAGGCACCGCCCTCCAGGAGGTAGATGCCGCTGGCGTCCACGCGGTAATCGGTGCCCTCCTCATAGGTGGTGCTATCGCCGTCCGTGACTTCCACATCCTCGGGCTCGATGTTCTCCAGCGGGATCAGCCGGTCCGCTGCGGTGACGCTGTGCTCTTCCCCGGTCACCGTGCCGGCGGTGATGTTCCGCACCAGGCCACGCAGCGCGAGCGCGAGGTTTTCCGGGCGCAGATCCCGGAGGGCCAGTTCCATCTGCACGGAGGTGATCCGCGACACCGAATCGGCAATACCGCCGCCGGGGTTCCGGCTGTCCGGCAGCTCGATGGTGTTTTCCTCAATGGTGATCGTGGCTTCACTGGTCTGGCCGACGTCCCGCCCGTTCAGGTAGAACACGCCCACGCCGATGTAATGCTCGACAGTCTGTGCCATGGCTGATCAGCCCTCCTGCTCGGCGGGCGCCTGCGCGCCGGTGGATTTGATGACCTTGTGCTTTTCCATCCAGGCCTTCTGCCTGGGGGTCACCTTGATCTTCTCGCCCTTCTCGCAGGGCTTGCCGGCATGGGTGTGGCCTTCGCGGTCGATGACCACCTCCACCAGCTTGCGGTCCGTATTGCTCATTGGTTCGGGCCTCCGATATGTACGGGGTAAAGAAAGACGTGATGGAACGCGCCGCCCGCCACGCGGAATTCAGGTGCCGGGTCTTCCACCCAGCGCATCGGGCGATGCACCTCCGGCGGCTTCCAGCCATTCAGCGCCTTCATAACGGCCTTCTGATGCGGCCAGGCATTCGCCTCCACCGGCTGTTGGGCGTTTTCACGCACGACCACCAGCGTCACCCACAGCTCCTGGTACGCCGTGGCAACCGCAGCATCCGGGATCGCATCCCGGTTGCGCTTCGCGCCCAGGTGCACGTAGCCGGCCGTACCTACCGCGAACAGGTCTTCCACCGTCATGGCGTTGCTCAGCCAGTCGAACTCCAGCACCAGGTGCTGCTGGCGCAGGCGGTCCAGCGTCGCCTCCACGGTGCTGATCGGGTCCGGCCGTGTCATTGCTCGGGCTCCTGGTACCGAAACGGCGGAACGCGCATCTGTTCCAGCGCCTCAATGCGCCGTGAATGGGAATCCAGCCGGCGGTGCACATCGGTAAAATCGCGCTCCGCCTGCCGCTCGGTATAAATGCCGGTGGTCACCGAGCGCAGGTGCTGGATCTCCACCTGAACAGCACCCAGCTGCTGCATCACAATCAGCAGGATGCTGATTGTGGAGGGGATACCGACCACCACCAGCCCTGCTGTCACGGTGAGAATGAACTTGCTGAACTTGTCCACCGTATTCGTCATGCCTCGCCGGCCACCCTTCTGCGAAAAGCCTCTCGCTACCGCCGCTGCTGCAGGCGCACGCGCGCGAAGCGCAGCTCCTGCCTTGAGATCTCGCGATAGCGTTCGGGAACACGGGCAAGCAGGGCCTCGGCCTCTTCCTCGCCAATGGTGCTGAGCTCCAATGTCTCTTCATCTATGGGCAGCTCAGTGCTGCCCCATACGTTGTTCGCTTCGCGCCGAACGGCGTTCGGCGAGCGCTGGAAAATCCCGGTGTGGCCGCTGCGCATGGTGGCCGCGAAACTGCCGGGAATAATGGGGCGGCTGCCAACCTTGGCGCCGCTGGCCATCTGCCGCACGGTGCCCAGATAACCGGCCTTCACGCGATACACACCCAGCCAGAGACTGCCGCGCAGATCCTGCGCATTGACGTCGCGGAAGATACGGCCTCGCCCACCGCTGCGGCCCCGCAGCACCTTGGCCGGCACGCCGGATGCCCTGGCCACGGCACGCACCAGCTGGCTTTCTGCCCAGCGCGTTGTTTTCCGGATTGTGCGCACCTGGGCGGCCTTCGCCTCACGCGCGTAGGCATCCAGCCCGCGTTGCGCTTCCTGTATGCCGCGAACCGTCAGCCCAATCATGCGAACGCCTCCGGCTGCCGCGCGCGATCCTCGCGCAGGGTGATGCCTACCATGCCGCCATCCGGAGGCAGCCGGCCCGCCACGGCAAAGGCGCCCTCGTGCTCCACATCCACCGGCGTGCCGGTGGGCAGCTGCTCGGGCACGTCCTCAGCAAGCAGGTACACCACCGGGCCGCTGATGCGCACCTGGACGTTCTGCACCTGGTGCTGGCCCGGGTTGCGCTCGAACACACCCCGCGGCTCAGCGACCGGATGCACATGCAGGCGAACGCGAGCGCCGAACCGGCGGAGTTCCGCCTGGTTCGCTCTTGCAGTGGCTGTGCGGTAGGTGCTGGCCATGGGGTGTGCTGCCGTCAGGTGGTCGGCTGCTGATCGCCGGAACCACCCGGCAAGCCAGTCGGGGTGCGCTCACCGGTGCCGGAACCCTCTCCAGAGTTTCCGTCCTCACCGCCGCCCTCACCCTGGCCGGTGTCGGCCTTCGCCTGCTTGGCAACGCGGCGCGCCTTCAGGATCTTGAGCTTGCCCAGGTCTGCCAGCACTTCCACCTGCTTGGGCTTCAGACCCAGCTCGCTGTGCTCGCCCTCGAACCCTGCTTCCACGCCCTCGCCTTTCCCGACGACGAGCCGTTCAAGTGTCTTGATTCGCATGCTGTGTTCCTCCAATCGGCCCGGCGGCACGCAGCCACCGGGCTTGTTCCAGGCTCAGCCGCTAGGCGGAGCGCACCGTGGCGCTGAAGCTGTGGTTGATGCGGCGGGGCACAACCAGCGGGGCGCTCTGCGTCATCACGTAGCGCACCGCCGGGTCCTGCTCCACCCAGCTCTTGGGGAACATCTCCACGGCCTGGAAGCCAGCCGCCTCGTCGCGGATGGCACCGTGCGCGCGAACACCTTCCAGCAGCGGGCTGGTCATCACCACGGTGTGATCCGGGAAGATCGGCTTTTCCTGACCGTCCTCCGGATCGATGTACCAGTCTGCGTAGGTCCAGATATTGAACCCGTCGATCGAGCCCATGTAGGTGCCGCCGATGTCCATGGGACCGCCGGTGATGATGCTGTTGTTCTGCACACGCCGGGTGTCCAGCCGCTTCTCCACCTCCGGGTCCTCCTGGAAGATGCTCCAGGCCTCGGTGTCCATGGTCACGTCAATCGGCCTGGCACCCGAGCGCCGCAGCGTGCGCAGCGCCCAGGTGTTCAGGTTCGCCAACGGGCTCACGCCGTTCTCCCCCCACTGGTTCGCACCGGTAAGGGTCTCGGTCTGGTCCTGGTGGCGCCCGAAGTTCACCTCCACCGTGGGATAATCCTCACCGGTGACGATGATCGCCCCGGTGCGCAGCGCTTCGGAGGCCATCACCTCCATGCGCCGCAGGATCATTTCCATGTGGTCTTCCATGGTCATCACCACCAGCTGCTCCATGCGCTGGCTGGGCGAGAGCTGCCCACCGATCCTCTCGCCGGCGTTGCGCTTCAGCGGCCGGTTGGGGTCCCAGGGCGTCTTGGGCTTGACGTAGGCCGGCTTGAAGGTCTTGGTGGTGTGGCCGTGGCCTTCAACCACCCTGCCGGCGACCACCGGCGAGACAAACGGCGCCAGGCGCCGAGTCTTGTCGATGACGTCGAAATGGATTTCCTCGCTGGTCTCGGTCTGCACGTCGGCGAAGAACCGGGCCAGCAGGAAGGTGCTGGGCCGCTGCAGGCTTTCCAGTGCGGCCATCATGAAGTTGGTGCTGAAAACGTCAGCCATCGCTTGAATCTCCTTTGCTTGGCCGGCCGCTTACGCGGGCTGCGCCGGGATCAGGAAAACACCCTTCACGCGCAGGCCTTCGCGGATGGAGTCCGCCGTGTGGCCGGTGCCCAGGGTCAGGGCGTTTTCGTTGAAGTCGCCGCGCGCGTACGCGATGGCGGGCTTGTCTTCCTCGCTGGCGTCGCAGTCCTCGGCCAGGATCAGATCCGGCTCTTCGGACCCGTCCTCCGCCGCTGCGAGGCTCAGCACATACTCCTCTCCATCGGCGCTGCCCAGCACTGCGCCGCGCTGCAGGTTCTGGCCTTCCGCCAGGGTGATGCGACGCGCCACCAGCAGATGGGCGTTGTTGGCCACCAGCCGGTCAGGGTGGAAGGTGGCGCTCTCGAACATGGCCTTGCTCATGGGGTGTGTCCTCCGTTAGCCCGCGTGGGCTGTCACTGAACGGCCGGGCGCCGGGTGTAACGCGCCACCGCAGCCTGAGCCGCAGCGCGGTCGTCATCGTCCTCGCCGGTGGCGCTACCGGGTCCCACGTTCGCCGCGGGCACGGTGGCAATGTCCGGCAGGTCCTGCGCCGCCGTTTTCGGCGAGGCGGCCAACAGATCGGCGGCCTGCTCCACAGTCAGCCCGGTGGAGACGGCCTTGTGCGCCAGGGCGGTGCGGCCTTCGGCTTCGGGGTGCTCCAGAATGCCGGAGACGCGCACGCGCTCCTGCTCTGCACCAGTCTTCAGGCCTTCCTGGTAGCCTTCGGCCCTCGCGGCCTGCAGGTCGGCTTCGGTGATCGCGGACTGCTCGGGCTTGTCCGCCGTTTCGGTCTTGGGGTCCATGGTGGTGGTCCTCTCGGTTGCTGCACGGGCGGACGCCCGCGAAGGGGTAATGATTCGGCTGGAGCGGTTCACGTCCGCTTCCAGCTCGGCGATGGCATCGCCCAGGGTGGATACGCCGTGCACGAGCCCGATGCGCTGCGCTTCGTGCGTCATGAAGATGTCCGCTTCCGTGTCGCGCACCGCCTGCTCCGTAATGCCCAGGTGATGCGCCACCAGCCCGACAAACTGCTGATAGCTGCTATCCACGATCGCCTGCAGGCGCTCCCGGGCGGCATCGCTCAACGGTGCGTGCGGACTCATGTCCGCCTTGCGGGCTCCAGCGAATACCGGCGTGTACCGCACGCCGTCGCGCTTGTTCTTCTCGCTGCGGTCCTGGTGCATGGCGATCACGCCAATGCTGCCGGCCAGGGCACTCTCCGGAGCAAGGACACGGCGGGCCGCACTGCCCAGCCCATACGCGGCACTGAACATGCTTTCGTTGCTCACCGCCCACACGGGTTTCTCGCCGTCCACCTGGCGAATCAGCCGCGCGAGCTCGAACATGCCGGCCGCTTCGCCGCCTCCGCTGTCCAGATCCAGCACGATGCCACGCACGCCGTCGTCCCGGGCGGCCTCAGTGAACTGGCGGGCCAGGCCCTGATAGCTGGTCATGCCGGAGTAGCTGCCAATCCAGGCGCCGCGGTGCACAAGGGTGCCAACGACAGGAACCACGGCCACGCCGCGGTCGGTGACGAAGTAGGTGCGCTGCTCGGCCGCTCGGGCGCCACCCAGGGCAGCCTCCGGCTTCGGTGTCTCACCGGCGGACCAACGCCACAGCACCTCTTCGATGATCACGGCCTTCTGCCAGTCAACCAGCAGCGGCGTGTTGTAGATGCGGGGTGCCAGTTGGGCCAGACGCTCAACCATTGGCGGCCTCCTGGTTTCGGGCTTCGTCACCACTGACGGGGATCACCGGCGTGTTGCTGTAGGCGTCCAGCAGGCCTTCCTCCTGCATGCGCCTGCGCTCCCGTGCACGCTGCTTCAGCTGCTCTTCCCAGTCCGTGCCCTGCTCGGCGCACTCGTCTTCCAGCGTGGAAATGCCCAGGTCCATGCGGATCCTTGCGGCCTGCGCTTCCTTGACCGGGTCCACCCAGCCGCGGCCAGCGAACACCCAGCGCGCACGGCTGTACGCGTAGCGGTCAGCCCGGTACTCCGGAGTGGTCACACGGCCAAGCCGGCGACGGGCGATTGCCTCGTCCATCCAGAGCTCGTACACCGGGCGCAGCCAGTGATCCTTCAGCCAGCGCTGCCGGCCCTTGAAGTACCGCCAGGCTTCCAGCAGGGCAGCACGGGCACTGCTGTAGTTCGTCTTGCTGAAGTCCTTCAGCAGCACTTCGTAGGGAATGTTCCAGCCCACCGCGATATGCCGCAGCGTGCTTTCCATGAACGCGTCAAAGGCGTTGTTCGGGCGGTTGGGCGAGAACGCATGCACCCGCCCACCGGTCGGGATCGGGATGATGGCGGAGCCCTGAAGCTGGGCCTGGAAGCCGTTGAGCTGGGCGCGCCAGACGTCGTCCGGGTTCTTGTCACCAGGAGCGCCCGCACCAAACAGGGCGGACGCGGCCTCCGGAGAGAGATCACTCTCCAGGAATGCGGCGACCATGGCCGTGGCCAGCGCCGTCTCCAACTCCGCGTCGGAGTACTTGCCGGCCAGGCGGAATTCCTTCATGACGCTGCTGAGGATCGGCTTGCCCCGGCTCAGCCCGGCGCGGTCCTTGTCGTACAGGTGGATGACGCGTGGCAGACCATGTGGCGTGAACGCGGGTATCTCACGCCACTGGAAGCGGTCCAGCGCACCCATCAGCCCATAACGGTCACCTGGGTGCTGGCGACGAATGCCGTAGGAGACAGCCGCGCCGAATTCGTCCACACGCACCCCTTCCCGCCAGTACGCGTTGTTCGCCTGGCCAGGCGGGTTGCAAAGGCGGTCAGCCTCCACGATCTGGAACCTGGTCGCCCAGCGGTGGCCCGGCAACGGCTGCCATTCCGGAATGGCGATGGCGTCGCCGTTCATGAAGCTGCCGCGCAGCATCAACAGCGTGAGGCCCAGCAAGTTGTCTCGCCGGGCCGCGTCGCACTCGGTGGTGTTCGCGTAGCTATCGAACTGCGCTTCCGTGCCGTTCGCCCACTCCTCGGCGTCGTCTTCCTCCCAGCCGAGCAGGCGCGCGTGCGGCTTGGCGGACAGGCGCAGCACGCTGCCCACGATGTTGTCGCCCAGCGTCTGCAGGCCGCCGGAGGCAATGCCGTTGTTCCGGAACATATCCCGCGAGCGCGGGCGGATCAGGCCGAGCTCCGGCAGCAGGTCGCCATCGGCGGAGCCGTTGGTGGGGTACCAGTTGCGCATGGTGCGCTCGGCGGGATCGCCGGCCGTGTAGGCCGCCGCCTGCAGCGGCAGGGTGTTGTTGGTCTTCAGGCGGATGTGCGGCTTGGCCATCAGCACACCCCCAGGTAGATCGGCCCACGGCGCACCCTGCCCTTTCGAGCGTCCAGGGCCTGCTGCAGGGCATTGATGTACTGCTGGAGCTTGCTGGCGTTCGCCTCGGTGTACTGCACCCGGCGGCCGTCCCGCGTGGTCACGCTCACGTCCTGATCACCCAGCATCAGACGGTGCTGAGCGTCCAACGCCTCTTGCAAACGCTGTTTCAGCGTTTCGGCGGGCAGGCACTTCAGGCTGGAGTAGTCCATGACGCACAGGCTGCCGGATAGCCTGTGTCAAATCCGCGTGACAAAGTCACTTATTTTTGGCACAGCTTGCGCAAAGAAGTTTGCTTTTAGCAAACATTCTGCTAGCATATATTCATGCTCACGATCACCTACACCAAGGAAGCCCAAAAGACCCTGCGCAAGATGCCGCGGAACACTGCGCGGACCATCGTGCGCAAGCTGGAGCAGTACGCGGTGGCCCCGGCGAGCCAGGCCGCCAACGTGAAGCAACTGCAGGGCGAGGATGCTTACCGGCTGCAGGTCGGCGATTGGCGGGTGATCTTTCACCAGGACGGCGACGCCATGACCATCCTGGTGCTGCGTGTGAAACCCCGAGGAGGTGCGTACAAATGACCGTGCAGATTATCGAGAAGGATGGCCGCCCGGAGTGGGCGGTGATCCCATATGACCAGTACCTTGTGATGACGGAGGCGCTGGAAGACCGTGCCGACGCCGCCGATGCAGCCGAGGCGCTACGCGCCGTCCGGGCCGGCGAAGAGGAAGTGATCCCGGCTGCTGTGGTGCACCGGCTGCTGGACGAAAACCCCTATCGCCCGTGGCGGGAATACCGCAAGCGCACGCTGCAGGATGTCGCCGACGAGGCAGGCATCAGCAAGCCGTATCTCTCGCAGATCGAGACCGGACAGCGGGAACCGTCACGGAGCATCCGGGATGCAATCGCCCGTGCGCTGAACGTGGAGCCGTCCGATCTGGAATAAAAAAGACCCGCCGGGCGGCGGGCAAGGAGGAGACTGCCTGTCGGCCGTCAGAGGTTCTGCACCCAGACCTGCAGGCCTCGGTCCAGTTTGGTGCCGTCCGCGAACGTCACGCGGTTGGTGAGCAGGTGGCGGCCCGTGTCCGCATCCGTGTCCAGCAGTGCCTGGTTGCAATGGCTGTAGGTTTCGCCCTGGGCGTCCTCGGCAGTCACGTCCTGCCGGGTGTCCTCGACGCTCCAGCCATCCGGCAGGATCCACTCGCTGGACTGGATTGCGCCCCGCCGAGACACAACGTCACCCCAGAACACGGTCACCCACTCGCGGCCATCCGGGTCCCACCAGACCTGGTCCTCCGGCGCACCGCGCCCGGTGTGGATGAGCGGCCGCATGGTTACGGTGCCGCCGGAGCCGCGACGCGCACGCCCCAGGTACCCACGGTGACGGTACCGCCCTGGGTGAGCATCTGCGGATCACACACGGTGACGTAGATGTGGTCGCCCTCATCCACCACCACGTGGTCCGCCTCGCCGGTGGCGTCGATCGGCAGGTCTGCCTGCTGGTCCATGTCCACCCGACGGCCATCCGGGCTGGCGTTGCTCTTCGTCCAGTCCGAAGGCGTCAGGGTGGCCTCCGCCAGGGCCACGTTGCTGAGGTCGTTCAGGTCCGTGGGCTCGCCGGCGCAGACCGTCAGGCGAGTGGTTTCCGCCACCCGGTCCAGCGTGCCGTCGATGTAGTAGTCATCCGCTTTGCGTGGCATTAGCTCTTACCTCGCTTCACTGCGGCCGTCCCGGCCTCCACATCACGCGGCTGCACCTGCACAGCCCCCGGCTGGGCTTCCGGGCCGGGCTCCATGCCTTCGATGTCCACCCAGCCGGCTGCGCGCCAGTTGAGCACCTTGTCGTCGGGGATGCCCAGTTTGACCGAGTCGTGCTTGTTGTCCGCCTCGAACTGCCGGTGCATTGCCCGGTAATCGCATTTCACCGTGAATATCACGTCTGCCTCCTACTGCTTAACCATCAGGAATCGATCCGTGGGCGCGACGATCACCAGGCGCACATGGTCGTCTGCAACCAGCAGGCGTTCATGTGCCTGCACCAGCAGCAGCCGGCCTGCGCGAAACACCCCATCCGGCCACGGAACCTGACTGCTCAGGTGTGCGTGCAGCGCGTCGGACACCACAAGCAAGGCATCCTCCATCAGCTCTGCCGAGAGGCTGTCATGCGCATGCACGGCGTCCTGCACGGCGAGCATGTCGGCCGCGGTAAGCGGCGCGGGGGTGGACGCCTGGGAGTGATCGGTATCCAGTGGCTGCAGCACCAGAGCCAGAGTTGTGGTTGCGCTGTCGCTTTGGTGCTGGTGCTCGACCCCATGCACCGCGATGACGTGCGCCTGCGTCAGTAGCGGTGCTCCAGCGCTGTGACCGTGGATGACGTCATGCGCGTTGATGAGGCCAGCCAAGCCCAAAGTGACCGCGGTCGCCCAATGCGCCTGGTCGCTTCCCTCTACGCCCAGCACTACCGACTCGGTGAGAGCAGCCTGCCCGCTGGTGTGCACCTGCAGGGCGTCCAGCACGGCGAGCTGTGCGGCTTGGCTGAGTATCGTGCCGCTGCTCGTCTGCGCCTGGTCGCTGGCCTCCACTCCCAGGGCTGAGGACTCCGCGAGCGAAGCCACGCCAGCCGCGTGGCTATGCACCGCGTCCGCCGCTGACAGAGAGGCGGCCTGGCTGATCGGTGGAGAGGCGGTGGCGTGTGCATGCTCGCTGCTCGCAACGGTCAGCACAGTCGCTTGGGAGAGGTCGGGCGCCGTCGCTGATTGCGCGTGAGCAGAAGATGCCGGCTGAACCTCCATTGCTGCGCTGAGACTGACCGCCGCCGCAGACTGTTCGTGTGACGCGTCCGAGGCCTCCAGGATGAGCGCGCCCGCGAGCGACGGCGCATCGGAGACTACGCCGTGCGAACTGCCTGCAGGCTCGAGACTGGCGGCTTCCGCGAGTGCCGGGCTGTCCGATGCTTGGTGATGCGCGGCGTCATCCGGCAAGACCTGGTCACCGGGCGGATCAGGGTCCAGCGGGGCGTCCGGAGCTACCCAGCCGTTGCCTCCAACGGAAAACGAGTAAACCTTCAGCTCATTGACGATGAAGGCAATACCGGTTTCGCCGTCGGTGTAGACGTTGGAGTCGTTGTTACCAAGTTGCCAATTTGTGGGCTCCGGATCGCTCGCCTTCCAGTATCTGGCCTGCACACCGTTCCCATTCATGCGGAGACGCACGAAACCTCGATCACCCCGATCCACACTACCTGTCGGGAAGTTGTTAGACCCGTTTGTGGTAGGAGATCCATTCAAGTACCGAACCGTCTGGTCTGCATCCAGAACGCCGTCGAACCGCACATAGCGGGCGCTGTGGAATGTCTCGGAACCCTCGGTGGTCAGTCCAGATCCCCGTATGAACGCGGCAATCTGCCCTTCTGCCCCCTCGAACTCCATCAGGATCTCAGTGTCGGGACCAAGCGCGCCGGCAGGCAAAAAGCGAAGGATCGCCAACCCACCGCCGGAGCGTGTCACATCGATATACTTTCGACCGTCTCCGTCTTCCTGGATCGTGAACCCGCTGACGCGGTTTCCGGCTGCCCACGCATCATCGGGCACATCGTTGACGTCGTAATCCTCGGCGGTCCAGTGGTACTGCTGCTGCGGACCGGTAGGCGCCGGGTCGCCATCTAGGCCGACACTGAACCAACGAAAGGTTGCTCCGGAGTCCGCCCAGTTCTGAATGCCGACATGGCCAGGTCCCGCGTACACGCTATTGGTGGTTGAGGCGGTCCAAGCAACGGTTTCCCGGCCGGCACCTACTCCCTCCTGCCACGTCTTGTGTTGGAGCGAATTCCCCGACAGTCGGAATCGGCGAGTGTGGTAGAGCGTATTGTCATGCCCAGAAAACGAGTTGTTGGTCAGTGTGCTGCGGGCGCCGCCTTCGAAAATGACCATGCGGGTATTGGATGTTACCGACGCAAAAGAGGCGTAGTTGTCTCCACTGTCATCCCCACGGGCGAATATGCCAGCGCGCTCATTGGACGCCGTGGTTTCGACACGCATCTCTGATGCAATCTCGACGTCAGACACCTGGCCGATTACATCCAAGGAAAACCAGCTATTGAATTCGTCGATGCGGAGCGCGGGAGAGCCGTCATCAGAGATGATAGAAAGCGATCCACTTCCATAAAGCCGAGTAAACTCATCCAGGATGCCCGGATCACTGGCCTGAAAGAAAAACTGCGTAGGCATCAGCTCAGCCTCCTCGCTACCGCGCCAGCTCGCCACGACGCGGAACTGGCTGGCAGGAGCAAGCGCTGGGAGCTGAATGACGCCCCCGAGCTCCACAACGACGGGCTCAGAGTGCACCGACAGCCGTCCGTCGGTGTCCTCCGTTCGCGCTGTGCAGGTGTGCTCACCCTCGGGCAGGCCTGCAACCGTCCAACTGGTGCCAGTGACCAGGCCGCTGACTTCCTCCCCGCCGCAGTAGATGCGATAGCCAGCGATCTCGTCCGCGCTGAGCGGCGTGCCATCCATCCGTCCGTCCGGCGGCACCCACGTAAGCGTCCCGGCCGAGAGGATCCCGGCCAGCAACGCTGTGATGAGTGCCAGCACACGCACACCGTCAGCCGCCGAAGGTGATGGAGATGGTGGTGCGGAAGTTGGCGGGCGCCTCAAGCTCGGGATCCAGACTGAACTCCGCCGTAGCCGTGGTTGGGCGCCCTTGCTGGTTGAACACGGTCAGGCGGCATTCGTAGTTGCCGTCGCTGAGCTGCAGGGTGGTCTGGTATTCGGTCGCATCCGCGTCCAGCTCTGCGTCCACAACGGCGTCACCGTCATGTAGGCATCGCAACCGATAGCCCGCAATGTCCTCCGGCGCGGCATCGCTACCATCAACAAATTGGGTCGGCGCATCCCACGTCGCCTGGAGATCCGCAGTGACGGACGCTCGCACCTCCATGGAGACCATGAGCACGAGGAGCAGAAGGGCGGCGACCATGGCGCCAATGCGGGAAAGTAACTGATTCAGGGGTTTCATGCGGCAATCGCCTCCTCGGCGTTGATGAAGTCATGGATGCGGCCCGCCCAGTAGCGGGCCGCCGGGGCTTCGCCATCGCGGTCCGCGCTCAGGTAGCTATGGCCGGTGAAGCCCAGCGGCTCGGTGTCGATCTGGCGGACGTGGTAACCGGGATCGGTAAAGCCATGCGCCCCGGCGCTGCCCCAGTAGTGCGGGACGAACCAGCTCACCGGATTGATGACGCGCCAGGCGCGGCCGAGCTTCACGGCGCAGTCGCGCCGGTTGTGGAGCACCAGCACGCGGCCTGCGTCGAACGGCCAGACGGCATCGCGCCGCATGGCGGGCTGGTAAGCGATAACTGCCCGCAGCCGCAGACCCTGGCGGATGGCTTCCGCCGTGACCGGGCAGCCATTGCTGTGGGCCAGCACAACCTCCGGCTGGGCGGCGATCAGCAGCTCCACGGCACGCCGCATGCGAAGCCGCACGCGGGCCAGATGCACGAAGCCGTAGTCAATGCGGGCAGTGGTGTGGCCGCGGCGGCGCAGCTGGGCCAGCGTGGGCTCCAGGCTGCGCAGCCCGCCGTCCCGCACGTTGAAGCCGTGGACGCCGACGATGTGCATCGGCTACCGCCGCCTGTAGGGTTGCAGGCCGCGCTCGAACGCGTCCAGCAGGCCGTGGATGCTTAGCTGGTCGCCCTCGCCAAGCTCGCCGCGCGCAACGAGCGACTGAATGTCGGACTTGAACACGGCGTAAAGGTCACGGATCAGCACTTCATCCGCCGGCGTCAGGCGATCCCAGGGGATGCGCTGGTCTGCGTACCGAATCAGCTCCGCTGCGGTGGCCTGGGCGTTGGCGTCCACGTACGCGCGCAAGTCATCGATCACGCGCTGCACTTCGTCCGCGCGCTCGCGCCATCGGTCCTCATCGGTCATCTGGACGAACCGGGCGGATGACTGCGACGCCAGAAGCTGCACGCGCACGTCCTGCCCCTGCAGGCGCTCGAACGTGCCGGCGCAGCCGACCAGCAGCGTGGCAACCACCAGGGCGAGCGCCCAGGCGGTGAAAAATCGGATTGCGGCGAGGGGCATGACGGCGGCCTCCGGCTGTTGTGCTGATCAGGCAGGGATGCCTACAGCTCGGAGGCTATCGGTGTGGCTGTGTCAATTCCGCGTGACAATGTCACTCATTTTTGGCACTGGCCTTCAGCCAGCCAGCGATACAGCGTCCGGCGCGAGATCCCGTGGCGACGGCAGACGGCATCGTGGTTGTCTCCGGAGAAGTCGCGCAGGGCTGCTTCCCTGCGCTCCTGCCGCCGTGTTTTTGAGACGTACTGCGGCGTGCCTCCGTAGCGGAGCATGACCCGCTCCGTGACCGCCCTGGCCGAGTCTTCCGCGACCTGGTTGCTCACACCACGCGTGCGCAGGCAGTCCTGCACTTCCACCCGGATGAATTCCAGCACATTGTCGATCTCCTGATTGGCCATCAGTAGTGCTCCGTTTTGATGGGGGTGAAGGGGTTTTTCTTGGGCGGTGTGCCAGCGGCGCCCTGGCTGCCGGCAGCGCCGACGGCAGTCTCCCGCCGTCTGCGCTCGTACTCTTCCACGCTCAGCGTGACGTACCGGCCCGCCTTGGCCTCGGCGTCAAGGTCCACGCCGCTAAGGCGCATGGCGGCTATGGCCAGCACCAGGCAGTCCAGCGCCTCATTCCGTGCGCGGATCTTCACCCACTCCTTCGCAGTCCGGCCGCCGCGGACGCGGTCCACCAGTTGCTCAGCGGCGAGCTGGGCAAAGTATTCATCGTCGAAGGCGGGATCCTCCAGGAAATGGATATACCCAGGCTTGGCCTCGCCGGGCGGCGGCGCGTCCTGTTTGAGCCTGGCGTAAATCACGCTCTTGGCGTTGTCCACCCCGATGGGCTCAACCGGCACGCCGCGTTTGCGGCGATACCGCAGCCGCTGCCGGCGGCGGCGCTCGTCCTCCACGATCGGCCGTTGCATCCCTGACAGGCCCTTGGTGGCATGCGCCCAGCCGTGCTGAGCCACGAAGTGGTATACGGCATCGGCGTTGTAGCCCGAGTCGATGCAGGCACAGGTAACGTGCTGGTCCTGCAGCGCGGATTCCAGCTCATCCCACACAGGGCCGTCTTTCTCGGAGGTTTCACCGGGGAGGATCAGATGGGTGATGACCCAGCCCTCTTCGCCCGCCCCGGCGGCATAGATGGTGGCTTCCAGGCGGTCTTTCTGGACGTCCACGCCGGCCACGATAACCACGGCGGGAATGCCCTGAAACCTCAGTTTCTCCAGCCGAGTGATCAGCGCCAGGTCCTCGATGCTGTCGCCCTTCTCCCTGTAGGCCTCGCCCATATCGGTGTTAACGAAGGTGATCCAGGCGCTCGTGTCGTTCTCGCTGTCCGCACGGGTCTGGGCGAGGTCTTTCCAGCTCTTGCCGAGCCCCAGAGGGCTGTACAGCGCATTCAGCTGGTAGCCACGATGGTGCTTTATGTGCGGCCGGCGGGGGACCCAGCGGGCCGCCGCAAACATCTCCGGCTTCTCACCCTCCTCGATCACGCCTCCGCACTCCGGACACACCATCCAGGCCGCCAACACCTCCCGGTGACTGCTGCCTGCCTCTGGCTCCGAGAGCTTGCACTGCAGATTCTTGAAGTCCAGGACGTGATAGTGCCCGCAGTGCGGACAGGGGACGTGGCGCTGCCGCTGGTCGCTGCGATCATAGCTGCGGCTGATGCGGCATTGGCCCTCGCGCGTGGGCGTAGAGATCTCGTAGGTTTTCGCGCGGCTGAAGGTGCGCTGGCGGTTGTCCAGCAACAAGCCAGGATCGCCCTCCCCGCCCAGCTCCCATGGGTATGCGCTCGCTTCGTCCTGGGCCACATAGGGCAGGTGCGCCATGCGCATGGAGTCCGGACTATTTGCGCCGGCCTTGATGATCCGGTTCTGGGCACCGTACTCGATCATGTCTTCCCGGTTGGTGGCGTCCCGGCTGGCTGAGCTGACAAGCTCGCCTAGCGCCGGCGTTTCCTTGAACAGCTTCCGGAGCTTGGGGTTCAGTTCGCGGTTACGGAGATCCAGCGTGGGCACCACCAGGAGCATGTCCTTGTTGCCCAAGTGGTCCATGATGTAGCCGATCCAGTTGAACAGCACTTCCGTGCCGCCGACGCCGCTGGCTTTCTTGAACGTCACTCGCCGCACGGGGCTGTGCTCGCTCAGGCTGTCCATGATCTCCCGCAGATGCGGATTGCGGTCAGTGCGCCAGGGGCCTGGCGCGTTGGTGCCGGTATCCAGATGGCGATACCGATCCGCCCATTCACTGACCGTCAGCAAATCCCGCGGCTGGATGGCGCGACGGATGGCCGCACCCAGTTCCGGCAGCGTGCCCGCCGTTGCCCGCTCCACGGCCTGGCCCGCCTCGCGCAGCACGTCATAGGCCGCATCGGACAGCAGGTAGTGCACGCGGGTCTCGTCGCTCTCGCCGTCAATCGCGACCAGCAGCCGATCCGCCAGGCTGCCCATCACACCCAACAGCGCTTCGTTGGCGTCCCTCGCCGCCAGGTGCAACTCCTCCGCCGTGCAGGTCTCCGCCAGTGCCTTCTCGTAGTCCTCGCGCGCCTGCTGGGCGCGCAGGCGCTCGCGGTCTGCCTGCAGGTCGGCCAGGGTCAGCTGCACTGCCGGTTCACCCATCAGCGCGCTCTCCCCTCACGCAGCCGCCGCAGAGCACGCAGGCGCTCCCGCTTGACCAGGCGGCGCACGCGCCTGACCTCGGCGAGGATCAGCGCACGACGACGCTCCGGGCGGGCCAGCAACAGCTGCGGGGTCAGCTCGTCAATCAGCCGCTCCACGGCGGCCCGCGGCGTGTTGCCCAGTATCTCGCCCTGCTTCTGCACATCGGCGATCACGTAGCGCTCGTGACGGCGCAGCGCCTGTTCCAGCCGGATGGCGGCGTTCTCGTACTGCAGGCGGTCCCGCTGGTACCGTTTCTGCCCTTCCGGCTGCTCCGTCTCAGCGCTGGACGGCTGTTGCTTTGCTGTTGCGGGCTGTTGCGGCTCCGGCAACGCCGCCCCACGGGCCTCGGCATGCCGTTCCGCCATGTCGGTGCGCCCGCCGCTGGTCGCGTGGTACCGGGCCAGGCTCTCGTCCACCAGGACCAGCCCTTGGGCATCCAGGACCAGGCGGCCGGACTGTCGAGCTCGCGTGACGGTGGAGCGGTGCACTCCCAGGATGCGGGCAAATTCGGCCATGGAAACAGCGGTCATGCCGCAACCCCCTGAAAAACCAGGATGGAACGGGCATGGAACAGGCTATGGAACGGGCTTTTATCTCCTAACTCTCTGTTTTCTCTCAAATAGAACATATGGAACATATGGAACATATGGAACGGGCAAATACACACACGCACGAGAAACGCGCATGCGCGCAGAACTCCCAAAAAACACACGCACGTATACGCGCGCGACCCCCGTTCCATCCGTTCCATATGTTCCATCTCTGCAAAATCAGCAGCTTGTGGAAACTGAGCCTGTTCCATAGTCCGTTCCATCACCCGTTCCATAGCCTCCCATCGCCGGTTCGGCCGCGCGCCCCGCCTTGAGCGGCAAACACCAGATGTTGTGGCGGTGCCCAGCTGGTCGAGCACAAGATGTTGTGCATCACAGGTCCTCCAGGCTTTGCTGGAACTTGATCCAGCCATCGGTTAGCCATTCCTGCATCGTCTCGTTCTCCCCTTGGGCGGCATCGAATGCCGACAGCACCTCCGGCGGTGGAATGACCACGCGCATCTTCTTTGGCGGCCCCTCGGCCTGGTAGACGGTGTGCAGGTAGCGCCCGCCGGTGACCCAACCCTCCAGCCGATTCACCCGCCCCAGGAACTGGTTGCTCTGCCGCGGGAAGCGTTCCCCGTTGGCACGACACCATCGGAGGTACGCGGTGTAGAGCTGTTTGCTGCCACAAGGCACCACAGGGTGGTCAGTCTCCCCGCCAGTCCACTCCTCAATGAACCGATCCTGGCTGGGCTTGCTGAGGTAGATCAGGGCATCTTTGGACCGGGTCCCCGGCGGCTTCTTCTTCGGGTGCCAGCCATCCAGGTTGACGTTCAGCAGGTGGTGGTAGAACGCAGCCACGCCGCCGTTCTCGATCTCGTACCACAGCTGGTCGTACCACTGCTCTGTCATCTGCGGCGGCGTCCAGATCACCAGGTGGCGACGGTCATCGTTCTCAAGCGGTAGCGGCTGATCTTCGTTCGAGAGAAAGACCAGGTTGATCTGATTGCGCTGCTTGTACGCCGCAACGTTCTTGGGGTTCACCCGCACGCTGGTGCCGGTGACGAGCTCTTTCAGCTCGTTCTTGATGTGGTACATCTCCTGCCGCGTGACCACTTCTTCGGCGAGCAGGAACAGCTTGCTGTCCACCCAGTCGCTGTTGAACCGGTCTTCCAGCCCCCGCTGGTTGAGCACCGTGGAATACTCGCCATAGATCCTGGCCAGCGTCTGGAACACAGCTGATTTCCCGGTGCCCTGCGGCCCGTGCATGATCACGGCACTGGACATCTTGGCACCCGGGTTCTGCAGCGGATACGCCATCCAGCAAAGCAACCAGTCGAACACCTCCTGGCTGTTCTCCTCACCACTGCACAGATACTCGAGCGTGGTCAGGATCATGTCGCAGTCGCCTGGCTCCGGCTTCATTGGCCACCCGCTCCAGGTATTGAGCTGCACCGCTGGGTCCCGCTCCGATGGATCGAACCCCACCTGGTCCAGGTAGTACGCGCCACGGTGTATCCAGGTGGGATGCCGCTTCACATCCGCCAGCTTCGCGTCCGCCGGCAGCAGGGCCAGCATCTGGTCCTTGTGCACGATCTTCCGTGTCCACGTGTCGAACACGTACTTGCCCGTGCCGTCATCGATCGGCAGGAACCGCTCCACGATCTCGTCGATGTTGAGGATGGAGGCCGCCGCACGTCGCTCCCCCGCTCCCCCTGGGGCGTGTCCCCGCGCGGAAACCGCCGCCTGTGTTGCGGTCTGCCACCCTGCCTGGGCAATCGCATCCTCCACCTGGACCCGGACGAGGGCCAAGCCTCCCGCTGGAATTAGGTAGAGGTCATTGAAGTCGGTGAGCTTCTTCCCCTCGCGGTCGCTCGGGAACGTCGGCGCAACAAACGCCCCGCCCACGGCCACCGCCGCGGCCCGGGCATACCTGACTCCAGGGTTCTCCTGGCCATGCTCCTCGCCGCAGTGCTGACAGTGTTCCTCAGCCACAGCGGTGACCTTCTTGCACGCGCGGCACTTCTGCAGGTAGTCATCGTCAGCGCAGACCAGCACCCGCAGCCGGCGGTAGGCTTTGCACAGCGCCTCGGATACCGGCTGCAGGTTGTTCGCGGCGAAGGCCACGGCAACCGGGAGGCCCGTCGCTTCGTGCAGCGTGGCCCCGGTGGCGAACCCCTCGCAAACCAGGACGACGCCGCCGGCCATCGGCGATCCGATCTGGAAATAGTGCCCGCCGATCGCCATGCCCTTCGGCCAGTATTCCTTCTCCAGGCGCTTGGCTCGATCCTTCCCGCGGATGATCTGCAGGCCGTGGACCCGGCCCTGGGAATCCATCACTGGCACCGCCACAGTGCCGGATCCGTTCGGCGCGAATCGGACGCCGTGCGCCTGGACGCGCTTGCGCTCCAGGTACTCGCTGCTGCCCTCCGGCAGGTAGGCGTTCCAGGCCTTCGATGCACGGTGCGCGGCCTTGGCTGCCTCCGCGTCCCGCTGCGCCTGCGCCCGCCGGGCGTTCTCCCGGTGGCGAGCCGCAATCGCCTTCTTCTCTGAACTGGAGAGCGCCGCCGTGCTGCCGGTCAGCTTGACCCTAAACTTTTCCTTGTCGGCACCCTGCCACCAGCCATAGGAACCGACGATGAACAGGCCTTCACCGCCCACCTTCCGACTCATCCGGAAGTCGGTGAGCCAGTACCACCCCCGCTTCTCCCGGCCGCCGCCTTCGATGTAGCACCGCACCGGCTTGGCCGTGCCAACCTCCAGGTGCTCGATCCGCAGACCAGCGCCCTGGAGCTGGGCCAGCACGTCGGCGTAGTTCTCCCACATCAGCCGCAGCCCTCCACCAGGCCAACGGCCAGGCCGGTGTTGCCTATCTGACAACCCCATCGCCTAGCGGAATTTCGCGAGCTTCTCACCCGCATGGTCGCAACCTCCAGGAAGGACCCGCGACCGGATAGGTGCCGTCTATTAATCGCCATGCGCAACGGTGTCGTCCCCGCAACATGCAACGCCACGGCGCCGCTGATCTTACTGGGGGTGCGGGGCTTCAACGTACGTGCGGACCGCATCAACCGTAGGCCCTGCGAGAGAGATGGCTATTGCGTTGCTCGTGGTCGGACTGGCAGGGGGCGCACATGGTGCAGCCCTGGGCGGCCGCCCGCCGCTTCTCCGGTATCGGGTCGCCGCATTCCTCGCAGTGCGTCGCGGAGGCGCGGGCGGGTTGCCTGGCGTTCATGCGCCGGGCGTTACGGTCGGTTTCCAGTTGCTCCAGGTATTCCCCGGCGCGGTCAGCGAGGTCTGCCATGATGTCCCCCTGGGAGAGATTGTTGTGGTGGTTACTGCCTGTCCGCTGCGATGGCGGCCAGAGTTAGTTCTTTCCAGCGGCGCTCGCTTGGGCGCTTTCGCTTGGATCGGCCGATCCGGTAGGACTGGCGGACGGCCTTGCGCCATTCGGGTGTCTGCACGTAGCGAGGCATCACAGGTTCCCCCCGTTGATCCGCTCCATCTTCTTGACCAACTGAGCCATCTGCTGGGTGGCCTCGATGTACTGTCGCTGGAGCTTCTGGTTCTCGGTCTCGACGTTGATCGGGCGCGGTGTCTCGTATCCAGCAGCCGCTGTCAGGTAGTGCATCGCTGTGTGGCATTCCCGCTCACGACCGGTGACAAGCAGGAACACGACTTGCGATAGCTCCAGCTTCTCGGGGCGCTCGGGATCCAGGCAGTGGTTCAGGAGCCGCGCGGCGGCGCTCAGATCCTTATCGGGCCAGATCATTGACCCCACGCGCTTGGGTCCGCCCAGCGCTACGACCAGATCGCGCAGCGCGTCCTCCAGAGTGTCGTGCCAGAGAGCCTGCTGTTCCGTCATGTGCTACTTCCCTCCCCCGTTACCAACAGTCACCACGTTGTGGTAAGGCGTGGTAATCCCTCGGCCAGGCAAAAAAAATAGGCTGGATGGCAAATGGACAAGACACCAAACAGCCAGCCTGCCAACACACCCTCGAGCCTCACGCCGCATGATGCTTTTGCGCCTGCAGATCGGGAGGCAACCAGTCCGGATCCGGATACATCTCCGGGCTCAGTTCGAACGGGGTCACTTCGCCACTTGTGGCCCGGACGACATCCAGCACCCGCCTGGGCGGACAACCGGTGCGCTCGAACTTCCTGACGGCCTGATAGGAAACCCCCAGCACCTTAGCCAGCTCGAGGAGGCCAACTTGATCGATAGCTCGTGTCATCGCGTTCATGCTCGCAATCTAGTACCGAAAGTTACCTTCGTCAAGACGCAGAAAGGTATATCGGATAATGTGACTATTGGTTCTATGTCAGATGAAAACAGAACCGAATTTGCCCAACGGCTCAACGAAGCCCTTGATGACGCTGGGTTTCCGAGCAAAGGCGCTGGACGGCAGGTGTCCGTTGGAAAGCGATTTGGTGTCAGCCAGAAGGCGGCTCGGAAATGGCTTGAAGGTGAAGGCATACCTAAGACATCTCGCCTGATGGAGATCGCGACCGAACTACGTATCCATTTCGAATGGCTGCTGAGCGGCCGAGGTCCGAAACGCACCGAACCCGAGGACGACAAGCACCACAGCAGCGACGCAGCTACAGATTCCCGTCTCGAATATCTTCTTCTCTATGCCTCCCCGCGCTCGCGGGAGGCTCTAAAACGCATTGCCCAAGCCGCCCATGAGGGGCGCCTAACCGACGATGACATTGCACTGCTGGAGCAGACAGCAATGCGCATAGCCAAGCAGACCAGGGTGGGACCAGGTGACTACAGCAACCTCATGCAGGAGCCAACCGACGACTAACCGCATATTGCCGCTGGTCGGCGCGACCGCCATGCGGCAATTCCTGGGCTGGATGCCTGCAGATGATCATCACCGCAATGGGGTGTTCGTTGCGCAGTTTCTGGTACCGGACCAGGGATCTGTGCAGGCGTGCGTCAAGATGTACCCGCACGAACAGGGCCGAAACCGAGGCCTTGTCAACGAGATTACCGGGTACCTGTTCGGACACGCGCTGGGCATTCCTCAGCCCGATCTCGCCTTCGTCGCTCATGTCCCGATCAAGCACATCAACGGTGCCAAGGGCTTGGTGCGAGAACTGAAGCGGGCGAAAGTGGACACCTACCCGGCTTTTTGCACGCGCAGGATCGACGGGCACAGCGCCGCGGTTCGGGTACCAGATAGCCAGCTGCCGGCGGTCGTGGAAGACATTCGCAAATGGCGGGCTCTACCGCACGCCGTCGCCCTGGACGAAAACATTGCGAACAGCGACCGGCATCTGAATAATCTGTTGCGACTGGGCACCGGGGACTATGCCGTGATTGACAACGGGCTGTTGGCCTGCCCGTATCCAGGCGGCAACTGGAGCGCAGAAGATCTTGATGCGCAAGGAAATTACGTCAACGTGCTGTCCGAGAACATGTGGCAGAACAACCCGCCGGGGAGAATGGTCAGCAAGATGCTCGACCTTTCCCGCCACCACCTTTCGGCAGTCGCTGGCATTGCGAATGAGCTAGAATTCTGGTGGTCGAAACTGCTTAGCGAAGACGACCATCAGGCATTCAAGGCTTTTCTTGATGCGCGAACGGCGAATGTGCACTCACTATTGGCGAACCGTTATGGCCGGCTACTGTAAATCATGAACGCGAACCTGCTAGTAGAAGCGAATAGCGAAGAGCCCGCAGCAGTCAGCGGCAAGTGGTGCACGGTCAGCGTGATGCCGGACCCGCTGACTGGGGAACGATTCAACGTGGGCGTGGTGTTCCAGGACTCCAAGCGTAAGCTTCACTGGAAGCTGCTGGATAGCACGGCCGCCTTCCGGTGCTTGTACGGCGAGGACGGCGAATCCAACCTGCGATATCTCGTCTCCGCGATTCAGGAGCATCTGCAACACCACGGTAGTTTCCGCAGCCCTTCCTCGCAAATCCTGTTCGGCCAGCGCGCTTATGCAGCAGGAGACGACGCGGAAAGCATTCTGGATGAGCTGTATCAGACCATGGTCAGTATCCGCGACCATGGCGACCCATCGGATGCCGAGCCGCTGCGTGCGCCGACGCTCAGCACTATGGACCTCCGGAAG
Organism: Ectothiorhodospiraceae bacterium; assembly: GCA_020831845.1. Taxonomy (GTDB): domain Bacteria; phylum Pseudomonadota; class Gammaproteobacteria; order Nitrococcales; family Aquisalimonadaceae; genus LSCE01. The sequence continues at coordinate 31,140 of JAFIFV010000046.1, forward strand.
AAGGTGACCAGGCTGGCGCGCGATCGCGACCCAAACATGGTGGATAGGGTCTTCCGGCGTGACCCGGTTGCACTACACGATGCCAAAGAAGCGCCCCATTTGCTGGACCTGCAGATATTCGCCGAACCGGATCTCACGCACCGGAGCACGCGCTTCGGCAGCATTGTCTCCGTGTATTCCACGGCGCAGATCACCCGCGGCTACTACCTCAACGCCGGGGCACTCTCCCTGATCAACGCCCAAGATATACTCGGCAACGGCGGGCACGGCGCATTTTTCATCTTGCGACCGCCCGAGGGCACCACGGGTTACACGTCCAGTATCGTGAACGAAATTGACGAACAGATAGACCGTGCCGTGTTCCCCTTTCAGCGGGAAGCCAGGCGGCGTGTCAGGATTATCAGCACCGACTCCCCCGAAGAGCTGACCGAGGAAGCAATCGATTTCGCATTGCGCTAATCGCGCTAGGCGGCGTGATTGTCCCAAGGCTGAATCCTGGCCAGTTCGCCTTCCATCTGGTCACGCCTGGTGGCCAAATCATAATCGGCCTGCAGGCCAAGCCAGAAGCCATCGCTGACACCGAAGAAGCGGGATAGCCGCAACGCGGTATCCGCACTGATCGAACGGCGCCCGGCAATGATCTCCCCAATACGCGGCTGCGGCACACCGATCTCCTTCGCCAACCGGTAGGCCGTCACACCCATTGGGCCAAGGAACTCTTCCTGCAAAATCTCCCCAGGATGGGGATACGCAATCTGCCGTGTCATGGCAACCTCCTAGTGGTAATCAACGATTTCCACGTCATGCGCATCGCCCGCCTCGAAACGAAAGCAGACGCGCCATTGATCATTGATGCGGATGCTGTACTGCCCCGCCCTGTTCCCGCTTAGCTTTTCCAGCCTGTTGGCCGGTGGCACGCGCAGATCATTGAGCGCAGCCGCTCGGTTCAGCATCGCCAGCTTTCGCAGCGCCACCTTCTCGATATTCACGAAAGCCGGAACCCGGATTCCAGCAAAGAGGCTTTCCGTGGCTCGGCAGCGAAAGCTTTTGATCATGACCAAATACTAACACGTCGCGTTAGTAACGCAACACAAGACCAACAAAAGGGCATTGACGTTGGTAACTTTTGGTCCTAGCATTTGAGGTAACTTTTGGTCTTAATGCGGAGTGACCAATGGCGCGACTGAATTACAACACCCCCAAAGCATCCCTCCGCGAAGGGTGCAACAATCGGGCTCCCGAAGGCGTCACCGAAAACGGCGAACGCACCGCGCGGACACTCTCCTGCTCTCTAAGGGCCTGGGCGGACCTTTCGGATTGGCAATTGGAGCGGATGGCGGATTGCCTGCATGGCGCCGGAATTTACGCGACGAATTACCTGCACCCTGAGCAGGCGGACGACGCGGCCTGGTTCCGTTACCTCTCCGAGTCCGCCGACCACTTCCGCTACAACCGCAAGGCCACCCCTGCCGGCCCGGCCTCCCGGAACTGAGGCGCTTATGGCACAGCATCCAGCTCCCAGCCACATCCCCATGCCCGCACTGGATCGCATGATCGATCAGCTGGTGGAGCAAGGCATTGCCGTGAACGAACGCGGCCAGCTGGTCGCGAGGCAGAGCCTCCGGCGCGGGCAGGAGCACACCCAGAATCATCACCGCCGCGGCTTTCTTCGCCGCTGGCGGCAACAGCCCACTGACGCCTAGGAGGCAATCATGGCAATACGCGTTGAACTGCCAGAGACCGCCAGCGCAGCCGCCCTGCGCGAGTTCGCCGACCGCTGCGGATGCACCATCCGCCTGATTGACGGGCGCACCGACCACTACCGGCTGGAGCCGCGGGAGCTGCCTGTGGCCACCAACAGCAACGTGGTGCGCATGCAGCGCCACAAGCGGCAGTACGTGGGCACGCGGCCGGGCGACATGCCCGAGCCTGCGTGAGCTACGGGCACTGGCGCGGGGTATTCGACGTGCTGCAGATCGACACCACACCCGGCGGCCAGGGGCCGTTCGCCCCGCCCGCCGGGTGGCTGGGCGATGACGAGGTCTATCGGGCGCTGCTCAGAGATCGCTATCGCGACGACCGCGCCGCAAAACAACAGATGGCGCTCACCGCCAGCCTACTGGGGCAGGTGTACACAGGCCCCTACGCCCAGGTGGCGCGGGAGGTCATCGACAGCCTGAGGAAACAACGATGAGCAAGAAGACTTTCACGAAAGGCGCACGCGGCGCACTTATCACTGGGCAGAACCGCTCCACGCAGATGGCGCACGCAGAGGAACTGGCAGCACAGATGGGCCTTTATGCCGTCGTTGAATACAGCGAGATCTCCAATGATGGTTCGCCGCTCGGCCGCACACTCATGAAAAACCCCAAGACGGTCATCGCGGAGAACACTCCTCTAAACCCAGACGCAGCGACACGCATCAAGGAACTCATTACCGCGAAATACCTGAGCAATGGCGACGACCGTCTTTTCCCCGCCCCGAGGTTCATTTTCTGTACCGGGACAGGTGAACCGCTGCCGCTTCGCTATTTCGGTGGAAGCGGGATTCGTAGGCGAACACCACGCCGCCTCATGGTTATCGACCTTAGTGCTGAAAGCGAGGCTGCCAAATGATCCAGCACAACGGACGCACCCTGTTCACGAAGGACGAGCTCCGCTGCAAGGGCAGCGGCATGCTTCGCCTGGCCCCTGGCTTCGCCGACGAACTGAAGGCGCTGCGGGTCACGCTGAACGAACCGATGGTCATCAACAGCGCCTGCCGTTCCGACGCGCACAACCGCGCCGTGGGCGGACACCCCCGCAGCCTGCACGTCTGCGACGCGACGTACTGGCCAACTGGCGGCTGCTGCGCGATCGACGTGCGCACCACCGATGCCGCCTACCGCGCCCGGATCATCCGCTTGGCGCTGAACATGGGCTGGTCCGTAGGCCTTCACGCTGCCTTCGTGCACCTGGACCGCCGCAGCGACTACACGTCGCTGGAGCAGTCGGTGTTCCCGTACTGATGGGCCACCCGGACCACAGCGCCCGGCCGGCGCGCTACCAGGGCTGGAAAGGCGAATACAAGCCTGGCTCCGGCCCCTATCTCCGGCCGGGCGCAGACCACAGCCACATGCCGCACAGCCATGACGACCAGGAGGCCGCCGTGACGCAGCCCGAGAAGACTTCCGGAGCGACCCCGTTCCACGAGATCCCACCAGCTGACCGCCGGCTGCTGGTCATCGCCTACCTGGTCGCCAGCGGCCCGCGCACGATCAGACAGCTTGCGGACTACCTCCAGCCGGAGAAGCGCGCACACCTGGACCCGTTCATCAGCGACATGAAGAAGCGCGGGCTGCTGCAGCGGACGTTCCGCAACGGGGTCTGGCATTGGGAAGCCACGACCAAAGGCGCCGGGCTGATGGCATCGAATACCACGAAAGGGGCTGCGCCGGATCGGAAGCCGGCCAGCCCCGCTACGCGACCGCCCAAGCCGGCCGGCGACACGGACGAAACAGCGTCACCGGCGGCTGAGGGCGAGAGCCTGGAGAAAGGCCAGAAGACCTGCCCGGATTGCAACGGGGACGGGGAAGGCGCCGCGTCCATGGCTGGCGCGGCCCTGCCCTGCCCGACGTGTGACGCCACCGGTACGGTCGAGCTATCCAGCGAGCGAAAGCCGCTCGCGACCATGCTCCCGGAGATCGTCCCGGGGCGGATTGAGCACACCGCCGAGCCAACCCTGGAACGCTGGGCCGTAACCAACGATGGGGCGCTGATTCTCTGGATCAACGGCGAGCTTGTCGAGCTGGACCCCGACACCACCCGGCAGCTGCGCCGATCGCTCGCGCGCAATGCCATCGACCAACCGTAAGGAGACACCCATGAGCGGATGGAGCAGACGCTTTCCCACGGACGCCAAGCTGGACGGCATGCGCCGCCTGCTTGCGGACCTGGGCGAACCCAACGTGGACGCCGCAGCACTGATCAACGCGTTGCAGCAGGCCGGCTGGACACCGCCCGGCGCGGTGGCGGCTGCTGAACCGCCCCGCCAGGCCCGCGGCATGACCGCCATCGACTTCCTGCAGTGCGCGGCCAATGAAATGCACGCACGAGCGGCGCTACGAGACAGCCCCCAGGGGGAACGCAGCGTGGCTGCAGCAGTGCAGGCCTTCAACGTTCTGTTCGGCCACCAAGTTGCCGCGAGGATCCGGGAAGGCAAGCCACCCCTGTCCGAGACACACGGCTGGGAGCTGCAGAGCCTGCTGAAGAAGAGCCGGAGCGCGAACGGTGCGTACCACGAGGACGACTACGTGGACGGCGTCGCCTACGCCTCGCTGACAGCCGAGAGCGCTGCGCGTGAGCTCGGAGGGACGGAGTAATGCGCCCCCTGCAGCTGGCACGGCAGCGGTGGATGATCGCCCGGCGGATGGTTTCCATCGCCAACGGGTGGAAGCTTCCCATGGCCACGCGCGTCGCCTTGCGAGAAATGTCCAGAGCCCGGACGGCGTACCACGAGCTGCAGCAGCAGGCCGAGGCATGGCTGCATCGCCGGCAGCTGCGCGTGGTCATTCTTTCGTTCAACCACCTCGGCGGCCCGGTGAGTTCCGTTGCCGACCTTTACCGCCTCCACAGGAGCATGCCATGAGCGATCCCACGCACGTAGGCAGCAGCAGCGACGACCGCACCGTGAACAACATCATGCGGCACCAGTATCGGGTGCTTGATGGCACGGAAAAGCTGCACATGCAGGAGGTCAAGGACGCCGGATTGCGGTTTGTTCGCCTGCTGCACCAGGTCGGCGGCACTGACTTCGCAGGCGACCGCCAGGGCTCGCGCGAGCTCTCGCGTGCGCAAACCAAGATGGAAGAAGCGGTGATGTGGGCTGTGAAGCACATCACCAGGTAACCGCATCACGCCGCGAGAGGCTTTGATCCCGACTGTACCGCTGTGTGGTTGGGGGAGTCAGAAGGCAGCGGCGGCTGGCCCGGCCGAGAGCAGATGCAGGGCACCCACAACAGGGGAATGAAATGCGTGCATTAAGCATCAGGCAGCCATGGGCTTGGCACATCCTGCACAGCGGGAAGGACATCGAGAACCGGGATTGGGCGACCAAGTATCGGGGCCGGGTCCTGATCCACGCGAGCAAGGCCATGACGCGCGCCGAATACGAAGACGCCAGCCTGATGGCCCCGCTGCCACGTATGGAGGATCTGGAGCGCGGAGGAATCGTCGGCTCTGTCGAGATCGTGGATTGCGGCACGGCGTCCAGCTCCCGCTGGTTCACGGGTCGATGCGGGTTCGTGTTGCGCGACCCGCAGCCAGTGCCGTTCATTCCGTGGAAGGGTCAGCTCGGTTTTTTCGAGGTGCCAGATTCCGTTCTGGATGGCCGAGCCGAAGCATAGAGACACCGCAGCGAGTGGCGGCTGGTATCCGCCGACCAACTGCCCGACTAGCCGCCGTAAGCGGCTGCCATCAGGTGAAGGCGCGGAGCCAGTGGAGCTAAGTGCTCCGGCACGGACTGAGAAGCTGGCGCCAGTCCGGGATTGAAACAGGCCCGGCCCGTGCCGGAGCCATCGCCCACAACAGAAACGGGAGCGGAGAGATGTTCAAGCATCAACTGGGCTGCGAAGCACGCGACATTGTTACTGGGCTAGAGGGGGTAATTACTTCCCGGACGGAATACCTGAATGGTTGTGTCCGCTACTGCATCCAGCCGCGCGCCGTCGACAACAAGCCCGCACACGAAGTGGAGTGGGTGGACGAGCAGCAGATAGAAGTCATTGGCGACGGCGTCAGAACCAGATTGCTGCCAGCCCAGGTTGCTGGTCCTGTCGCCGCTGTTGGGGGCCCGCGCAGGAATCCGCCCCGGCAATAACGGGAGACCGACATGACCAACGACGAAGCAATTGACCAGGTCGGGCGGGCAGCAGACGCGCTGGACAACTTGGCAACGGGGCTGGTTTGCATGCCTGGCCTGGACCCCTCGATTCACATCGCCGCCCTGAAAGAAAGCCTGCCGCAGCTCCGCGATGAACTGCGCGAAGCCTACATCCAACTGACTGGAGAGAACCCCTGGGAGACCCACCCATGAGCGAAGCAAACCAGAAGCTGCTGGCCGACATCCTCGGCGCTGAGGAAGCCGCACGTTTCCAGCAGCAGGAAGCCGACAAGCCGGCCGAGATGGACCGCCAGCAGAAGATTCACGCCCTGCGGCAGGTTGCGCGGGACTACCTGAACCCGGAGAACTTCAACCCCGGGGAAATCCTCACGTGGCGCCCACATGCACAGTATCTGCGGCAACCGGGACCATTCGTTTTCCTCACCCTGATCGAGCCTCACCAGCAGGCCACGGATGTAAGCGCCTCGGTGTACTTCCCGGACTGCCTAGTGACCGCGCTGGATCGCGACGGCGAAGCCTCCCTGCTGCGCATCGAACGCTGGCGCCTTCAGAGGGAGCAGTAGCGATGAGTGTCACACGCCGAATCTACCTCTGCCTCAATGTCCGAGGGTTCCTGCGTCAAAGCAAATTCCCCAAGGGCTACGAAAGCGTGTTCAGCCGAGACGACGGCACGGAGCTCTCGCCGGAACAAGCCCGTGATTTTCTCCTGGACGAGCTGAGCAAGGGCCGGGAGGTAATTCCGTGCAGCGGAAAGTGCGGAAACCCATGTCAGCACGCGAACAAAGGCTGTACCGGATTCGACTACCAAGGCGGAGGCTGCCCTGGACACCAGTGTGACGACCCCAAGACGGAGGCAGTGCAATGAACCGACCCAAGCTCGACTTCCCCGCCCTCCTCGGTGACCTGGACGCCGGCGTGTTCCTCGACAAGGTCACCCGGGCCATCCAGGAGGCCGCCATCGCCACCGGCGTGCACGGGGACAAGGGCAAGCAGGGCAGCGTGACGCTGAAGTTTGACTTCGCGCGGCACGGCGACTCGCAGAGCCACATGACCTGCGTGCACAAGATCACCACCACCAAGCCGGAGCCCAAGGGCAAGACCACCACGGAGAACACCACGGAGACGCCGCTTTACCTGAACCGGCACGGCATTCCCTCCGTGCTGCCCGAAAGCGAACAGGAAGACTGGCTCAACAGCAACCAGGAGTAAGCACCCATGACCATGGACCGCAGCGCCATCGAGCGCATCGAAGAACTGAGCAACGGCGGCACGCTGGGCACCCACATCCCCAGCATCAGCCTGCCGGGCGGCAACAAGGTGGAGAGCCTGGAGCAGTTCCAGGAGCGTCCCGCACGCAACCGCACGCGGTTCACCACCGAGCGTCTGCCGGACTGGCTTGCCTACGTTACCGACCACGCGCCGAAACCAGGCGCCGCGGCGTTCGTGCGCCCGGACGGGAGTGGGGCCACAGGCATCATGGACTTCGGCACCCATGAGACCCCGCAGTGGTGCGACCACCGCGCGGTGCTGACGATGAAGCACACGCCGGAATTCGCCGCACTGCTGGAGGCCTGTAGCAGTGCCCTGAGCCAGCGGGACCTCACCGACTGGCTGGAGGACTGGCGGGACATCATCACCCCGTTCGAGGACGAAGAGGAGGTGTCCGTGGCGCAGGCCGTCGCGGCCATCCGCAAGGTGGACATCAAGCAGGCCCAATCGTCCACCCACGAGCAGGCGGATTATCGCGCCAGCGTCTCGTCCATCGCGGAGATCGACGCCAGGAGCGCCAGCGGCTCTCTGCCCACGCTGTTCACGATCTGGGCCCGGGTGTACCCCTCCACCACCCCGTGCAGCATCCAGGTTCGCCCCTCGCTGCTCACTGGCGACAGCACGCCCCGCTTCCGGCTGCGCATCATGGCCGAGGCCCGGCTGATGGAAGACGTGGCGAACGAAGTACAGCAGGACATCCGCGACCAGCTGGCCGAGAGCGTGCCGGTTTATCTGGGGAGCGTGTAGCGCTCGCCTTACGCAGCCCCGGAGGGCACATGGGACACCTGGAAGAAGAGATGAACCGATTCGCAGAGGATCAACGCCGCCTGGAAAGGAAAATTCAGGCGGCCGACATCGCCTGGCCACATGTGCGTGCGGTTTTTCACGGCTGGGCGGAGGAAGACGACACAGAACTGCACTCAATAGAAGAAGGCCACGCAGCGCTTCGCGAGAACGTCAACTATCTGGGCTTGGCTGTCCAGGCCGGAGACGACGAGTTCGCTACCCAAGAAGTGGTGCGCCTTACAGCCATGGGCGTCCGCTTCCTGGTTGAACTTGGCCTGCCGGAGGTGCGGGAAGAAATGGAACCGGTGCAGCAGGGGTGCTGCTTGCAGCGCAATGTGATGCAGGAAATCTACAGCGAACGGGTTCGCCAGATCCTGGACGAGGGCTTTCACCAAGCCCACGACGACGCTCACGGAACCGGTTCCCTTGCCAAGGCCGCAGCGTGCTATGCGATGCCAATCAGGTTGAGCGAGGCAATGCCGCCCATAGGCTGGCCGTTTCGGCCCAGCTGGTGGAAGCCGAAGGATCGGCGACGCGACCTGATCCGCGCCGCCGCCCTGCTGATGGCCGAAATCGAGCGGATGGACCGGATGGAGCACAAGTCATGAGCGAAAAGAACCCATTCTTCGCCGGCGAATATAGCGGCATGCAGACGTACCATGTGGACGCAGCCAGCAGGCTAGATGCAGCGAAGCGATTCAACCTGGAGGAGTGCCGCGCTGCGCTGCAGGTGAAGGGGCTGCAGAAAACAGTGGCCACTGCGCTGGAGCGCCGAATCAGGAAGCTGGAGCGGGAACCGAATCATGGGTGAGCCTGTAGCCGAAACCGTGCACCTGGTTTTTGAGAACGGCCAGTTCCTAGGCTGCTTCGCCTCGCCAGAAGCAGCCAGCCGCTTGGCCGATGCTCGCCAGGCATACGCGGAGAAGAACGGGCACAAGCGCACCTTGGAGGTGCGGGAATACGTCCCGACGGCGGCTGTGCCAGCGGTCAGCACTGCGGGCTTCAATTTCTATGAACACCTGCAGCGCCAGCGCGATTGGTCCAGGCGTACCTTCGGGCCTGGACCACGGCTACTGGGCATCATCGACCACATCAAAAAGGAACTGGTGGAGATAGCGGCTGATCCGTTAGACGTCGAGGAGTGGATAGATGTGGTGATTCTTGCGCTTGATGGTGCGTGGCGAACAGGCGCAGCGCCCCATGAGATCATCGCGCATTTGACCGGCAAACAGGCCAAGAATGAGCAGCGCGAATGGCCAGACTGGCGCAGCATGCCAACGGACAGGGCAATCGAGCACAACCGCACCAGTGAGACGCCCGACTCCTTGGAGATCCCGCGAGAACTGAGGAGGCACGATTGATGGCCTCGCCACTGCACACCATCATTCAGCTCGCCGCGCGCCAGGCCGTGCGGTTGCATCTTGCACAGCAAGCCCAGCAACGGCGCGACGACCAGGCGGGCCGACAACAGCGGGTGCTACCGAAGCGCGCCGTGAACGAGTAGCTTTCATCAAATGAGAACAGCCGCCTACGCCCGCTACAGCAGCGACGACCAGCGCCCGGAGTCGATCAGGGACCAGCTGCGCAACTGTGAGGCCCACGCAAAGCGTCTGGGCTGGGGCACCCCTACAGCCTACGCCGATGAAGCCGTCAGCGGCTCCCTGCGGGACCGGCCGGGCTACCAGCAGGTGCTGGAGGCGGCCAAGGCGAGGCTGTTCGATGTGCTGCTGGTCGATGACCTGTCCCGCCTGTCCCGCGACCAGGTGGAAACCGCGCAGACGGTCCGTCTGCTGAAGTACTGGGGCGTGCGGTTGATCGGCGTCAGCGACGGTGTGGACACGGAGCGCAAAGGCCACAAGCTGGAGGTCGGCCTGCGTGGACTGATGTCCGAAATGTACCTGGACGATCTGGCCGAGAAAACCCACCGCGGCCTGATGGGCCAGGCACTGGCGGGCTACTCCGCTGGAGGCCTGCCGTTCGGCTACCGCAGCATGAGCACCGACGCCGGCCATCGCCGCGAGCCGGATCCGGATCAAGCGCCCATCGTGCTGGAGATATTCCAGCGCTACGCCGGCGGCCACACGCCCCGGGCGATCGCTGCAGACCTGAATACCCGCGGCCTGCGCTCACCACGCGGCACCAGCTGGTCACAGAGCGCCATCTACGGCGACATGAAGCGCGGGCTCGGCCTGCTGAACAACCCGCTCTACATCGGCCAGCAGATCTGGAACCGGAGCAAGTGGGAGAAGGACCCGCTGACCGGCAAGCGGAAGCGCCGCGAGCGCCCGGAAACGGAATGGGTCATCACGGAGCACCCGGAACTGCGCATCGTCCCCCAGGAGCTATGGGACGCGGTGAAGGCTAGGCAGAAGCGCATCAGTGCCACCACGCGCCAGCAGCGCGCAGCAATCGGCCACTGGGCTCAAGGCGGCCGCGCACCCCGCTATCTGTTCAGCGGCCTGCTGCGCTGCGGAGAGTGCGGGGGCAGCTTCGTGATCGTTGACCGGTACCGGTATGGCTGCAACACCCACAAGACCCGAGGGAACGCCGTCTGCGGCAACGGGAAAACCGTCCAGCGGCGAATCGTTGAGCAGCGCTTACTTGCAGGTATCAAAGCCGAGCTGCTGACCGAGGACGCCTACCAGGCATTCCTGGCCGAAGTCACCGCCCTGCTGAAGCAAGCACAGCCGGACCCCACCGCTGGCCGCCAGCAGCTCAAGGGCGCGGAGCGAGAGCGCGACAACATCATGGCCGCTATCCGACAGGGCATCATCACCCCCAGCACGAAGGCGGAGCTGGAGCGGTGCGAAGCGCGGGTAACCGAAGCCCAGGAAGTGCTTCAGGCCATGGAGGCATTCGAGCCCACCCAGGTACTGCCCAGGGCGCGCGAGATATACCGGAGACTGGTCCAGCAGTTGGAGGACATCGAGGATGTGGCCGAGGCCAGGGAAGCACTGAGGGAACTGCTGGGAGAGGTCCGGCTGATGCCGGCTGACAAGTGTCTGATCGCTGAAATCAAAACAGGCGGCCTTGCAGCCGCCTGTCAGATATCTTTGGTAGCGGGGGCAGGATTTGAACCTGCGACCTTCGGGTTATGAGCCCGACGAGCTACCAGACTGCTCCACCCCGCAATCGACGCTGCGCATGGTAACGACACGGCGCCTGGAATGCAAGAGGATTTGGGAAAGACAGGCAGCAGGATGTGTGGAAAAGCGCATTCTACCGACGCTTGTTGAGCAACCGCCTCAGATCGTGGTGGTAGATAAAACCGGGAAGCGCAAACACCAGGAACAGGCAGATGGTGACCACGTAGAATTCCCAGCCCTGCGGATAGATGTCGCCAGTAAGGCGGTATTCGATGCCCGCCGCGATCGCGCCCACCACCCCGTAAAGAATCAACCATTCCAGCAGACGCACCCACTCGCGCTTGCCCTGCTCCGGTGGGCGCAGCACGAATAGCACCCGATCCGTCAGCCAGGGCAGGTTGGCGGCGGTGAGAGCGATGACCAGCAGCAGAACGAATGCCAGGGTATCAGTCATTGGCCACTCTTAATCACAGCGGGCTAACCGAACGCGGCCATGCAGACGGCAACCAGGGCGCCGGGGAAGATCCCCAGACCAAGAATCAGCAGCCCGTTGACGGCAAGCACGGCGCGGAAGCCGCCGGAGCCGCTCGGCTGGGGCCCCTCGCCTTCCGGTTTGTCGAAGTAGCAGTAGCGCACCAGACGCAGGTAGTAGAACGCGCCAACCACGGCCCCGATGACCGCGAGTACGGCCAGCCAGACGAAGCCGGCTTCGACGACGGACTTCAGTACCATCCACTTGGCATAGAAACCCACTGTCCCGGGAATGCCGGTCAGCGACACCATCAGTATCAGCATGACGAAGGCGAACAGCGGGCTGCGCTCGTTCAGCCCCTTGAGATCTTCGATATGGTCGGCCTCGAAGCCCTTCCTGGCCAGCAACATGATCACACCGAAGGCCGCCGCGACAGTGAACGCATACGTCACCGCATAGAACACCGCCGCGCCGTATCCCTCACCGGTACCGGCGACGAAGCCCATGAAGATGAAGCCGATGTGGTTGAACGTGGAGTACGCCAGCATGCGCTTGATGTTGGTCTGGACCAGCGCGATGGTGTTGCCCACCAGCAGAGACAGGACGGCAAGCAGCACCACCATGTGCTGCCAGCTTTCCAGCAGCGGCAGCAGGCCCTCGCCTATCAGGCGGAAGAACAGGCCCACCGCCGCCACCTTCGATGCGGTGGCGATAACCAGCGTCACCGGTGTCGGTGCCCCCTGGTAGACATCGGGTACCCACATGTGGAACGGCACGGCACCGAACTTGAACGCCACGCCCACCATCATGAAAACCAGGCCGAACAGGAACAGGAAGCGACGGTCATCCAGTTCCGCCGCGGCGGCGGTGATCTGGCCGAGGTCCAGGGATCCGGTCACACCATAGAGCATCGACATGCCATAGAGCAGCATGCCGGAGGCCAGCGCGCCCAGCACGAAGTACTTCATGGCCGCCTCGGAGCCACGGACGGAGTCGCGATCGAACGCCACCAGCGCATACAGCGACAGTGACATCAGCTCCACCCCCAGATAGAGGCTAAGCAGGTTGCCGGCGGACACCGTCACCATCATGCCGAGCACCGCGAACAGGCCGAGCATGTAGAACTCGCCCTTGAGCAGGCCGCGATCACGCAGATAGTCGCGGGAATACGCAAAGCCCAGGAACGCCAGCACCAGGATGGCAGTCTTCAGGATCACGCCCAGACTGTCGGCCACGTAGGTGCCGCTGAACGTGGTCGCGTCCACGCCCCACTGGGTGGTAATGGTGATGACCACGCCAACCACCAGCGTCACCTGGGTCAACCAATAAGCCGGGCCATGCTCGCGGTCGTTACTGAACAGATCCACCACCAGCACCACGCAGGCCATGGTCAGCATCCAGATTTCCGGCAGCGCGAGCAGCAGATCCGGCGTCTCGAACGCGTCGTTGGTCATACCTTGTCCTCTGAGCTTAACGAGCGGCCGCAGCCGGCCCCGTCAACGATTCGTTATCCCGTTCAGGCTTGCGCCATCACCAACTGCAGCAACTGCTCCAGCGACGGCTCCATGATCTCAATCAGCGGTGCCGGCCACAGCCCGAGCCAGAGCACGGCAATGGCCAGCAGAGCGAGCACCAGCTTTTCTCGGCCGTCGACATCGGTCAGCGCACCCACCTTCTCGTTGGCTACCGGCCCGTACATCACCCGCTTCACCATCCAGAGCGTGTAGGCAGCCCCGAGGATCAGCGTGAGGCCGGCAAAGAACGCGTACCAGAAGCTGGCCTGGAAGGCCGCCAGGATGACCATGAACTCGCCGACGAAACCGGACGTGCCGGGAAGGCCGGCGTTGGCCATGGCGAACAGCACGAACAGGCCGGCGAACACGGGCATGCGATGCGCCACGCCCCCGTATTCGCTGATCATGCGGGTGTGCATGCGGTCATAAAGCACGCCCACACAAAGGAACATCGCTGCGGAAATGAAACCGTGGGAAATCATCTGCACCATGCCGCCACCCAAGGCCAGCAATGCCCCGGATTCACCGGCATTGACCACCACCTGGAACACGATGAAGAAACCGAGGGTGACAAAGCCCATGTGCGCGATGGAGGAATAGGCAATCAGCTTCTTCATGTCCTCCTGCATCATCGCGACCAGGCCGATGTAGACCACGGCCACCAGTGACAGCAGGATCATCAGCCAATCCAGTTCCAGGCTGGCGCCGGGCACCACCGGCAGACTGAAGCGGACGAAACCGTAGCCGCCGATCTTCAGCATGATCGCAGCCAGGATAACCGAACCGCCGGTGGGCGCCTGCACGTGAGCATCCGGCAACCAGGTATGTACCGGCCACATGGGCACCTTGATGGCGAAGGCCAGCAGGAACGCGATGAAGATCCAGATCTGTGCGGACATCGGCAGGTCAAGCCCGTACATGTCCAGGATGGCGAAGCTGCCGGCCTGGAACTGCAGGTAGATCAACGCCACCAGCATCAGCACGGAACCGACGAAGGTGTACAGGAAGAACTTGATCGTGGCGTAGATACGGTTCTGCCCACCCCAGATGCCGATGATCAGGAACATCGGCACCAGCACAGCTTCCCAGAACACGTAGAACAGAATGGCGTCCAGCGCGCTGAAGACGCCGACAACAATACCTCCCATGATCAGGAAGCAGCCAAGATACAGATTCGGCTTGTAGGCGATCCGCCCCCAGGCAGCGATCAGCACCAGTACGGTGGAAAACGTGGTGAGCACGATCAGCGGCATGGAAATGCCGTCCACCCCCAGGTGGTAGTTCACACCCAGCGCTTCCACCCAAGGCCGCAGTTCCACGAACTGCATGTCCGCCGTGCCAGGCTGGAAGCCGGTAATCAGCAGCAGGCTGAAGAGAAAGGTCGCCAGGCCGATGACCATGGCCAGCACGCGGCCCTGTGATTCACGCTCATCACCCAGCAACAGGACCAGGGCGCCGCCCAGGATCGGCATCCATATCAGCAGGCTCAACAACGGCCAGGAGGACTCCAACATCCGCTACTTCCTTACCAGCAATTCAAGTTCTGCCCCCGCGGCCAAGCTGCCCGCGGGACGAGTAATCCAGCCAATCGGCGCGCCCTAGCGGGCCCCGAACACGAACCAGGTGAGCATCACCAGCAGGCCGATGATCATCACGAAGGCGTAGTGATACAGGAAACCGGTCTGGCTGCGCCGCAGCGCGGCGGCCACCCGGCCTATGGTGCGCGCGGTGCCGTTGACCAGCACGCCGTCGATCAGACCCGCATCGGTCACTTTCCAGAAGAACCGCCCCATCCCCCTGCCCGCACCGGCGAACACGTTCAGGTGCAGTTCGTCGAACCAGTACTTCTTCTCCAGCACCCGGTGCACCAGCGAGAAACGCTGTTGCAAGCGGCCCGGCAGGTCCGGCCGCTTGATGTACAGGTACCAGGCGGTGGCGAAACCGGCCGCGGCCAGGTACAGGGGTGCTGCCACGAAGCCATGCAGCACCAGCGCCCAGGCACTGTCATAGCTGGCCGCCACCGAAGCCAGCACGTCATTTGCGGGCAACACGCGAATGGCATCGCCGAACCAGTCGCCGAGCATCATCGGCATCACGGTGATCAGGCCGATCAGCACGGACGGAATGGCCAGCAGTACCAGGGGCACGGTGACAACCAGCGGGCTTTCATGCAGATGTTCCCGGGTATGGTGGTCCATGCGCTCCTTGCCGTGGAAGACCAGGAACAGCAGGCGGAAACTGTAAAGTGCCGTGACGAATACCCCGGCCAGCACGCAGACATAGGCAAAAGTCGCACCAACTCGCTGGGATTCCGCCACCGCCAGGATGATGCCGTCCTTCGAGAAGTAGCCGGAGAACGCCGGGAAACCGATCAGCGCCAGCGTGCCCAGCAACATGGTCCAGTAGGTCACCGGCATGTATTTCTTCAGGCCGCCCATCTCGCGCATGTCCTGCTTGTGGTGCATGGCGATGATCACGGAGCCCGCGCCCAGGAACAGTAGCGCCTTGAAGAAGGCGTGGGTCATCAGATGGTAGACGCCGGCGGCATAGGCGGAAGCGCCCAGCGCCACCACCATGTAACCAAGCTGGGACAGCGTGGAATAGGCAACCACACGCTTGATGTCGTTCTGCACCAGACCGATCAGCCCCATGAACAAGGCGGTGAAGGCGCCGATGACCAACACGAAGGACAGCGCCACATCGGACAACTCATAGATGGGCGACATGCGGGCAACCAGGAAGATGCCTGCGGTTACCATGGTGGCCGCGTGGATCAGTGCGGAAATCGGCGTCGGACCTTCCATTGAATCGGGCAGCCAGACGTGCAAAGGCGCCTGCGCGGATTTGCCCATCGCCCCGATGAACAGCAGGATGGCCGCCACCGTGGCCACTTGCCACTCCGCAGCCCCGAAGATGTTCATGGTCAGGTTCGGGTTGGCCGCCGCCGCCGTAAACACCTCGCCATAGTTCAGGCTGCCGTAGTACATCAGCACCGCGGCGATGCCCAGCAGGAAGCCGAAGTCACCCACGCGATTGACCAGGAACGCCTTCAGGTTGGCGAACACCGCCGTGGGGCGGTTCATCCAGAAGCCGATCAACAGATAGGACACCAGGCCCACCGCTTCCCATGCGAAGAACAGTTGCAGGAAGTTGTTGGCCATCACCAGCATCAGCATCGCGAAGGTGAACAGCGCGATGTAGCTGAAGAACCGCTGGTAGGCGTTGACCCCGGCCAGGCTTTCCTTCGGCCAGTTGTGCTCCTCGTCGGCCATGTAGCCGATGGTGTAGATGTGCACCATCAGCGAGACGAAGGTGACCACCACCATCATCATCGCGGTCAGGCGATCCACCAGGAAACCGACCTCGAATTGCAGGCCGCCGGCCACCATCCAGTTGTACACCGTACCCTCGAAGGGCTGGCGATCGCCGCTGATCAGGCCGATCAGCACGTGGAAGGACAGCAGGAAGGAGATCCCGACGCCAACGCTGGTCACCCAGTGCGCCCCGGCACGGCCGATCGTCGAGCCGAAGAAGCCGGCAATAATGGCGCCAATCAGCGGGGCAAGGACAATGATGAGATAGATGTTCTCCATGAATATCAGCCCTTCATGCTGTCCAGATCAGCCACGTTGATGGATTGCTTGTTACGGAACAGCACCACCAGGATGGCAAGCCCGATGGCGGATTCCGCCGCGGCCACGGTGAGAATGAAGAACACGAAGACCTGGCCCGCCAGGTCGCCCATGAACGTGGAAAACGCGATGAAATTGAAATTGACCGCCAGCAGGATCAGCTCGATGGACATGAGCAGCACGATGGCATTCTTCCTGTTCAGGAAGATACCGGCCATGCCCAGGGCAAACAGTATGGCGCCCAGTACCAGATAGTCTGAAAGCTCGATCATCAGTCTTGTTCCTGTTCCGACGCACGGCGGGAGGACGGCAGGTTCACCAGGCGCAGCCGGTCGGCCTTGCGCACCTTCACCTGTTCACCGGGGTTCTGGTGCTTGGTACCTTCGCGGCGGCGCAGCGTCAGCATGATGGCGGCGATAATCGCCACCAGCAGAATCACCGCCGCGAGCTCGAACGGGTAGACGTAGACGGTGTAGAGCACACCCCCGAGCATGGACGTGTTACCGGTGCCCTCCGGAATAGGCATGGCCGCTTGCGGCAACGTTTCCGGCGCGAACAGGCCGGACCCCACCACCA
This sequence comes from Ectothiorhodospiraceae bacterium, assembly GCA_020831845.1. Lineage (GTDB taxonomy): Bacteria > Pseudomonadota > Gammaproteobacteria > Nitrococcales > Aquisalimonadaceae > LSCE01. The sequence goes on from JAFIFV010000046.1 coordinate 48,356, forward strand.
GCAGCATCTGCACGGCCATGACCACGGCAATGGGCACGCCGATGTAGAAATGTTTCATGAACCCTTCCCGCAACGACCCCAGGTTCAGGTCCAGCATCATCACCACGAACAGGAACAGCACCATGACCGCGCCGACGTAGACCAGCACCAGCACGATGCCGAGGAATTCCGCACCCGCCATGATCCAGAGCGCCGCGCTGTTGAAGAACGCCAGCACCAGGAACAATGCCGCATGCACCGGGTTGCGGACGGTGATCACCATGGTGGCTGAAAACAGCAGCACCAGAGCGAACACATAGAAGATCAGCTGTTCAATCACTGCATCACCCTGTATCGGTTGCCGCCTTAGCGGTAAGGAGCGTCCATGGCGCGGTCGGCGGCCAGCTGCTTTTCGTAGTCATCGCCGAAGGCCAGCAACTGCTGTTTGTTCACGATGTTCTCGCCGCGTTCTTCCATGTGGTATTCGAACACCCGCGTCTCGACGATGGAGTCCACCGGGCAGGATTCCTCGCAGAACCCGCAGTAGATGCACTTGAACAGGTCGATGTCGTAGCGCGTGGTGCGTCGGGTGCCGTCTTCCCGCTGCTCGGATTCGATGGTGATCGCCAGCGCCGGGCAGACCGCCTCGCAAAGCTTGCAGGCGATGCAGCGCTCCTCGCCGTTGGGGTAACGGCGCAGCGCATGGCGGCCCCGGAAACGCGGAGACTGCGGCGCCTTCTCCTCCGGGTACTGGATCGTGACCTTGCGCTTGAACAGGTTGCGCCCGGTCAGCTTCAACCCACGGAGCAACTCCGTGAGGAAGAACGTGCGGACGAAATCGCTAGCAGCACTCATTGGGCAATACCTATCAGTTGAACCAGGGCCCGAGGCCGGCAATGATCATCAGCGCCAGCACCACCAGCCAGACCACCGTCACCGGGATCAGCACCTTCCAGCCCAGCCGCATGATCTGGTCGTAGCGGTAACGCGGGAACGTCGCACGGAACGCCAGGTACAGATACAGGAACAAGGTCATCTTCAGGACGAACCAGACGATACCCGGCACCCAGTCGAACAGCGGCCCCAGCACCGGCAGACCGTGGAACGGCGAATACCAGCCCCCCATGAACATGACGACCGCCAGCCCGGAGATCAGGATCATGTTGGCGTACTCGGCCAGGAAGAAGACGGCGAAGGCCACGCCGGAGTACTCCACGTGGAAGCCGGCGACGATTTCCGATTCACCCTCGGCCACGTCGAACGGCGCGCGGTTGGTCTCGGCCACGCCGGAAATCCAGTAGACGACAAACAGCGGCAGCAGCGGCAGCCAGAACCAGTTCCAGATCGGCCCCGCCTGGGCCTGGACGATGCCGCTCATGTTCAGGCTGCCAGCAGCCATGAGCACGCCGACCAGCGCGAAGCCCATGGCGATCTCGTAGGAGACGATCTGCGCCGCCGACCGCATGGCACCCAGCATGGCGTACTTGGAGTTGGAGGCCCAGCCGGCAATGATCACCCCGTACACGCCCAGCGACGTCATGGCCAGAATGTACAGCAGGCCGGCATTGATATCGGACAGGACCAGTCCTTCACTGAACGGCATCACGGCCCAGGCCGCCAGCGCCGGCATCAACGAAAGCAATGGTGCGATCAGGAACAGGAAGCGGTTGGCATTGGCTGGCAGTACCACTTCCTTGAACAGCAGCTTGAAGACATCCGCAAACGGCTGGAACAGGCCCATGGGACCCACGCGGTTCGGCCCGTTGCGCGCCTGAATGGCCCCGATCACGCGGCGTTCTGCATAAGTCAGGTAAGCAACAGCCAGGATCAGCGGACCTACGATCGCAACGATCTTGGTCATGATCCAGACAAGTTCCGTGAGTTCCGCCATGGGTCTCGTCAATCCCGTTTATAGTGTGACTCCGGCAACCTTACGGTTGCCCGGGAGCCGGCCACAGGCCTGATTTTCCGGTAATCCTGCAGGCGCCCGCCCGGGCGCTGCCGCGCGTTCAGACGCGTTTCAGCGTCACCGTGCCGAACTGTGCCCCGAGCCCGGCTGTCCCTTCCACGCCCACCGGCACCCAGACCACATGATCGGGGAGGCTCTCATCAAGGCCCACGGGCATGCGTGCCGTCTGTTCGTTCTGCGTCACTTCCACCCAGTCCAGCTCGGCCAGGTCGTGCTGCTCCGCCACGGCCGGGGAGACCAGCACTTTCACTTCCGTGGCCTGTCGGGTTGCCTGCAGCGCCGTGGCGCGGCGAACCAGCCCGTCGGTGGCATACAACGGCACCGAGCCAACACGAATCAGCCCTTTATCGGCAACGCTGACGTCGACAGGCGCTGTCCAGGTCGGTAGCGTCGAGTCAGCCGCCGGTTCACCCGCCGCATCACGAACCTCGGCCAGCACATCTTCCGAGGACTGGTATTCGAATCCCTGCAACTGCAACACATTGCCCAGCACTCGCAGCACCTTCCAAGCCGGCCGCGCTTCGCCCTGCGGCCTGGTCACGCCGGGGAAGGACTGCCAGCGGCCTTCTGCGTTGACATAGGTGCCGGAGGTCTCGCCAAAGGAGCCCGCAGGAAGCAGCACATCCGCATAGCTCTCCATGGCGGCGGTCACGAACGGCGTCACAGCGACCACCACATCGGCCTGCTCCATCGCCGCCTGGGCAGAGGCTCCGTCCCAGCAATCCAGTTCCGGTTCCACACCGAGCAGCAGGTAACCGCGGAGAGGCTCCGCCAGCATGCCGCGGGCGTCAAGCCCAGGCGCCGGCTCGGCCTGTCCGCCCGACTGACGGTGAGGCACCGCTCCGGCAAGCCAGGCACCAGCCATGTTCGGCCCCTCACTCAGCGTGCCGAAGCGCACATCCGCCAGTTCCGCGACCAGTCCGGCCAGCGCCCGCAGTACTGCGCCCTGCGGATGTGCCTCCACATAGGGCCCCAGCAGCAACGCGCCGCTACCGCTGTCGGCCAGACGGTGGGCCAGTTCCGTGGCCTGCTGGCCAGGCTGCCCGTCGCCAAGCAGCCCCTGGAACCCCTCGGGAGCGGTGCGCCCTGCCCTCTCCAGCAGAAGACCGGCCACCGCCGCCAGTTCGCGCACCATGCCTTGCGGGTCGGCAACCAGCTGTTCGGCTACCGGGTAATTGAACTCATGACGCCGCGGATTCAGGAAACTGATGCTGGCCCCGCGCAGGGCGGCCTTGCGCAGCCGGTGGTTGATGATGGGCTGCTCGGCTCGCGGGTTGCTGCCCACGAGCAGCACCGCGTCCAGCGACTCGAGTTCGGAAATGCCGACTCCCAGAGCGGGATACAGCGGCCGGGTCTGCTGGTCGGAGAAGTCTCCGGTGCGCAGGCGGGCGTCGATGTTACGGCTGTCCAGTGCCCGCATCAGTTTGCCGGCCAGGTACTGTTCTTCCAGCGTTGCCGCCGGCGAGACCAGCGCACCCAGCTGGCTGCCGCCGTGTGCTTCCACCACTTGCATCATCCGGCGCCCCGCTTCCTCCAGCGCCTCCTCCCAGGAGCATTCCTGCCAGCGCCCCTCACGCTTCACACGCGGCCGCTGCAGGCGGTCCTCACTATAGATACCCTGGTAGGCGAAGCGGTCGCGGTCGGAAATCCAGCACTCGTTGATGTCTTCGTTGTCCCTGGGCACCACGCGCTTGATCTTGCCGTTGACGTGGTGGACCTGGACATTGGAGCCGGCACAGTCGTGCGGCGCCACCCCGGGATGGCTGAGCATTTCCCATGCGCGCGCGGTAAAGCGGTAGGGCCTGGACGTCAGCGCGCCCACCGGGCAGAGGTCGATGACGTTACCGGACATCTCGGAGTGCACGCCAAGCCCCACATAGGTGGAGATCTCGGTATGCTCGCCGCGCCCCATTCCGCCCAGCTCACGCTGGCCGGCCACCTCATCGAGGAAGCGGACACAGCGTGTGCAGTGAATGCAGCGGGTCATCTCGGTGGCGCTCAGCGGGCCGAGGTTTTCATCCTTGACCACACGCTTGCGTTCGGAGAAGCGGGACACACCGCGGCCATAGCCCAGCGCCAGGTCCTGCAGCTCGCACTCACCGCCCTGGTCGCAGATCGGGCAATCCAGCGGATGATTGATCAGCAGGAATTCCATCACGCCCTTCTGCGCCTTGACTGCGCGCTCGGAGCGGGTGCTGATCTTCATGCCGTCGGCCACAGGGGTCGCACAGGCCGGCAGTGGCTTTGGCGCCTTCTCGACATCCACCAGGCACATGCGGCAGTTGGCCGCGATGGACAGCTTGCGGTGATAGCAGAAACGCGGCACGTGCACGTTCTGCCTGTCGGTGGCCTCGATGATCATGGACCCTTTCGGGGCCTGCATCTCGACGCCATCAACCTCGATGGTGACCAGATCCGGGTTGCTTGCTTCAGCCTTGTCTGTCATGCGGCGGCCCCCGAGGCGTCCTCCACGATCGAGCGCTTATGCTCGATGTAGTATTCGAATTCGTGCCGGAAATGCTTCATGAAGCTCTGCACCGGCCAGGCCGCGGCCTCGCCGAAGGCGCAGATGGTATGCCCGGCGATCTGCCCGGCGGCGGCCTCCAGCAGTTCCAGGTCTTCCCAGCGACCCTGGCCGGCCACGATGCGCTTGAGCACGCGGTGCATCCAGCCGGTGCCCTCTCGGCACGGCGTGCACTGGCCGCAGGACTCGGCGTAATAGAACTGGCTGATGCGGCAGATGGCAGCCACCATGTCAGTGGTCTCGTCCATCACGATCAGGCCGCCGGACCCAAGCCCGGAGCCGGCCTTGGCCAGGCTGTCGTAGTCCATGTCCAGCTCCAGCATGGCGTCGCCCGGAATCACCGGCATGGACGAGCCGCCCGGAATCACGGCCTTGAGCTTGCGGCCCTTGCGAACACCGCCAGCCAGCGCCAGCAGATCCTTGAACGGGGTGCCCAGCGGAAGCTCGAAATTGCCCGGCTTCTCCACGTGCCCCGAGACGCAGAAGATCTTGGTACCACCGTTGTTGGGCTTGCCCTTTTCCAGGAACCACTCCGGCCCTTCGCGAAGAATGGTGGGCACGGAGGCAAGGGTCTCGGTGTTATTGATCGTGGTCGGCCGACCGTACAGGCCGAACTGGGCCGGGAACGGCGGCTTGTACCGGGGCTGGCCCTTCTTGCCCTCCAGCGACTCCATCAGCGCTGATTCCTCGCCGCAGATGTAGGCGCCGGCCCCGTAATGGTTGTACAGGTCGACGTCGATTCCCGTTCCCTGGATGTTCTTGCCCAGCAACCCGAGGTCATAGGCTTCCTTCAGCGCCTGCTCCATGCGGTGAAACGGCTCGTGATGGAACTCGCCGCGCAGGTAGTTGTAGCCCACCGTGGCTCCCATGGCGTAACAGGCAATGGCCATGCCCTCCACCAACGCGTGCGGGTTGAAGCGCAGGATGTCACGGTCCTTGCAGGTGCCTGGCTCGGACTCATCCGAGTTGCACAGCAGGTACTTCTGTCCCGGCGCATTCCGCGCCATGAAGCTCCACTTCACGCCAGCCGGGAAGCCGGCACCGCCACGACCACGCAGATTGGCCTTCTTGACCGTCTCGATGATCTCTTCCTGCGGTGTCTTTTCCGCCAGGACCTTGCGCCAGGCCTGGTAGCCGCCGATCTTCTCGTAATTCTCCAGCGTCCACGGCTCGTCGAACTCCAGTGTGCGGTAGCAGACTTCGTTTGCCATGGTTACTCCAGATTATCCAGGATCTCGTCCACCTTCTCCGGGGTCAGGTGGGTGTGGTAGTGGCCATCCACCACCATCATCGGGCCGCCGGAACAGGCCGCCAGGCATTCCTCTTCCACTTTCAGCGTGATGCGGTTGTCTGCGGTTGTCTCACCCAGCTTGATGCCCAGCTTCTTCTCGCAATGGGACACAATGGAATCCGCCCCCATCAGCCAGCAGGAGATATTCGTGCAGACGTTGACCTTGTGACGACCCACCGGACGGGTGTCAAACATCGTATAGAACGTGGCCACCTCGTAGACGGCCACCTTCGGCTGATCCAGGTATTCGGCCACCGCGTCCATCAGCGCCTCGGTCAGGTAGCCCTGATTGGCATCCTGAACCACATGCAGCGCCGGTATCAGCGCGGAGCGCTTCCGGTCCTCCGGGAACTTGCCCACCCAGTGGTCGATTTCCTTCCGCACTTCCGGCGAAAGCAGCTTTTCCGACAGGCGCTCCGAACTCAACGGTCGATCTCCCCGAATACGATGTCCTGTGTGCCGATCAGGGCCACGACGTCCGCCAGCATATGGCCGCGGGCCATCTCGTCCATGGCTGCCAGATGAGCGAAACCGGGGGCGCGCACCTTCACACGGTAGGGCTTGTTGGCCCCATCGGAGATCAGGTACACGCCGAACTCTCCCTTCGGCGCTTCGATGGCGGCATAGGCTTCGCCGGCGGGCACGCAATAGCCCTCGGTGAAAAGCTTGAAGTGATGAATCAGCGACTCCATGTCGTCCTTCATCTCCTCCCGGGTGGGCGGCGCGATCTTGTGGTCGTCCACCATCACCGGACCGGGGTTCTTGCGCAGCCAGTCGATACACTGCTTGATGATGCGGTTGGACTGCCGCATTTCCTCGACCCGCACCAGGTAGCGATCGTAGCAGTCGCCGTTGGTACCGACGGGAATCTCGAAATCCAGCTCGTCGTATACCTCGTAGGGCTGAGTCCGGCGCAGATCCCACTCCACGCCGGAACCACGCAGCATCGGACCGGTGAAGCCCAGCTCCAGGGCCCGCTCCGGGGACACCACGCCGATGCCCACCAGGCGCTGCTTCCAGATGCGGTTTTCGGTGAGCAGCGTCTCGTATTCGTCCACGCAGCCGGGGAAGCGGGCGCAGAAGTCCTCCAGGAAATCCAGCAACGACCCCTGGCGGGCCTCGTTCAGCACCTTCATGTCCTTCTCGCTGCGGAAGCGGGATTCCTCGTACTGCGGCATGCGGTCAGGCAGGTCCCGGTACACGCCGCCGGGCCGGTAGTAGGTCGCGTGCATGCGCGCGCCGGACACCGCCTCGTAGCAGTCCATCAGGTCCTCGCGCTCGCGGAAGCAGTAAAGGAAGGCGGTCATCGCGCCCACGTCCAGTCCATGCGCCCCCAGCCACATCAGGTGATTCAGGATCCGGGTGACCTCGTCAAACATGGTACGGATGTATTGCGCGCGCTTCGGCGGGGCGATGCCCAGCAGCTTCTCGATGGCCAACACATAGCCGTGCTCGTTACACATCATGGACACATAGTCGAGGCGGTCCATGTAACCGATGCTCTGGTTGAAAGGCTTGCTCTCGGCCAGCTTTTCAGTGGCGCGGTGCAGCAGGCCGACGTGCGGATCGGCGCGACGGATGGTCTCGCCTTCCATCTCCAGCACCAGTCGCAGCACCCCGTGGGCAGCCGGATGCTGCGGGCCGAAATTCATCGTGTAGGAGCGGATATCACCCATTGCCGCTTTCCTCCTTGGCCTGCCGGTCGGCATAACGGTTGTCGTCGCGCACCACACGCGGCACCAGCACTCGCGGCTCGATGGATACCGGCTGATAGACCACGCGGCGCTTCTCCTCGTCGTAGCGCACCTCGACGTTGCCGATCAGCGGGAAATCCTTGCGGAAAGGGTGGCCCACGAAGCCGTAGTCGGTGAGGATGCGGCGCAGATCCGGATGGCCGTCGAACACGATGCCATAAAGGTCGAAGGCTTCGCGCTCGAACCAGTTGGCGCCAGCCCAGATCGGTACCACCGACTGAAGCATGGGAAAATTGTCGTCGGCGCAAAAGCACTTCACACGCAGCCGGCGGTTGTGGGTGACACTCAGCAAATGATAGACCGCGGCAAATCGGCGACCGGTATTGCTGGTGATCTCGTCAACGCCATAGACGCCGGTCAGGCCTCGGCGGGCGAAACTGTTGCCCTGGACGCCGCGAGAGAAACCGGAACTGCTGGCCTGTTCCGTGATCCACTCACCCTGGCCATACGCCGCGTAGTCCACGCCACAGACGTCAGTGAGCTGGGTATAGGCGAATTGCGGCAGCTCCTTCAGGGACTGCATGACGGCGAACAGCTCATCGGGGGACACCTCGATGGTGACCTCATCCCGCACAAGCTCGGGATCACCGACGCGATCCCCGAACTCCTGTCGCAGTTGTTCTGCCAGTTTGCGCTGCGCTTCAGGCATGGACGATCAGTCTCCGTCTTGATTCAACGGGCGATGGTGTTGGTCCGGCGGATCTTGTTCTGGAGCTGAACGATGCCGTAAAGCAGCGCTTCCGCCGTTGGCGGACAGCCCGGCACGTAGATATCCACGGGCACGACACGATCACACCCCCTGACCACCGAATAGGAATAGTGATAATAGCCACCGCCGTTCGCGCAGGAACCCATGGAAATGACCCACTTGGGATCCGACATCTGGTCATAGACCTTGCGGAGTGCCGGCGCCATCTTGTTGCACAGCGTGCCGGCAACAATCATCACATCGGACTGGCGTGGACTTGGCCGGAAGATGATACCGAACCGGTCCATGTCGTAGCGCGCGGCGCCGGCATGCATCATCTCGACTGCGCAGCAGGCCAGACCGAAGGTCATCGGCCACAACGACCCGGTGCGTGCCCAGTTGAACAGCTTGTCGGCCGACGTGGTGACAAAACCCTTTTCAAGAACGCCTTCTACTCCCATTCCAGCGCTCCTTTCTTCCACTCGTACAGGAAGCCGATCAGCAGAATCGCCAGGAACACACCCATGGACGCGAAACCGAACAGACCGATTTCATCCAGCACAATGGCCCAGGGGAACAGGAAAGCGATTTCCAGATCGAAGATAATGAAGAGGATGGCGACCAAGTAATAGCGCACGTCGAATTTCATGCGCGAGTCCTCGAACGCCTCGAAGCCGCATTCGTACGGCGAGAGCTTTTCCTCGTTCGGACGATGCGGCCCCAGAATGAAGCCAGCCGCCAGCAGCACGGCGCCAAGGCCGAGGCCAACAATGATGAACAGCAGTATCGGTAGGTAATTCTCGAGCATGCGCCTGTTCCCCGACCCGCGTAGCCTGTAGCGACCACCGGGCAGCCTGGACTCAACACCGCGGCGCAGTCTAGTGCAGCCACGCCTGCCATGTCAAGCGCGAAAACGAAGAAAAGCTATATAAAACAGATACTTACGAAGCCGAAAAGAACCCGGGCCTCGGGTGGAAATCTATGGTGCGGATGGCCGGACTCGAACCGGCACGGCTTGCGCCACTGCCCCCTCAAGACAGCGTGTCTACCAGTTCCACCACATCCGCACGTGGGAGGGTTGGCGAACCCTTCAGGAAACACCGTCAATACCCTGGGCGGACTCGCCACGGGCTTCCGGACGATGTGGCCTCGTGGAGGCCACAGGAGACCGATCAGTGTTTCCCGCACTACCGGGCGGGGATTCTATCAACCCGGACGGTCGGCGGCAAACAAAGATGGAGCAGCCGTCACATGCGCAGCAGGCAGACACGGAAAAGCCGTCGACGCAGCGACGGCTTTTCCGTGTCCGGCTCTCCGCTACTATCGGGAGTCAGTCTTCCGGCGGCGGCGGCGCATCGTCCTCCGGCTGCTCCTCCGGGGCCATGGGGGCTTCTTCCAGTTCCACCGGATCATCCACCAGATCGACCACGCTGGCCGGGGGACCGGCCTGGCGGCTGGCAATCACCGCCAATGTCAGGCTGGTCAGGAAGAAACCGGCCGCCAACAGGGCCGTCACCTTGACCAGAAACGATGCCGAGCCCTGGGAACCGAAAACGGTCGCGGAGGCGCCGCTACCGAATGCGGCGCCGGCATCGGCCCCCTTGCCGTGCTGAAGCAGCACCAGCACGACAATCGCCACGGCGATGACCACGTGGATCACCAGGATAATCTGTCCCATTCAACCCTCTCTCGTTACCGGCCTCTACCGCGCCGCGCGGCAGATGGCCAGGAAATCAGCTGATTTCAATGATGCGCCGCCAATCAGGCCGCCATCGATATCCGGCATGGCAAACAGCGCGCCCGCGTTGTCGGGCTTCACACTGCCGCCGTAAAGCATCCTGAGCGTCTCCGCCACGCCCGCATCCAGCCGCCGCACATGCTCCCGCAGCAAGCCGTGGACGTCCTGCGCCTGCTCGGGGCTGGCGCTACGCCCGGTACCGATGGCCCAGACAGGCTCATAGGCCAGAACGCAGCGTGCCAGGCCGACCATACCCAGTTCGGCAACCACGGCATCCAGCTGCGACAGCACCACTTCCGCAGTGAGGTCGCGCTCTCGCTGCTCCAGCGTCTCGCCCAGGCAGACGATCGGACTCAGCCCGCCGCGCAGGGCGGCAGCGGCCCGGCGCGCCACCAGCGCATCGTCCTCACCGTACAGCGCCCGCCGCTCGGAATGACCAACCAGCGCGTAACGGCAGCCTGTTTCCCGCAGCATGGCCGCAGACACTTCACCGGTGTACGCGCCCTCGTCCGCATCGCAGACGTTCTGGGCACCCAGGCCCACACGGCTGCCTTCCAGCACCCCGGCAGCAACCGGCAGTAACACGAAGGGCGGCAATACCACTACTTCCGCGGCACAATCGGCCGGCAGGCCATCCACCGTCTCGGTGATCAGCCGCCGGGCCTGCTCCCGGGAGCCGTGCATTTTCCAGTTGCCGGCGACCAGCGCTCTACGCATGCTCACTGTGATCTCGTCCTAGGTTGTCGTCACCAGGGTGCTATAACAGACAGCGGCTGGGAATGGTACCCGCAGTACTCCGGCAGATCAACGCGTTGGAATCATTGCAGGGCGCTTCTGACCACTTCGGCCAGATGGGCCGCGGAGTGTCGGACCTGTGCCTCGTCACGACCTTCCACCATGACCCGGATGACCGGCTCGGTACCGGAGGGTCGCAGCAGGATACGGCCTGCATCGCGCAGCTCCCCTTCCAGCTCGCGCACCGCCTGCTGGATCAACGGGGAATCATCCAGCCCGTTGCGGGACGCCACCGGCACGTTGATCATGCATTGGGGGTACTTCTCCATGCCGGCAGCCAGCTCCGCCAGCGGCTGGCCGGTATGCACCATGGCCTCAAGCACTTGCAGCGCGGAAATGATGCCGTCACCGGTAGTGGTTCTGTCCAGACACAGCAGGTGCCCGGACGATTCTCCACCCAGGAGCCCGCCGCGCTGCTTCAGCAGCTCGAGCACGTAGCGGTCGCCGACCTTGGCGCGCAGAAACTCCAGGCCCTGCTCCTTCAGCGCATTCTCGAGCCCCAGATTGCTCATCAGCGTGCCCACCACCGGTCCCCGCAACTGGCCGGCCTGCTGGCGGTCCCGGGCAATGATGTAGAGCAGTTCGTCCCCGTCCACCACCCGGCCGAGGGCGTCAACCATGATCACGCGATCACCATCGCCGTCGAAGGCGATACCCGCGTCGGCCCCATTCTCGACTACACACCGCTGCAGGGCAGCGGGATTGGTGGAGCCGCAATCGACGTTGATGTTCAGCCCGTCGGGACGATTTCCGATCGAGATCACCTCCGCGCCCAATTCCCGGAACACTTCAGGGCCTACGTGATAGGTGGCACCGTTGGCGCAGTCCACGACCAGCTTCAGGCCACTGAGGCGCACGTCCCGGTCCACCGCACTCTTGCAGAATTCGATGTAGCGACCCGGAGCATCGTTCAGCCTGGACACCTTGCCGAGTTTCGCCGAGGGAACCGTGGTCAACGACTCTTCCAGCATGGCCTCGATGGCCTGCTCGGTGGCATCGTCCAGCTTTTCCCCGTCCCTGGAAAAGAACTTGATGCCGTTGTCCTCGTGGGGATTGTGGGAGGCACTGATCACGATGCCGGCACCCGCGCGCAGCGTGCTGGTGAGGTAGGCAATGGCCGGGGTGGGCATGGGGCCGAGCAAGCGTATATCCACACCCGCCGCCGACAGGCCTGCCTCCAGGGCGGATTCGAACATGTAGCCGGACAGCCGCGTATCCTTTCCGATCAGCACCAACCGACGGTCCTGGCTGGCCAGCACCCGGCCAATGGACCAGCCAAGCTTCAGAATGAAGTCCGGAGTGATCGGATGCTCCCCCACCCGGCCACGGATGCCATCCGTGCCGAAATAGCGATTTGCCATTGTTGCTCCGTTTCTTGTCGTCAGTCCGGCCGGACTGGAATATCTTCCTTCGCCAACGCGTGGACTATGGCAAGCGCCTCCACCGTGGGACCGACATCATGCGCACGAATCAACAGCGCCCCCTCCCGGGCGGCCAGCACCGCGGCGGCCACACTGCCGTGCAACCGCCGATCCACCGGGGCGTCCAACACCTTGCCGATCATCGTTTTGCGCGACATCCCCACCAGCACGGGCACACCCATCGCAATGATGCGCCCAAGGCCAGAGAGCAGTTGATAGTTGTGTCGCAGGGTCTTGCCGAATCCAAAGCCGGGATCGAGCACTATACGGTCCCGGCTGATCCCGGCAGCTGTGCATGCAGCCACCCGCTCGCCCAGAAAGGCCATGACCTCGGACACCACTTCCCGGTACTCCGGTGCCTGCTGCATGGTGCGCGGTTCACCCTGCATGTGCATGAGGCAGATCGGCAGACCAGTGGCGGCGGCGGCCTGCAACGCCCCGTCTCGCCGCAGCGCCATGACGTCGTTGATCATGCCCGCCCCGGCCCTGGCGGCCTCGGTCATCACCTCGGGCTTGCTGGTATCCACCGACACGGGCACCGGCAGTTCCGAGCACAACAGCTCGAGCACCGGCAGAACACGATCAAGCTCCGCCTGGACGGACACTTCCCCGGCGCCGGGCCGCGTGGACTCGCCGCCGACGTCGATCAACGCCGCGCCTTCGTCCACCATCCGGCGTGCCTGCTCCAGTGCCTGTTCGGGATGCAGGAAGCGGCCACCGTCGGAGAAGGAATCAGGGGTGATGTTCAGCACCCCCATCACCTGCGGCCCATCCAGCCGTATAGGCTTTCCGCCACAATCAATGACAGCCGGCCCATGGGACACGAGCCGGCTTCTGGTTGCTGTTACCATCGAGCTTTAGTGCTCCCCCGCAGGATCTCCGAGCTTGCCGCCGGAGGCGCTGTCGCCCCGTTCGTCGGCACCGGCCTTGTTTGCATCGCCACCAGCGGAACCACCTTCCTGGCCGCGATCGGAATTCCAGCCACGGGGCGGGCCCACCGGACGACCGGCCATGATGTCATCGATCTGGCTCTTGTCGATGGTTTCGTACTTCATCAGCGCTTCGGCCATCACATGGAGCTTGTCCATGTTATCCAGCAGGATCTGTTTCGCGCGCTCGTAGTTGGTATCGATGATGGAACGGATCTCCTCATCAATAGCATGTGTAGTCTCATCCGAAACGCTCTTCTGCTTGGTCACCTGGTGACCAAGGAAGACCTCACCCTCGTCCTCGTTGTAGGACAACGGCCCCATGCGGTCGGAAAGCCCCCACATGGTGACCATGTTGCGGGAGATTTCGGTGGCACGCTGAATGTCGTTGGAGGCACCCGTGGTGACACGATCGGCACCGTAGATCAGCTCCTCGGCCAGGCGGCCGCCGAACAGGGAGGCGATCATGCTGTTAAGCCGCTGCTTGGAGTAGCTGACCCGATCCTCTTCCGGCAGAAACATTGTCACACCCAGCGCACGTCCGCGCGGGATGATGGTCACCTTGTGAACCGGGTCGTGGTCCGGCGTGGTAAGACCGACAATGGCGTGGCCGGATTCGTGATACGCAGTCAGGCGCTTGTCGTCCTCGTTCATGACCATGGACCGCCGTTCGGCGCCCATCATGATCTTGTCCTTGGCACGCTCGAAGTCCTCCATATCCACGTCCCGCTTGTTGGAGCGGGCAGCGAACAGGGCAGCCTCGTTGACAAGGTTGGCCAGGTCGGCACCGGAGAAGCCGGGTGTACCACGAGCGAGAATGAACGGGTCCACGTCCCGGGTAAGCGGCAGCTTGGCCATGTGCACTTTCAGGATCTGCTCACGGCCCCGCACGTCCGGCAGTGGCACCACCACCTGGCGATCGAAGCGACCGGGGCGCAACAGCGCCGGGTCCAACACGTCCGGACGGTTGGTGGCGGCGATGACGATCACGCCCTCGTTACCCTCGAAGCCGTCCATTTCCACCAGCAACTGGTTCAGCGTCTGCTCACGCTCGTCATGCCCGCCGCCTAGGCCGGCGCCACGCTGGCGACCGACGGCATCGATTTCATCGATGAAGATAATGCACGGGGCATGTTTCTTGGCCTGCGCAAACATGTCACGAACGCGCGAGGCGCCGACACCCACAAACATCTCCACGAAATCGGAACCGGAGATGGAGAAGAAGGGCACCTTGGCCTCGCCGGCAATGGCCTTTGCCAGCAACGTCTTGCCGGTACCCGGAGATCCCACCATCAGTACTCCGCGGGGAATCTTGCCACCCAGCCGCTGGAACTTGCTGGGGTCACGCAGGAAGTCGACCAGCTCGGCGACATCCTCCTTGGCCTCCTCGACGCCGGCCACATCGGCGAAGGTGACCTTGACCTGCTCCTCGGTCATCATCTTGGCGCGGCTCTTGCCGAACGACATGGCGCCCCGGCCACCGCCACCGCCCTGCATCTGGCGCATGAAGTAGATCCAGACCGCGATCAGCAGCAGGAACGGCGTCCAGGAGATCAGGATCTGCAGCAGCATGCTGCGGCCTTCCTGCTCCTTGGCGTCGATTGTGACGTTGTTATCCAGCAACGTACCAATCAATGCGCGGTTGTCAGATTCCGGGCTCAGGGTGGTAAACGAGCTTCCACCGGTGGTGGTGCCGGTGATTTCCTGCCCCTGGATGGTGACATCACGGATGTTGCCTCGCTCCACGTCGGTGAGGAACTCGGAATACGTGATCCTGTTCGGCGTTGCTGCCCGCTCCTGGAAGTTGGAGAAGACGGACATCAGCACGACGGCGATAATCACCCAGAGGATGAGATTCTTGGCCATGTCGTTCAAGGCGTGGCACCTCGATCGGTTTGCTTCCGGCGACCACCGGAAGACTGGTAAAGACACCAGATGTGTCGACTAACCCTACTACAGCTTTTTTTGCCGGGCCAACAGATAGGTCTCCCGACTTCGATCCCGTGAAGCGCGCGGCTTGCGCGTTATAACACGGTTGAACAGTTGCCTGAGTTCCTGAAGGAACGGGTCGAAACCCTCTCCATGGAAAGTCTTGACCAGAAAATCGCCGCCCGGTTTCAATTCCTGGCGGCAAAAATCGAGAGCCAGCTCGGCCAGGTACATGGCGCGCGGCTGGTCCACCGCTTTCAATCCTGAAATATTGGGGGCCATATCCGAAAGTACAAGGTCGACCGGCTCCCCCTGCAATGCCTCGTGAAGCTGCTCCAGTGCCCCCTGCTCGGTGAAGTCCGCCTGCAGCACGGTGACATCCGGCAGCGGATCCATGGGCAGCACATCCAGCGCCACCACACGGCCGTGAACGCCGGTAATGCCGGCGGCGTATTGCGCCCAGCCCCCGGGCGCGGCGCCCAGGTCGACCACGCGCATGCCGGGCTTCAGGACACGATCCTTCTCCTGGATCTCCCGCAGCTTGAACACTGCTCGGGAACGGTACCCCAGGCGCTGCGCGTCCTTCACGTAAGGATCGCTGAAATGCTCCTTCAGCCAGCGCCCGCTGCTTTTGCTACGGCTCATCGGGGCCTCCGCGAGACTGTTGCATCTGCAAGCGGATCAGCACCCGACGGGTGCGCCAGGCCAGCCACAGGCTGGCGGCGGCACTACCCGCCAGCAGGACCACCACTTCCAGCGCGGAAGACAGGCCGAACAGCCCGAGCGCCAGCCACAGGCAGACCAGAAACAGTACCACGATGCCCAGGTCCAGCTTCAACGCCGGCAGCAACACCGTCTGGGGCGACGGGCGGGGCCGTGATACACTCCCTCGCCCTGATTTTTCCGGAAGCTCTTCAGCAGCCATGAAGACACTCAACGAACAGCAAAAACGTCACCTGCGGCGCCTCGGCCACGAACTCAAGCCGGTGGTGCTGATGGGCGCCTCGGGCCTCACCCCGACCGTGATGGGGGAAATCGACCGCGCCCTGACCGACCATGAACTGATCAAGGTCAAGATCGTGGCGGATGACCGCCCCCAGCGGGAAGCCCATATAAGCCGGATCTGCAATGAAACCGGCGCCCAACTGGTCCAGTCCGTGGGCAAGATCGCGCTGCTTTTCCGCCGCTCCTCCATCGAGAAGAAGCGCCGCATCGCGCTGCCCTAACGAAAGATATCCTTGCGCGCGGCCGGTCCCGCCGGCCCCGCAACCGCCAGGCTCAGGCCCAGCACGGCCACGCCCAGGAACACGATCTGCGCCAGCCCGTGTAGCTGGCCGAACGCCTCGGTGCCACGGGCGGCCTCCATCTGGCTGCGCAGGGCGAATTCCCCCAGCAGGGTGAGCAACAGCATCACCCCCACCACCCAGAACCGCCATTGTCGGAACACCCCTCCGCCGCGCTGGATCAGGTAGATCAGAAGCAGCAGAATGCCGCAGCCGGCACCAATCCAGGCCATGGCAGTGAACATCTCGCCGGCCGCCAGCCCTGCAAGCTGCCGGTCCTCCAGCACCGAGAACACCGCCGGAGCGGCCACGTAGCCGATAGCCCAGAGGCCACCGACCCAGATCGTGATGAGCAGACGCTCGGCAAGAGAAGTCATCAGCGATAGCTATCAGATGTACTTGACCGCAACGATCTCGTACTCCCGCGTTCCGCCGGGAGCCTGGACCGATGCAATATCGCCCTCTTCCTTGCCGATCAGCGCGCGCGCGATCGGCGACTGCACGCTGATCATGCCTTCCTTGATGTCCGCTTCGTCCTCACCAACGATGCGGTAGGTGAATTCGTCACCGGTTTCCTCGTCCACGAGTTCCACGGTGGCACCGAACACCACCTTGCCGTTGGCATTCAGCGTGGTCACGTCGATGATCTGGGCGTTGGACAGCTTGCCCTCGATCTCGGCAATCCGGCCTTCGGTGAAGCTCTGCTGCTCACGGGCGGCGTGATACTCGGCGTTCTCCTTGAGGTCGCCGTGGGCACGCGCCTCCGCAATGGCCTCGATGATCCGCGGCCGCTCCTTGTACTTGAGGCGATTCAGTTCCTCGCGCAGCTTTTCGGCGCCACGCACCGTCAGGGGAACCTTGCTCATGCAGTAGCCTCCTTATGCAGCATCTGCAACCGTTTCACCTCGGTCACATCCAGGTGCTCCAGCGCCAGCACAGTGGCTCGCGCTCCGGCGATGGTAGTCGTATAGCTCACCTTGTGGTGCAGGGCTTCCCGGCGTATCGAGTACGAGTCGCCGATCGCCTGGCGCCCTTCCGTTGTGTTGATGATGAGCTGAATCTCGTCATTCTTGATGGCGTCGACGATATGCGGCCTGCCCTCCCGCACCTTGTTGATGGGCTGGCAGGGGATGCCCGCCTGCTCGAGCACCTGCGCAGTACCGCGCGTCGCCACCAGCTCGAATCCCCGGTCCACCAGACCACGGGCAATATCCGGCGCCGCAGGCTTGTCGGCATCCCGAACACTGATAAAGACCTTGCCGCTGCGCGGCAGGTTCACACCCGCCCCGAGCTGGGACTTGGCGTAGGCCTCGCCAAAGCTGAGCCCGATGCCCATGACCTCGCCGGTGGACTTCATCTCAGGGCCGAGGATCGGGTCCACGCCCGGGAACTTGATGAAGGGGAACACCGCTTCCTTCACCGAATAAAACTGAGGCACGGCCTCTTTTTCAAGCCCCTGCTGTTTCAGAGTCTGGCCGACCATGCAGCGCGCTGCCACCTTGGCCAGCGGAACGCCGGTGGCCTTGGAGACATACGGCACGGTACGCGAGGCCCGAGGGTTCACCTCAAGGATAAAAATATCATCGCCCTTGATGGCGAACTGGGTGTTCATCAGCCCTACCACGTTCAGCGCATGGGCCAGTTGCCGCACCTGATCGCGCATGCGGTCCTGCACCTCGCCGGAAAGCGTATACGGAGGCAGCGAGCAGGCGGAATCGCCGGAGTGCACCCCGGCCTGTTCGATATGCTCCATGACTCCGCCGATCAGCACGTCGGTGCCGTCGCAGATGGCATCGATATCGACCTCCACGGCATCATCAAGGAAACGGTCCAGCAGCACCGGGCTGTTGTGCGAGACCTTGACAGCCTCGTTCATGTAGCGCTCCAGCTCGCTCTCGTCGTAGACGATCTCCATGGCCCGGCCGCCCAGCACGTAGGAGGGCCGAACCACCAGCGGGTAGCCGATCTCGGAGGCCAGCCGGTAAGCCTCCTGCGCAGTGCGCGCCAGACGATTCGGCGGCTGCTTGATGCCCAGCCGCTCGATCAGCTGCTGGAAGCGTTCGCGGTCCTCGGCCAGGTCGATGGAATCCGGGCTGGTGCCAATGATCGGCGCACCGGCGGCTTCCAGGTCCCGAGCAAGCTTGAGGGGGGTCTGGCCACCGTACTGGACGATGACGCCCTTGGGCTTCTCAATGTGGATGATCTCCAGCACGTCTTCAAGCGTCAGCGGCTCGAAATACAGGCGATCGGAGGTGTCGTAGTCGGTGGAGACTGTTTCCGGGTTGCAGTTGACCATGATGGTCTCGTACCCATCGTCCCGCAGCGCCAGCGCCGCATGCACGCAGCAGTAATCGAATTCGATGCCCTGGCCGATCCGGTTCGGGCCGCCGCCCAGCACCATGATCTTGTCCCGCTCCGAGGGCTGCGACTCGCATTCCTCTTCGTAGGTGGAATACATGTAGGCGGTGGCGGAGGCGAACTCGGCCGCGCAGGAGTCCACCCGCTTGTACACCGGGTGAATGCCCAACTCATGCCGGCGCGCCCGCACCTGGGCCTCGGTGGCACCAGTCAGCCGCGCGATGCGGCTATCGGAGAAGCCCCGCCGTTTCAGCGCGAACAGCTCCTCGGGTTTGAGGGGATTCAGGCCGGTATTTTTCACGAAACCTTCCCACTGCACCAGATCCTCGATCTGGGCCAGGAACCAGGGGTCGATGGCGGTAAGCTTGTACACCTCGTCCACGGTGAGGCCCACGCGGAAGCCATCGGCCACGTGCAGGATGCGCTCGGCATGCGGCTGCAACAGGATTTCCTGGATCTTCTCCCGGACGTCGACCGCCTGCAGGTCAAACCGCGGCTCCAGCCCGTCCAGGCCGGTTTCCATGCTGCGCAGCGCCTTCTGGAACGATTCCTGGAAGGTGCGGCCGATGGACATGGCTTCGCCCACGGACTTCATCTGCGTGGTCAGCAGTGGCTTGGCCTTGGAGAACTTCTCGAACGTGAACCGCGGCATCTTGGTCACGACGTAGTCGATGCTGGGTTCGAAGGACGCCGGCGTGGCACCACCGGTGATCTCGTTCTGCAGTTCGTCCAGCGTATAGCCCACGGCCAGCTTGGCGGCGACCTTGGCAATCGGGAAGCCGGTGGCCTTGCACGCCAGCGCCGATGAGCGGGACACGCGGGGGTTCATCTCGATGACGATCATGCGCCCGTTCTCGGGGTTGATCGCGAACTGCACATTGGACCCGCCGGTTTCCACGCCGATCTCGCGCAGCACCGCCAGGGAGGCGTTGCGCATGATCTGGTATTCCTTGTCGGTCAGCGTCTGCGCCGGCGCCACGGTAATGGAATCACCGGTGTGGATGCCCATGGGGTCCAGGTTCTCGATGGAGCAGACAATGATGCAGTTGTCCGCTCTGTCGCGGACCACTTCCATCTCGAATTCCTTCCAGCCCAGCACCGATTCCTCGATCAGCAGTTCATTGGTGGGCGACAGATCCAGCCCACGCTCGCAGATCTCGATGAATTCCTCGCGATTGTAGGCGATGCCCCCGCCGGAGCCACCCATGGTGAACGACGGCCGGATGATGGTGGGAAAGCCAATGCGCGACTGTACGTCCAGCGCCTGCTCCATGCTGTGGGCGATCTCCGCCCGCGGCGTGTCCAGGCCAATGCGTGTCATGGCCTCGCGGAAACGCTCGCGGTCCTCGGCCTTGTCGATGGCGTCCTTGTCGGCACCGATCATTTCCACGCCGTACTTCTTCAGAACGCCGTGGCGGTCCAGATCCAGCGCACAGTTCAGCGCCGTCTGCCCGCCCATGGTGGGCAACACCGCGTCCGGGCGCTCCTTGTCGATGATCCGTTCCACCACCTGCCAGGTGATCGGCTCGATGTAGATGGCATCGGCCATGTCCGGATCGGTCATGATGGTGGCGGGGTTCGAATTCACCAGGATGACGCGGAAGCCTTCCTCGCGCAGGGCCTTGCAGGCCTGGGCGCCGGAGTAGTCGAACTCGCAGGCCTGGCCAATGACGATGGGGCCGGCCCCGATGATCAGGATGCTTTTGATGTCGTTACGCTTCGGCATGGTTGTCTGGTCTTTCTCGCTGGCTCGGTGCATGACCGGGCGCCAGGCGCCCGGCGGGGCAATCGGTCAACCGCGTCGCTGACGCATCAGCTCCACGAAATGGGCAAACAGCGGCGCCACGTCATGAGGACCCGGACTCGCTTCCGGATGACCCTGGAAGCTGAAGGCGGGCTGGTCCGTACGGTGGATACCCTGCAGGGAGCCATCGAACAGGGAGCGGTGAGTGGCGCGGACATTGGCCGGCAGGCTGTCCTCGTCCACCGCGAAGCCATGATTCTGGCTGGAAATCATCACCCGCCCGGTATCCACATCCAGCACCGGATGGTTGGCGCCGTGGTGGCCGAATTTCATCTTCACCGATTTCGCCCCGCTGGCCAGCCCCAGGAGTTGATGCCCCAGACAGATGCCGAAGCTGGGCATGCCGGAATCGACGATACCGGCGATGGCCTCGATGGCGTAGTCGCAGGGCTCAGGGTCACCCGGCCCGTTGGAGAAGAAGACACCGTCCGGGGACATGGCCAACACTTCGCTGGCCGGGGTGCGCGCCGGCACCACCGTGACCTTGCAGCCGTGATCCACCAGCAGGCGCAGGATGTTGTGCTTGATGCCGTAATCGTAGGCGACCACGTGCCACTGCAAGGATGCGGCATCGCGGGGTGCGGCATCCTCGCGCCCCATCTCCAGGTCCCAGCTGCCGCGCGTCCAGACATAGGCCTCATCGCAGGACACGGTCTGCGCCAGATCCATGCCCTTGAGACCCGGAAAGCCCCGTGCGGCCTTGATGGCACGCGCTTCATCCACATCGCCCGCCATGATGCAGCCGTCCTGCGCGCCCTTCTCCCGCAAGATACGGGTCAGGCGGCGGGTATCCACACCGGCGATGGCTACGACCTGATTGCGCTTCAGGTAGTCGGAGAGACTCTCCTCGCTACGCCAGCTGCTGGCCCGCAGCGGCAGATCGCGAATAACCAGACCGGCCAGCATGGCACCGCGTGATTCCTCGTCGATGGCATTGGCGCCCACGTTCCCTACATGGGAATACGTCAGCGTCACCAACTGCCGGCTGTAGGACGGGTCGGTGCAGATTTCCTGGTAGCCCGTCATGGCCGTGTTGAAGACGACCTCGCCCACCGCCATGCCGTCCACGCCGATGGCTTCACCCCGCAATACGGTGCCGTCTGCCAGAGCTAATATTGCCGGTGCGTTCAACTGACCCTCCTGACTCTGGACGCGCAAAAACGGGAGGGATCGTCAAGATACCCTCCCGTTGATCACTGAATTCGGATACTGAGCCGGACCCATCGCCCGGTTTTCGTGGCCCGATAGTTTAGGCAAGACAGCACCGCTTGTCACGGCCCGATAACAAAAAACACTGGGGCTCAGACTTTTCTGCGCACATCCATCACATTGCGCAGATTGGAGATTTTGTCCATCAGCCGGCTCATTTGGGCGACATCGCTGATTTCCACGGTCAGCGTCATGCGTGCCCGGTGATCGTCCCGCCCGGTGGAAGTGTTCACCCCCAGCACGTTGAGCTTCTCGTTGGTGAGGATGGCGGTGATGTCCCGCAGCAGGCCCTGGCGGTCGTAGGCATCCACCTGGATATCCACCTGGTACTTGCTCTCCGCCCGGCCGCGCCAGCTCACATCCACCAGCCGGTGCTCGTCGGTTTCCATGAAATGGTGAACGTTGTTGCAATCGCGTCGATGAATGGTAACGCCTTGCCCCTGGGTGATGAAGCCGATGATCGGGTCCCCGGGGGCCGGCTTGCAACAACGCGCCATGCGGGTGAGCAGGTCGCCGACACCATAGATGGTGATATCGTCCTTGCCCTCGTCCGGCGTGGGGCGGCCGGGTATCACTTCCTGCCGTTCCCGAGGCGGCAGCACCTGATCCCCTACCAGGCCGGCTATCTGCCCGGCCGTGATGTCGCCACGGCCGATGGCGGCCTGGAATTCCTCCAGCCTGGGAAAGCGCGTTTTCTGCGCCAGTTGCTCCAGGTTGATGTCGCGGACGCCCAGCCGATGCAGCTCCCGCTCCAGTTCGTGTCGGCCGGCGGCCACGTTCTTGTCGTGATCCTGCTGCTTGAACCAGGCCCGTACCTTGGATCGCGCCCTGGAAGTGCGCAGATAGCCGCGAACGGGGTTCAGCCAGTCACGGCTCGGGCTGCCGGCCTTGGAGGTGAGGATCTCCACCTGATCACCATTGCGCAGCTCGTAGGTCAGCGGCACGATACGGCCATTCACCTTGCCGCCGCGGCAACGATGGCCGATGTCGCTGTGGATGTGGTAGGCGAAATCCAGGGGCGTGGCTCCTCGCGGCAAGTCGATCACATCGCCCCTGGGGCTGATGACATAGACCCGGTCCTCGAACACCTCGGCCTTGAAACGGTCGATGAAATCCTCGGCACCGCCCTCCTCGCGCCCCCATTCCAGCAGCTGGCGCAGCCAGGCGATCTTCTGCTCGAAACGCTCGTCCCGAGTGCTGCCACCCTCCTTGTAGCGCCAGTGCGCAGCCACGCCCAATTCGGCCTGCTCGTGCATTTCGTAGGTGCGGATCTGGACTTCCAGCGTCTTGCCTTCGGGCCCCACCACCGCGGTATGCAGCGACTGGTAGTTGTTTTCCTTGGGCGTGGCGATGTAGTCGTCGAACTCCTTCGGGATATGTTTCCAGAGGCTGTGCACCACGCCCAGTGTGGCATAGCAGGCAGCGACGTCATGGACCATGACGCGCAGTGCCCGAATATCGAAAAGCTCATGGAAATCCAGCCCCTTCCGCTGCATCTTCTTCCAGATGCTGTAGATATGCTTGGGACGGCCGAAAATCTCCGCTTCAATACCGGCCCGCGCCAGCGCCTGGGTCAGCTGCTCGATCACCTCGCGGATATAGCGCTCGCGATCCTGACGCTTTTCCCGCAACAGCCTGGCGACCCGCTTGTAGGTGTCCGCCTCCAGATAGCGGAAGCAGAGATCCTCCATCTCCCACTTGACATGCCAAATGCCGAGACGGTTGGCCAGCGGCGCATAGATGTCGCTGGTTTCCCGAGCGATCAGCCGCTGTTTCTCCTCGGGCAGGGACTTCAATGTGCGCAGATCATGCAGACGTTCCGCCAGCTTCACGAACACCACCCGGATGTCCTGCGCCATGGCCAGCAGCATCTTGCGCAGGGCCTCGGTCTGGGCATCGCGATCATTGCCACCCTCGGGCTGATCCCGCAGTTCCTTGACCACATCCATGCGCTCGACACCTTCGACCAGTTCCACGGCATCCGCATCACAGCGATCGCGCAACCGGGGCCAGTCCTTGCCGGCCAGTTCCGGAATATCGTGCAACATGCCCGCCGCAATGGTGTGCACATCCAGCTTCAGGCTGGATAGGATCGCCGCCACCGAAAGCGCATGCTCGAAATAGGGCTCGCCGGAAGGGCGCTGGCGGGAACCGCAGACCATCTGCACCGTATCCCAGGTGCGTGCCAGCAACGCCTGTTCGTCCGCCCCCAGCTCCAGGCCGGTGGCTTCCATCCAGCGCTCCAGGGTGACTTCCCCCCGGGCAAACAGGTCACTGAGATCGTCCGTTACGCTGACCATTCGGGCACTAGTACTCCGTCAAGCGGCTATTGCCGTATGCAGCGCCAAGCAGGCCGTTCTCTGCAAGGCATACTGGCTACCTGCGGTTCTGAAATCGCTGGCATTGTACGCGGCCCGCCGATGGATGCCAGTGCGATATGTCGCGGCCGCCCGGGAACAGATCGGAGCGTACACACTTTCCTTGCAGTACGCTGAATTACTGTATATGTTTACACCACTGCATAAACAAACAGGTGTTCGCCATGCAGGCACTGACACAACGGCAAACGGAAATCCTGCGCTTCATCCGGGATTTCATCCGGGAGCACGGCTTTCCACCCACGCGGGCGGACATCACCCGTGGCCTCGGCTTCCGTTCCCCCAACGCCGCGGAAAGCCATCTGCGGGCGCTGGCAAGAAAGGGCGCCCTGGAAATACAGGCCGGTTCTTCGCGCGGCATACGACTGCTTGGCGGGGAGCTGGAACCCGAGGAAGAAGGCCTGCCCATCATCGGCCAGGTAGCCGCCGGCAGCCCCGTGCTGGCAGAAGAACACATTCATGGGCGCTGCCCCATGGACGCGTCGCTGTTCTCGCCCCGGGCGGACTACTTGCTGACCGTACGCGGCATGAGCATGCGCGACGCCGGCATTCTGGAAGGCGACCTGCTGGCTGTCCACAGCACGCGGGAAGCACGCAACGGGCAGGTCGTCGTCGCCCGGCTGCACGATGAAGTCACGGTCAAGCGTTTCCGCAAGGAAGGCCACCAGGTCTGGCTTCTGCCGGAAAACCCCGATTTCAAACCCATCGAAGTGGATTTGCGGACGGAGCCGCTGGTCATCGAAGGTCTGGGCGTGGGACTGATTCGCAACGGGCTGGCTCTCTAGCCCTGCTCGCCCCGTCCGGAACCATGGGCAGGATGCCTGGCAATCGACTTACCGCGAGGTCCGCCATGAACGACGCACTGAACCAATTACTGCAGGAACCGGGCATCTGGCGTGCCGCCGACAACCAGCACACCGGGCAACGCCACATACCCAGCGGTTTTGCCGAACTGGATGGCGTACTGCCAGGTGGCGGCTGGCCCGATGCGGCACTGACCGAACTGTTGCATGCGCACAGCGGCATCGGCGAGTTGCGACTGCTGATGCCGGCACTGGCTCGGCTAAGCCGCTCGGGCCGCTGGATTGCCCTGGTCGCGCCTCCTCATGTGCCTTATGCCCCGGCCCTGGCTGCCCAGGGAGTGGACCTCTCCCGTATCCTGCTGGTGCATTCACGGGAAGGACGCGACAACCTCTGGGCCGTGGAGCAGGCTCTGCGTTCAGGCACCTGCGCCGCCGTGCTGGCCTGGCCTGCGGCGGACATCACCGGCCAGCAGCTCCGTCGGCTGCAACTGGCCGCCGAAGCGGGTCAGAGCTGGGGCATACTGCTACGCCACAGCGCGTGCGCTGCCCAGACCTCGCCTGCCGCTCTGCGCCTGGAACTGGTCTCCGAACTGGAAACGACCCGTCTGAAGCTGATCAAGTGCCGGGGCAGCCTGGGCCGCCAGGAGATAATGGTGAACCTGGACCGCCCCCGCACCCGCGCCATGCCTCTGCCCGTCAGCACCCTGGCGCCCTCTCCTCGGGCGCTCGCTGGCCAACGCCGGAACTGGCCGCGCCAACGGCCGGGAACCCGGCCTGCCCGGCCTCAGCAGGAACCACAGCCTCAATTGCCTCTACCACTGGAAACCACAGGTAGTGACACCCGCAACCGGCTGCGACTGGTGCGCCAGCAGCAGTAGAGTTACCCACCAACGCCCTGCGGTGGGCGCCCTGCCCACCGCTATCGACCGGGCCCGACATGCTCTGGTTTGCACTGATATTCCCCCGGCTGCCGCTGGAAGCACAGGCCCTCCGCCCCGACCCCACGCTGCCGATGGCCGTGGCAGAATCGGGGACCCTGTGCTGCGTCAGCCAGGCCGCCGCCCAAGGAGGCGTCACCCCCGGCCTCGGGCTGCCCGCTGCCCAGGCACTGCTGCCCGGGCTACGCTTGCTGGAACGCAATCCGGTCGCGGAACAACAGGCCCTGCGGCGCCTGGCCGACTGGTCACTGCAATACACCAGCCATGCCAGCCTCCATCCCCCTGACTGCCTTCTGCTGGAAATCCGCGGCAGCCTGCGGCTGTTCGGCGGGCTGGACGCCCTGCTGCGGCATGTCCGGAACGAACTGGATGCACTGGGCTACGACTGGCTGGCAGGTACGGCCCCTACCCCCTTGGCTGCCTGGCTTCTGGCCCGATCGGGAGACCCGGAACCGGCCCTGTCCCAGGAGGAGTTCCGGCAACGGCTGACAGACCTTCCCGTCCGGCTGCTGCCGCTACATGTGTCACAGCAGCAGGCGCTGGAGGGGCTGGGAATACACACCCTGCAACAGTTGCTGGCGCTGCCCTCCCGGGATCTGGGGCCACGGCTAGGGCGCGCACCGATGCAACTGCTGGAACGTGCCCTCGGCCAGCTTCCGGATCCCCGACCGGCGCACCGCCCCCGCAAGACCTACCATGGTGAACTGGAACTGCCGGCACCGGCTCATACCAGCGAGGCCATTCTGTTTGCCCTGCAGCGCCTGATCCGGGAACTTGCCGGACTGCTGCGGGGGCTGGAAGCCGGCGTCCAGCGCCTGGAACTGTTGCTCGCCCACCGGAACCACCCCCCTACCCGCCTTCAGCCGGGGCTGATGCAGCCCAGCCGGGAAGCAGACCACCTGCTGATGATCTGTCGTGAACGACTGGAACGGCAACCGCTGCCGGCACCGGTGGTCCGGATCACACTGCATGCCGGACGGTTGCTGCCATTGGCACCGGAAGCGCTGGCATTGCTGGACGCCCGTATCGAAGAACAGCAGCAACGCTGGCTGCGACTGACCGAGCGCCTGGAGGCGCGCCTGGGGGAACAGTGCGTGCTGGGCCTGGACACGCATCCGGACCACCGGCCCGAACATGCCTGGCGCGGCATCAGGCCTGGGGGGGAGAGCATCCAGAAGGCCAACCCGCACCGCCCGCTCTGGCTGCTCGCCCCACCCCGCCCGCTGCATACCGAGCAGGGACAGCCCTGCTGGCAAGGGCCGCTGGCTCTATGCCAGGGCCCGGAGCGCATCGAGTCCGGCTGGTGGGACGGTCATGACGTCAGCCGGGACTACTACCGTGCCCGATCCCCCTGCGGCGCACTGCTCTGGATCTACCGCGAACGTCGCTCACCCCAGCGTTGGTATCTGCACGGTTTTTTCGGTTGAGCCCGGCACGCCCTGGTTTGACAGCCCTATCGCTGCCGCCTAGTGTCAAAAAGGCACATGTGCGATGTCTGCCAGCGAGTCAACGCCGGCACACTCGCTTTCGGATCGAACCAGCACCTCTCCGGAACGGGCATCCACAGCAAGTCCGGCGGAACAGACGGAGTTTCCCATGACACGGATTCATACCCTGCTGATCGGCCTGCTGCTCATGGCCGCCTTCACCACTGCCCAGGCCGACCGCCTGACCGTGGCCATCCCTTCCGCCTTCGTGCCGTTCATGTTCCAGGAAGACGACGAGTGGACCGGCTTCGAAGTGGAGCTCTGGGAAGCCATTGCCGAAGAAAATGGGTGGGACTATGAATACAACACCATGAATTTCTCCGGCATCATCACCGCGCTGCAGACCGGCCGCGTGGATGTCGCCATCGCCGCCATCACCATCACCTCGGAACGGGAGAACACCATGGATTTCTCCCATGCCTACTACGACAGCGGGCTGATGCTGATGGTCCGCGCGGACAACGACGAGATCGAGGGCATCGACGACCTGGACGGCAAGCAACTGGCGGTGACCACCGGCACCACCAGCGATGACTATGCCGAGACCAATCTGGACAACACCGAGCTGCGCCGTTTCTCGCGTGCCGAGCAGGCCTACCTGGAAGTGCGCTCCGGCCGGGTGGACGCCGCCCTGCATGACACCCCCAACGTGCTCTATTACATCGAGACCGCCGGGGACGGCGACGTCAAGGCGGTGGGAGAGAACCTGGAGGCCCAATCCTACGCCATGGCCTTCCCGCGGGAGAGTGAACTGCGCAACGACGTCAACATCGCCCTGCTGGCCATGATGGAAGACGGCCGTTACGCGGAAATCTATGAGCACTGGTTCGGCGAGGAGCCCGATCCTCGCTGATCCGGACCGCCCAGGAATCCGACCGGGGCGCCGCCAGTTCTCAACGGCGTGCCGGCCACCTCACGGTGCGTGACGGACGAAGACTGGCAATTGCCCACACCCATCCAGGGAGCGCTGATGAATTCACTAGCGCTCGCCCAGGCCCCTTGAGCGTTTTTCAGGAGACCTCCCGATGGATTTCCGCTGGCAGGTAGTGTGGAACGCATTGCCGCAGATGGTGGATGGTGCCCAGCTCACCGCCCAGATCACCTTGCTGGGGATCGGCGGCGGCCTGGTCATCGGCACCCTCTGCGGCCTGATCACCGCATTCCGTGTGCCGGTGCTGCACTGGCTGGTATTCGCTTACGTATCGGTGGTCCGTGGCACCCCCATTGTCGTGCAGGCCATGTTCATCTATTTCGCCCTGCCGATGGCGCTGGACATCGCGCTCTCCGGCTTCGTGGCTGCCTCCCTCTGTCTCGCCATGAACGCCGGCGCCTACATCACCGAGATCGTGCGGGGCGCCGTGCAGTCCATCGACAAGGGGCTGACCGACGCCGGCCTGGCGCTGGGCATGTCCTACCCCCAGGTGCTGGCCTCCGTGGTCGGGCCGCTGGCCTTCCGACGCACCATTCCCCCGCTGGGAAACCAGTTCATCATCAGCCTGAAGGATTCAGCCCTGTTCCTGGTCATCGGTGTGGCGGAACTGGCGCAGCGGGGCGAGCAGCTCACCGCCCAGACCGGGCGGGCGCTGGAGATCTGGACCGCTGTCGCGGTGTTCTACCTGATCATGACATTCAGCCTGGCCATGGTCATGCGGCTGATTGAAAGAAGGATGCGTATCCTGTGAGCCTGATCGAATGCCGAAACCTGTCCAAGCACTTCGGGGACACACGCGTGCTCAGCGACATCGAGCTGGACGTGGAGACCGGTGAAGTGGTGGTGATCGTAGGGCCTTCCGGCTCCGGCAAGTCCACGCTGCTGCGCTGCCTGAACGCGCTGGAGCCGCTGAGCGGCGGCACATTGACCGTGGGTGGCAAGCAACTGGGAGCAAGAGGCACCAGCAAACGGGAACTCCGCCAGGAAACCGGCATGGTCTTCCAGCAATTCAACCTGTTTCCCCACATGACCGCCCGGGAGAACGTCATGCTGGGACCGCGCAAGGTTCGGCGCCAATCCCGCAGGGCGGCTGGCGAACTGGCCGACCGCTTGATGGAGCGGGTCGGCCTGGCGGATCGCTCCCATCACTATCCTTCCGAGCTGTCCGGCGGCCAGCAGCAGCGCGTGGCCATCGCCCGAGCGCTGGCGGTCAATCCCCGCGTGATGCTGTTCGACGAGCCGACTTCAGCGCTGGACCCCGAGCTTCGCGGAGAAGTGCTGCAGGTGATGAAAAGCCTGGCGGCCGAGGGCATGACCATGCTGATCGTGACCCACGAAATGCGATTCGCCGCAGACGTGGCAAGCCGGCTCATCTTCATGGACGAGGGGCGGATTCTGCACGACGGCGATCCCAGGACGCTGTTCGAACAGCCACCGTCGGAACGGTTCCAGGATTTCCTGCGGCATGTCCAGAGCTGATCCGGGCGGAATCAGCTCTGCTCCTCGGGCTCCCTCACGAAATGCAGCGTGTCCGGCATGGCGTCGCGATCCAGCCTCTGCACCGGGACGTCGGACTGGCCCTGCCAGGACAACGGGGTATCTTCGCCCGATGCCCGCCTGAGCGCCTGATCCAGGGCTTCCGCATCCGCCGGATTGCCGCTCCGGGTCATCAACTGGTCCAGCGCCCAGTCCAGATCGTTATCATGCAGCAGTCCGGGGCCATGCTCGCTTTCCAGAACCAGCGACCCCTCCTCGTCCAGGAAAACCGCCCGGACCTCCCGCACGGCAACCCCTGTGTGCGTTTCCAGCTCACCGTCTGCGCGGCGGCGGATCACCCAGGGGGTGGCATCCAGTGCGATGAACACACGCTGGGGGCCATTCTGGAAATACCAGCAGCCCCGTTCATCGGCCATGTAGTTCCGGTCGATGAACTCGCGGAACTGCCTGTGGCTGATGCGCTCACCATCCAGTTGCCAGTCTCCCCGTCTGTCCAACCGCAACCAGCCGTAGACAGCCGGCACATTGGGCCAGCGCTGCATCGCGCGAATCACGCTTTCATCCATTTCGGGCTCCTTCAGACAACATCAGGAATATTCGTGGACGGCCCCAGGCCACGGACGCCGGAAACGCGCCGGGCTGTCACAAGACTTTGAACCCCGCGCTTCCTTTATACTGCCCTCGGAGAGAGCTTAGTACTAAGCTTCTCATTAGGACTGTCAGGCTCCGGTGATCGGCGACGCTGATGAGCCAGTACGCTCTATAAAGGAAGTATGACCCGACACACCTTTTTGCAAATTCAGGAAGAAACCGTACTGGCCCCGGACGGTGGCAGATGCCTGATGACGCACGTCTATGGCACCGACGAGGGTCTGCCGCCCGTTGTCTACCTGCCGGGCATGTTCACCGGCCGCGGTTTCTGGCTATCACCCAAGGGCATCGGCCTGGCCGCGCATCTCGCCAAGGCGGGCTTTCCCGGCATCATCGTCGAGCGCCGGGAGCAGGGCTGTGGTGCACGGCCTGGCCTGGAAGAGCACTTGCAGCACGACCTGCCGCTGGTCCAGCAACGTGTGGAAGCACGCTGGCGCCGACCGGCATTCTGGGTCGGGCATTCCTTCGGCGGCGTGCTCGCCGCCAGAGCGGTGGCCGGCCCCCTGGATATGGATCGCGTTGCCGGGCTGGTGCTGTTTGCCGCCCAGTTCGAGGTCGGCAAGCGCCCTCTCCACCCACCCCTGTCCTGGCTGACCGCGGCCACGGCCCGCCTGCTGGACCGCTTCCCCGCCCGCCGCCTCGGGCTTGGCCCACAGGACGAGCCCGTAGCCGCCATGCTGGATGCCATTCGCCTGGTTACCCGGGGGCGCCGACATCCCGAGCTGGGCCAGGCCCTCAGCCGCATCACCGTCCCGGCGCTGGGAATTTCCGGGTTGGGCGATCGCGTGGACCCCACCGAGGGCTGCGAGAGGCTGTTGGCGCACTTCGCCAGCAGCGACAAGCGGTTCATCGCCGCCGGCACGGAAACCGGTTTCAGCGAGGATTATGACCACCCCGGCATCGTCGTCAGCAAGGCGGCGCAGCAGGAAATCTGG
This sequence comes from Ectothiorhodospiraceae bacterium, assembly GCA_020831845.1. Taxonomy (GTDB): domain Bacteria; phylum Pseudomonadota; class Gammaproteobacteria; order Nitrococcales; family Aquisalimonadaceae; genus LSCE01. Next base: position 79,647 of record JAFIFV010000046.1, read on the forward strand.
CCCCTGGTGACCGACTGGCTGATGGTCCACAGCCGTTCCACCATCTCCAGCTCCCGCCCGAACGGCTCCTGAGGGAATGGCGGGGTGGGAATGATCGGTTCGCGATGGAATACTGTATACATAAACAGTATATTCGCAGTATGTCCTACGCCGAACTGCACTGCATCAGCAACTACACGTTCCTCCGCGGCGCCTCCCACCCCCACGAACTGGTGGAACGGGCGGCGGCGCTGGGGTATTCCGCACTGGCCATCACCGATGAATGCTCCGTGGCCGGTGCGGTGCGCGCGCACCAGGCCGCTACAGGTTCCGGTCTGAAACTGATCGTCGGCACCGAGCTGCGGCTGGTCGATGGTCCCCGCCTGGTCCTGCTGGCCCCGCATCGGGAGGCCTATGCCCAGCTCAGCGCCATGATCAGCCTCGGGCGCACCAGCGCGGCGAAAGGACAGTACCGTCTGTACCGGGAGGACCTCAGCGGTCGGGTGCCGGACTGCCTGGCGCTATTCATACCGGAGCAAACAATCGACCAGGAGGCGCTGAGCTGGTTTGCCGGACAGTTCCACGACCGGGGTTGGCTGGCGGTGGAACTGTTCCGGGGCGCGGAGGACGACAGCCGGCTGGCTCATCTTCAGGCGCTGGCAGCCGCTACCGGCTTGCCACTGGTGGCCGCGGGCGATGTGCATATGCACCGGCGCGGACGGCGTGCTCTGCAGGATGCCCTCACCGCCATCCGGCTGCGCAGGCCGGTGGCCGAACTGGGCCTGGACCGTCTGCCCAACGGAGAACGCCACCTCCGCCCGCTGCAGGCGCTGAGACAGCTTTACCCGGAAGAACTGCTGCGGGAATCCCGACGCATCGCCGCGATGTGCAGTTTCTCGCTGGACGAGTTGCGCTACGAATACCCCGAGGAGTTGGTCCCGTCAGGAGAGACGCCAGCCAGTCATCTGCGCGCACTGACCGAGGCCGGCGCCCGACAACGCTGGCCTGACGGTGTCCCGACAGCGGTCGGGCAGTTGCTGGAACGTGAGCTGGCACTGATCGGCGAGATGCACTACGAGCCCTTTTTCCTGACCGTGCACGACGTGGTCCGCTACGCGCGCAGCCAAGGCATTCTGTGCCAGGGTCGGGGCTCCGCCGCCAACTCCGCCGTGTGCTTTGCCCTGGGCATTACCGAGGTGGATCCGGCAATTCATCAGCTCCTTTTCGAACGCTTCGTTTCCAAGGCCCGCGGCGAGCCGCCGGATATCGACGTGGACTTCGAGCACGAACGCCGCGAAGAGGTCATCCAGTATATCTACCGCAAGTACGGCCGCCACCGCACCGCCCTGGCCGCCACCGTCATCAGCTACCGTTCGCGTAGCGTCATGCGCGACCTGGGCAAGGCGCTGGGCCTGGCTGCCCACCAGATCGAACAGTTGGCCGCCAGTCTTCAGTGGTGGGACGGCCCCCATGTCCCCGAGGAACGGCTTCGGGAAGCCGGTCTCGATCCGACAAGCCGGACCGTCCGGCAACTGCTGGTACTGGCACGGGATTTGATCGGCTTTCCGCGACACCTGTCCCAGCATGTGGGCGGTTTCGTGATTTCCAGCGGCCCGCTCAGTCAACTGGTGCCCATCGAGAATACCGCCATGGAGGGCCGCTCCGTCATCCAGTGGGACAAGGACGACCTGGAGGCGCTGGGGCTGCTGAAGGTGGACGTGCTGGCGCTGGGCATGCTCAGTGCCATTCGCCGCACGCTGGAGCTGCTCGCCCGGCACCACGGATGTCATCTGACCATGGCCACCATCCCGAAGGAGGATCCGGCCGTTTACGCCATGCTGCAGAAGGCGGATGCCATCGGCGTGTTCCAGGTGGAATCCCGTGCCCAGATGGCAATGCTGCCACGACTGAAGCCGAAGAGATTCTATGACCTGGTCATCGAGGTGGCCATCGTCCGCCCCGGCCCCATCCAGGGCGACATGGTGCACCCCTATCTGCGCCGCCGTAACGGCGAAGAGCCGGTGGACTACCCCAGCCCGGCAGTGGAGTCGGTGCTGGAGCGCACCATGGGGGTGCCGATCTTCCAGGAGCAGGTCATGAAGCTGGCCGAGGTGGCCGCCGGTTTCACCCCCGATGAGGCGGACCAGTTGCGGCGGTCCATGGCGGCCTGGCGCCGCAAGGGGGGCCTGGGCAGGTTCGAGGAACGGCTGCGCGCCGGCATGCGCGAGCGCGGTTACAGCGAGGAATTTGCCCAGCGCATCTTCCGGCAGATCCAGGGCTTCGGTGAGTACGGCTTTCCGGAATCCCACGCCACCAGCTTCGCCCTGCTGGTCTATGTATCGGCCTGGCTCAAGCACTACTACCCCCATGCTTTCACCTGCGGCCTGCTGAACAGCCTGCCCATGGGGTTCTATGCGCCCGCGCAGCTGGTTCGCGACGCGCGGGAACACGGCGTGGAAGTTCGCCCCGTGGATGTCATGCGCAGCCATCCGGACAGTACGCTCGAAGAAGCCAGCGGCGGCCGGCCAGCCCTGCGACTGGGGCTGGGCATGATCAAGGGGCTTTCCAGCCCGGCGGCGGAGCGTATTGCGGCCGCCCGTGCCTCCGGACTGTTCCGCGACGTCCAGCACCTGGCCAGGCAGGCCAGGCTGGACCGGCGCGACCTGGCCGCGCTGAGCAGGGCCGGTGCCCTGAAAACGCTGGCGGGACACCGCCGCCAGGCCTGGTGGCAGGTGCTGGGTGTGGACAACGGCCCGCCCCTGCTCGCGCTGGCCGGGGACCGGCCGCCGCCGCCACTGGAGCGGCCCGGCACGGGAGAGAATCTGATCCAGGACTACGCCGCCATCGGGCTGAGCCTGGAAGCCCACCCACTGGAACTGCTGCGTGGCCGCCTGGGGCGCTGGCGCTACCGCACGGCCCGACAGCTACTCGATCAGCAGGCCCACGGCACGCTGGTACGCACGGCGGGCATCGTGGTGGGCCGGCAGCGCCCCGGCTCCGCCTCGGGCGTCACCTTCGTCACGCTGGAAGATGAAACCGGCCATCTGAACGTGGTGGTCTGGCCTGCCACCGGGGAAGCACAGCGCAAGGCGCTGCTTCGCTCCCGCCTGATGGGCGTGATCGGTCGCTGGGAACGCCGGGACAATGTCTGCCACCTGATCGCCGGTCGCCTGGTGGACCACACCGACCTGCTCGGCGAACTACCCACCCGGTCGCGGGATTTTCAGTGATGGTTGGCTGGGAGTTCTGGTGGCTTCGATCCGGCCTGGAGCGGGACCACGCCTGCGGACACGCCGTGAATACATCCCTGTAGGCTTGTCGGCGAGGTCCTTCTCGCCGACAGTCCGCAGGCGTGGTC
>JAFIFV010000060.1 GCA_020831845.1 Ectothiorhodospiraceae bacterium
GGGGGGGCGGGGGCTTAGGGGCCCGGCCCCCGCGTAAACCCTGCCCTGGGGGGTTGGCCGCCCCAACCCGGGGGCCCGACAGTCCGGAACGCATCTCCCGACGCCCGCCTGGTTCGGGTATCCTCCGCCAGCGTCCGTATCGGCAACGCTGAGGCTGCCTTACCGCAGTTGAATCGTCATGTTCGGCCCGCCGGGCAGGTCCTCTTCCGGCCAGCGGCTGATGATGGTGCGGGTTTCAGTGTAGAAACGCACCGCCTGCTTGCCGTAAGCGTGCAGGTCGCCGTAGAACGAGCCCTTGCCGCCGGTGAACGAGAAGAACGGCATCGGCACCGGGATGGGCAGGTTGACGCCCACCTGGCCCACTTCGGTCTCGTGCTGGTACTTGCGTGCCGCAGCGCCGGAGCGGGTGAAAATGGAGGTGCCGTTGCCGTAGGGGTTGGAATTGACCAGGGCAATGGCCTCTTCCAGCGTGTCCACGTGCATGCAGCACAACGCCGGGCCGAAGATCTCTTCCTTGTAGCAGTCCATTTCTGTGCTGACGTTGTCGATCAGGGTCGGGCCGAGCCAGTTGCCGTCCGGGTAGCCGTCAACTGAGCAACCGCGACCGTCCAGCACCAGACTGGCGCCCTGCTCTTCGGCCGAAGCCAGCAGTTTCTCGGCGCGCTGTTTCGCGGCGGGGCTGATCATCGGGCCGTAGGCGGCGCCTTCGTCGTCGTAGCGACCGGGGCGGATCTGCTTCATGCCCTTGGCGATGTCGTCGACCCAGCCACGGGTTTCCTCGCCCACGAACACGGCCACGGAAATGGCCATGCAGCGCTGGCCGGCGGCGCCGCAGGAGGCGCCCACCAGTTGGCTGACCACCTGCTCCTTGTTGGCGTCGGGCATGACCACCATGTGGTTCTTGGCGCCGCCCATGGCCTGTACGCGCTTCAGGTTGTAGGTGCCGGTGCGGTAGACATGCTGGGCCACCGGCACGGAACCCACGAAGGACACGGCCTTGATGGCCGGGTGGTCCAGCAGGGCATCCACCTGGGGCTTGCGGCCGTGAACGATCTGCAGGGTGCCCTTGGGGAAGCCGGCTTCGTGGAACAGTTCAGCCAGCCGCATGGGGGTGAGCGGATCCTGCTCCGAGGGCTTGAGCACGAAGGTGTTGCCGCAGCCCACCGCCAGCGGGAACATCCACAGCGGGATCATGGCCGGGAAGTTGAACGGCGTGATGCCGGCGCAGACGCCCAGAGGGTGTACCAGGCTGTTGGTGTCCACGCCGTTGGCCACCTGCTCGACGGTCTCGCCCATCATCAGGGTGGGCAGGCTGCAGGCATGTTCGACCACTTCAATGCCGCGCCAGACATCGCCCATGGCATCGGGCAGGGTCTTGCCGGTCTCCTTCGACAGCAGCTCGGCGAGCTCCTTCTGGTGCTCCTTCAGCAGCGCCTGGTAACGCAGCAGGCAACGCATGCGCTCGGGCAGCGGCACTTCCTTCCAGGTCTTGAAGGTCTCTTCTGCGCAGGAGATGGCGCGGGCCATTTCCTCGTCGGTGGTCACCGGGGCCCGGGCCAGGACTTCCTGGGTGGCAGGGTCAGTGACATCAATCCATTCGCTGGTCTTGCTCTGGACAAATTCGCCGTTGATCAGCAGCGGTACGCTTTCCGCCTGCTGCACGCTTGCTTTCTGTTGCTGAGTCATTGCATCACCTCAAGCCGTGTTCTTCACGGCGGTCATGATGGAGACGGTTCTTCTTAAACCATCCGGTCAGACTATTCAGTGTAGAACTAGTCGTACTGGCGGTCGTCGGCGATCACCTTGCCGTCATTGGGAAGCTCCCCCGGAGATGCCAGGCGCACCTCCCCACGCAGCTTGGTCACGGACTGGAGCGTTTCCGCCAGTTGCCGGGCGAATGCCTCGTCTGTCTGCTCGCATTCCACTGCCAGGGTCATGCGATCCTGTTCGTTCTCGCGGGTAACTTCCAGTCGGGCGCGCAGGATCTGGGCGTGCCGCGCCATGATCTGGTTGATCTGCTCCGGAGTGACAAACATGCCCTTTACCTTCGTGCTCTGGTTCGCCCGGCCCATCCAGCCACGGATCCGCGGTGCGGTACGCCCACAGGGGCTGGTCCCGGGCATGATCGCGGTGAGGTCGCCGGTGGCAAAACGGATCACCGGGAAGGCGCCTTCCCGCAGCACGGTGACGACCATCTCCCCCACTTCCCCTTCGCCGACCGGCTCGCCGCTGCCGGGACGCACCACTTCCACCAGCACATCCTCGTCGGTGATCAGCCCCTCCATGGCGTCGGACTCATACGCCACCAGGCCCAGTTCGGCGGTGCCGAAGCACTGCAGCACCTTGATGCCCTGCTCTCCCAACTCCTTGCGAAGCGAGCCGCTGAGCGGTTCCCCACCCACCAGGGCGTGGCGGATGGAGCTGGTGTCCTTGCCCAACTCCCGCCCCTTGTCCACCAGTATCTTCAGGAACGAGGGCGTCCCCCCGTAGGCCTGGGGCTTGAGCTGGGCGATGGCGTCCAGTTGCACCTCGGTGTTGCCGACGCCACCCGGGAAAACGGCGCAGCCTATGGCGCGGGCACCGCTGTCCACCATCATGCCCGCGGGGGTCAGGTGGTAGGAAAAGGTATTGTGCACGAGCTGGCCTGGCCGCACACCGGCCGCCCACAGGCCGCGGCCGAAGCGCCAGTAATCGGGCTTGTCCTCGCCCCCTTCGTAGATTGGGCCGGGGGACTGGAAGACCCGCGCCAGCGAGCCGATGGAAGCGGCTTCCAACCCGCCGAAGGGGCCGTTTTCCGCCTGCATGCCCGGAATATCGGACTTGCGGGTCAGGGGAATGCGCGCCAGGTCGGCCGGCGCTCTGACCGCATCGGGAACCAGATCCTTCAGCACGTCACCCCAGTAGGCGGAATTCGCCTTGGCGTGAGCGAGGGCGGCGCGCAGTGTTTTCCACTGCTGCTCGGCCCGCTGCTCGGGGGAACGGGTCTCACGATCATCCATGTAGGGACTGTGCGTCGCCATGAATCTCCTCCACGCGGCGCCGGCGGTCACCGGCTGCCGCAAGATCATGTTCGGTGGGTCCGGGTCGTTCAGGAAAGCCAGCGCTTGCGGCGCCGGTAATGCTTCACGTTCCGGAAACTCTTGCGGCCCTCTCCGGAGCTGACCCCCAGGTAGAACTCCTTGACATCGGGGTTCTCGCGCAGGTGGGCGGCATCGCCATACATCACGATGCGACCGTTCTCCAGGATGTAGCCGTAATCGGCATTGCGCAGCGCCACGTTGGTGTTCTGCTCCGCCACCAGGAAGGTCACACCCTCCTCTTTCCGCAGCGTAGTCACGATGTGGAAGATCTCCTCCACCAACTGAGGCGCCAGCCCCATGGACGGTTCGTCCAGCAGGATCATGCGCGGACGCGCCATCAGCGCCCGGCCCATGGCCAGCATCTGCTGCTCGCCGCCGGAGGTGTAACCAGCCACGGACTTCCGGCGCTCACGCAGGCGCGGGAAGTAGTTGTAGACCATCTCGATATCCTTGTTGATGGCGGCATAGCCGTCCTTGCGGCCATACGACCCAACCAGCAGGTTCTCTTCGACGGTCAGGTGCTCGAATACACGTCGGCCTTCCATCACGTGCAGCACGCCGCGCTTCACGCGTTCCGCTGCGCTCAGGTGGTCCACGCGTTCTCCGTTGTAGTGGATACTGCCCCGGGTGATATCACCGCGCTCGCCGGCCAGCAGGCCGGAGATCGCCTTCAGCGTGGTGCTCTTGCCGGCGCCGTTGCCGCCCAGCAGCGCCACGATGCTGCCCGGCGCCACTTCCAGGGAGACCCCCTTGAGCACGAGCACGACGTGGTTGTAGACCACTTCCACGTTGTTCAGTGACAAAAGCGCCTGTTCGGACTGCTGTGCGCTTGCCTGGTCCGTCATGAAACTGCTCCTCCGCTAACCGGGGGGGTTGGATTCGGTGTCCCGCATGGCGGGGCGGAAACCGCCCCGCCATGCGGCTACTTTCAGTCGCAGGAACGCGGCTCGATGCCTTCTTCCTGGGCATACCGCTCAGCAGAGGCCTTGTACATGCCTTCCACCAGTTCTCGGTTGGGCTCCAGCCAGTCGGTGACCTGCTCCCAGGATTCGCCGTTCCACTGCTGAATCAGCACCAGACCCGGGCCTTCATGGTTTTCGCAGGTGACTTCCACCGGCGGCATCAGCCCACCCATACCCAGTTCCTCGGTACGGGACTCCGGGATGGTCAGCTGCTGCCAAGCCCAGAGGGTCTCCTCGCGGGTCACCGGACGGCCCTCGCCGTGCTCGGCCTGCGCCTGGCGCCAGGCTTCGACGATGTAGCCGGCGTTGATCAGGCCCCGGTTGTAGGCGATGGTGCCGCTCAGGTCGCCATCCCCGGCTGCCAGCCCGCGATCGTAGACGTACTGCTTCAGGTCGTCGTAGATCGGGTAGTCGGCACCGGGCCCGTGGAACGTCACCGCCTTGTAACCCACCGCGGACCGACCGGCCGGCTCAACCGCATCGTCCTGGGCCGCGTAGATGCCGCCGATCATGCGACTGACATCAATGCCCATGGAGGCCGCGGTACGAATCGCGGTGGGGTTCATGACGCCCCAGCCGTAGAGCGAGACCCAGTCCGGCTGGATACGGCGGATCTGGGTCCACACGGAGCGCTGCTCCACACCGGGGGGCGAGATGGCCATCTCGTGCAGCGTGAAGCCGTACTCCTCGGCGTAGTGGCGCAACACGCCCAGCGGCTCGCGGCCATAGGCGGAGTCATGGTAGGCATGAACAATGTCCTTACCCTGCAGGTTTTCCCAGCCGCCTTCCTGGTCGGCGATGTACTGCAACGTGGCAGTCATGCTGGACCAGTAGGTGGTGGGCACCATGAACACGTTGTCCAGCACCGGCCCATAGGCGGCATCCGCACGACCGTAACCCATGGTGCTGACAACAATGCCGTCACGACGGGAACGGGGAATCACCGCATAGGTGATACCAGTGGACAGCGGGGCGACGACTGTTGCGCCGTTGCCGCGGTCCTTCAGGCGCTCGTAGCACTCCACGCCACGGTCGTTGGAGTAGGCGGTTTCGCATTCCTCCAGGCGAATCTTCACGCCGTTGATGCCGCCGTCCCGCTCGTTGATGAGCGTCACGTAGTCGGCGAAACCGTCGGCGAAGCCGATACCACTGGGAGCAAACGGACCCGTGCGGTAAACCAGGCTGGGCAGATACTGCTCTTCCGCCTGCGCCTTGGCCGCGAAAATGCTGCCAAGGCCGATGACGGCCCCGAGGCCGATGAAGGCCGCTTTTTTCAGTATGGGTGTTGTCATGGTTCTCTCCTCCATAGGGCATTCACCCCGGTTCTTGCACTGGTCGCTCTCAACCCTGGAGCTCGAGCAACCTGCTTTCAGCACACCGCACGCGCGGCATTCCGAATTCCTGCCTTGTTGTTTCCCTCAGTAAGGGAACGGCCATAGCCGCAGCTTCTGCTTGATGATGCTCCAGAGCCGCGCCATGCCGTGCGGCTCGACAATCAGGAAGAAGATGATCAGCGAGCCGAAGATGAAGATCTCGATGTAGCTGATCATCGCCGTTCCCAGCGGCAAGCCCAGCCAACTGGGCACCACGTTCAGGAAAATCGGCACCAGCACCACGAAAGCCGCCCCCAGGAAGCACCCGAGTATGGAGCCCAATCCGCCGATGATGATCATGAACAGCACGTCGAATGAGGTGTAGATGTTGAACGCCTCGGCTTCCAGCTGCCCCAGGTACAGGAACGCCCAGAGAATGCCGGCAATACCGATGAAGAACGAGCTGACCGCGAAGGCCTTCAGCTTGGTGGCCATGGGCCGTATGCCGATGATCTCCGCAGCCACGTCCATGTCGCGTATGGCCATCCATTTTCGCCCGGTACTGCTTCGGACGATGTTCTTCGCCAGCAACGCCATGATGACCAGGATGATCAGCGCCAGGTAGTAGCGGTCGGTGACCGAATCCACCTGCCAGCCAAACATGTTGATGGACGGCGCCGAGATCACCCCGGTAGGACTGTAGTTGTTGAACCATGGCCGTTGCAGCAGCCAGATCAGGAAGAACTGGGCAGCCAGGGTGGTGACCGCCAGGTAGAAGCCCTTGATGCGTAGTGCCGGCAGACCGAACAGCACCCCGGTGCCGGCCGTTATCAGCCCCGCCAGGATGAAGATCACCGGCATGGGCAACTCGGTACGCAACGCCAGGTTCCAGGCGGCGAAGGCGCCCACCGCCATGAAGCCGCCGGTCCCCAGCGATATCTGGCCACAATAGCCCACCAGCAGGTTCAGGCCGATGGCCGCCAGCGAGTAGATCAGGAACGGCAGCAGCAGCGAGTTCATGGCGTAATTGGACGCCACGAACGGTACCACCAGGAAGGCGAACAGGATCGCCCCGAGCACGAAGATCTGGTCCTGGCGCAGCGGCAGTATGGCCTGATCGGCGTGATACGTTTTCTTGAACTGTCCGGATTCTCTGTAGATCATGCCGTCAGATCCTTTCTATGATTTTTTCGCCAAACAGGCCTTCCGGCCGCCAGACCATGAACGCCATGGCAATGATGTAGGCGAACCAGTTGTCGATGCCGCCGCCGATGATCGGGCCCAGGTAGACTTCGGCCAGCGCCTCCCCGGCGCCGATGATCAACCCGGCGATGATCGCACCGGGGATCGACGTCAGCCCGCCCAGCAGTAGCACCGGCAGCGCCTTGAACGCCACATCCACCATGACCGGCTGCACGCCCAGCGCACCGCCCCAGACAATGCCGGCCACCACGGCCACCACGCCGGAAATCGACCAGACCACCACCCAGACGGTATTGAGCTTGATACCCACGGACTGCGCCGCCTGATGGTCGTCGGCAACCGCCCGCAGCACACGGCCCATGCGCGTCTTCTGCGAGAAGATCACCAGCAGAACCACCAGCACTGCGACGATGCCGGCGGTGATCAGGTCGTACATCTGGAACAGCATGTCGCCAACGAAGATCGGATCAGAGGGAATCCCCACATCCAGCGTGCGGGAGCGGCTACCCCAGAAGATCTCGGCGATCCCGATCAGTGCGAAGAAAATCCCGATCGTGGACATGAACATGATGATCGGCTCCTGGTTAACCAGAGGCCGCAACACCACACGCTCGATCCCCCAGGCCACACCGATCATCAGCACGATGGTCGCCGGTATGGCGATCCAGAAGGGAACCCCCCAGTCGCCGTACATGCCGGCAATGAACATGGCCGCGAACAACACCATCGCGGCCTGGGCAAAGTTGAACACGCCCGACGCCTTGAAGATCAGGACGAAGCCCAACGCCACCAGGGAATACATGATCCCCGCCAGCAGTCCGCCCACCAGTACCTCGATGAAAAATGCCATGGTCAGGCGTCCCCCTCTTCCTGCACGCCCAGGTAGGCTTCGATCACTTTCGGATCCTTGCTCACCTCGTCCGGGGTGCCTTCACCAATTTTCTCGCCGTGATCCAGCACCACGATGCGGTCCGACAGGTCCATGACCACACCCATGTCGTGCTCGATCAGGCAGATGGTCATGCCGAACTCGTCGTTCACATCCAGGACGAACCGGGCCATGTCCTGCTTTTCCTCCAGGTTCATGCCCGCCATCGGCTCGTCCAGCAGCAGCAGCTCGGGTTCCGCGGCGAGTGCCCGCCCCAGCTCCACCCGCTTCTGCAGCCCGTAGGGCAGAGTGCCCACCGGCGTCTTGCGCACGTGCTGAAGATTGAGGAAATCAATAATCTCCTCGCAGAAACGGCGGTGCTCCATTTCCTCCTTGCGCGCCCGGCCGAACCAGAAGGCGTTCTCCAGCAGGGTCGCCTTTGTCTTCAAATGCCGGCCGGTCATGATGTTGTCCAGCGTGGACATCCCCTTGAACAGCGCGATGTTCTGGAACGTCCGCGCCACCCCCTGGCTGGCCGTCACGTAGGGCCGCATGCGCTTGCGCGGCTGACCCTTGTAGGTGATGGTCCCGGAGGTCGGGTGGTAGAAGCCGTTGATGCAGTTCAGCATCGACGACTTGCCGGCCCCGTTCGGGCCGATGATGGAAAAGATCTCGCCGCGCCGGATCTCGAAGCCCACTCCGCGCAATGCGCGAACACCGCCGAAGGCGAGTTCCACGTCCTCGACCTTCAGGATGACCTCGGAGGTACGAGCCCGGGACGACACGTCTGCTGCCTGTGCTGCCATGTTCGTCACCCTGCCTTGCTGAGGGGCTGATAGGTTTCGGTATCAAGAAGCTGCAGGTTGGCGCGCAGCATGCCGGTACCGCCGTCCTCGTAGGTCACCTGCACCTCGATGTCCACCTGGTCGGAGCCATCGTACAGCGCCTCGATCTGAGGCCCGTAGCGTTCCGCGATCACCCGGCGCCGCACCTTGCGGGTGCGGGTGATCTCGCCGTCGTCCGGATCCAGCTCCTTGTGCAGAATCAGGAAGCGGCGGATCTGGATCGGCGCAAGCTCGGGGTCCTCGGACAGATCCCGGTTGACCGCCTCCACCTCCTCCTTGATCAGCTCGTAGGTCTCCTTGCGGCTGGCGAGGTCCACATAGCCGGTGAACGAGATGTTCTGCCGCTCGGCCCAGTTGCTCAGCGCCTCGAAATCGATGTTGATGAACGCGGTGACGTAGTCCCGCTCATGCCCGAAAGCCACCGCTTCCTTGATGTGCGGGTGGAACTTGAGCTTGTTCTCGACGAATTTCGGGCTGAACAGCGTGCCGTCATTCAGACGCCCCACATCCTTGGCGCGATCGATGATGCGCAGATGACCGTCCTCGGTGAACATGCCAGCGTCGCCGCTGTACACCCAGCCGTCCTCGGTCTTGGTGTCCCGGGTGGCTTCCTCGTTCTTGTAGTAACCCATGAAAACGCCCGGACTGCGGTAGAGCACTTCCCCGCGCTCGTCCAGCCTGATCTCGACCCCTTCCCCGGGAGGCCCGACGGTATCGGGGCGTACATCGTCATCCTTCTGCAGGCACAGGTACACCGAACACTCGGTCTGCCCGTACAGCTGCTTCAGGTTCACGCCCAGCGCGCGGAAGAAATCGAAGATATCCGGCCCCAGCGCCTCGCCGGCCGTGTAGGCCAGCCGGATGCGGCTGAAACCCAGCACGTTGCGCAGCGGCCCGTAGACCAACACGTTGCCCAGCGCGTAATGCAGCCGCTCGGTAACGGACACCGGCTTGCCTTCCAGCAACCGCACGCCGACCGTGCGCGACAACTTCATGAAATGGTTGAAGACGGCGCGCTTGATGCGGCTGGCGTTCTCCATGCGCACCATCACGCTGGTGATCAGGTTTTCCCAGATACGCGGCGGCGCAAAGAAATAGGTGGGGCCGATCTCCCGCAGGTCGGTCAGCACCGTCTCCGGGGATTCCGGGCAGTTGATGCAGAACCCGGCGATCATGCTCTCGCCGTAGGTAATGAAGTGATCCCCCACCCAGGCCATGGGCAGGTAGGCCAGTGTTTCATCCTGCTCGGTGATGTTGTCGAACTTGATCGCCAGCTTGCCCGACTCGATCAGGTTGTCGTAGCTCAGCATCACGCCCTTCGGCCGACCGGTGGTGCCGGAGGTGTAGACGATCACCGAAAGATCCTCGCCCTTGCCCTGCGCCGCCTCCTGTTCGAAGAAGCCGCTGTGCTGCCGGGCATACTCGCGCCCCTTTTCCTGAACGGCGGCAAGCTGGTGCAGGAACGGCACATCGTAGTTACGCAGCCCGCGCGGGTCGTCGTAAACCATCACCTCAAGACTGGGCACCTCGTCCTTGATGTCCAGCACCTTGTCCACCTGCTCCTGGTTCTCCACCACGGCAAACCGGACTTCGGCGTGGTTCAGCACGTACTGCATTTCCTCGCCCACGGAGTCCTGGTACAGCGGCACAGGCACCGCACCCATGGCCTGCGCCGCCGCCACCGTCCAGTAGAGTTGCGGCCTGTTGTCGCCGATGATCGCCACCCGGTCGCCACGCTGAAGGCCCAGCGCCTTGAAGCCGCCAGCCAGGGCGCTGACTTCCTCCAGCACCTCACTCCAGGTCCATGTTTGCCAGATGCCGAGATCCTTCTCGCGCATGGCGTCCTTTCCGCCACGCACCTTGGCGTTGTTCATGAGCAGCTTCGGAAAGGTATCCAGATCACTCGCAACCATAGTGACTTTCCTCGGGCTGGCAACCGGCGCCAATGGCCTGGCTGTGAACACGGAGTAGGGAACCACCCCACGGGAACAGTTGCATGTCCGCGGCAACGGCGGACAACGGGGAGATAGACGGAACTGCGGAACCCACGGCCAGACACGAACGCCGGGGGCTGCCCGCTTGCAGACGGACACACCTCACGAGGCTTCTCCTCCAAATTTATTTTGCAGCCTTATGATTATTGACCGCTTTTATACTTACTATTTACGAAATCAGGCTAACGCGTCCAAGGATAAATGCAAGCGTTTGTATCAGTCGCCAGCCGAAGTCCTCAGCGCTTCCTTGCACCTATCTATACAGCATTTCGCGGTCGGCTGGCTGTCGCCTGAGCGACAATCTCGAAACCGGCCTGGAAAAACAACGGCCGCTTTGACGGTGGAGCCCAGGACGGCCGGCACAGGAAGCGCTGATCCGCTTCCCGCGGACGCGACGGTGACGAAGTGAACCGCGCGCCGAACACCGGTCACTTGATACACACAGAGTTGAGGCCGAACCTGCTTTGGTGATTTTATGGGTGTTTGACTGGAGCCGCATTGGACTGCGAAGCGACTATGGGCGACACCCCGACCACCAACCCGATGGACCTCGAGCAGACGGAAGCATCCGGCAGAGGCCAAGGCGCCAGCCTGGAGGATGTCCTGCGCGACTCCCTCTGGGCGCGCGACCTGTCCCCGGACGCATTCGAGAACGTGCGCCGGCACGTGGTGGAGAAGCATGTGAAACCCGGCGAGTTCGTCTGCCATCAGGGACGCTCGGCGGTCCACTGGATCGGTGTGATCGACGGCCTGGTGAAACTCACGGCGCTGTCACCCGAAGGCAAGTCGGTCACGTTCACCGGTATCACCGCCGGCGGCTGGTTCGGAGAAGGCTCGCTGCTGAAGGACGAACCGCGCCGCTACGACGGCGTGGCCGTGTGCAACTCCCGCATCGCACTGATGCCCCGCAGCACCTTCACCTGGCTGCTGGACAACAGCATCGCCTTCAACCGCTTCCTGCTGCACCAGTTGAATGAACGCCTGGGCCTGTTCATTTCCATGGTGGGATTCGACCGCATGCTGAAGCCGGAAGCACGGGTGGCTCGCTGTCTGGCCACGCTGTTCAATCCCTACCTGTATCCCAACACCACGCAGCGCCTGAAACTCTCGCAGGAGGACGTGGCACAGCTTGCCGGCATGTCGCGCCAACGGGTGAACCAGGCGCTGCGGGAACTGGAGGATGCCCGACTGCTGAAGGTTGAGTACGGCCACATCGATGTGATCGATATGGCCGGACTGCAGACATACGAGGGGTGATGTGTTGGGGTTCGCGGCCTGACGGCCGGATCGGTGGCAATCGCCCGTGGCGATTACCCCCCTACGCCTGAAAAAGGCCCGCCGTAGGGGAGTAACCGCGCAAGCGGTTGCTACCGTCGGGCGCAGCCCGAAGTGCAGACGTGCCCTTGCAGCACTTCCTTGACAGAACCACACGCCGGCCCACCGGCGAGGAGGAGACCACATCATGACCGACACGCCGGGCCTCGCCCCGAACCATGTTCCCTTGACGCCCCTGTCGCTGCTGGACTGGGCGACGACCGTCTACCCGGAGCACACCGCTGTCATTCATGGCGAACAGCATTACAGCTACGCCGCCTACAACCTGCGCTGCCGCCGCCTCGCCTCCGCCCTGCAGCGCCGCGGCGCCAGGCCCGGAAGCACGGTGGCGGCCATGCTGCCCAACATCCCCGCGATGCTGGAGGCGCATTACGGCGTTCCCATGGCCGGCTGCGTGCTGAACGCGATCAACATACGGCTGGACGCCCGCACCATCGCCTTTATCCTGGACCATGGCGAGGCCCAGGTACTGATCACCGACACCGGCTTCTCGCCGGTGATGAAGGAAGCCCTGGCGCTGACCAGCCGCAGGTTGCTGGTGGTGGATGTGGACGACCCCCTGGGACCGGGCGGAGAACGCCTGGGCGACCTGGACTACGAAGCCCTGCTGGCCGAAGGCGACGGCGGCTTCCAGTGGCAGTGGCCCGCCAGCGAGATGGACACCATCAGCCTGAACTACACCTCCGGCACCACGGGCAATCCCAAGGGGGTGCTCTACCATCACCGCGGCGCCCACCAGGGAGCGTTCAGCAACATCATCGCCTGCCAGATGGCGCGCCACCCCACCTACTTGTGGACCCTGCCGATGTTCCACTGCAACGGCTGGCGTTTCCCGTGGACGCTGCCTGCGGTGGCCGGCACCAGCGTCTGCCTCCGGGCAGTGGATCCGGCCGAGATCTTCCGTTCCATCCAGGCCAACAAAGTTACGCATTTCTGCGGTGCTCCGCTGGTGCTGAACATGCTCTGCAATGCGCCGGAAGCCGCTTCGCTGAAGCTGGGCCACGAGGTCACCGCCTATGTCGGCGGCGCGGCACCGCCGGCCGCCGTGATCAGCGCGCTGGAACGCATCGGCATCCACGTGGTGCATCTGTACGGGCTCACCGAAACCTATGGGCCGTCCCACTATTGCGCCTGGCAGAGTGAATGGGACGATCTGGACGTCAACAAGCGAGCGGAAAAAACCGCCCGCCAGGGGGTCCGCTACCTCACCATTGAGGACAGCATGGTTGCCGATCCCAAAACGCTGGAACCGGTACAGATGGACGGTCGCACCATGGGCGAGATCATGGTCCGCGGCAACAGCGTCATGACCGGATACCTCAAGAACCCGGACGCCACGGCCGAAGCGTTCCGCGGCGGCTGGTACCACACCGGCGACCTGGCCGTGTGGCATCCGGACGGCTACCTGGAGATCAAGGACCGGGCCAAGGACGTCATCATCTCCGGCGGCGAGAACATCTCCACCATCGAGGTCGAAGGCATACTCTACGCCCACCCGGCGGTCCTCGAGGCCGCCGTGGTCGCCGCCCCCAGCGAGCGCTGGGGAGAAACCCCCTGCGCCTTCGTGACCCTGCGTCCGGGCAAGCAGGCCACGGCCGAGGAGATCATCGCCTACTGCCGGGACAACATGGCCCACTTCAAGGTACCGCGGCACATCATCTTCGGCGAACTTCCCAAGACCTCCACCGGCAAGATCCAGAAGTTCGTGCTCAGGGACCAGGCGGCGGAGCTTAAGGATGACGCGGCGGTGAAGAAATGACTGGGCTGCGCATGGGGCCATGCTGAGAAATGGTGCGCACCTGCGGTGCACACCCTACGCCTGCTACAAGGCAGGGTGCTCAGAGCGCAGCGATGCGCGCCGAACACGCCTCCACGGTGCGCATCGCCTTCGGCTCTGAGCACCCTGCACACCAACCACAAGCAGAATATCCAGAGGAGCACCCATGTCCGCTCGCGATGTTTCAAGAGTCACCGCCGAGGAGTTCAACACCATCTGCCGGGCCGGCGTGCCGCTGGCCGAAATGATGGATATTCAGGTGGAAGCCCTGGAATTCGGCTATGCCCGGTTGCGCCTGCCCTGGCAGGCCTTCTGTGTGCGCCCCGGGGGTGTGGTGTCCGGCCCGGCGATCATGGCACTGGCCGACACCGCACTGTGGGCCGTAGTCTTCAGCACGGTCGGCCGGGTGGATATGGCGGTCACCTCGGAGATGTCCATCCACTTCCTGCGCAAGGCCCCGGCCGCCGACGTCCATGCCGAGGGCGAACTGCTGAAACTGGGCCGACGGCTGATCGTGGGCACCGTGAAGATGTGGGGGGAAGACCCGGACAAGCCGGTGGCGCACGTGACCGGCACCTATGCCTTGCCGTAGGGAAGCGCTGGCCCTTTCCGGCCTCGCGGCCGGATCGGTGGCAATCGCCTGTGGCGATTACCCCCCTACGCCAAAACCCCGACCGTCAAGCCCGTCCCACCGTAGGGGAGTAACCGCGCAGCGGTTGCTACCGTCGGGCGAAAGCCCGAACCGATGGTGAGCGTAGCCACCCGGCACTGGCTACGCAGCAACACGGATGGGAATTGCGCGGCTCATCCATTAATATCCGCCCATGCTCACCTATCCCGACATCGATCCCGTCGCGCTCCAGCTCGGTCCGCTGGCCATTCACTGGTACGGCCTGATGTACGGCGTCGGCTTCCTGGGGGGCTGGTGGCTGGGCCGCGTGGCGGCGCGCCGCCCCTGGAGCCCGGTGCGCCCGGCCCAGATGGAAGACCTGCTGATCTACGTGGCCTTCGGCGTCATCGCCGGCGGGCGTATCGGCTACATCCTGTTCTACGACATGGGCCAGGTGTTGAACGATCCGCTGCGGCTGATCCGTCTCTGGCAGGGGGGCATGAGTTTCCACGGCGGCCTGCTGGGCGTGCTGCTGGCCTGCTGGCTCTACTGCCGCAAGCACGGCATCGACTATTTCCGGCTCATGGATTTCGTCGCCCCCCTCGTTACCATCGGCCTGGGAGCCGGACGCATTGGCAATTTCATCAACGGCGAACTCTGGGGCAAGGTCACTTCCGTGCCCTGGGGCATGGTCTACCCGCCGCTGGGGCCGGAGCCGCGCCACCCCTCGCAGCTCTACCAGTTCCTGCTGGAGGGGGTGGTCCTGTTCGTGGTGCTGTGGCTTTTCTCCCGCAAACCGCGCCCCACCATGGCGGTGTCCGGGCTCTTCCTGACGCTGTACGGCGTGTTCCGCTTCTTCGTGGAGTTCTTCCGCATGCCGGATGCCCACATCGGCTATCTGGCCTTCGACTGGTTCACCATGGGGCAATTGCTGACACTGCCCATGATCGCGCTGGGCGTGCTCCTGCTGGCGCTCGCCTACCGGCGTAACGACGTCCCCGACGGCAAGGCAGGGCGCGCAGGGAAATAAGGCATGCAACAGTATCTCGATCTGATGCGCCGGGTCCGCGACACCGGCACCCGGAAGGAAGACCGCACCGGCACCGGCACGCTGTCGGTCTTCGGCCACCAGATGCGCTTCGAGCTGGAGCGAGGCTTCCCGCTGGTTACCACCAAGAAGGTGCATCTGAAATCCATCATCCACGAGCTGCTCTGGTTCCTGCGCGGTGACAGCAATATCGCCTACCTGAAGGAACACGGCGTCAGCATCTGGGACGAGTGGGCCGATGAAAACGGCGACCTGGGGCCGGTCTACGGCGTCCAGTGGCGTTCCTGGCCCACGCCGGATGGCGGCTCCATGGACCAGATCGCCAATGTGGTACGGCAGATTCGCACCAACCCGGACTCCCGCCGGCTGATCGTCAGCGCCTGGAACCCGGCGGAAGTGGACTCCATGGCACTGCCGCCCTGCCACACGCTGTTCCAGTTCTACGTGGCCGAGGGCCGCCTTTCCTGCCAGCTCTACCAGCGCAGCGCCGACATTTTCCTGGGGGTGCCGTTCAATATCGCCTCCTACGCGCTGCTGACGCTGATGGTGGCCCAGGTCACCGGCCTGAAGCCCGGCGATTTCATTCATACCCTGGGTGACGCGCACCTTTACCTGAACCACCTGGAGCAGGCGGACCAGCAACTGGCCCGCGAGCCCTACCCGCTGCCCACCATGCACCTGAACCCGGACGTCGCCGACATCTTCGGCTTCCGCTACGAGGACTTCCGGCTGGAGGGCTACCAGTGTCATCCGCACATCAAGGCACCGGTGGCGGTATAACCATGCCCCGGGCCCCGACCATCTCGCTGATCGCCGCCCTCACCCGCGACCGGGTGATCGGCCGCGACAACGAGCTGCCCTGGCGCATCCGCGACGACCTGCGCCACTTCAAGCGCCTCACCCTGGGCAAACCCATCATCATGGGCCGGCGCAACCACGCCTCCATCGGCCGCGCGCTGCCGGACAGGCAGAATATCGTCATCACCCGCGACACCACCTTCCGGGCCCCCGGCTGTCAGGTGGCGCACAGCCCGGAACAGGCACTTGCCCTGGCCGGCAGCGCGGACGAGGTGATGATCATCGGGGGCGCCGAGATCTATCGGCTGTTTCTGCCCACGGCGCACCGGCTTTACCTCACCTGGGTGGACGCGGATGTTTCGGGGGATACCTATTTCCCGGAGTTCGATCCGACCGAATGGCGTGTGGCAAGCCGCGAAAACCAGGCGCCGGGCGAGGGCAGCCCTTACCCGCTGGTGTACGAAACGCTGGAAAGAGCCGAACCTGCCAAAAGTGTTTGAACGGTAGCCCGGAATAAGTGATACAATAGTTGTACATCAGCCCCCAGTGCGGCTTGCCGGGCAAGTCAGGAGCGCAACCGTTGAGCAAAGGCCTGTATCCGATTCGCACCATCTCGGCGATGACCGGGGTCAACCCGGTGACATTGCGCGCCTGGGAGCGACGGTACGGCCTGATCCGGCCGCAACGTACACCCAAGGGTCACCGTCTTTACACCGAGCGAGACATTGATCGCATCCAGCAGATCCTGGTGCTGCTGGAGCGGGGCATTCCAATCAGCCAGGCCGAACAGGCATTGGACCGCGGCCAGCCGCAGACAGAATCCGCGGCCACCGTCACCGAAACCGATGTCTCGACGTGGGACGAACACCGCCAGCGCTGGGACCACGCATTATCCTCGCTGGATGACCTGGCACTGGAGCAGGCGTACGGCTCGGCGCTGGGCCTGTTCCCGGTGGACCAGGTGATGCGGCGCATCGCTACTCCCTTGCTGGAGGAAACGCGCAAGGCCGGCGAGGACGACCCCCTCTCCCGCGGCCGGTTCCACTTCCTGAAGTCCTTCCTGCGCAACAAGCTCTGTGCCCGGTTCCACCATCAACTTCCCTATTCCTCGGGGCCGAAGCTGCTGCTGGCAACCGTGGACGGACATTGCGACGACTATGACCTGATGCAATTGGCGGTGGCCGCCCAGGGCCGCGGCTACCGTTGCATCATGCTGGGCACCGACGTTTCATCCGCCACGCTGGCCCGTGCGCTGGGCACTTGCCGCTGCGCCGGGCTCGTCCTCGGCGGCTCCCGCGGCAAGGCACCCCCGGACGATCTGCTGGAGACGCTGGCCGGGGTCAATGCGCCCGCCTTCCTGCTGAGCGATGCCGCCGATTGGGTTACCGAGGGCTCACCAGACCATCTGCTGCCGGTGCCCTCGCCGGACATGGCACTGCAAATCATCGGCCGGCACATACCGCCAGTCACCAACGCGGGCCTCGGGCGCAGCGGCAACTGACCGTGGCGCGCCCTTGCCTGGTCTGGTTGCGGCGCGACCTGCGCCTGGCCGATAACCCCGCCCTGCACGCCGCCGCAAGCCGTGGCCCCGTGATACCTGTGTACCTCCACGCCCCGACCGAACAAGATGACTGGCCTGAAGGCGGCGCCAGCCGCTGGTGGCTGCACCATAGCCTTGAACGGCTGGGCGCCAGCCTGGTCCAGCGGCAGTCGCAGTTGATCATCCGCCGTTGCGGGGACAGCCTGGAAGCATTGCGGGAACTGGCGCGCGAAACCGGAGCCGGCACGGTTTACTGGAACCGCCTCTACGAGCCCGCAGCCATCGCGCGGGACCGCCGCATCAAGACCGCGCTGCGGGAAGATGGGCTGGAGGCGGCCAGTTTCAACGCCCGATTGCTACGGGAGCCCTGGGAGGTACGCAAACAGGAAGGCGGCAGCTACCGCGCCTTCACGCCGTTCTGGCGAAACCTGCGCAAGCTGGGGCCGGACTCGGCCCCGCTGGACGTTCCCCGCCTGCCCACCCACGACCACTGGCCGACGGGGGAGGCAATTGCCGATCTGGACCTGCTACCGGCCATTCCCTGGTATCGCGGCTTCGAGCCCTGCTGGACGCCCGGCGAGGACGGCGCCCAGCAGCGGCTGGACGCGTTCCTGCGCGAGCGCCTGTCAGGGTATGGGGGGCAGCGCGACCTGCCTGCCTGCGACAGCACGTCCGGGCTGTCCCCCCACCTGCATTTCGGCGAGATCGGGCCCCGGCAGGTCTGGGCCTCGGTGCAGGCCTCCCGGCTGGCAGGCAGTGGGGACGCCGAAAAATTCCTGGCAGAAGTGGGTTGGCGGGAATTCGCGCACCACCTGCTCTACCACAACCCCGGCATGCCGACCCAGCCACTGGACCGCCGCTTCGAGGACTTCCCCTGGGCCAGGGATGCCGACGATGCGCTGGAAGCCTGGCAACACGGCCGCACGGGCATTCCCATCGTCGATGCCGGCATGCGGCAGCTCTGGGAAACCGGCTGGATGCACAACCGCGTGCGCATGATCGTGGGCTCGCTGCTCACCAAGAACCTGCGTATTCCCTGGCAGCGAGGCGAAGCCTGGTTCTGGGACACGCTGGTGGACGCCGACCTTGCCAACAACAGCATGGGCTGGCAGTGGATCCAGGGTTGCGGCGCGGACGCCGCACCGTACTTCCGCATCTTCAACCCAGTCCGTCAGGGAGAGCGGTTCGACCCGGACGGCGATTACGTTCGCCGGTGGGTACCGGAACTGGGCAAGCTGCCCGCCGAGCACATCCACCAGCCGTGGAAAGCCCCCGGGTCGGCACTGGAACAAGCCGGGCTGCGACTCGGCAGCGACTACCCGCCCCCCATCGTGGACCTTAAGGAAAGCCGGCAGCAGGCCCTGGACGCCTACCAGCAGATCAAGAACGGCTAGCTTTATACAAAAACGAAATATCTATATAATAAAAAACTCTAATGCAGGTTGGGGTGAGCCCAGCGAACCCCAACAAACCGCAATCCGGGCAAACCTAGCGTGTGTGTAAACAACACCCCCAGCACGAATAGCCGCCACCGGCGAAGCGAATACCTAGGGCTGTTGGGGTTCGCTGGGCTCACCCCAACCTACCAGGCAGCAACAATTGCACCCGGGGGCGACACGTCGCGGCCGCTACCGGCATCCCGCATAAGCGCGGGAAATGCGCCCATACTGGAAGCAGCCCATCAGTCCGACGCCACATAAGGAAACACATTCGCCGCCGATGCCTCCCAAGCCCCTATCCCACTGGCTTCCCATCCTCGACTGGCTGCCCCGGAGCCGCGGCGCACAGCTCCGCGACGACCTGCTTGCGGGCGTCATCACGGCGCTGCTGCTGGTACCTCAGGGCATGGCGCTGGCCCTGCTGGCCGGCTTGCCCCCCATCGTGGGGCTTTACGCGGGCATCCTGCCGCCGCTGGTCTACGCCCTGTTCGGTACCAGCCGCACCCTCGCGGTCGGCCCCGTGTCGGTCGCCGCATTGCTGGTGGCCAACGCCCTGGCCGGCACCGCTGCCGACCCCGGCAGCGCCGAATGGCTCCAGGGGGCAATCACCCTGGCCGCGCTCAGCGCTGGCATCCTGCTGCTGATGGGGCTGTTGCGGCTCGGTGAACTGGCCAATTTCCTCAGCCACCCGGTGCTCTCCGGTTTCACCAGTGGGGCGGCGGTCATCATCATCGTCAGCCAGTTACCGCAGTTGACCGGCATCGCCCTGCCCCGGGATGCCGGCACTCTGACCCAGCTCGGGCACTTGTTCATGGAACTGCCCCGGCTGGATCCCGGGCCGCTGATCTATGGCGTGGTGGCCTTGTTGCTGCTATTGATGGCCAGGAAAGCCCCCCTGCTCAAACCGCTGGCCCGACTCGGCATTCCACCCCGTGCCACCCTGCTGGCCAGCCGCACGGCGCCGTTGATGGTTGTGCTGGGCGCCACTGCCATCGCCGCGTTCACCCTGCCCCTGCTGCCGGTGGCCGTGGTGGGCGACATTCCCGCCGGCCTGCCCGTACCCTCGCTGCAGTTCCTCGCCGGCGACCACTGGCTGGAACTGTTGCCCGCCGCGCTGGTGATCAGCATCATCGGCTACGTGGAAAGCGTCTCGGTGGCGCGCGTACTGGCCTGGCGACGCCGGGAACGGGTGGACCCGAATCGGGAACTGATCGCGCTGGGAGCGTCCAACGCCGGTGCGGCATTGACCGGTACCATGCCAGTGGCCGGCGGCTTTGCCCGCTCCATGGTGAACTTCGAAGCCGGTGCCCGCTCCCAGCTCGCCGGTATTGTCACCGCGCTGCTGGTGGCGCTTTCCGCCCTGCTGTTCACGCCAGTATTCCGGTATTTGCCGCTGGCTGTGCTGGCGGCGGTGATCATCGCTGCGGTCATTCCGCTGATCGACGTCAAGGCGCTGAAGGCGGCGTGGCGCTTCGACCACGCCGACGGCCTGGCGCTGATGGTCACCTTCCTGGGCGTGGTGCTGGTGGATATCGAACTGGGGCTGGCCGCCGGCCTGCTGCTCTCCGTGGGCACCTTTCTCTGGCGTACCGGCCACCCGCATGCCGCCGTGGTCGGCCGGGTACCGGGCACCGAGCACTTCCGCAACGAGGAACGCCACCATGTGGAAACCTGGCCGCACCTGCTGTTGCTGCGCATGGACGAAAGCCTGTACTTCGCCAACACCGCCTTCCTGGAGCAGGTGGTGGCCCGCCGCGTGGCCGAGCGTCCGGAACTTCAGCACGTGGTGCTGATCTGCAGCGCGGTGAACCGCATCGATCACAGCGCGCTGGAAACGCTGGAACAACTGGCGGAGAACCTGGCGCTCAGCAACATCGTCTTCCACCTGGCCGAGGTCAAGGGCCCGGTCATGGACCGTCTGCGCGGCTCCGGCCTGCTGGAAGCCATGGGCGACGGCCGTGTCTTCCTCAGTTCCGAGGAGGCCGTGGAATACCTCGGCACCCACCCTCGCCCGAACGGGAACGAACAGGAAAATCAGGACTCCCCTTCCGCCGAAAACCATCCGTAGGGTGTGCACCATACCCACCATGGCCCGGGCCGCACGACATCGCGTAGGGGGGTAATCGCCGCAGGCGATTGCCACCGATCCGGCCGGGAGGCCGGACAGGGCCGGTAATGTCTCCGTTCACGCTCGGTTCGGGCTTTCGCCCGACGGTAGCAACCGCTGGCGCGGTTACTCCCCTACGGCGGGTGGACTGGATGGTCGGGGTTTCGGCGTAGGGGGGTAATCGCCACAGGCGATTGCCACCAATCCGGCCGCGAGGCCGGACATGGCTACCCTCTGGAGATCACGCAGGCTCGGGCTCGCACCCCACGGTGGCAACCATAAGGCTGACGGGGACGAAGCCGATACCAACCAGACCCACTTCGTTCACCAGGATAGGATTCCTCGCCCAAGCTCGTATAATCTCCCCCCTTCCTGAACCATAAACACCGAGCCGGACCATGACCCAAGCACCCGCCGCCCTTTATGAAACGCAACTCACCAGCCTGCCGCTACTGCAGCGGGGCAAGGTTCGGGACATCTACGAGGTGGATGCCTGTCATCTGCTCATCGTCACCACCGACCGGCTGTCCGCCTTTGATGTGGTGCTGCCGGACCCCATCCCCGGCAAGGGCGCGGTGCTGACCAGCGTGGCCAGCTTCTGGTTCAAGAAACTCCAGCACATCATCCCCAACCATCTGGCAGCCATGACACTGGAAAAGGCGGTGCCGGACCCGGGGGAGCGGGCCCTGGTGACGGGGCGCGCACTGGTGGTGAAGCGGCTACGCCCGCTGCCGGTGGAAGCCATCGCCCGGGGCTACCTGATCGGCTCCGGCTGGAAGGATTACCAGCGCACCGGCGCGGTGTGCGGCATACCGCTGCCCCCCGGCCTGCAGCAGGCCGACCGTCTGCCGGAACCCATCTACACCCCGTCCACCAAGGCCGAGGTGGGCGACCACGACGAGAACGTGAGCTTCGAGGACACGGTGCGCCTGCTTGGGCGGGCTCGGGCGGAGCAGGTGCGGGACGTCACGCTGGCGCTCTACACCGAAGCCGCTGCCTACGCCCTGGAGCGCGGCATCATCATCGCCGATACCAAGTTCGAGTTCGGGCTGGACGACCAGGACCAGTTGGTGCTGATCGACGAGGCCCTCACCCCGGACTCCTCCCGCTTCTGGCCTGCGGACCAGTACCGCCCCGGCATCTCCCCGCCCAGCTTCGACAAGCAGTTCGTCCGCGACTACCTGGAAACGCTGGACTGGGACAAGACCCCGCCCGGCCCGGAACTGCCGGAAGCCATCCTTCGCAAGACGGCGGAAAAATACCGGGAAGCCCAGCGCCGCCTCACGGAACTCAAATAAAGGTAGGTTGGCGGTGAGCGTAGCGAACCCCAACAGGCCACGCCCCACTCCTACACCCTACGTGGGCTGCGTAGGGTGTGCAGGCCACAGGCCTGCGCACCGCCCCAAGCCCGGAAATGGAAACCAGGGCCCAAGGGATGCGTCCGACGATTGAGACTGGGAGGCGTTGGGTTTGTTGGGGTTCGCTGCGCTCACCGCCAACCTACGGGATCCGGAACGGGGCGGGAAATATCACCAATTCCCGAAACCGTGAACTGATTCACATGCTTCCATGTCCCGGATCTTTCTGCTTGACCCGGCGCTTGTAATGGGTTCCCATGGCGGTGGCGCCGAATAACGACAACCACCGAGCGCTTTACAACAAGAACAACGACAGCCCGTAACACCTTGAGGAGACAGCTTTTGCGCGAGCCCAGTTCCTGAGCGGCTTTCCCACCCGTCAGCCTTCCTGCACACCTTTCCTCAACCTTGCCTGTGCTTTGTTGCGTGCGGCAGACACCTGTTTGTTGCGACGCACCAACAGAACTTAAAGTAACTTCTTAAGTTAATCGATTACATCGGGGGGTTGCAGAGATTAAATTGTGTTGTATTATTGCCCTAACCACCCGCGCGGTGGTGTTGCAAAAAAGCAACGCGAAAGACTGGAGGCCACGCCTCCAACCCCGTGGGGTGTATACGTAGCGCCGGGAAGGCGCGCAAGGCACCGCACTTGTAGCGTTACAACAATGTTTAAGGGGATTCATCCATGAATAAGCTTTCCGCCCTGGCCCTGGCCGGCCTGATCGCCGCTCCTGGCGCCTTTGCCGCCGACGTGCAGTTCGGTGGTGACGTTGATTTCGATTATTACAACGTTCGCGGTTCCGAGAATGATCGTGCTACCGGTTTCGAGCAGCGCATTCGCCTGGCAACCGCTATCGACGCCGGCAACGGCGTATCTGTCAATGCACGTTTGAACCTGTTCAACGATCGTTGGGCCGGTGACAATAGCGGCTCCGCGATCGACGAAAACCCGTTCACCACGCGCGGCAACCGTACCGTGCAGTTGGACTACGGTTTCGTCCGCTTCCCGCTGGGCCCGGGCGCGCTGTCCGTTGGCCGCCAGATCTCCAGCTGGAACCACAACATGACTGCCTCCGATGACCGTCGTGACCGCATCGGTTACGCCACTCGTGTGGCCGGGCAGACTCTGTCCATCTCCTACGACCGTCGTCAGCAGATTGACGACACTGATCGCGCCACCGACGGCCAGCAGCTGAACGTGGCCTTCCTGGGCCCGATCGGCGCCACCGGCTGGAACTACGGCATTCTGTTCACCCAGTTTGAAGCTGGTGCCAGCGGTGCCGGCGACACCGGCGTTGGCTACGGTCTCCGTGGTGCTACGCTCGTGTCCCCCTACGTGAGCGGCGTAATGGGCCCCGTGGATATGACGGTCGGCATGCACTACCTCGGCGGCAGCCGCGGCACCGTGTACACTGAAGACACCTTCGCTGGCTTCATCCGCGCCGGCTTCCAGGCTACTCCGGATATCCGCCTGGAAGGTCAGGTCTTCAACCAGCAGGGCGGCGCCCTGGTGGCCGGCGGCTTCGATTCCTTCTCCAGCCTGATCCACAACAGCCCGGACCACGACGTTACGGCCACCCGCATTGGCGGCCTGAACCTTGGCGGCCAGGGTACCGGCGACGAAGATGGTCCGTTCGGCGATCAGACCGACAACAGCACCACGCTTGTCGCTATTCGCGCCCAGTTGGCTATCAGCCCGGTTGTCACCCTGACGCCGGCCATCGGCTGGGTGAACTACGACCGTGATCACCTGGACATCGACGAAGACGTGACCTTCGTTGACCTTCGTGCCGATTATCAGCTGAACCCGGCGACCAACCTGTTTGCCGCCATCGGTTACGCTGATTCCGAAGACCTGCTGGGCAACAACACCAGCGGCTTCGTGACGGGTGTGAACGTTCAGTTCTAAGCAACAACAACACAGCAGTACCTGCTTAAGGGCGCCTTCGGGCGCCCTTTTTTATGTTTTATGCCAGCGGCGGTTGCGGGCGGCGGGACTTATCTGCGCATCGCGATCTTCGCGAAAGCCCTGCAGGGTGTGCTTCACGACGTGGCGTGCGCCATTCCGGGCATGTTCGGTGCGCAGGCCTTGCGGCCTGCACACCCTACGACGCTCTGCTCGCGCTTAAACGCGGGTACCGCCAGTCGAGGGTGGTGCGCATCGCCTGCGGCTCTGAGCACCCTACAAGGTAGGGGGAGTTTCACGGTCGGGAAACGGGTTGCCCGTCGTGTAGGGTGTGCACCATGCCGGGCACATCCGGTGCGCAGACCTTGCGGGCTGCGGGGCCTGGCCGGTACCTCGCTCGCCATAGCCGTAGGGGAGTAACCGCGCAGCGGTTGCTACCGTCGGGCGAAGCCCGAACCACCACCGCCGAACTCACGAAACCGGATAACAACTCCCCACATCCGGCCACCGGGTTTCCTTCATGATCTGGTAATGTCGCCAGAACTCGCGGTCGATGATCCGCAGGCTCGTCTGAACAT
The DNA here is from genome assembly GCA_020831845.1 of Ectothiorhodospiraceae bacterium. GTDB lineage: Bacteria > Pseudomonadota > Gammaproteobacteria > Nitrococcales > Aquisalimonadaceae > LSCE01. The sequence goes on from JAFIFV010000060.1 coordinate 24,762, forward strand.
CGTCCCGGCGATAACGGCTCAGGTGACCGGGGCCGCCGTTGTAGGCGGCATAGGTGGCGCGCACCAGATTCTCGATACCGCCCGGCTGCCGGTGCTCGCCGCGGCGGATGGCGTAGTCCACCAGGTAGTATTCCAGGATCTCGATACCGGCGCGAACGTTGTACTGCACATCGTCCGCGAGCCGCTGCTGGTCATACACGCCGCGCCACACGCGCGCATGCACCTGCATCATGCCCAGCGCACCGACCGACGAAGTGAGCACACGGGGATTGCTGGTGGAGCCGTGGTACTGCCGCCAGCAGGATTCCTTCCAGGCCGTGGCCCGTACCAGCGGGTCGAGCATGTAGCGGAACACGTGCGGCACCCGTGACTCCCCCACCAGTCGCGCCCGCGCCTCCGTACCCAGCAGCTGGGAAACCAGGTCCAGATACTCGTCCAGCGTCGCCAGCCGTGGCACCCGGCCGCGCAGCGCCTCCGCCGGCGAGGGGGCGGCGTGCGCCTCTGCAATCAGCCAGCGCAACAGCGGATAAGCGCCGCCCTGCTCTTCCCAGGCCTGGCTGCGCTGGGGCTGGAACAGGTCCCTCAGTATCGGGTCCACCTCCAGTGGTAGCGGCGTAAACCTGGCCGGGGCGTCATCGGCAAGCAGCATGCGCGCCAGCCGGCGCAGGCCGTCACGGGACACTTCCACACCGTATTCCGGCCCCAGCGCGTCCAGCGCCGTGATCGCATCCCCTCCGGCAACGAACGCCGCCAGTTGGAGTCCCACGTCCTGGGGCAACTGCTCGGTGCGGTCCAGTTCTGCCATATGGGGCCGGAGCTGGTTCCAGGTCTCCACGAACAGCTCGCGGACCGGGTCCGTGCGCGGGTCGTCCTCGACCAATGCCCGGGAGATCGCCCAGCGCGCGTCCAGCAGCACACCGAGCAGGTCCAGTTGCAGACCGCGGTCCTCCGCATGCCGCGCGACCTGACTGATGACCGCGGTCAGAAAGCCGTCCAGCTCGTCTTCCAGCCGCTGCCATTCGGCCAGTTCCGATTCATCCAGGGGCGGCTCCGCGGCAGGATCGCGCGGCGCCCCCGGCTGCAGATCGAAGACCAGCATGGCACGGATGCCGTCGTCTTCCACCGATACACGCGATAACCGACTGCGATCGGTCAGCTCGGGAGCGGAGCTGCCGGCATCCACCAGCAACTGCTGCAGCATCGCGTCCAGCGCGTTCAGCGGTTCCCGCAGATCAACCACCGTCTCCCGCATGCGCGGCAGTATCAGGTTCTCCGCCAGCAGTCGCGCCGGTCTGGTCAACAGGCCTTCGCTGCCGTCCGGGCGCCGGAGTTCGGCCGTTTCCGGCGAGAGCCGCACCAGCAGCCCCTCCTCGTCCACGGACGGTGCCATATCCACCAGCATGCGCCCCTGCCAGCGCCCCGGACCACGGCACTGGCCGAACACATAGGTTCCCACATCCGCCGTCACGGCCATGGAGACCCGCAGCCTCCCGTCCGCCGAGGCCAGCTCCATATCGGAGACGTCCACCCGGTTGCAGGCATCCTCCGCCAGTCGCCCCCGGCCTTGCTCATCCAGCCCCAGCGCAGCCGCCACCCGCCCCTCCAGGTAACGCAGATCCAGGTTCAGCGGCACCTCCACGCGCTCCGCGAACGCCTGCGGCGTGACCAGCAGCAGGGAGACCAACAGCATGGAATGCAGTAGACGGGGCACCGGAGTTCTCCTGTTCTGCGCCTGCACGGCGGCACGGCGAGGCATATTGCATGTTCGCAGAAACACTGCCGATTGCCTACGCGCCGCCGTTTCCCTATGCTCGACCCACAACCATTACAGCAGTCCGGAGTCATATTCATGTCCATCCGTCCCTCCACCCGTTCCCTGCTCCTGCTGGCGCTGCCCGCCGCCCTGCTCGCAGCCTGCGCCACCGACTCCTACCAGGACCCGTACAAGGACCCGCTGGTGGTGGAAGCCTTTGGCGAGCAGGAACTGGACCTGAGCAACCGGCCGGGCATCCTGGACGGTATGTTCGAGCGCATGCGCACCGATCCGGATTCGATGGACGAGCAGCGCGTGGCCGAGCTGGAAGAGGCCGTACGGCGCCTGGAAGCCCGGGAGCGCACTCCCGAGGCCACACCGCCGGCGGAGGGCCTGCGCCATCGGGTGGGCCTGCTGGTGGACGCCCAGGACCGGGAAGCGGTGGAAGACGCATTCACCCGCGCAGCCGGAGGCAAGGCCGTGGCACTGCACGGCGCGGACTCCACCCGTGATGCACTGGCCGAAGCCAATTGCGACACCGGACGGCTGCTGGAATGCGCCGACGCACTGGCAATCTATCCCGGCCTGCGGCTGGTCATGCAGATCAGCGTGGACGAACAGGGCGAGGCCCGGTGGCGCACGCTGGACACGGCGCTGGGCTGGCAGAGCAGCGAGCAATCCATTTCCCTGCCCACCGGCAGCGACGGCATCCCCGACCTGGCGCTTGAAAGCCTGGTCGACCGTATGCTGCGCTCCGGGCTGGAACGCACCCGGGCTGCACCATGGCAGGCCCGCGTGTTCAATGACGACAACAACATGCTGGCCATCAACGCCGGCCGGGAATCCGGCCTGAGGGCAGGCGACACGCTGACGGTCACCGAGCCCGGCCGCCTGCTGCGCGGCCCGGCAGGGCAGCCCGCCGGCTGGCTGCCGGGCGACGCCATCGGCCAGGTGCGCGTGCAATCGCTGGCCGGTGACGACGTCGCCATCGTCGCGGTGGTCGACGGCGAAAGACCCACCACCCGCCACCTGCTCCTCTCGGAGTAAAGCCCGTGTAGGTTGGGGTGGGGGCCAACGCAACCCACCACCCACACAACCGTAGTCAAGCCCCCCGGCGGGTGACCAAATGGCCCCGGTTGGGG
>JAFIFV010000063.1 GCA_020831845.1 Ectothiorhodospiraceae bacterium
AGAGTTGGGGGACCGCCCGAAGCAGGGCTTCGCCGTTCCGGTGGCACACTGGCTCCGCCATGAACTGCGCGATTGGGCCGAGGCTTTGCTGGACGTCCAGCGGCTCGACAGGGAAGGCTACTGGAATACATCAATCGTACGGGCATTCTGGAATGACCATACACAGGGAAAGGGCGATCACAGCTTCTACCTCTGGAGCATTCTGATGTTCCAGGCATGGCTTGAACACCAATGCGCGCAAGGCGCGCCGGCGTTACTCAGGGCATGAAAAAACACACGGTCATCATCACCGGTGCGGATACCCCGACGGGGCTCACCACTGCCCGAGCGCTGCGGCAACTGCCGGTCCACTGTATAGGAATCACAGCTCGCCCGGATGCACCCATCTGCCATTCCCGTGCGTGGGACGAACTCGTGCACGCCGAGGCGGATGCCAATGGCCAGATAGCCGAACTCCTCGCCCTGGCAGAATCCAGAAAATTCGAGGACAAACCCGTTCTCCTGTTCTCCCAGGACGATCTGGTCCAGGCGGCAAGCACCCATCGAGGGGATCTGCAGGCTTTTTTTCAACTGACACTACCCGACGCAGATGCGACGGAGCGCATGCTGGACAAGACCGCATTCCAGGCATGGGCAGAGGAACATGGCTACGACGTACCACCATCGCTGATCGTGAACGGGCATGAGCAACTGGCCCGGGCACTATCCGAGATGCCCCGTCCTGCGATTCTCAAACCGCTGGTTCGCACCCCAGCCTGGGATTCGGTCATGCCGAACCAGAAGGTGCTTTGGCTGCGAGATGATGATGACTGCGAGCAGGCTCTTGGCCGCGAAGACCTCTTTCAGCTCTGCCCCCGCTACCTGGTCCAGTCCTGGATAGAGGGGGGCGACGACGCCGTCTATTTCTGCCTGTTTGCCATGAACGAGCATGGCGAGGTGCTCGACCAGCTGGCCGGCAGAAAATACCTGCAATGGCCTCCGCTCACCGGTTCCACCGCGATATGCCAAGCGATTGATGACCCTTCTCTGCTGGACCTTAGCCGCAACATTCTGCAACGAGCAGGGCTAAAGGGGCTGGGCTCCATCGAATACAAGAAGGATGCACGAACCGGGAAGTTCTATATCACCGAGCCCACCGTGGGCAGAAACGACCATCAGTCCGCCGTGGCACTCGCCGCTGGGCACAACCCGACCGCCGCCCTGGTCGCACATTGCCTTGGGCTGCCCGACGACCGGCAACCCTCCTCGACGACCACTCGCTTCCCGATGTGGGTTGACGAACTGGGCACCCTGCGCCATTGCCGACAGGAGAAAAACGCCGGGAAAGTGCTGAAACTCCTGACAAAGAGCTGTCGCCAAGGCCTTCCCCGCCCTCTGCTCTTCCGCCTAACCGATCCCATGCCATTTCGCCACGCCATCAGGGGGCTGCTTCATCGGCGTGCCGCCAGCGCCAAGACGGCGGTTAGCGGCAACCCGCAAGTAACAGCCGGCGCCGGTAGCGCCTTGAAAGTCGAACGGCTCACCGAGGAGGACTTCCTGGCACTTCAGGATGCGTGGTCCGAGCTGCTCGGCAGGTCGAATGCCGACCCGCTGTTCATGGGCTGGGAGTGGTTGTCCGCCTGGTGGGAAACCTGGAGCAAACCGCTAGAGCTGGAGCTGGTGTTGCTCGCGGCTTATCGCGAGGGCAGTCTGGTGGGCATGGCTCCGCTTTACCGGCGCCGCCGCAGGCTGCGCCTGGGACCTTCCGTTGAAGAAGTCCATATTCTTGGAAACGCGGCGCGCATTGCGCCTACTGTGCGAACCGAGTATGTGGACCTCATCATCGACCAGCACCATCATGATGAGGTGGTCAACGCGTTTGCGCACCAGTTGCGGGAGGAGCCGTGGGGTCTGCTAGCGGTCTCCGACCACGTGGTCTCGGCGAACTCTCCTCTAAGCCTGCTGGTACAGCGACTAGGGCTTCACGAAGGGCCAAGACGACAGGAATCAGGCATCTTCATAGACACGACGGGCGATTTCACAAACTGGCTGAATGGCTTGGGGGCAAACACCCGGTTGAAGGCTTTCAACCGTCGTAACTACCTGGAGCGCAAGGGCACTCCCGCAAGCATCGTTCCCGAGAACAACAGTGAACGCGCCCTCAAGAAGCTCAACGCTTTTCACGAGCGGCGCTGGGGCAAGCCATGTTTCGACGGTCCCAGCCTGGAGTTTCACCGACGGTTTCTGGGCCGTTTGAATGGCCGAGTGCTGCCCCAGTTCACCCTGCTGGAAATCAAGGGTCGGCCGGTTTCGGTACTCTATGATGTAAAGGTCGCCGACAGGATATACAACATACAAGCTGGTTTCGAAGAACAGTTTGACAACAAGGTGTCGTTGGGCACACTGCACCTTGGGTACACGATAGAACACGCCTTCGCTCAGCCCGATGTACACCGTTACGACCTGCTGGCGGGTAGCGGCAAGCATACGTTCTACAAGTCACGCCTGAACGGCACGGAAGTCGTGTTCCGCACCTCTCAACATCTCCGGGCACGCTGGATCAGACACGCCTGGAAAGCCCAGGAATGGGCCCCGAGGGCTGCAACGAGGGCCATTGTGAAATGGCTGGAGAAGACATGATTCGGCCGAACCGAGCGGTCTGTGCCACGGAGTTCGGGCTTCGACACAATCCACGCAGCAAGAGCAAACCGTCATGCCGCTGGCAGGAAAAATCCTAAACCGCCTTAAGCGCCCCATGATCTGGGAGCTCGACAGCTACCATAACTTCAAGTGCAAACTACAGACGTCCCCGTTTGCGGAGGCCCCCTTGGAGTCGGATTTGCCCGCCGGGATTACCCTGCGGGAGATCAACAACGAAGACCATAAACTGCTACACAGTCTCTCTCAGTTGCTCAGTACACCTGCTGCCCGCTTTCCCCATCCGGTGACCGTGGAATGGCTGCATTCCCTTTTCCAGCAAGGGGAGCGCTGCTTCTGTGCCATTCGGGACGGTAGTGTTATCGGTTTACTGATGGCATCTCCAACCAACGGACGGTTCTCGGAAAAATTCGCCGCCATTGTGAAAAGCGAAGCAGGAAGCTGGGTGACAAACACGGCTTTCGTAGACCCAATATACCGTGGAATGGGGCTGCATCGTTTCGTATCCAGATTCACCAAGAGCAGGCTCAAGGAGGCAGGCGGCATTTATGCTTATTCATTTGTCGGTGTACACAACCTGGCCTCGGCCATCAACACCCATCAAACCAACGATGAGTATCGTGTTGTGTATCACCTGAGCGTGGATATACCGCTAGCCAGGAAGATGAATCTTTATCCAAAAATAAACAAGGAAAACTGGCGCCCTTGCCTATTCAAGCCTGCTTCCAAACAACGAGATTGAATCAATAGCATGAGCAATAATCCCCTGATTAGCGTGGTCACGCCAACGTATAATCGTGCCGACTACCTGGGCGAGGCCATCGAGAGCGTGCTGGCTCAGACATATCAACACTTCGAGATGCTGGTCGTAGACGATGGTTCCACGGATCAGACTCCTGAGCTCATGCGCCGCTTCGCTTCCGACTCACGGATTCGGTACTTCCAGCAGGAAAACCAAGGGCAAAGTGTTGCGCGCAATCGTGGCATCGAGGAAAGCAAAGGAGAGTTCATCTGTTTTCTGGACTCGGACAATGCCTGGCTCCCGGACAAACTTGAGAGCTCGCTGGCCCATCTAAAAGCCCATCCCGAAGCCGATGTGGTGTACGGCGACTGCATTACGATTGACGAGGTCGGGAAGGAAATCAGCCGAAAGAACATGAAACGGCACAGCGGGAACATCACCGCCAAGCTGCTCAAGGACAATTTCGTGAGCATGAACACCACAATGACGCGGTCAGAGCTGATCAAGGCGGTGGGTGGATTCAATCCGGCTGATCGATATGCAGAGGATTACGGCCTATGGCTGCGAGTATCCTCCAGGGGCAGTTTCCTGTACGTCCCTGAGTACTGGGCGTACTACCGCATAATGGATGATCAGATCTCCAGCGACAAGGTACGTAGGCTGTACGCAAACCAGGAAGTCATCGAAGACTTTCTGTGCAACTGGGAACATGGACTTTCCGACTCAGAGGTTCGTGAAGGAAGACTGGCGTTCTACGACCGAAAGGCGCGCGCGCTGTCGGCGAATGGAGACACGCTTTCTGCGTTCCGCACTGGCAGAAGTCACCTAGCCCTGTCCCCCGTCTCCGTCCGTGCTTGGCGCACGT
>JAFIFV010000068.1 GCA_020831845.1 Ectothiorhodospiraceae bacterium
AGGGGATAGCTACCGGCTGAAGGAGAAGCGCAAAGCAGGCGTCGTCAAACCCGCAGTGACCGTTTAGAACAGCGCTGGGTGGGTCAGTTTTCGATTTCCGAATCACCGCCCAAGTGGGTCAGTTTTCAGTTGCCGTTGACAATGGTCTTGAGGATGCTGAGCAGAAGGGGAGGGCGAACCTGTTTGTTGGGGTCTATATGGCGAACCGAAACCGCCGGGCACATAAGGAGTTGCCATCGAAGCTATCCGATGAGCTGAGGGAGTTCTTGCTGGTAAACGAGCTTTTTCTGCTTGAAGCGGAGTCTAAGCTGCGTGTGCAAGACAAGTAACTTGTTGTTTGCGCGAGAGATTAGTCGCCAACTCTTTCCGCAACTGTGACGGTTGGGAGGTGTGGGGTGAAGAGCTGCGCCATGGGGGTGAGCCAGTCAGGTGCAACTATGAAGTGTTGGCATCTCGCGACTCTCAGCTCTAGGGGGTAAAGTGTTAAGCTTTCGGCGCCAGGCTGGTTAAACAGTGACTAGTCGCGCCAAAATCCTTGACGGTTTTGTCACAATTTTTCTTTTTGTTCCGTTAAGGCATTGGGAGATAAGTCTTTTTTTGGCAGCAGGCTTCGGGTGTCGGTAAGCAGGTACTCTTAACCCTTTTAGGGTTGACCTTTGTCTTGTTTAGACAAGTATTTTAATTCAAAGCCCCGATTTTTCGGGGCTTTTTTCTCCTGGTGTGACGTAAGGAAGCGCTTCATTAAACCCTTGTAGTCGTCTACCGCACTAGGCTACTGCATCTGCCGCTGGGAACGCTGTCGGTGTCCAGGGTGGTGGCACCGGTTGTCCAAAACCTCCTTCCATGGTGGAGCAATACCAGGACAGCCGCTGAGGCGTCCTCAGATCCCGTACAAAGCCTTCAGGTGCGCCATAAAGTCCGGGCGATTGCTTGCTGCGTCTGCGCGAATTTTCTTCACATGCTCCCGCTCTTCCATACGCTTGCAGTAGGCATCCAGTCCCGGCACCTGTGACAGTGGATCCTTGCCCATGAAGGCTTTGCCAACGTTGCGTACGACTGGAAGATTCAGAATCGCGGCGATATCCGCGACGGTGAACTGGTCGCCATAGGCAAACTGCTCAAAGGTCGACAGTCGTGGCAGCGCTGCTGCGGCCTTGTCGAGGCCGGTCTCGACTTCCTTCAATACAGCGGGATCCGGCGGGGTGTCGGTGAGCAGGTTCCGGATCAGGCGGCGGGCGACCAGTTCGAAGTAAAGCTCGATGAACTGCGAGATCTCCTGCACTTTGGCAACGCCGAAGGGCGTCGCTGGCAACAATGGAGGCTCCGGGTATGCTCGCTCGATATACGCCAGAATTGCACGGGATTCACTGATGTACCCTTCGGGTGTCTCAAGCGCCGGCACCTTGCCCAGAGGGCTTTTTTCCAGATACTCCGGCTTGTACTTTGGCCCTACGCCGGTATAAGACAACACTTCTTCAAACGCGATGCCCTTCTCCAGAAGGGCGAGCTTGGGTACGTTGTAGTAATTGCTGGCAGAGAACCCGTGAAGTCTGATCATTCGTTTCCTCTATTGTTTGTGCTTTCAAGGCAGTCTATCAGTTAAGGCGGCGCTGATTTGATCCGTCGCAGCCGTTCCGCTGGGCGGTAGGAGTTGAGATCACACGGTTCCGCCCCGCAAGAGAGAGCATTCCACCGATGCAATCGAGCTTCTCCGACCTGGAAGACGCGGCAGCGTGAATACTTCAGCGCTTCCGTAAGTGGATCACGCCATCGCAATTTCTGTACATGTTAAGAATGTTGAGGTAGGAAGGTGTTCATGCGGGAGAACGGGTACGTGAAAGGGGGGCGATCCGCAAAGTTCGTCGATAATGATGACGTACCCGACTCTTGGGTGACCTTGTTCGTGCCGATCCGCAAGTCCCCCCTGCTCGATCAGGTGCTGATTTTTGCTGCGCCCACCCGCGGCGTGGATCAGGTGGTCCTGATTGGGAACCGAGCGGCGGCGACCTTAGCAATCCTGGCCCAGGCTTCTGCCGCACGGCGGCATGTTGCGCTGCCTCCGCTTTGCGGGAGGCAAACCGTGTGGAGCAAGCAACTGGACTTGGGCTAGGCCGACTGTTCTGCCCGGACATCTGCGGAGGCCATCAGCTTCCTGGATAGTGCGGACTCGGTCTCGGGGGAGGAGGGTGCCCTGAGCGCCCCGCAAACGTAATCGATGAAGTTGTGAACCTGAAAATCCAGTTCCGCACGGCTCTGGACGCGTTTGTGGAGTGAGGACAGGTTTTCGTCGATATCCGCCATGATATGGACGAGTTGTGCGATGGTGTGGTCTACGCGAGCATGCATGATCTCCTGCGGTATCCCGGTGAGCAGGTTCACGATCATCTTGTTGGCGCGGTAGAGACCGTCGTTGTACTTGCGGGAGATGATTCTGGTCAGATCGATGGCCGGGTCCCGGTAGACCTTGTCGAGAAACTGGACATAGTGGGCCATGCCATCGGTGGCACCGACACACTCCGCCAGCGGCCAGACAATGCAGCTGACGATGGCCCGCAAATCCTCGTGCCGCCCGTTGCGCTCCAACTCGTCCACCATGATGACGCGGCGTCTGTTTACAACGCTCATGCGTCGTTCCAGAATGGCATCAATCAAGGCTTCCCGTGAGCCGAAGTGGTAGTGAAGCGCCGAGGCGTTTTTCTGGCCGGCCTCGACGTTGATTCGGCGCATGGAAACGCCGGTTCCTTCCCTGGCGATCAGCCGTTCCGCAGTCACCAGCAATTGTTCTCGCGTATCCATCGATGCCTGGAGATCCATTTAATTCAGGTAAGTTAAACCATTATACCGTATATCTTTGCGCCCGGCCTCCTGCCGAGCGGGCCAATCTGCAGTTGCACCCGATTAAGTCAAGTGATTTGACTTTGTGTGATAATTTCTGTCAACGTAATCGAATACGGGGACCGTAAATGGCTATGCAAGCTCAATTGAAAACGCTGTCGAGGGGGCTTGATGTGCTCGAGCTCATCGAGGCCTCTCCGACGCCTGTCTCGCTGACTGAGATCGCGCACGCGCTCGACGAGGCGGCGCCCATCATTTACCGGGTCTTGCAAACACTGGAAGCGCGCGGGTACGTCTACCGGCGTCCGGCGGACAAGCGCTACGTGCACACAGGACGTTCCACCGGCTCGGGAGCAATCACCAGGGCGATAGACCTGCTGCAGGCAGTATCCGAAGTGTCGCACCAGGGCGGGGATCTGCCGGGGCTGAGTCGGCGTTCGGGGCTGGAAGAGCCGCTGGTCGAGGAGTTGCTGGCCCCGCTGGCGCAGAAGCGATTGGTCGAGTGTCGGCCAGAGGACGGACGCTGGCGCTTGTCGTACTCCCTGCTGGAAATCGCCAGGCCACTGCTCAACGGAGATGGCCTGGAGAGCATGATGCGCCCGGTTATGGAAGCGGTGCACCGGAAGACTGGAGAGACCGTTTCGTTGTTCCGGACATCGGGAAGCAGGCAGGTGGTCTCTGCGGTGATACCGAGCGCGCAGCCGGTGCGCTACGTGATGGACGTGGGCAGTGCCTATCCGCTCTATCTGGGCGCCGGCGGCAAGGCGGCACTCGCAGCCATGCCGGAGGCTGACGTGCTGCGCCTGCTGGATGAATCCGACCTTGAGCCCATAACCGACTACCGGCCGGACCGGGATTCCCTGCTGGACGAGCTGCGACTTATCCGGGAGCGCGGCTATGCGGTCTCGACCGGAGAGCGGGTGGAGGGCGCGAGTGCTGTCACCGTCGCGGTCCGCGATTCCAGCGGCGTGCTGCGTGCCGTGATGGGCGTGATGATGCCGTCCTTCAGAGCGGAGGCCGAGCGTCTGGAAACGCTGGGTGCCTACTTGATACAGGAACTCGCAAGACTGCACCTTCCCGCCGTTGACAGCGGGTCCGCAGGCCGCGCGACCGCGTACAGCTCGCGAACCGCGGAGCGTTAACGGGAGCCACGAGGAGAGTTTCATGACTGGAAAGAGTGCCCGCATAGAGCAGATGCTCGAGGACGTCCGCCGCTGGGTGCGGGAGGTCGCCATTCCCAACGAGGACCAGGTCGAGGAGCTGAATGCCATTCCGGAGGACCTGGTCGAGGACATGCGCCGGAGAGGGTACTTCGGCTGGAGCATTCCCGAGGAATACGGTGGCGCCGGTCTGACCACAGAGGAACTCGTGCGGGGAGCGATGGAGCTCTCGCAGGCGTCCACAGCCTTTCGGGCGCGCGTGGGCACCAACACCGGCATCGGTTCGGAAGCGCTGGTGGCGGACGGCACGCCGGAACAGAAGGCTCGGTATCTGCCGAAACTCGCTTCCGGCGAGATCACCGGCTGCTTTGCACTGACAGAACCGGAAGCCGGGTCGGACGCCACCGCCCTCAGGGCCACGGCCCGGAAGGAAGGCTCTCGGTATGTACTGAATGGCACCAAGCGTTTCATTACCAATGCCCCCATCGCCGGCCTGTTCACGGTCATGGCGCGCACGAATCCCGATGACTCGTCCAGCAAGGGCATCAGTGCCTTTCTGGTGGAAGCCGGCACTCCTGGCCTTTCCGTAGGCAGGCCCTACCGCATGATGGGCCAGGCCGGTTCGCCAGTGTCAGAGGTCTATTTCGAGGATTGCCGGGTACCCGCGGAAAATCTGATCGGCGGGCAGGAGGGTATGGGCTTCAGCACCGCGATGAAGGTTCTCAACAAGCAGCGCATCCACCTGAGCGCGCTGTGCACCGGCCCAGCGATTCGCATGCTGGACGAGGCCATGCGCTTCGCTATCCGACGAAACCAGTTCGGCCGACCAGTTAGCGATTTCCAGCTGGTGCAGGCGATGATCGCCGACTGCCAGGCCGAGATTCAGGCCGCGAAGGCGCTGATCCTGCAGACTGCGCGCCGGCGAGATGCCGGCGAGGATGTGCGGTTGGATGCCTCGATCTGCAAGTACTTCGCCTCCGAGATGTGCGGTCGGGTAGCGGACCGCGCCGTGCAGATCTTCGGCGGGGAGGGCTACGTCGCGGACTACAGCTGCATCGAGCGCCTGTATAGGGACGTGCGTCTGTTCCGCCTGTACGAGGGCACGAGCCAGATCCATCAACTGAACATCGCGAAGCTGACGCTGCAGGGGGTTGCATGAGCAAGGTCGACACACATCGGTCATCTCCGGGCCAGGCCCGAGGCATGGACCGGCTCTTCACCCCCCGTTCCGTTGCGGTGGTGGGAGCGTCATCGAACCCTGCCGCCATCGGCGGGCAGCCCATCAAGCATCTGCGTGATCGGAACTTCGCGGGAGCTCTGTACCCGATCAACCCGAAGTATGAAGAGATCGCCGGGCTGAAATGCTATCCGGATCTCCAGGCGCTGCCGGAGGCGCCGGATCTGATTGTGGTGGCGGTGGCCGCGCACATGGTGATCGATGTGATTCGCCAGGCCGGGGCCAGGGGCGTGCCGTTCGCCATCGTGTTCTCTTCCGGATTCGCCGAAACAGGCGCGGACGGCGAGCAGGCTCAGGTCGCCCTGAGGGAGGCGGCGGCGGCGGCGGGCGTCACGGTCATCGGCCCGAACTGCCAGGGGCTGATGAACGTGGCCGACAGTATCCCGGTGGGTTTCGGCGAACCGTACGGGCTGGAGTACCGACGCGGCGCCGTCAGTCTCAGTTCGCAGTCCGGGGCATTCGGCAATTCGCTGGTGATGGGACTGGACGACGAAGGGGTCGGCATGCGGCACTACGTGTCCACCGGCAACGAGGCGATGACCACCTCGCTGGACTGCATCGAGCACTTTCTGTGCGATCCGGAGAATCATGTGGTGGCCGGCTACGTGGAAGGGTTCCGGGACGCGCACCGGCTCCGCGCACTGGGTGATCTGGCGCTGAAAAACGAGACACCGCTGGTGTTCTGGAAGGTGGGCAATACCGATGCCGGCGCCAAGGCCGCGTCGTCCCATACAGCGAACCTGGCCGGTGCCTTCACCTACTACGAAGCGGCATTCCGTCAGTATGGGATCGTCGGCGTGAACGATGTCGGCGACATGGCGGACTGCGTTCGCGCGCTGTTGACCCGCCGCTGGCCCACCGGCTCGGGAATCGCCGTGGTCTCGGTATCGGGCGGAGCAGGCATCGCGATGGCGGACCGCTGCTCGGAAATGGGCATCGAGATCGTCCAGCTTCAGCCCGCGACCATTGAACAGCTCAGGCCACTGCTGCCATCGTTCGCCAGCCTCTCGAACCCGGTGGATGTGACAGCCGGCGCGTTGGCCGACCCGGAAAGCTTCGCCAATGCATTGCGGGTTGTGGTCAAGGATCCCGGAGTCGATATGCTGGGCCTCTGCCTTGCGGCGCTGGCCGGCAAGGTGGCGATGACGATTGCCACGGTTATCGCCGAGGTCTCCCGGGAAACCGATGTGCCGATCATGGTGGCCTGGAATCCCGCGAAAGGCAGAGCGGTCGATGCAGAGCGTACTCTTGAGGAGGCGGGCATACCGCGATATTCCTCCCCGGTTCGCTGTGCCCGGGGGTTTGGCGCGTTGAAGCATTTCGGTGCCGCCAGGCAGCGTCGTCTCGGCAGGGTGGGCACGGGAGACTGGGTCGCACCGGTGACCATGCCGGACGATGCTGCCGCCCAAGCACTCAACGAATTCGATTCGAAGGCGTTCCTGGCGCGTCACGGACTACCGGTGACGCTGGAGTCGGTGGTCAACAGCGCCGACGAGGCGGTCGCCGCTGCCGGGGAGATCGGTTACCCGGTGGTGATGAAGATCCTTTCCAGCGACATTCCCCACAAATCCGATGCCGGCGGCGTGCGTGTAGGCGTGGCTACAGCCGACGCGGTGCGCGATACCTACGAGGAGCTGGCGGAACTGCCGGCGCGGATCGGTGGGAACGTCCGGTTCGACGGCGTGCTGGTGCAGGAAATGGTGCACGGCGGGACGGAAGTCATCCTTGGCGCAGTGAACGACCCGAGCTTCGGCCCGGTGGTCATGTTCGGCGCCGGCGGGGTGTACGCGGAAGTCTTCGAGGACGTCGCGTTTCGTCTGGCCCCGCTGAGCCGCGAGGACGCCGAGGAAATGGTGGCCGAAACCCGGATCAGCCGGATCCTGGCGGGCGCCCGCGGTCGTCCCAAGGGCGATGTTGCCGCGCTGGTCGATGCCATCGTCCAACTGTCTGAGCTCGCTGTCGCCGAAAGCGGGAGCTTCACGGAAATCGACATCAACCCCCTGCTCGTGCTGCCGGAGGGCCATGGCGCAAGGGTGGTGGATGCGTACGTGAAGCGAGTCCGGATACCGCGGTAGAGCGGATTCCACGAAACGCATCCACGCGAGACGCCGTGGAGGAGCAATGCGAACGGTTCTGCGTACGATGCCGGGTCGGCCAGGCCCTTTCGGGTGGGCTGGTTGCCGCCAGCTCTGCAGCCATGACGGGTGATTGTCCAATCAAGCCGGTGACCGAGGTCGTTCCGCTCCCGGCCGACGGGAGCGTTTCATGATGGGTGCATCGGATCACAACGAGCAGGAGGACCGAACGATGACGACATTCAGCGCCTATCGGCTGGAGGAACGCGAAGGCAAAAGCGTTGGCGCCATCACGCGCATGAGGCTGGCGGATCTGGACGAGGGTGGCGTCGTGATACGAAGCGTCTACGCCGGGGTGAATTACAAGGACGCGCTTGCGGGCACGGGCGCTGCGCCAATCATCCGCCGCTTTCCGTGCGTGGGAGGTATAGAGGCGGTCGGCGTTGTGGTGGAATCGGACAGCGACGGCGTCCGGGAAGGGGATGAGGTCATCGTCCACGGCCGGGGAATTGGCGTCTCGCACGATGGCGGGTTCTCCGAGTACGTGCGTGTTCCCGCGGACTGGGTCACGCACCTGCCGCGCGGATTGGACATGCACGAGGCCGCGGCCATCGGCGTGGCCGGACATACCGCGGCGGTGGCTGTCGACTTGATGGAGCTGAACGGCCTGAAACCTTCGCGTGGCCCCGTAGTGGTCACCGGAGCAACCGGCGGTGTGGCGAGCCTGGCCATCGACATGATGTCGGGGCTGGGATACGAGCTGGTGGCGGTGTCCCGCAAGCTCGACCAACGGGACTACCTGACCGCTCTCGGAGCGACCGACGTGATCCAGCCGCCGTCTCCCGAGGAATCGGGCAGGCCCCTGGAATCCGCGGAATGGGCCGGAGCCGTGGACGCGGCGGGTGGGCACTTGCTGTCATGGGTCCTGCGCAAGACCAGGCCGGGCGGAACTGTTGCCTGCTTTGGCAACGCCGCCGGCATCAAGCTGGACATGACCGTACTGCCTTTCATTCTCCGCGGAGTCCGGCTGTTGGGGGTGAACGCCGACACCGAGCCGGCCTACCGCCTGCATATCTGGAACAGGCTTGCCACGGATCTGAAGCCCACGCGGCTGGAGGCCATCACGCGGGATATCACACTGGACGAGCTGCCGGCCACTTTCGAACGCATGGTGGAAGGCCGGACGACCGGCCGCCATGTGGTCCGGTTCGCCGATTGAACCGGCACCGGAGAGCAGCATGGAACTGGGTCTGACAGCGCTGCTGGTCGCAGGATTCCTTGTCTTCCTGGGAGCCGTGGTTCAGAGCGCCGTGGGTTTCGGCCTTGCTGTGGTGGCGTCGCCACTACTCTACATGATCGAGCCGCGCCTCATCCCGGGCCCGTTGCTGGTGCTTCTGGTGCTGCTTTCGTTTGGGAGTGCCTGGAAATACCGGGCCCATCTCTCCATGGGCGAGATATCCAGCGCGCTGATCGGCCGTATTCCAGGGATTGCCGGCGCGCTCTGGGTGCTCAGCCGGTCCCCAGGCCGGGCATTGCCGCTGTTGATCGGGCTCGGGGTGCTCCTTACGGTGGTCTTCAGCATGACGCGGATCCGCTTCGCGCCCACCACCGGACGCCTGTTCTTCGCCGGCATGGCGTCCGGCTTCCTGGGAACGGCGACCGCAATCGGTGGGCCGGCCATGGCGCTCGTCTATCAGCACGATACTCCGGAGCGCATACGAGCCAACCTGTCCGGCTTCTTCTTCGTGGGTTGCCTGATGTCCATTGTCGGCCTCCTGGCGATAGGCCGCTTCGGCATGGTTGATCTGGTCCTGGCGCTGTGGTTCCTGCTGCCCACCTTGCTGGGCTTCGTGGTCAGCGGGCCCCTCGTGTCCCGGTTGGGTCCGAATTTCCTGCGTCCGGCTCTCCTGGCGTTGTGCGCCGTCGCCGCCGCGGGAGTGCTGTTTAGTGCTCTCACCGGATACTAGGGGGGGTCGCAAAGTGCGCCGTGGCCCAGGCCGGCTGCTCGGCTTGTCCGTGCCGATGACCATGCACGACGCGCGCTCGGACCTGCTGGCCGGGCTGTTGGGGGCGATGATCGTGTTGCCGCAGGCCATCGCCTACGCCCTGATTGCCGGGCTGCCGCCTGAATATGGCCTGTACACGGCCATGGTCACGCC
Organism: Ectothiorhodospiraceae bacterium; assembly: GCA_020831845.1. GTDB lineage: Bacteria > Pseudomonadota > Gammaproteobacteria > Nitrococcales > Aquisalimonadaceae > LSCE01. The sequence goes on from JAFIFV010000068.1 coordinate 9,467, forward strand.
GATTATCGCGGCGCTGTTTGGCTCCTCGCTGCACATGGTGTCGGGGCCAACGGCCGCTATCTCGGTGCTGGTGGGCAGCGTGCTCTCGCAGTACGGGGCGCAGAGCGGTCCGGAATATGTATCGTTGGCCATCACGCTGGCGTTCCTGGTGGGTGTCATACAGCTTCTGTTCGCGGTTGCCCGCATGGGGGCGCTGGTCAATTTCATTTCCCATACCGTCCTCATCGGATTCACCAGCGGCGCCGCCTTCATCATCGCCTCCTCGCAACTGACCAGCGTGCTCGGAAGTTCGCCCGCGGAGCTGCTGGACGGCGGGCGAACCAACCTGATTGACGTGGCCTGGTCTCCGGAGCAGACCCTCTCCATCCTGCTGGCGACCATCACTCTTGCCGTATTCGTGGCCTGCACCGCGCTCAGCCGGAGGCTGCCGGCGCTGCTGGTGGCCATAACTGCGGGCGGCCTGGCCGCGCTGGCCCTGGGGGCGGAGCAGGCGGGAGTGCAGATGGTCGGCGCCGTGCCCGGCACGCTACCACCGCTCTCCATGCCGGTGTTCTCGTTTGGAACGCTGCAGGGGCTGGTGCCAGGCGCAGCCGCCATCGCAGTGCTGGGACTGATCGAGGCCGCGGCCATTGCCAGGGCGCTGGCCGCGAAGAGTCAGCAGCGGCTGGATGGGAACCGCGAGTTTTTCGGGCAGGGGCTATCCAATGTCGTTGGAAGTTTCTTCTCCTGTTATCCGGGTTCAGGGTCCTTCACGCGATCCGGCGCCAACTACGATGCCGGTGCCAGGACGCCGCTGGCGACGGTGTTCGCCGCGGCCATGCTGGCGGTGGTCGTCGTGGCGTTTCCCTGGTTGTCCGCCTATCTGCCCGTGCCGGTGATGGGCGCGCTGGTCATGATCATCGCCTGGCGGCTCATCGACTGGGCTGGGATCGTGCATGTCATTCGGAGCAGTCCCGGCGAGAGCGTGGTGCTGCTGGGAACGTTTGGAACGGCCATCTTTATCAGCCTGGAGTTCGCAATCGCGGTGGGTGTGGTGTTGTCGCTGCTGTTTTTCCTGCGGCAGACGGCACGGCCGGGGCTGGTGCCGGTGGCGCCGCATCCGAAGCGGCCGCATCGGGGCTTCCGAAATGCGTCGAAGCATCAGCTGTCGGAGTGCCCGCAACTGCTGGTGCTGCGGGTCGACGGGTCGGTGTTCTTCGGGGCGGTGGACCACGTGCAGCAGACGCTTCGACGGATGACGGCGGCAGGGCGGTCCAGCGTGCTGCTGGTTTGCACCGGGGTCAGCTTCATCGACCTGTCGGGCGGTGAGATGCTGGTCCAGGAAGCCAGGCGTCTGCGCGCCGAAGGCGGTGATCTTTACCTGTGCGGGCTGCGCGACCCGGTCAGGGAATCGCTGGATCGGGCCGGCTACAGTGAGGAGATCGGCACCGACCATCTGCTCGGCGACCCGGATACCGCCATACGCCAGCTGGTGCCCAATCATATGGACCTGGCCGTCTGCCGGAACTGCGAGGTGCGTATCTTCTCCACCTGCCCGCCGTCGGGCGATGCAGATGAGGAGCGGGCATGATACTTCCGGGGTCGCTGCATGCCCACCCCCGTTCGAATGCCCGGGGGTGGGAGGTGTCTGCCACGGCATTTCGGGCTAGCGCCGGACGGTAGCAACCGCTGCGCGGTTACTCCCCTACCCGGAACGCGGTTTGGCTCGTGCGGTACCGCGTAGGGTCGGCGCTAGCCGTTCTTCGCCAGTGCGTCCCAGTTGTACAGCGGAGGCTGCCGGTCGACGAACCGGTTGGCAGCCTCCCGGTGGTAGCGGGAGGCGAAGCACAGAGCCTGTCCGGCCGCCTCGTACTCGGCCATTTCCCGGTAGTCCATCGAGAACGCCCGATTCAGCATGGTCTTGGTCATGGACAGACTGGACTGGGAGGCGTGCAGGAAGCGCCCGGCGAAGCGCACCGCCGCCTCCCTGAACGGTTCCTCCCTGATGATGGAGTGCACCAGCCCCAGGGATCTGGCCTCGTCCGGTTCCACCACTCTGGCCGTCATTGCAAGCTCCTTGGCGTGCTGGACGCCGACCATGCGCGGCAGTGTGTAGAGCATGCCCATGTCCGGCAACAGGCCCATGCGGCCGAATGCCGTGCAGAACCGGGCATCCGGGGCGGCGAGGATGAAATCACAGAGCAGGGCGAGCGAAAAGCCCGCGCCGAACGCGGGGCCGTTGACCGCAGCCACCACCGGCCGGTCGAGGTTGTAGAGCGCTTCCAGCCACTCATGAGCGTCCAGGATACGCTGGCGTGAGGTTTCCGCCGATTCGTGCCATGCGTCCGGTGACCCGGCCATGGCCTCCTGCCGCTCCTTCATGGCCTTGACGTCACCGCCCACCGAGAAGCTCTTGCCCTCGCCGGTGATGACCAGGACGCGAATGGTCGGGGTGCGTCGCACGTGCCGGATGATGTCGTGCAGGTCTTCCCGTATCGCCGGTGTCAGCGCGTTCATGACATCCGGCCGGTTCATGACGAATGTGGCCACGCCATCGGTGACGCTGAACACGGATTCTCGCAGTTCGGGCTCCATGGAATTACCCTCTCGTCGTGGTTTCTTGGTGTATCAGTCCCACCAGGCGTTGTTGCCACTCAGCGCGGGTTGCCTGGCGTACCGTTGCAGGTGGAAATCCTCGTCGCCCAGGGCGTAGCTCTGCAGCGTCAGCCGCCGGGCCAGATGGCTGCCCTCGTACTCGTCGGTGAGCGCGATGCCGCCGTGCAGTTGGATCGCCTGCTGCGCGAAAACGCGGGCGCTGCGGCTGATATACGCCTTGGCGGCGGAACACATGGCGGTGCGGCGGCCGGTGGCCTGCTCCGAAACCGCGCGCGCCGCCAGTTGCGACAGAGAGCGGCACTGTTCCAGTTCCACCAGCAGGTCCACCGCCTGGTGCTGCAGGGCCTGGAAGCTGCCGATCGCGACACCGAACTGCTTGCGGGTATCCAGGTAGTCCCGTGTCAGTTCCAACAGCCGCTCCATGGTCCCCACCGCTTCGGCGCAGAGCGCGGAGACGCCGACATCGAAGGCGTACTCAACGGCGTCCTCGGCGCGGTCTCCGGAACAGATAACCTGGCTTGGCGATAGCGGCACGTCTTCGAGAATGATGTCCGCAGCGCCCAGATCACCGACGGTCTGGTAGCCCTGGACGCGCACGCCATGCGTCGATGCCGGCACCAGGCAGAGCAAGGTGGTGTCCGTCGCCTTGGCCGGGATCAGGAAATGGGTGGCGGAATCCCCGCCCAGCACCATGGTCTTGGCGCCGTTCAGTATCCAGCCTTCCTCCCGCGCCTGGGCCTTGGTGCCCATCGGCTTCAGCGCATAGCGGTGGTCGGGCTCGTACAGAGCCAGAGCCGGGTGCATGCTGCCCGCGATGATGGCTGGCACGAACTCCTGCAGATGGTGCGCGTCCGCCCCGCGCGCGATGGTCGAACCGCCCAGCACGATGGACGCCAGGTACGGCTCCAGGGCCGTGGCACGCCCGATTTCCTCCATGACGGCGGCGACCTCGACGCCCGGACTTCCGAAACCGCCGCAATCCTCGGGAAACGGCAGGGAGGTGATGCCCACTTCCACCATCTGCTCCCAGGCAGCCTTGCTGTACCCGGGGGGCGAGGTCATGTGGGTGCAGCGCTGCTTGAAGGAGCAGTGCGACTCCAGCAGACGTCGCGTGGAGTCCTTCAACATTCGCTGCTCTTCCGAATAATCGAGAATGCTCATGGTGGTTACCCTTTCAGATCCAGGACCGTCTTGGCGAGGATGTTCTTCTGTATCTCGGTGGTGCCCCCGAAGATCCCGAACTTTCTGTAGTTGAGGTAGCGCCCGGTCTTCAGCGCGGGCCTCAGCAGCGCTTGAGGCAACTCCGGGTCGCCCGCGGGGGACGGCCGGAAGCAGGCCGCCAGCGGGCCTTCCACTTCCATCTGCAACTCCGCCAGCCGTCCCAGCACCTCGCTCCCCCGAATCTTCAGCACCGAGGTGAGCGGGTTCGGGCGCCCGCTTTCCTGCTCCCTGGAGAGCAGACGCAGCGTGGTCACTTCGTGGGCAAGGGCATCGATTTCAGCCGAGGTCACCCGACGCAGGAAGGCGGGGTCATCCAGCAGCGAACCGTTGCCGACGGGCTGGCTTTCGGTCATGTCGTGGAGGTCCCGGATCAGTTCGCGAACTTCCCCGACCCGGGCAATCCCGGCGCGCTCGTTGCTGAGCAGGAACTTGGCGTAGCTCCAGCCCTTGTTCTCCTCGCCGATCAGATTCTCCGCGGGTATGCGGACGTCCTCGAAAAAGGTCTCGTTGATCTCGTGGCCACCGTCCAGCGTGGTAATGGGACGGACGGTAATGCCGGGTGTGTCCATGCGCGCGACGAAGAACGAGATGCCTTCCTGCTTCCTGGGCGCGTCGGGTTTGGTGCGCGCCAGAAAGAAGATCATGTCCGCGTACTGGGCGTAGGTGGTCCATGTCTTCTGGCCGTTGATCACGTAGTGATCGCCGTCCCGCTCCGCCCGGGTGCGCAACGACGCCAGGTCCGAACCCGCGCCCGGCTCGGAGAACCCCTGGCACCACCAGGTCGTGGCTTCCCGGATTCCGGGCAGGTAGGCGGCCTTTTGCGCCTCGTTGCCGAAATGGATGATGACGGGCCCCACCATCTTGATGCCGAACGGAATGATCCGCGGCGCGCCGGCCAGGTGACTTTCCACCTCGAAGATGTGCTGCTGGATCGGCGTCCAGCCGCAGCCGCCGTGCTCGGCCGGCCAGGTCGGCGTCAGCCAGCCCTGCTCTGCCAGAATGCGCTGCCAGCCAAAATAATCCTCGCGGTTCAGGGCCACGCCGCTGCGGGCCTTGCGCGCCATCTCCGCGGGAAGAGCCTCGGCGATGAACGCCCGCACCTCAGCTCTGAATCGTGTATCCGCCTCACTGTAGACCTGCATCTGGTTCCTCCATTCGGTCCGGTCGTGCGCCCACGGGAATGGCTGTGCCCGCTTAAACGCCTGGCTCATGATAAGTCATTCGGCTTACTCGGAAATCCTTGTTTCATCAAGAATTCAGGGTATATGGTTGCGTGCCTCATTAAATTTAATCTATGTGATTTAGTCAAAAAACACAATAACAGTCCCTCCACCGCATCAGGCGGGTTTGTCCACGGCGCCGGGGTGCGCTGGAGCGGGCAGGGCATCTGCCGAACGTGTGCAAGAAACTGGGATTGCTCTCACTCCCCTGACTGGAACCTGGCCAATCAAGAATGCGTACCTGTCTGGACCGTCCGGGGCTGTGGTGAAGGCTTGCAATCAGCCATTCTTGGGGTAATTCGAGTAAATTAGAATGCTGGGATCTACATTGGCTGCAACCGCTACGCATGACCGCACCGACATTAGGATTGCGTGTATTTAAGTCACGTGACTTGCTTCCAACGGTATTTCTGTTACCGTAAATGAGAACGGTGAACGTAAATTCCGATGCACGCCCAGTGTAAAGCGCTGCCCAGAGGCGTCGACTGGTCGAGCATCCCAGGCGTTTCGCAGCCATGGGCGCAGTGTCCGGACGATGGGCATGCTGGTGGCTGTGTCGGAAACATCACCTCAGAGTGGTGATCTAGTGGAGGAGCGAATCGTCAGTCAGACCTGGATCGGAGACCACATGTCCCCGGCGTAACAGCTACTGGCGTTCGTACAAACCGGAGCGTGGACATGAGTTCGGCTGTTCAGGAAAAGCTGGAGCAAGTCACCAGTACACGGCAACTACCTGGCTGGTGGGTGGTACTGCCCGGCATCTGCTCCCTGATTCTGACGCTGCTGACCATGGACTACCTGTTCAACACCAAGCTGTTGGGCGGGTATACCATGCTGGAGACCCAGTTCTACTACGCCGTGGTGGCCATCATGATGCCGCTGGTGTTCATCATGTGGCCGGCCTGGAGCGGCGCTCCCAGAGACCGCATCC
>JAFIFV010000084.1 GCA_020831845.1 Ectothiorhodospiraceae bacterium
CAGTGGTTTTATCTCTTGGAATGAATGGTGGAGTCGGTCCACGTCCGTCGCTGAACGGGTCGGGGCGCCGTGCTGGGGGTGAACTACCGCATCGCCTGCAAGACCGGCACCGCCCAGGTCTTCAGCCTGGCGCAGGATCAGGAATACGACGAGGACGAGATCGAGCGGCGGCTGCGCGACCATGCCCTGTTCAACTGCTTCGCGCCGGTGGATGAGCCGCGCATCTCCGTGGCGGTGATCGTGGAAAACGGCGGCAGCGGCGGCGGTGTCGCGGCCCCGATGGCACGCCAGGTCACCGACGCCTACATGGACCTGATCGCCGGGAGCACGCGTGATGCCTGAAGCCAGTCTGCGCGCCGACAGCGGCCTGAGCTTCAGCCAGCGCCATCTGCACCTGGATATGCCTCTGCTGGTGGCGCTGCTGCTGCTCTCGGGCATCGGCCTGGTCACGCTGTACAGCGCCACCAATCAGGACATGGGCGACGTCCAGCGCCAGCTTATCCGCCTGGGGCTCGCATTCACCGTCATGCTGGCCGTGGCCCAGGTACCGCCGGACACCTTGCGACGCTGGACGCCCTGGGTCTTCCTGGCAGGGTTGGCCATGCTGGTACTGGTGCTCTTTTTCGGCGCCATGGGCAAGGGAGCTCAACGCTGGCTGGACCTGGGGTTCGTCCGCTTCCAGCCCTCGGAGTTGATGAAGCTGGCCATTCCCATGATGGTGGCCTGGTACCTGAGCGACCGGGAACTGCCGCCACGACTGTGGCATGTCATCGTGGCCTCGATGATGATTCTGCTGCCGACGGCGTTGATCACTCTCCAGCCGGATCTGGGAACGGCCGTGCTGGTCTCGTCCGCCGGCTTCTTCGTGCTGTTCCTGGCCGGGCTGCGATGGCGCGTGATGCTCACCGTGCTGGCCACCATCGCCGCACTGGCACCGGTGTTCTGGTTCTTCCTGATGCACGAATACCAGAAGCAACGCGTGCTCACGCTGTTCAACCCGGAGCGTGATCCTCTGGGCGCCGGCTACCACATCATCCAATCCACCATCGCCATCGGTTCCGGTGGCGTCTTCGGCAAAGGCTGGCTGAACGGCACGCAATCCCACCTGGAGTTTCTGCCAGAGCGGAATACCGACTTCATCTTCGCCGTTTTCAGCGAGGAATTCGGTCTGGTGGGCGTCATCCAGCTCCTGGTGCTCTACCTGTTCATCATCGGCCGCGGCCTGTACATGGCCACCAACGCCCAGGACACCTACGGCCGCCTGGTTGCGGGCAGCATTGCCCTGACGTTCTTCGTCTATGTGTTTGTCAACATTGGCATGGTCTCCGGCCTATTGCCCGTGGTTGGCCTGCCCTTGCCGTTGATCAGCTATGGCGGCACCTCGATGGTGACGCTGATGGCTGCCTTCGGTATTCTCATGTCCATCAATACCCACCGGAAACTCTGGGCCCGATGACGGGTCACAGGGGCTGTAACAACACCAGAACAGCGACCCCAGGCGCAACACCGGGGTCCGGGACCCAACAATGAGACGATTCGCGAGATGACCCACCGGCCAACGTTGAAAGCAATACTGGCTGGCCTGGCGCTGTCGGTAGCATCCCTGGGCACGGTCAACGCCGAGCCTCTGGATCAGAACCAGCCCGAAATCCAGGCCTTCATCGACACCATGGTCCAGGAACACGGGCTGGAACGGGAGGCGGTTTCGGCTCTGCTGTCGGAGGCGAGACATCAGCAGAGCATTATCGACGCCATCACCCGGCCGGCTGAGGCGATGCCCTGGAAGCGCTACCGTCCCATCTTTCTGGGCGAGGATCGCATCGACGAAGGCGTGGAATTCTGGAATGAGCACGCGGAGCTCATCGGGCGCATCGCGGAGGAGTACGACGTCTCCCCTGCCATCATCGTGGCCATCATCGGGGTGGAGACGCGTTACGGTCAGCACCGCGGCCGGCACCGGGTACTGGACGCGCTTGCCACGCTGGCCTTCGGTTACCCACCGCGCTCTGACTTCTTCCGCCGCGAACTCGCCCAGTTCATGCTGCTGACCGAGGAAGAGCAACTGGATCCGCTGGAGATCCGCGGCTCCTATGCCGGCGCCATGGGCGTGCCGCAGTTCATCTCCAGCAGCTACCGGCACTACGCCGCCGATGGCGATGGCGATGGCCGTCGCGACCTGATGAACAACACCGCCGACGCTGTGGCCAGCGTCGCCAACTACTTCCGGCAACACCGCTGGCGCGAGGGCGAACCGGTGGTGCGCGACGCCGCGCTGAACGCCAACGCGGACGTCAGCGGGCTGGTCAACCGCGGACGACAACCCTACACCACGGTGGGGGAGCTGCGGGCCGCGGGCGTGGACACCGACCTCGCACTCGATGACGACCTGCCGGCCACGCTGATGGAACTGGAAGGCCCGGATGGCAAGGAGTACTGGGTGGGCCTGCACAATTTCTACGTGATCACACGCTACAATCACAGCCCGTTGTACGCGCTGGCTGTCTATCAGCTCAGCGAAGCCATTCGTGAGCGCCGGGAGGATGGGGAATGAGAGGGTCGGTTCGCGTATTGCCTCTGGCAGCGCTGGTCGCAGCGCTGGTGGCCGGTTGCAGCGTAACACCGCCCCCCAGCACACCCGAGGAAGACGACGACCGTGACTACGGGCCGGCGGTGGCGCCGGACCTGTCCCACGTGAAGGAACCCGAGCCCCGCGATGAAGCACGCAGTCGCTACGGCAACCCGGCATCCTATCAGGTGTTCGGCCAGACCTATTACGTCATGGACGATGTGGTGGAGTTCGAGCAGGAGGGCCTGGCGTCCTGGTATGGCAAGAAGTTCCACGGCCGCAGGACATCCAGCGGCGAGCCCTACGACATGTATGCGATGACCGCCGCCCACAAGGAGCTGCCCATCCCCATCTTCGTGGAGGTGACCCGGGTGGACAACGGCAAGACCATCGTCGTCCGCGTCAATGACCGTGGCCCCTTCGCCGAGGGCCGTATCATCGACCTCTCCTATGCCGCCGCCCAGCGACTCGACATGGTGGACGAGGGAACCGCACCGGTACGCATCCGGACACTCAGCCGCCCGTACGACCCGGAAAGCGGCCCGCGCCAGGCCAGCGCCCCGGCGCCGACACCGGCGCTGGACGAACAGCTCAGCCAGAACGCCGGCGCCCGCCCAGCGGCATCGACACGCATGCCAGGGGATGTGGAGTCTGACGCCTGGTATCTGCAGGCGGCGGCGTTCTCCGAGCGCACCAATGCCGACGCGTTCAAGACCCGGCTGAGCGCCATGGAACTGGCGCCGGTGACCATCCACACCGACGACAACGGCCCCGCCCGCTACCGCGTGCGCATGGGCCCGCTGGAAAGCCGCGAGGACGTGAACCGGCTCAGCGAACAACTGCGGGAGCGCGGGCTGGGCGAGAGACATCTCGTCATCGCGCCGTAGCGACCACCCGGAAACTCAAGGACTGCCCAACCACGGATACCGATGTTGATGAACCGCCGTATTGTCGCCCTGTTGTTCCCACTACTGCTCCTGCCCAGCCTGGTCTCGGCCCAGGCCATGCCAACGCCGGTGCCGGCGCCGCCGTCCATTTCGGCTCCCAGCTACATCCTGCTGGATGCCGGCAGCGGTCATGTGCTGGTGGACGGTTCCTCCGATGAGCAGCGGGAACCCGCCAGCCTGGTGAAGGTGATGACCGCCTACGTGGTGTTCAGCGAATTGAAAGCCGGCCACCTGAGCAAGAGCGACCCGGTAACCATCAGCGAACGGGCGTGGCGGATGCAGGGCTCGCGCATGTTCGTGGAGGTGGGCCGCACGGTCTCCGTGGAGGATCTGCTGCGCGGCATGATCATCCAGTCCGGCAACGATGCCAGCGTGGCGCTGGCCGAACACGTGGCCGGTAACGAGGAAACCTTCGCGCAACTGATGAACCAGTACGCGGAGCGGCTTGGGATGACCGGCACCAACTTCACCAACGCCACCGGCTGGCCGGACCCCAACCAGTTCACCACGGCCCGGGACATGGCGACGCTGGCCAAGGCCATGATCACGAACTTCCCCGAGTACTACAGGTATTACTCCGAACGTGAATTCACGTTCAACGACATCACCCAGCGCAACCGCAACATGCTGCTGTGGCGCGACAGCTCGGTGGACGGACTGAAGACCGGTCATACCAACAACGCAGGCTACAACCTGGTCACGTCGGCAAAGCGCGAAGACATGCGCCTGGTATCCGTGGTGATGGGCACCAGCAGCGCCCAGGCGCGCGCCGACCAGTCCCAGGCACTGCTCAACTACGGTTTCCGCTTCTTCCGCAGCTATGAGCTCTACGGCGTCGGGGATACAGTTACCGAACCCCGGTTGTGGAAGGGCACCAGCGAAACACTGCGGGTCGGGGTGGAGGAACCGCTGACGGTGACCGTTCCCCAGCGCCAGTACGACAACCTGGAAGCCTCGATGCAGCTCAACACGCCGATCGTCGCACCGGTGCGACGCGGCGATCGGGTTGGTGAGGTGGAAATCCGACTGGAGGGCGAAGTGTTGCGCTCCGCCCCGCTGGTGGCACTGGAAGACGCGGAGGAAGGGGGCTTCTTCGGCCGCCTCTGGGACGAGATCATGCTGCTGTTCCAGTAACCGAACCAGGGCCAGGGGCGGGCTCCGGCAATCCGCTGTGGCGATCATCGCGTGATACACTACGGTTCCACGAAAGTGCACGGTGGTCGCCATGACTGAACCCCGAGAATCCGCCATCGAATTCCCCTGCGAATTCCCCATCAAGGTGATGGGCCATTCCCGCCCGGACTTCGTGCTCCGCGTCGTTGAGATCGTCCGCGCCCATGCGCCGGATCTGGACGAGGAGCAGATCACGACCACCCCCAGCCGCCGGGGCAACTACGTGTCGGTCACCGTCACGCTCACGGCCACCAGCCAGCACCAGCTGGATCAGGTCTATCTGGCGCTGAACGCGGACGAACAGGTTGTGATGACGCTCTAGTGCCCCCAACCATGACCGGTTTCACCCCTCCCCGCATACGCAACCTGGGTCTCGCCGATTACCGCCGGACCTGGCTGGCCATGCAGGACTTCACCGAACAACGCGACAGCACCACCGAGGACGAGCTGTGGGTGATGGAGCATCCTTCGGTGTTCACCCAAGGCCTGAACGGCAAGCCGGAGCACCTGCTGGCACCGGGCGATATACCGGTGGTGCCGGTGGACCGTGGGGGCCAGGTCACCTATCACGGGCCGGGCCAGCTGGTGGTCTACGTGCTACTGGACCTACGACGGCGCGGCCTGGGCATACGACGCCTCGTGAGCATACTGGAACATGGGGTGGTCTCGCTGGCCGCGGACTACGGCATCCAGGCCTATCCACGACCGGACGCACCCGGCGTGTACGTGGACGATGCAAAGCTTGCCTCCGTCGGCCTGCGTGTGCGCCGGGGCTGCAGCTACCACGGCCTGAGCCTCAACGTCGACATGGACCTGGCGCCGTTCTCCCGGATCAATCCTTGCGGCTACCAGGGCCTGCGGGTCACTCAACTGCGGGATCTTGGTGTGGGCGACGAACTTCAGGTGATCAGTCAACGCCTGTTGTCCGAACTCACGGCACTGCTGGCGGATAATGGGGCGACTCTGGCCGGCACTGCCGCCGCGCCCGCTACAAGCGTTCCATGACGTAGCACAGGCAGTCCTGGCGGATGACCCGTTCATCCAGCGTCAACATGCTGGGCATGAACCGGCAGGCGGTGACCAGTTCGCCCTGGTCCAGGCGGAAGTACCTGTCCGCCACATCACGCCCGCTCTCGTCCTCCACCAGCAGCGGAATGCCATCCCCGTGATAACGCGCCAGGGCGGTGCCTGCCGCCAGTTCGCGGAAGTTCATGTGGTCCAGGTCGTCGAAAAACGCAATGCCCTCCGCATGCTCGCCAAACGCGAAAGCCTGCGTCTCGGGCACCCGCACCCGCGCTACCGTGTGGAACAAGCCCAGCGGTTCGGCGGCGGGGCGTTTCGGCAGAGCCTGCAGATGCAGCAGCGCATCGAGGAACTCGGCGGCGTGCTCGCTGCCCCGCCCATCGCCGGCACGCCCGCATTCCACGGTGACCGCGGGGCAGAAGGGGGCGAAGGCCAGCGACTGCACGCCAAGCGGGCGTGTGAAGTAGACCACCGTGCGGCTGAATAACGAGGCCAGGCTCTTGTAGGGTGCGTCCAGCCGGTTGATGCAGGCGTAATGCGGGTTGAGTCCTGTGTTGTTGTGGATGTCCAGGCTGGCAAACAGGCCCTGCTCCCGCATCTCGGTCGTCACCCGCGCGGCCATGTCCGCTTCCGGCGTTCCCACCGTTTCCGTTCCCGGCCAGATGCGGTTGAAGTCGGGCTGGCCGTCCAGCCGGCGCACGCCAGCCGCAGCGGCATGCACGTTTCCGACGAACACGATCAATTCCCGAGGCAATGCATGGCCGCTGTGCCGCCGCAGCACCGCCTGCACCGCTTCCAGCCCGACGGGCTCGTTCCCGTGCAGCATGATGGAGACAAACAACGCAGGATGCCGCTTTCCTGCCAGCCGAATCAGGCTGGGCCCGCCCAGCACGGCAGCCAGATCCGTCGGCTTCGCCTGCAGGAACCCGGAGGGCACACCGTCGTAGCGCATCAGATCCAGTATTGTCGTCATCTGTTCACAGGCTCCATTCATGCACGGGCCGGTCGTGCACCTGATGCCGCCAGTAGTCCGCAACCAGGCCTTGCATATCGTGGCCATGCCGGGCTGTCCAACCGAGCTGCCAGGCAGCACCGGTTCTCCCAGTCTGGACTCTTGCCTCGATCACATCCAGATAGTCCTGGTATTCAACCGCCGCCAGCCCCAGTGATTCGAGACCCTGCCGGGCCTTGGGCAGCAGGCTCTCCAGTATCAGGTCACGCAGCTTGAGCTGTCGCCCGTCCAGCCAGGTGATCTCCGCCGCCAGGCCATGCCGGGCGGCACTGTAGAAATTGCGCTCGGCCACCGGGAAGGGAATCTCGGTCTCCATCGGGCGCTCCCGGCGCGCCAGCGCATGCACCGCACCCTGGAAGAACGCGGCATTGGCAACGGTGTCCACCAGGCTGGGGCCGGCAGACATCACCCGGTGCTCCAGCCGCAGATGACAGCGGCCGTTCTCGTCGAAATCCACCAGCGGCCGGTTCCAGCGCCAGATCGTGCCGTTGTGAAGTTTCAGATGCGCGAGCCGCTCGGGACCGTCCTCGCGGCAGACCGGCAGCAGAACCGGATAATGCTGGCGGTTTTCCACAAACAGGCCGTAGAGGTTGTCCCTGCCGTAACCGCTGCCGAAGCTGACGCGCCGGAAAGGCCCCACCGAGCGCCCGCCGGGCCCTCCACCCACCGCTACGGCCTGCTCGAACAGGGGAATGCGCGTTTCCTGCCAGAGCGCGCTGCCGAACAGGTAGGGGGAATTGGCAGCCAGCCCCACCGTGGCGGCGGACAGCAGCGTCGCGGCATTGTAGTAGCGCCCGGCCAGCGCTGGCGGCAACTGCAGATGGAGTTGCAGGGAGGTGGCCGCGGCCTCCAGCATGACGTCTGCATGCTCCAGGCTGATCGAGTCATACGCGCCGCGGATGTCCAGCTTCAGCGGCTGGCGGTTACGCAGTTGAAGCACTTGCTCGTTCAGCGCCCGGTAGCGCGGCAACTGTGACATGCTGGCGAGAGTGAAGTCCTCTTCCCGGGCCGTGGGCAGGATGCCGATCAGCAACGGCCGCACCTGCAGTTGCTCGGCAGTCACCTGGCAGCGCCCCCAGAGCGACTCCAGGGCACGATGCATGGCGGTGAATGGACGTTCACTCAGCCACTCCGGGGGGCCGTTCAATTCGATGTTGAACTGCGCCAGCTCCGGCACCGCGTAGGCGTCGTTCAGCCGCTCCAGAAAAGCCGCATTCACCGGCGCCGGCCGCCACTCCCTGTCCAGCAGCCAGGCCTCCAGCTCGAAACCGGCGCGCGGCGGATCACTTGCCAGAAGCCCGTCACGTAGCCATTCCTTGAGCAATAAGGTTTCGTCCCGCAGTGCCTGGGCGAAACGGTGGAAGTCGTCCTGCGAAAAGCGACTATCCGCGATATCGTCACCCATGCGCCTCTCCCGATGACCGCAGTTGCAGGTCCAGCGCCTGCAGGCGCTCCGGAGTCCCTATATCGAACCAGCGTCCGCGATGAGACTCCCCCGTAACCCGCCCCGCGGCCATGGCCCGGCGCAGCAACGGTGCCAGCGGGAACACGCCGGGGCTGCAATCGGCGAACAACTCCGGCCGGTAGACACCGACGCCGCTGAACGTCAGCCGCTCGCCGGCCCCCTCCCCGACCTGTCCTTGCTTCAGCACGAAATCCCCGCCCGGATGGTGCTCCGGATTGGGCACCAGCACCAGGTGCGCCAGGCCCGGAGGTGGGACGGCCAGGGAACCGAAGTCGATATCCGTCCAGATATCACCGTTCACCACCAGGAACGGTTCCGGCCCCAGCAGACCCAGTGCCCGGTGGATGCCCCCGCCGGTCTCCAGCCCGTAGTCGCCCTCCGGAGAATAACGCAGGCGCAAACCCCAGGGGCTGCCGTCTCCCAGGGCATCGCGAATACTGTCTCCGAGCCATGCGAGATTCACCACGACGTCGCGAAAACCGGCGCGGGCCAACCGATCCAGATGCCAGGCGATCAGCGGTCGCCCCCCCACGTGTAGCAGGGGCTTGGGCGTGTGGTCGGTGAGCGGCCGCATGCGCTCGCCCCGGCCCGCCGCCAGCACCATGGCTCTCATGGGTTCCCTGCCTGTTTGCGCCAGTGCGCCACCAACGACATCAGGCCGCGCAGTTCCGGCTCGGCCTCCGCCGCCTGAGACAAATAGTCAAAAAAGCGGCCCACATCCTCCAGGTAGCGTGGTTTGCCATCCCGGTGCCGGATGCGCGCGAAGATGCCGATGACCTTCAGATGCCGCTGGACACCCATCCAGCGGCAATCGGAGAGAAACTGCTCGCACCGCGTCGGCACCGGCACTCCCGCGATGCCGGCGCGGCGCCAGTAGTCGGCCAGCCACTCGCCCACCTGGTCGGCGGGCCAGCTGATGAAGGCATCCATGAACAGACAGACCGGGTCGTAGCTCACTGGGCCGTAGACAGCATCCTGGAAGTCCAGCACGCCGGGCATCGGGTTGCTGATCATCAGGTTGCGCGGCATGTAGTCCCGGTGAACGAACACCCGCGGCTGGGCCAGCGCCCGTTCCACCAGCGCGGCCACGTAGCGCTCCAGTTCGTCGCGTTCCGAAGCCGGCAAACGCAGGCCCAGATGGCGCTCCAGATACCATTCGGGGAACAGCGCCATCTCGCGCCGCAGCAGCGCCTCGTCATACTCCGGCAAGACCCCCTCGCGACTGGCCACCTGCCAGCGCAACAGCGCGTCCACAGCCAGGCTGTACAGCTCCGCGGCATTATCGGCACTCAGCACGTCCAGGTAGGTATGCCTTCCCAGATCCGAGAGCAGCAGAAAGCCGCGCTCCAGGTCCTGCGCCAGCACCTCGGGCACATGCACGCCGGCATCCCGCATGAGATCCGCCACCTGCACAAAAGGCCGGCAGTCCTCCCGCGGCGGCGGCGCATCCATCACGATGCGGCTGCCGCCCCCCGTCCGCACGCGGAAGTAGCGCCGAAAACTGGCGTCGGATGAGGCCGGCTCCAGCACATCCGCCTCCACACCCTGCTCCAGCAACCAGGCGGCCAGCGCCTGAAGGCGCG
This sequence comes from Ectothiorhodospiraceae bacterium, assembly GCA_020831845.1. GTDB lineage: Bacteria > Pseudomonadota > Gammaproteobacteria > Nitrococcales > Aquisalimonadaceae > LSCE01. The sequence goes on from JAFIFV010000084.1 coordinate 9,770, forward strand.
CGTCACCGGCGCCGGGTACAACCTGCTCCTGCGTCATGCTTGCTCAACCCCTTGCTGATCTGCGAAGCAGTGTATCCAGCCTGGCTGCCGCTGTCAGTGGAACGACTGCTGATCGCGCCCGACCCGCTCGCTTCCATGGGAAAGGCGGCCGGGACCTGGCGGTCACGTGGCCGCGTTCACGGCGGGTATCGAACACCCCTCCGAGGGTGCTTGCAGCCACCCCGCAACACCAGAATGCGCCATGGCCAATCCTCGGTTCGTACTGTTTGAAGCACTCCCGCTTCTATGCGATTGTTACGACCCCGTCCCGTTGAGTAGTCGCCGTGATCCGTGCAACCCGGACCAGCATGCTGTTGCTGCTTGCCCTGCCGGCAGCACTGACCACCCCGCAGGCCCGCGCGGACGGTCTGCAGTGGCCGCTGCTCTCCGGCGAGAATGGCAAATGGGCGGCCTGTATCGACTACCCGGACCGCCCCACCATGCAGGCGCCGAGCGCCGAGCGGCAGGATCCCGACACGCCATCGCGCATCGACGCCGACTTCATGCGCTACCGCGGGGAATCCGGCACCTACAGCTTCACCGGCAATGTCGAGCTGGAACGGGCAGACCAGCGCATCCGTGCCGACGAAATGCTCTACAGCATGCGGGAAAACCGCGTCGACACACGGGGAAATCTGCAGTACGAGGAACCCAGCCTGCGACTGGGCGGCGAACAGGGTTATTTCCTGCTGGACAGGAACCAGGGCGAGCTGGACCAGGCCCGCTACCTGGTTCCGGAAACGCTGGCCCAGGGCGAGGCCGGCAAGATCCGCATCACCGGCCCCCAGGTAACCGAGCTTGAACGGGCCACCTACTCCACCTGCGAGCCCGGCAACGAGCTGTGGCAGTTGCGCGTCAGCGATCTGCGACTGAACCGGGAAACCGGCGTCGGTGAGGCCTGGCATGCCCGTCTCGCGATCAAGGGCGTTCCGGTGGCATACGTGCCCTATGCCAACTTCCCCATCGACGACCGCCGCAAGTCCGGTTTTCTGCCGCCCACGTTCCGTGTCTCGGACCGCAACGGCACCGACCTGATGGTGCCCTACTACTGGAACATCGCGCCAAACTACGATGCCACCCTGGCGCCACGCTACATGAGCCAGCGCGGCCTGATGATGGACGGCGAATTCCGCTACCTGCAAAGCTGGCAGGAAGGCGAGGTGCGCGGCACCTATCTGCCGGACGACGATCAGCGAGAGGAGGACCGCTGGGGGTTCTTCTGGGACCACCGCGCCAACCTGCTCCCCGGGCTGAGCGCGCAGCTGAACCTGAACCGGGTGAGCGACGACGAATACTTCCGCGATTTCGGTAGCGACTACACATCATCCAGCGTCAGCCAGCTAAGCAGCCAGGCCCGGCTGCGCTACCGCCGCGGCAATGTCACCACCGGCCTGCGGGCCCAGGTGTTCCAGAACCTGAATCCGAATCTGCAACCGCAGAACCGCTCCTATGAGCAACTGCCGCAAGCCACCCTCAGCCACACCCCGTTTCCGGCGCCGGCCGGCCCGGTCACGCTCGACTACCGGCTGGACGCCGAGGCCGTCCGCTTCGACCACCCGGCGCCGGATCTTCGGGATACCGGGGTGCGCATGGACCTGACGCCCCGCCTGAGCCTGCCGTACCAGCGCCAGGCGGGCTATATCCGTCCCGGCCTTGCGCTGCGCATGACCCAGTACGATCTGGACCGTATCGAGGACGGGAACGCTGATGCGGACATCACGCGGGTCACGCCGATTGCCACGCTGGACACGGGCATCTTCCTGGAGCGCCATTTCGACGCCTTCGACCGACCGCTGCGCCAGACGCTGGAGCCCCGGCTGTACTACCTGTATGTGCCTTACCGCGATCAGGACGACATCCCGCTGTTCGACACCAACCGGGCGGACCCCAGCATGTTCCAGTTCTTCTCGGAGAACCGGTTCATCGGCGCCGACCGCATGGGCGACGCCAACCAGGTCGCAGTGGGACTGACCAGCCGCTTCCTCAACCGGCGCGATGGACGGGAATATTTCCGGGCAGGGATCGCGCAGGTGTTTTACTTCGATGACAGACAAGTACAATTGCGACCCAACGAGCCGGTGGATGAAACCCGTCGCTCGGACATCATCGGCGAACTCCGGGCCACGCTGCCCGCCGGCCTGACCGCCAGCACGGAACTGCAGTGGGACCCGAACGAGGAGGAAACCACCTTCGCCGCCGCACGGCTGAACTACCGGCCCCGGGCCGACGCTGTCATCAGTAGCGCCTACCGGACACGGGTGGACAACGGCGAGCGGACACTGGAACAGCGGGATATCGCCGTGGTGTGGCCGGTGGCCCAGCGCTGGCACCTGATCGGCGGCTGGCGCTATTCCATGCTGGACGACAGAACACTGGAACAATTCGGCGGTCTACAGTATCGAGACTGCTGCTGGACCACGCGGCTGGTCAGCCGTTACTACCGGGACGATTTCGACGACGAACCCGAACGCTCGATCATGCTTCAGGTCGAGTTTCGCGGGTTGGGGCGCCTTGGCGACCAGGTCGAGGAATTCCTTCAGGACACCATCTACGGATATGAACGCACGAGGTAGGGCATGAACAGGCACGGCATCGGCCGGATTCGGTATCACGTCACGGCGGTATTGACCGCCTCCGCACTGATGCTGGGAATCGCGCTCGCGCCCGCGGCGGCCAACCAGTCGCTGGACCGCATCGTGGCCGTGGTCAACGACGAGATCATTCTGGAATCCGAACTCCGGGCGGAGATCGCGAATGTTCGCCAGCAGTACCGCGGCAGCGGCATGCGCCTGCCCAGCGGCAGCGAGCTGGAGCGCCAGGTGATCGAACGACTGGTTATGAAGCGCCTGCAGCTGAGCCAGGCGCAGCGCATGGGCATCACGGTTGACGACAACACGCTGAACGCCGCCGTGCGCCGGGTGGCAGAACAGAACAACATGGGGCTGGCCCAGTTCCAGCAGGCGCTCCAGCGGGAAGGCATTTCCTTCAGCCGGTTCCGCGAGGATCTCCGTGACGACATAATCATCTCCCGGCTGCATCAACGCCAGGTGGAGCGCAGCGTGGACGTGTCCGAGCGCGAGGTGGACGAACACCTGGCCAGCGCGGCCGCATCCGAGGATCTGGAATACAGGCTCGCCCACATCCTGATCGCCACACCGCAGGCGGCTTCACCGGAACAGATCGAAGAAGCCAGGCAGCGGGCCGAGGCGCTACGGGACGCGTTGCGCGAGGGTGCCGATTTTGCCGAAACCGCGGCCCGTGTCTCCGACGCCGCGAACGCGCTGGACGGCGGGGATCTCGGCTGGCGTCGCGGTGGAGAACTGCCCACCGTGTTCCAGGACGTGGTGCGCGGCATGCAGACGGGGGAGACCAGCGACGTGCTTCGCAGTTCCAGCGGTTTCCACATTGTCAGGCTGAACGAGATCCGCAGCGACGACAGCCGGGTGGTAACCCAGACCCGAGCCCGCCACATCCTGATCCGCACCTCCGAGGTGGTGGACGACAACGACGCGCGCATGCGCCTGGAATCATTGCTGGATCGGATGGACCAGGGCGAAAGCTTTTCCGACCTGGCGCGCGCGCACTCCGATGACCCTGGCAGCGCCTCCCAGGGCGGCGATCTCGGCTGGATGAATCCCGGTCAGCTGGTGCCGGCATTCGAGCGTGTGATGGACAGCCTGGATCCGGGCGACCGCAGCCAGCCGTTCCAGACCCAGTACGGCTGGCATGTCGTCGAGGTGCAGGACCGCCGGGAACACGACAGCACGGAGGATTACCGCCGCGCCGAAGCGATTCGGCAGATTCGCGAACGCAAGGGCGAAGAATCGCTGGAGGGCTGGCTGAGGCGCATGCGGGACGACGCCTACGTTGAAGTCCGGCTGGGCGACTGATGGTGCTGCCCCGGCTTGCACTGACCATCGGCGAACCGGCGGGCATCGGGCCCGATCTCGCCGTCATGCAAGCCGGCAGGCCGCTGGATGCCTGTCTCGTCGCCATCGGTGACCGGGATCTGCTGAAGGAGCGAGCCGACCGGCTGGGGTTGCCGCTGCAACTGCGGGAAGACGACGGCAGCCCTCATGCGCATCGCCCCGGCGTGCTCACGGTGCTGGACGTGCCCGTCGCACGGCCGGTCACCCCCGGCACACTCGACCCCGCCAATGCACGCGCCGTGCTTAAGACGCTGGAACTGGCTGGCAGTGGGTGCCTGGAGGGACGCTTCGACGCCGTGGTAACGGCGCCGGTGCAGAAAAGCGTGATCAACGACGCAGGCATTCCCTTCACTGGACATACCGAGTACTTCGCCGAGCTGACCGGCGCGCCGCTACCGGTCATGCTGCTGGCGGCGGATTCATTACGCGTGGCTCTGGCTACCACGCATTTGCCGTTGCGCGCGGTGGCAGACGCCATCACCGGACCGGGCCTGCAACAAGTGCTGCGCATCCTGCACAGTGACCTGCAACTGAAGATGGGCATCGAGCGGCCGAGGATTCTGGTCTGTGGGCTGAATCCGCATGCCGGCGAGGGAGGCCATCTCGGCCGCGAGGAGCTGGACGTGATCATTCCGGCGCTGGAGGAACTGCGCGCCGAGGGCCTGCACCTGGAAGGCCCGCTGCCGGCGGACACACTGTTCACGCCCCGGCATCTGGAACATGCCGATGCGGTGCTGGCGATGTATCACGACCAGGGGCTGCCGGTGCTCAAGCACGTGGGCTTCGGCCATGCCGTCAACATCACGCTGGGTTTGCCCATCATCCGCACCTCGGTGGACCACGGCACCGCCTTGGACCTGGCCGGCACCGGCCGTGCCGACCCAGGCAGCCTGGACGCCGCCATCCGACAGGCCCTCGCCATGGTCCGCGCCCGCGCCTCCCGCCTTTCCCCGTAGGATTCCCAGAGTGCGGCGATGCGCACCATTTGGGTTTTTCGGGCTTCGATCCGGCCGTCGCCGGGAGGTTTGCTTCCGGACACGCCGTGAACCCCTACGGCGCTATGCATTCCATGCAACGCTTGCAGGACCAGGGCTGGCCATCCGTGGCCAGCCCGTTCGGCCGGGGAAAGCAGTGCTTTCCCTTGATCGGCCTCACCCATGTAGGCTTGTCGGCCGGGTCCCTCCGGCCGACAGTCCGGAAGCAAACCTCCCGACGACGGCCTGCGTTCGGGGGCTCTTCATGTATCCGGCTTCATCGGATTGGCGGAAATCATTCGCGGCGATCGCACGCTCTATATCGGAACCGCCTCCAGAAACCGCTACCGAGCCTAGGCCGGTGGAGGGGATGTGCCTGCGGACTGTCGATGAGAGGGACCTCATCGACAAGCCCCCAGGGATGGGTTCACGGCGTGTCCGCA
>JAFIFV010000099.1 GCA_020831845.1 Ectothiorhodospiraceae bacterium
GGGGGCGCCCCCCCCCCACCCCCCCCCGGGTAAAAAAGCGCCCGAGCCCTAGATGGTTACAGCCGGATAGTTCGCGCTGCGGTGTTGCGGTGCTTGACCGTGGAACCACCACGGCGCTGCGCACCGCGCCTGGCATCGCGAACTATCCGGCTGTAACGCGAGCGCGGGAATCAATCAGCGCTTCCATATGTGAACACCGTCGAGTCGCCCAACGACGACACATCGGCCGCAAATCACTGATGAAAAAAATATTACAGCGCAAGGAACGAGGCGCCGCCCTGCACGGTACTTCCGTTGCTTTATAATCGGCGGCCACGCGAGAAACCACTGCATATTGGGAGATATTGAGAATGACGGACATACAGTCTCTGCTGGGCGCCGAAGCGGACACGCTGCTGGGCCATCGCTGCATTGGCGTGCCGCGGGAATCGCTGCATCTGCCGGGACCGGACTACGTGGATCGGGTCATCGCACAGAAAGATGTCAAGCCCGGCGTGCTTCGCAGCATGCACACCCTGTTCAACACCGGCCGTCTGGCCGGCACCGGCTATGTCTCCATCCTGCCGGTGGACCAGGGCATCGAGCACTCTGCGGGCGCCTCCTTCGCACCCAATCCCGACTATTTTGATCCGGAGAACATCGTCAAGCTGGGCCTGGAGGGGGGGTGCAACGCCGTAGCCTCCACACTGGGCGTACTCCAGTCCGTCGCGCGCCGCTACGCCCACCGGATTCCGTTCGTGGTGAAGCTCAATCACAACGAACTGCTGACCTATCCCGAAATGTATGACCAGACGCTGTTCGCCAGCGTCGACCAGGCATTCGACATGGGTGCCGTGGCGGTGGGCGCGACGATCTATTTCGGCTCCGAGGAGAGCCGCCGGCAGATCCAGGAGATATCCGAAGCCTTTGCCCATGCCCACGAACTGGGCATGGCCACCATTCTGTGGGCCTATCTGCGCAACCCCGGCTTCAAGAAGGACGGCACCGACTATCATGTGGCCGCGGACCTGACCGGCCAGGCAAACCACCTGGCGGCCACCATTGGCGCCGACATCGTCAAGCAGAAGATGGCCGAGAACAACGGTGGCTACAACGCCGTGCAGTTCGGCAAGACGCACAAGAAGGTCTACAGCGAACTCACCACCGATCACCCCATCGACCTGGTCCGTTACCAGGTCGCCAATTGCTACATGGGACGTGCCGGGCTGATCAATTCCGGCGGCGGCTCCGGCGAGAACGATCTGCAGCAGGCGGTGCGCACGGCAGTGATCAACAAGCGGGCCGGCGGCATGGGGCTGATATCCGGCCGCAAGGCGTTCCAGAAACCGCTGACCGAAGGCGTTGAACTGCTCAACGCCATTCAGGATGTCTATCTGGACCAGTCCATTACCGTGGCCTGAACAATGGCGTCCGGGGCGACAATCCCGTCGCCCCGGCCATCTCCCTATATTAATAAGAGTAGAACTCTCAAGGTCTGGATTTTTCAGGCGATTCCGCGGTTTTCAGCGCCGTTTCGCCTTGCCTTTGCAACCCCCCTTGGTTATCTTTGCGCCTCGGCAGCGTGATGCACGACGTTACATCGCGCTGATCTGACCGGACAATGGCTTTACCGCCAGGTCGCCGGCAGTGCGGGTACGTGGAGGACTGAATTCCTGCGAGGCACTCAGTTTCAGGCCCGGCCTGACTGACGCCCGCACAGTTTCCCTCGCGCAACCTCTCCCGCCGATATACACGACCCAGGGCACGTTTCTGGCGAGCCGCCCACGGGTGGTTCTGGTTCCATACGGGGTTTCCGTCGATCATGCTCATTGCCGTCCTATCAGGTTTCATACTGGCCGCGTTCGCCCCATGGCTGACACGGTCTCTGGGAGACAAGGCAGGCTGGATACTGGCCCTGCTTCCCGCCGGCTTGTTCGCGTACTTCCTGACCTGGGTGCCTGTCGTGATAACCGACGGCGCACAGGTGGTGCATTACCCATGGATTCCCGGACTGGACATCAGCCTGTCCATCCTGGTGGACGGGCTCAGCCTGCTGTTTGCGCTGCTGATCAGCGGCATCGGTACCTTCATCATCATCTACGCCGGCGGCTACCTGCACGGCCATGAGGATCTTCCCCGCTTCTACGCCATCATGTTCTCGTTCATGGCGGCCATGCTCGGGGTGGTGCTGTCGAACAACATCATCACGCTGTTCGTGTTCTGGGAACTCACCAGCATCACCTCCTATCTGCTGATCGGCTTCCACCACGAGCAGAAGGATGCCCGCTGGTTCGCCCTTCAGGGCCTGCTCGTCACCGTCGGCGGCGGGTTGGCGCTGCTGGCCGGGCTGATCATGCTGGCGCTGGCCGGAGGCGGCAGCTTCGAGCTGTCGGAAATTCTCGCCAATGAAGATCTGCGCGAGTATGGCTTCTACACCGGGATGGTCATCCTGATCCTGGCCGGCACGTTCACCAAGTCGGCGCAGGTGCCGTTCCACTTCTGGTTGCCGAACGCCATGGCGGCGCCGACGCCGGTTTCCGCCTTCCTGCATTCCGCCACCATGGTGAAGGCGGGCGTCTACCTGATGGCCCGCCTCAATCCGGGCATCGGCGGCACCGAGCTGTGGCTGTACGCACTGGGCATCTTCGGTGCGCTGACAATGTTCACGGGCTCCTTCATGGCACTGCGGAGCACGGGCCTGAAGGCGGTGCTGGCCTACACCACAATCATGGCCCTGGGCACCTTGACCATGCTGATCGGCATCGGCACAGAGCAGGCCATTATCGCCGCCATGACGTTCCTGCTGGCCCATGCCCTCTACAAGGCCTCGCTGTTCATGCTGGCCGGCGCGCTGGACCACGAGACAGGCACCAAGGACATCACCAAGCTGGGCGGCCTGCGCCGTCTGATGCCGATCACCTTCGTCACCGCCTGCATAGCCGCACTGTCCCTGGCCGGGCTACCGCCGCTGTTCGGCTTCATCGCCAAGGAACTGATGTTCGAGGCGGCCCTGCAGGCGCCGACCATCGGCCTGTTCTTCACCGTGCTCGCCGTGCTCTCCGCCATCATGATCGTGGCGATGGCGGCTGTATTCGCCCTGCGGCCGTTCATTGGCGACCTGAAGGAAACGCCTAAGAAACCGCATGAAGCGCCGCTGTCCATGCTGATCGGGCCAGTCGTGCTGGCATCCCTCAGCCTGATCTTCGGCCTGGTCGGCTTCCTGCCCGCGGCCGCCCTGGTCGCCCCGGCCGTGGAATCGGTGTACGGCGCGCCAATCGACTTCGACCTGTACCTGTGGCACGGCATCAACCTGCCGCTGATGCTGAGCGTTCTGGCGGTGGCGCTGGGCCTGCTTCTGTTCTGGAAGTGGAACGCCGTGCTGGCCGTGTTCAGCCGCATGACCTTCATCGACCGCTTCGGGCCGGAGCGCGGCTACGAGAAACTGATGGACGGCCTGGTCTGGCTTGCCGCCTGGCAGACCCGCCTGCTGCAGAACGGCTACATGCGCAACTACCTGATCACCATCGTGCTCACCACGGTGGCGCTCACCGGCTGGACGCTGTTCGTGCATGCCGGCAGCCCCATGCCGCTGGGCGATATTTCCTTCAGCCTGCATGAGATCGTGGTCGCTGGCCTGGTGGTGATGGGCGCCATCGTGGCCTCGGTTACCAGTTCCCGCCTGGGCGCGGTCGCCACGCTGGGCATGGTGGGCTTCGGCATCGCGCTGATCTACGTGTTCTTCAGTGCGCCGGACCTGGGCACCACGCAGATCATGGTGGAAACCCTCACCGTGATCCTGCTGGTTCTGGTGCTGTTCCGACTGCCCTCGTTCCAGAAACTGTCGAGCACGGCGTCGCGCATGCGCGACGCCGTCGTGGCGGTATCGCTGGGCGGACTGATGACGCTGCTGATCCTGGCCGTGAACGCGGTGGAAGTGACCGAGCCGATCTCCGATCAACTGGTGGCCTGGAGCTATCCGGAGGCGCACGGGCGCAACATCGTCAACGTCATCCTGGTGGACTTCCGGGCTCTGGATACGCTGGGTGAGATTTTCGTGGTGGGTCTGGCGGCCATCGGCGTCTACGCCATGATTCGCCTGCGCGCGGAGGATAAGGCCAAATGAATTCGATGGGCTCCCTGATACTGCGCACCACGGCGCGCTTCCTGCTGCCGCTGCTGCTGCTGTTCTCGGTGTTCGTGCTGCTGCGCGGGCACGACGAGCCGGGTGGCGGCTTCATCGCCGGCCTGGTGGCGGCGGTCGGCTTTGCGCTGTACCTGTTCGCCTTTGATGCGGCCAGGACCAAGCCGCTGCTGGTCATGGAGCCGCAGGTCATGGTCGGCGCCGGCCTGCTGGCGGCAACCGTGAGCGGCATCCTGCCCGTTTTTGCCGGGCTGCCCTTCTTCACCGCACTGTGGTGGCCGGTGGAGATGCCGGGCTTCGGCGAGGTGAAATTCTCCACACCGCTGATATTCGATATCGGCGTCTACATGGTGGTGCTGGGATCGGTGATGAAAATCATCCTGGCACTGGCCGAAGCGGAGGAATGACATGGAAACCATCATGGCGTTCGTCGTCGGTGCGCTGTTCGCAGCATCCATCTACATGATGCTGCGGCGCTCCATCGTGAAACTGGTGATCGGGCTGATACTGCTCAGCAACGCCGCCAATCTGCTCATCTTTACCGTCTCCGGCTTGACTCGGGGGCTGCCGCCGCTGATTCCCGAAGGCTCCAGCCTGCCGGCCGGCGGCTGGGCCGACCCGCTGCCGCAAGCGCTGGTGCTGACCGCCATCGTGATCGGATTCGGTGTACTGGCCTTCGCGGTGGTGCTGATCCACCGTGCCTACGAAGTCATTAACGAAGACGATCTGGACAAGATGCGGAGTACCGATACGTGAGCCCAGAGGTCGCACTTCCCGTCATCATTCCCTTTATCGCCGGCGCGCTGTCGCTGATTTTCTACAAGTCACACGCGGCGCAGCGCTGGATCGGCGTGGTGGGGACAGGCGCGCTGCTGATTGCCAGCATCGTGCTGCTCTACAACACCTACACCCAGGGCATCCTGGTGATGGAGATGGGCAACTGGCCGGCGCCGTTCGGCATTGTGCTGGTGTCCGACCTGCTCGGCGCCATCATGACCGTGCTGGCAGCCATCATGGGCTTTGCCGTTGCCATCTATTCGCTGCCCACCATCAGCAAGGATCACGAAGCCTTTGGTTACTATCCGCTGACCCACCTGCTGCTGGCGGGCGTCTGCGGGGCATTTCTCACCGGCGACGTTTTCAACCTGTACGTATGGGTGGAGGTGCTGCTGGTGGCTTCGTTCGCGCTGCTGATTCTCGGCGGCGAACGGGCACAGATGGAGGGCGCCATCAAGTATGTGGCGCTGAACCTGCTCTCCTCCATCATGCTGCTGACCGCGGTGGGCCTGACCTACGGCCTGACCGGCACGCTGAACATGGCCGACCTGGCCGTGAAGCTTCCGGAGGTGGAAGACCAGGGGCTGGTCACCGTGGTGGCCATGCTCTACCTCGTCTCGTTCGGTATCAAGGCCGGCGCCTTCCCGCTGTTCTTCTGGTTGCCGGCGTCGTACCACACGCCGCCGGTGGCGGTGTCGGCGCTGTTTGCCGGGCTGCTTACCAAGGTGGGCGTTTACGCGCTGTTCCGCTTCTTCACGCTGCTGTTCAACCATGACGTGGGCTATACCCACGAACTGCTGCTGTGGATGTCCGGCTTCACCATGATCACGGGCGTGCTGGGTGCCGCCTATCATTACGAGATACGGCGCATCCTGTCGTTCCACATCGTCAGTCAGATCGGCTACATGATCATGGGCCTGGCGCTGTTCACGCCGCTGGCGATCGTCGGCGGGGTGTTCTACATCATGCACCACATCATCGTGAAGGCTAACCTGTTCCTGGTGGGCGGCGTGGTGTACTTCCTGCGCGGCAGCTACGAACTGAAGGAGATCGGCGGCCTGTGGCGCACCAAGCCCTGGCTGGGTCTGCTGTTCCTGGTGCCCGCGCTGTCCCTGGCCGGACTGCCGCCGCTGTCCGGCTTCTTCGGCAAGTACATCATCATCCGCGCCGGTGTCGAGGCGGAAAGCTGGGGCATCGTGGCCGTGGCACTGGTGGTCGGTCTGCTGACGCTGTATTCGATGATCAAGATCTGGGCCGAGGCCTTCTGGAAGGCGCAGCCGGAGGAGCACGAAGAGCGCGCCGCGCAGTTCGAGAGAACGCTGTCGGACAAGTCTCTGGCGCTGATGATCCTGCCAATCGCGGCCCTGGCCGCCATGACGGTATTCATCGGCCTGGGTGCGCAGCCGATCTACGAACTGGCTGATGCCGCCGCCGAGCAACTGCTGGATTCCACCCACTACATTCAGGCTGTGCTGGGAGAAACGCCATGATCTGGTTCGTCTGGAACATCATGCTGGCACTGGCCTGGCTGCTCCTGACCGGCAATTTCTCCGGCAGCGGGCTGCTGACCGGCATGATCTTCGGCTACGTGGTGCTTTACCTGGTGGCCCTCGGCAAGGGTCAGCGCATTACCTACGTGCGCAAGATTCCCCAGATCATCGGCTTCACGCTGTTCTATATCTGGGAGCTGATCAAATCCAACGTGCGTGTAGCCTACGAAGTATTGACGCCGCGTCACACCATGGAGCCGGGCGTGATCGGCATCGAACTTGAACTGCAGAGCGACGCGGGGATCACCATCCTGGCCAACCTGATCACGATGACCCCCGGCACGCTCAGCCTGGATGTCTCCAACGACCGTCGCATGCTCTTCATTCACGCCATGTACGCCGGCGACGAGGAGAGCCTGCGCCGCGAGTTGAAGGACCTGGAACGCCGGGTCATCGAACTGCTTTCCTGAGGTAGCCGTCATGCCGATTTGGGTTATAACCGTAAGCTATCTGCTCCTGTGCATTGCGCTGATCCTCGGCTTCGTGCGGCTGGTCAAGGGACCGAGCCTGCCGGACCGCGTGGTGGCACTGGAGCTGATCGCATCCATCACCGTGGGGCTCATCCTGATCTACGCCGTGCAGACGGGCATGCCCTACTTCATCGATGTGGCCCTGGTGCTCGCCCTGACCGGTTTCATGGCCGCGGTGGGGTTCGCCCGCTACCTGGAGCGTGGAGGCAGCCGAGATGAGTGAAGTCATGAGTGCGTTCTTCCTGCTGGTAGGTGCCGGCTTCGTGCTGATCGGCGCACTCGGGGTGATCCGGATGCCGGACCTGATGCTGCGCATGCATACCACCACCAAGGCCGGTGCCCTGGGCGGCGGCCTGATCGCCATCGGCGCGGGTCTCTTCTTCGCCGATGCGAGCATCATGGTTCGCGCCGTGGCCATCCTGGCATTCGTGGTGCTGACAGCCCCGATCGCGGCGCATATCATCGGTCGCGCGGCCTACTTCGTCGGTGTCCCGCTCTGGGAGCGGACCGTCACCGACGAACTGCGCGAGTGCCTGGATACCGAAAAGCACACCCTGCACAGCACCAAGCTGAAATCGGACCGCAGTGAATAGCGAACGCGGGCACCCTCCCCCGGAAAGGGTCGCCACCGACGTACGCCGGGCCCTGGAGGAAGACATCGGTGCCGGCGACCTGACCGCTGACCTGATACCGGCGGAACAGCGTATGCTGGCAACCGTGGTCAGCCGCGAACCGGCGGTCCTCGCCGGTGCCGCCTGGTTCGACCAGGCGTTTCTCCAGGTGAGCCCGGACGTCAGCATTGACTGGCTGGTGAAGGACGGCGAACTGCTCACCGGGAATCAGCTGCTGTGCCGGCTGGAAGGCCCGGCCCGCGCCCTGCTCACCGCCGAGCGGACCGCGCTGAACTTTCTCCAGACCCTGTCCGGCACCGCCACTGCGGCCCGCCGTTACGCGGAAACGCTGCGCGGTACCGGTACCCGGGTACTGGATACCCGCAAGACGCTACCGGGCCTGCGCGCGGCTCAGAAATATGCCGTGTTGTGCGGCGGCGGCAGCAATCACCGCAGCGGCCTGTTCGACGCAATCCTGATCAAGGAAAACCACATCCACGCCGCCGGCTCCATCAAGGCGGCGGTCGCAGCCGCCCGCAAGCTGCATCCGGGGGTGACCGTCGAAGTGGAAACGGAGAACCTGCAGGAACTGGAACAGGCGCTGGAAGCGGGCGCGGATCGCATCATGCTGGACAACTACCCGCTGGAGGACATGCGGGAAGCCCGCCGGCGAGCCGGCACCACACCGCTGGAGGCGTCGGGCAACGTGGACCTGGGCACCATCCGGGCAATCGCGGAGACGGGTGTGGATTACATTTCGGTGGGTGCGATCACCAAACACGTCCACGCCGTGGACCTGTCAATGCGTTTCGAAATCAGTTCCGAATAACACCTGCCAGCAACGGGCCACCTGCGCTTCGACGGACAGTCACCCGGCCAGCGTAACCGGCTGCAGGGAACGGTGAATCATCGCCCGCGCTTCCACCAGGTAGAGTTCTGCCTGCTCCAGGCAGCGCTGGAGCACGTTCCAGTCCATATTCAGCCGGGTCAGCGTTTGTTCGCAGAGCATGGGGATCGCATCGTCTCCGGGGTTGCCCACCTGGAGGCCGCGCGCCAGCACGTCGGCCACATGCACAATACCCGTTACCGGATGACTGGCTTCCGGGCGTTGTGGCTGGTGATGCCAGGCAATGGCCTGAACGATCGGCTCCGGCAACTTCCAGCGCCGGGCCACCCGTTCGCCGACCAAGCAATGGTCGAATCCCATTACGCCTGCCTCGGCGTCCCGGATCCACACATCGTGCCTGTCGCGGTAGCGCAGGATGGCCAGAAAGGTACGTGGGAAATAGACGTCCAGTACGATCCGGCCGACATCGTGAAGCAGTCCGGCTGCGAAAGCGAGTTCCGCGTCCTCGTTCGCTTCCAGTGCCAGCGTATAGGCAAGCGCGCCGGTGGCGGCACAATGCTCCCAGAACCCATGCCTGTCGAATCTCGGGCTGTCGGCGTCACCGGGAAACTGCCCGATCACCGCTGCAGCGGCCACCACGTTCCTCAAACGGGCCGCACCCAGCGCAAGACAGGCCTCACGTGGAGAAGCCACGGGCGTGTGCAGCCCCAGCAGGGAGGTGCCGGCCATACCCAGAACCCGGATCGCCAGTTCCGGATCCTTCTCCAGCATCATCGCCAACGCGTCACCGTCCGCTTCGGCAGCGGCCTCGCTCGTGGACAGTAATCTGGCGGCACTGCTGGAAAGCGGAGGAACGACCTTGAGTCCCTGGTCCAGATCCCGCAACACGGTTGAGCTCAACAGCACTCTCCGAACTGGTGTGCGCTGAGGCGGTGCTCCACGAGCATGCTGCGCAGGTGCCGCATGGCGGGTGACATCCGCCAGTGCCGGAACACATGGTCCAGAGAGGCTTCCAGACGCGCCCGATCCGCCATCGCCTGCGCCTCCGGCACAATCTGCTGTAAAGGAATATGATTGACGCCGCGGTTTCGCAGCCCCTGAATCAGCGACATGTCGATCTTTCGCCCCTTCGGTGCCAGGATTTCACCCCCGACACCACGTATGTCGTGCGCCAGTTCCTTTCCCTCCGCCACATTGTCGATTGCAATGTAGTTCACGCGCGTCACCATGACTTCCGAACCTCCAGCGTGTTGTGAGTCACAAGCCTTGAGCCCCGAGAGGAAAGGGATTTTTTTAGGAAACAAGGAGCTGCCGACACAAGCTTGCGCAGACCTAAAACTCGGTGTTTCCTTGAGTTTCGAGGAGTGTAGCCGGGCCCGATTCCGGTAAGCGTGAACCCGTGCACAACTTGAGAGGCGAGGCTGAAACTGTTGTCAACCGACTACAACGAAGCGCGTCATACGCCTGCGAAACACGACAGCGACCAGACCCGCAGCGGTGCTTATTCCGCGCTCCGGAGGCAGCCGGCACGCGAACGCGGGGATCAACCCGCGCTCTTCTAGTGGGGAAGACGCAAGGTGATGGGGGATTCGGCAGCCAGGCTCTGCCAGCTTTCCCCCTGACGCAGTACACGATCCAGAAAGATCCTGGCTGCTGGTACCACCTCGCGGGACAGGCGACGCAGTCGGTAGATGTCCGGCTCAGGACCGTGGACCTGTTTGCCGCGCTCCATATCCCTGATCGGAAAACGCAGCTCGACGCTGGTTCCGGCGTCCGGCGCCCATGCGTATAGCGTGACCCACCGTGAGAGCAGCACAGGTTCGGACAGCAGCCCGGAACTGTCCAAGGCAATCGCTGAGTGACCCATTCGTCAATCCCTCGGTCTGGCCTTTCCAAACGGCGGTCAGTCTGGCTGAATGATGTTTCACCAACAGGGCAGATCGATGACCACTCAGTGGCAGACAACTCCGAAGGATGAAGGAGACTGGCGCAGCAAGCGGCGCGTCACGCTGATCGGGGCCGCGGTCAATCTCGTCCTCTCCATCGGCAAAATCGCGTTCGGCCTGCTGGGGCACTCCCAGGCACTGGTGGCGGACGGCGTGCATTCATTGTCCGACCTGGTCAGCGACGGCATTGTGCTCGCGGCGGCCCGCTACGGCAGCCAGAAGGCGGACCACGATCACCCCTACGGCCATGCCCGCATCGAGACCGTGGCAACGGTGGCCATCGGCCTGCTGTTGTTGCTGGTAGCCGCCGGCTTCGTGCTGGACGCCGGCAGCCGGCTGCTGCAGCCCGAGACCCTGCCCCATCCGGGCTGGCTGGCGCTGATTGCGGCTGTGGTATCGGTGCTGCTGAAGGAACTGCTGTTTCGCTACACCCGTCTCGTGGCCAGGCAGACGGGCTCCGCCCTGATTCTCGCCAACGCCTGGCACCACCGATCGGACGCCTTGTCCTCGCTGGTGGTGATTGGCGGGATCGCCGGTGCGCTGCTCGGCGCCGTCTGGCTGGACGCGGTAGCGGCGATTCTGGTGGCGGCGATGATTGGCCGCATGGGATGGGACTTCGTATGGTCCGGCACACGGGAGCTGGTGGACACAGGCCTGGAACAGGAGCAGCTCAAGGAACTGGGAGCGCAGATACTGGCCGTGCCCGGGGTGAAGAACTACCGCCAGTTACGCAGCCGCCGGATGGGGCCGCAAGTGCTTCTGGACGTCCATGTCCAGCTGCAGGGTCAGCTCAGTCTCGCTGAAGCCAGCAGCATCAGCGAACGCGTGAGGAACAGGCTGCTGGCCCTGAACCCCGACGTTGTCGATGTGCTGGTAATCCCGGAGCCTGTGTCAGGCGGCGACGCTCAGTGATGATCGGCGACCCGGCAGACAATCTCCTCGATGTGCTCTTCGTCCGGGTGTGTGCGCAGCTCTTCCGCCACCTGCGCTTCAGCCCGCTTGGCGGCTGCGTCCCCGTCCTCGGCTTCGATGTCTGAACTGTATTGATGCATGCGGCCGGATTTTTCTCTGACTTCTACGGTGCAGTGATACAGGGTCATCGATATCTCCTCCTGTTGCATGACAGCGGGGCACAACCGGCCCCCCGGCAGTCCCGCCACTGCAAGCATAGGAGGAATATGCGGAATTTTCCGCCTACCCTTCGCTGGCCTCCCGCACGCGAGTCAGCCCTTCCTGGCACGTGGAAGCAACCAGTCTGCCCTCGCGGTCGAAAATATGGCCTCGCGTGAACCCTCTGGCCCCGCTGGCTGTCGGCGTATCCATTGTGTAGAGCAACCAGTCATCGAACCGGAAAGGACGGTGAAACCACATGGCATGATCCAGGCTGGCGGACTGCAGCCGACGGTCGAGGAACGTCAGGCCATGCGGACGCAGGGCAGTACCAAGCAGGCTGTGATCGGAAGCATAGGCCAGCAGGGTCTGATGAAGGCTGGGATCGTCGGGCAGCGTCCCCGATGTGCGCATCCAGACCTGCTTGTAGGGCACACGGATACGCGGTCGCAGCGGATGATCCGGCAACACCTGCCGTATCTCGATGGGCTGGGGCCGCGTCAGCCGCGCCGCCAGTTTCTCGGGAACCTCCCCGCTTTCCAGGTACTCCCGGACCACGTCCTGGCTGGTCAGCAGGTCTTCCGGGGAGGTGACATCCGGCTTTGTAGCATGATGGTCGGGGCCCGATTCAGGCACATGGAACGACATGGAAGCCTCGAAAATCGGTCGCCCGTGCTGCGTGGCAACGACCCGCCTGGCCGTGAAACTGCCACCATCCCGCATGCGCTCCACACTGTAGATGATCGGGGCGGTGGCGTCGCCGGCCCTCAGAAAATAACCGTGCAGCGAGTGCACACTTCGCTGCTCCACGGTCTGCCCGGCAGCGGACAGCGCCTGCCCGAGTACCTGTCCGCCAAACACGCGCTTGGTGGCCAGCACCTGGCTCTGGCCCCGAAAGAGATTGTCGTCCAGCCGTTCCAGGCGGATCAGTTCCACCAACCGTTCCAGCAGATCACTCATGTATGCTCCGGTGTCGTCCCGCAGCCATTCCGGCTGCTGCCGCGCTCGCGGCCTTCTGATAAGGTAGCGGGCTATCGAACAACGAGACCGGGGCTGATATCAAGAGAAAGATGCACCGGGCAGACGTGCCAGCAGGAGGAGCCATGGCATCATCCAAGCCGTTCCAGTTCGACACGCTGAGCCTGCATGCGGGCCAGCAGCCGGATCCCGCCACCGGATCCAGGGCAACGCCGATCTACCAGACCACGTCCTACGTGTTCCGTGACAGCGACTACGCGGCTTCCCTGTTCAACGGCGAACGGGCCGGCCATGTGTATTCCCGCATTTCCAACCCCACCAACGCCGTGCTGGAAGAGCGCATTGCCGCTCTCGACGGTGGCGTGGGCGCCATCGCCACGGCCAGCGGCCAGGCGGCGCTGCATCTCGCGGTGGCGACGCTGATGGGCGCTGGCGGTCATATCGTGGCCTCGCGTGCGCTCTACGGGGGTTCGCACAATCTGCTGAGCTATACCCTGCCCCGCTTCGGCATCAACACCACCTTCGTTGATCCTCGCGACCCGGAGGCATTCCGCCAGGCCATTCGGCCGGAAACGCGCCTGGTGTTCGGAGAGGTGCTGGGCAACCCGGGGCTGGACGTGCTGGATATCGAGAAAGTCTCGGCAGTCGCCCACGAGGCGGGCCTGCCGCTGCTGGTGGATGCCACATTCACCACACCGTATCTCTGCCGCCCTATCGAGCATGGCGCCGACCTGGTCTACCACTCGGCGACCAAGTTCCTGGGGGGGCATGGTATCGCAGTGGGCGGGCTGCTGGTGGACAGCGGCCGCTTCGACTGGGACACCTCCGGGCGCTTCCCGGAGCTGACCGAACCCTACGCCGGCTTCCACAACATGGATTTCACCGAGGAATACGGCCCAGGCGGTTTCCTGCTTCGCGCACGCAAGGAGGGGCTACGGGACTTCGGCGCCTGCATGAGTCCCACCACGGCCTTCCACCTTCTGCAGGGAATGGAAACGCTGCCGCTGCGCATGCAACGCCATGTAGACAACACGCGGAAGCTGGTGGAATTCCTCTGCGGGCATGAGGCGGTGGAACACGTGGGCTATCCGGAGTTGCCGGACCACCCCGATAATGCGTTGGCGGAGAAGATGCTGCCGAAAGGCTGCGGCGCAGTGTTCAGCTTCGTCATCAAGGGCGGCCGCCCTGCCGGACGACGCTTCACCGAAGCACTCAGCCTGTTCTCCCACCTGGCCAACGTGGGCGACGCCAAATCGCTGGTCATCCACCCGGCCAGCACCACCCATCACCGCATGAGCAAGCAGGACCTGGAGGCCGCCGGCATACTGGAAGGCACTATCCGCCTGTCGGTGGGGCTGGAAGACCCGGACGACCTGATCGCGGACCTGAAACGCGCCCTGCGCGCCAGTCAGAGGGAGGCCCGCTGATGGAACTGCTGGTGGATAACCGCAAAACCTACGTCTACACCGGCACGCGGCCGCTGCAGGCCGGCAAGCGCTGTTGGCTGTTCGTGCACGGCGCCGGCATGGACCACTCGGTCTGGATTCTGCAGAGCCGCTACTTCGCCTTCCACGGTGACAACGTGCTGGCGGTGGATCTGCCCGGCCACGGGCGGTCCGAGGGCGAGCCGCTGGCCAGCATCGAGGAACTGGCGGACTGGCTGGCACGCCTGCTGGATGCAGCCGAGATCCAACAGGCCGTGGTGGTGGGGCACAGCATGGGCTCGCTGGCGGCGGTGGAATTCGCCGCGCGCCAGCCGGAGCGGGCACTGGGCCTGGCGCTGGTCGGCACCGGCTTCCCCATGGCCGTGGCCGAACCGCTGCTCGACGCCGCCAAGGCGAATGATCATGCCGCCATCGACATGATCATGGGCTGGGGCATGAGCCCCCAATCGCATCTGGGTGGTAACCAGGCCCCGGGCCTGTGGCTGCACGGCGAGGGCGAAAAGCTGCTGGAGCAGGCCGGCCCGGGCGTCATCCACACGGATCTCAGTGCCTGTAATGCTTACCAGGGCGGACTGGACAGCGCCGCCGCCATCCGCTGCCCGGTGTGCCTGGTGATCGGCGAGCAGGACATGATGACGCCCCGGCGGGCAACCGAGAAACTGGCGGGCGTCATCAAGGCCCCGCAGCAGCGGCGGCGACTACAAGGCTGCGGTCACATGACCCCGCTCGAGCGGCCCAACGAATTGCTGGACGAGTTGATCGAGTTCGGCCGCTCCCTGGACTGACCAACGGGCGTATCAATGGCGATGGCCATCACCATGGTGGTCGCCATCCGGTTCGCCCTCGCCGTGCTCGTGCCTCTCACCATCGCCGTGCACGGAGTGCGCGTCGTCATGGGCATGGTCATTATCCCCGTGCCCGTGATCATCGTCGTGGGAATGGTCATGATCGCCATGGGTGTGTCCGTCGGTATCCGGCAGCGACATGACGCCCACGCCGTGCCGGTAGACCAGTTCCCCGCCGTAGTAACCGGTCACGGCAAGCGGAACAATGCCCAGCAGAACGACAAGGGCCACCCCTCGGCTTTCACCGCCACCCTTGCGGCGCAGCAGGTAGACCATCACGGCAAGCACGGCGAACAGCGCGGCGGTGAAGAGGCCCCAGTTCCTGTGTACCGTCATGACCTGGTGGGAGGCCGCATCATGCGGCACGGTGGTGTAGGCGTACCAGCCGCTGAGCAGCGTGCCGACGGTGAACAACACGCCCAGGTAGAGGGTCGCCCGGGCGACCAGGCGCAACTCCCCGGCCCTGGGGTGACCGCGCAGGACCAGCCATACGGCGTACAGCAGTGAAGCGGCTCCCAGCAGCCCGATCGTGAAATGAACGAAAATCGGGTGCCAGTTCGGAATGATTTCAGGCATGTCCGTACTCCTGATCGCTGCTGCGGGCGTGATCGCGCCCGCAGCAGCATGGGCGTCAATGGTGTTGATGTCCCCTGTGCTCAGGACGCTCGTCGGGTCGCTGCTCCACCGCCTGCCCGCAGGCTTCCCGGGTAGCCCGGTCGACCATGAAGCGGGGGTTGTTCAACAGTGCCTCGCAGCGGGCGCTCCGGCTTACGGATTCCGCCTGCACGAACATATGCGGGAAATGAGGCACCTGGATCATCTCCCAGCGCTCGCCTTCCGCATACGGCTCGGGATTCTCCCGTGAGGCGTAACTCCATGCGCCCTCCGCACCCCCGGGACGGTGCGCGTGGTCTCCGTGGTCTCCGTGGTCTCCGTGGTCTCCGTGTTCTCCGTGATCACCGTGGTCTCCGTGATCACCCTGATCACCGAGATCTCCCTCATCAGCGAGAACACACTTATAACCAT
>JAFIFV010000100.1 GCA_020831845.1 Ectothiorhodospiraceae bacterium
CGGCTCTGGAGTATCTGACGCCATCGGAGTTTGCCGCGAGGGAGCGGCGGAATCCTTCCGCAGTTATCAGCCCTGCGGAGGTCATCGACTGACGTGACTGAGCTAACTGGAATGCGGCCCTAATCCATGGGGCACATCACATGTGCATCTGAGTCCTTATCACTTTCAGCGGCTGTTTTGCCGGTGGGCAGGCACGACGCCCAAACGGTTTCTGCAGGTGCTGACATTGGAGCGCGGAAAATGGTTGCTGGAAAATTCCCACTCCTTGCTGGAAGCCTCACATGAACTAGGTTTGAGCGGTAGTTCAAGGCTGCATGATCATTTTGTGCAGTTGGAGGCGGTCACGCCCGGCGAGTACAAGAACAAGGGTAGGCAGGTGTGCATCGAGTACGGCGTACATTCCACGCCGCTGGGCCGGATGTTCGTGGCAACAACTCCGCGTGGTGTCTGCCGGTTGGGATTTGTGGACTTTGCCAGCGTGGAGGAATTGTTGGATGAGCTGTGTCAGGCCTGGCCTTTGGGTGCGGTCAGGAAAAACATCCCGGCTACCCGACATGTCATCGATGCCTTGTTTGGCGGGGACGCAGCGTATCGGCATGGCCCGCTCTCGCTCCACGTGGCCGGCACGAATTTCCAGATCGCTGTGTGGCGTGCTCTGCTGAAAATACCCTCGGGGGTTGTCACCAGCTATGCACAGGTGGCCGAGTCGCTGGGTGTTCCCAAGGCTGCAAGGGCGGTTGGCAACGCCGTTGGCGCGAACCCGATTGCTTTGCTGATCCCCTGTCACCGGGTCATACAGCAAAGCGGCGCGCTGGGTGGATATCGCTGGGGTCCCACCAAGAAGCTGATGGTTCAGACATGGGAACGAATGCGCCACGAACCTGTTGCGCTTTAGCGCGGCTGTAGCAGTACGTTGGGGCCGGGGGATGGCGCGCCAGGAATAGTCGATGTCTCCGCCCGAACGTATCGTGGAGGGATGGTATGGATGAAGACATTGAAAAAATGAGCCGTGAAGAACTGATAGGCGAAGTCAGGAGGTTGCGGCAGGGGATCCGAGAGCATCGTGATTGTAAAGGGCACGATCTTTGTTGGCATCATCCCGCGCTTTGGGGGTTGTTGCCGGAGAAGACGGATCCGATTCCAGTGGTGCCGGAGTGGCCGGAGTTCATCAGGGGTTGCATCAAGTATCGGCAGTCTTTGGATGAGCAGGCGCCGGATGCTCCACGGACAAGTGGGCCTTACAAAGACTGAATCGCGTGACGCACTTGTGACCTTGCCCCGCTGGACTGGAACGTTATGAGGATTGGTCAAGGAGTTACCGATGGCGCTGTCGTTTGAGCCGCTTAACCAGGAAACGTGGCGCGACTTCGAATTACTATTGGGCGTCTGTCATTTGCCGACTGGAAGAAGCAACAAGGCGAGGGCAATCGCCGCGCCATGAAGATGTACGTGGATGCCGGCGATCACGGCGTTAGCCGTCATTTGCCCGCGCGCCCCGGCTTTCCGAGGGGCGCTGACGGCTTCACAACAATACGCACGAAGGTGGCGGGCGTTCGAAGACGAACCTCCCCCCTTATGCTTTGGTTCCTTGTCTGACAGCGCTGTGTTTTTCATACAAACGACTGATCTGCACCGACAGCTTCTCCTCGATGACCTGTCGTTTCAGCTTCATCGTGGGCGTGATCATGCCGTTCTCTATCGTCCACGGCTG
Organism: Ectothiorhodospiraceae bacterium; assembly: GCA_020831845.1. Taxonomy (GTDB): domain Bacteria; phylum Pseudomonadota; class Gammaproteobacteria; order Nitrococcales; family Aquisalimonadaceae; genus LSCE01. Next base: position 1,712 of record JAFIFV010000100.1, read on the forward strand.
CAACGTCAGATGAACGGCCGGGATCCGCGCGTAGGCAGGGAAATCCTGCAGCACAGCGGCGACCTTGCCCTTGATCAACTCCATCAACGCCGGAGCCTCCAATGACTCCTTCGCGTCCGGCTCCAGGCCAATGGAACCGGCCACCGTGGGCCACGTTTCCGAGTTCAACACGATGACCGCGACCAGATGGGGCTTGCCTTCCCCGGTCACCATGGCCTGGTCGAACAGCGGGTCGCCCGTCAGCGCCAGTTCGAGATCACCGGGCGGCACCTTCTCGCCCGTGGACATGACGATGATCTCCTTGAGCCGTCCGGCGATGAAGATGTGCCCCTGGTCATCAATGCGGGCGATATCGCCGGTATGCAGCCAACCGTCCTCGTCGATGGTTTGCCGTGTTTTCTCCGGATCGTTCCAGTAACCGAGCATGATGTTGGGCCCGCGCACGAGCAGCTCATTCTCGGCTCCCAGCTCAACTTCCACCCCTGGCAGGGGCACGCCGACGGATTCCGGCAGATTATCCTGCAGCGTGTTGGCGGTGACGATGGGCGAGGTCTCCGTGAGGCCGTAGCCTTGAAGCACTGGTAGTCCCAATCCGATGAAACAACGCGAGAGCTTCGGCGCAAGCGGGGCGCCGCCGGAAATGGCAAGGCGCAGGCGCCCACCCAGCCGCGCCAGGATCTTGTGGGCAACCAGGCGCTGCAGCACCGGCCATGAGAGCCTCGCCATCACCCCAGGCTTTTTGCCGCGCCCCTGCGTCGCCAGGAAGCGGGACCAGCCCACCGTCTGCGCGCGCTCGAACAGGGCCGTGGCAAGACCGCCTTTGCGGCTGAGCTGCCCCTGCAATTTGTCGTAGACGCGCTCGTAGATGCGTGGCACGGAAATCAGCACCGTGGGCTGCACGGTCAGCAGGTCCTCGGGAAGATCCGGCACGGACCGCGCGAACACCACGGTGCTGCCTGCCATGACGGGAAGGTAGTAACCCACCGTGCGCTCGAAAGCGTGTGACAGGGGCAGGAACGAAAGGTAGACATCCTCCATGTAACCGGGAACCAGCTTCAGCACCGCTTCGACGTTGCTGAGGATGTTGTGGTGGGAGAGCATGACCCCCTTGGGCCTGCCCGTGGTTCCGGACGTGTAGACTATGGTCGCCAGGCCATGGGGGTCAATGTCGGACAGATCTGTACCCCCAGGCGGCGCCACAAGCCATTCTTTCACCGGCGTCAGCGGGGCCTCGGCTTCCGCTGGCGTATTGACGCAGAGCACTTTCGCCAGATCGGGAAAGCTGTCCCGTATCGGCGCCAGCGCGTGCCAATCCGCGGCATCGGCCAACAGCAGCAGGCGTGCGCCGCAATCCCCCAGGATGTAGGCGATATTGTGCGGGTTGTCCGTCGTGTAGAGCGGTACCACCACCAAGCCAAGGGATTGCGCAGCCTGGTCCATGCAGACCCACTCCACGCTGTTCTTCAGCAGAATTGCAACACGGGCTCCCGCCTCAAAGCCCTCTTGTGCAAGCGACGCCTGCCACTGTGCCGTCAGCTCCGCGACGTCACGCCAGCTGTAGCTCTCCCAGCGTTTCGCTGCGGCGTCATATTGACGATAGGCCTCGGCGTCCGGTGTGCGCTCGCATCGGACCCGGAAAAGACCCGGTAACGAGCCTGCTTCCGCGCAGGTCACCACATTCTGCGTGAACCCTGTCGTGCCGCTCATGGAGACCTCCTGGCCGCTAACGCGCTGGCCTTGCCTACGGTCAGTGTCCACTGGCGAGAACCAATCAGGTTTGACGTGCGTCAACTGCTCGTGGATCTAAGGAAGCGCTGAAGTATTCACGCTGCCGCGTTACGGTCCGATTTTTCGCGCTGCGTCGTTGCGGCGCTTGACCGTGGAATGACCACGGCGCTGCGCACCGCGCCTTGCATCGCGAAAAATCTGACCGTAACCCCTCGGGGCTCGGCCGGTTTTCGCCCGTGGCGGTGTCGCAAGCCACCACAGGTAGAACCACGACCTGCGGCGTCTTGGGCCGGGGCACGAACGAAAACCGGTCTCGCGCGCGGGAACGTGGATAGGTGAGCGCCTCCCGTACGGGCGATGCTTTGCTGCACTTCCAGGAAGGCCCCT
>JAFIFV010000110.1 GCA_020831845.1 Ectothiorhodospiraceae bacterium
TGGGGACAAATCGGGGACCGCGGGGTATCTCTGCTCGTGTGGGGTGTGGTTGGGCCCGCGCTGGTGCATCTCCCTACCCGTTGGTATGGCCGATTTTCAATGTATGCAGCGGGCATCTTATAATGGCGCGTATGCCTCAACAGCTGGTGAATGGATGGAACTGACCTATCACACCGATTACGCATTCAGAGTGCTGATGTACGCCGGTGCCCACCCGGACCGGCGCGTGACGCTCGCTGAAATCGCCAGGGCCTACGACATTTCCCGGGAGCACCTGCGCAAGGTCGTTCACGGGCTTGCGCAGCATGGTTTCCTGGCCACCACGAAGGGGCGGGCCGGAGGGCTGACCCTGGGGCGACACCCGCGCAGCATCCGGGTGGGCGATGTCGTCCAGGCCATGGAGCCCAGCATGGCCATCATCGATTGTAACCGCCAGCCATGCCCGCTCACTGGCCGGTGCTATCTGAAGGCGGTGTTCAACCGTGGCCAGAAGGCGTTTCTGGAAGAGATCAATCGTGTCACCCTTGCCGATCTGCTGGAAGAGGAGCAGACCCTGGCGGGCATCAGAATCATCAGTGAAGCCGTGTGACCGATGCAGGAACGGAGAAGCACTTAAGGAAGCGCTGATTAATTCCCGGATTCGTGCGGGAATCGTTCAGTGCTGCTTCAGAAACGGGATCACCGCATCCGTCAGCGCCTGGGGCGCCGAGAGCTGGGGTGCATGGCCGGTGGGCAGGCTTGCCACCGTGGCGCCGGGGACCAGTGACTGCATCCGGCGCTGCGCTGCCAGCACCACCGAGCGGTCTTCGAGTGCTTCCACGTACAGCCGCGGTATGCGCCCGAAGCGCTCCGGTGTCCAGCGTGGCTGCACGGCACGTCCGCTCTCGGGCTGCGGGCCAAGCTTCCGCGCCGCCGCCCAGGCGGCTTCGTCGGGTACGTCCTGGAAGAAGATGTCGCGCGCCGCCGCAGCCGGTACCCGAGAGATGGAACGGCTCGCATTCCATTCCAGATGGGGCATGATGCCGGCCGCTGTCGGGTCTTCCTCCTTCAGGGGGGTGGTCAGCTGCGCGAAGCCCATGCCGGATGGCAGCATCATGCCGGCTATGAACACCACGCTGCGGATCAGGTCGGGCTCGGCTTCCGCGAGCTGGGTGGCGATAACACCGCCGCCCGAGTGCGCGACCAGGCTGGCCTTGCCGGGCAGGTTCAACAGCAGCTCCCGCAGCGTGTCCACATAAAGCTGCAGCGTCACCGCCTCGGGCGGCGTGTCGTCACTGCCGTTCCCCGGCAGGTCCACTGCATGCGGTTCCAGGCCGGCGTCACGCAGGGCGGGCAGGATGCCTTCCCAGACCCAGCCCCCGGCCCAGGCGCCGTGAATCAGTATGAGTGGATGACTGGGCATGGGTTTCCTCAACCGTAGGTTTTCTCGTACATGGCCCGGAGGTGGGCTTCCACCGTGGTGGGCGGATACTTCGGTTCCTCGCCAGGTCCCAGGCAGCCGGGCAGGCAGCGTACCTCGTGATCGCGAGAGCCGCTGAAGAAGAATGGAACGGAATAACGCTCGGCGCCCGAGGTGTTGACCACACGGTGCAGCGTCGAGCGGTAGCGGTCGTTGGTCCAGCGGGCAATCATGTCGCCCAGGTTAACGACAAAGGTTCCAGGAATGGGGTCAGCGTTGATCCAGCACTCCTTCTGGTTGTCCCAGACCTGGAGGCCGGGGTTTTCATCCAGCATCAACACGGTGATGCCGCCCCAATCCGTGTGTGCGCCACATCCCTTCTCGCCGGGAGCGGGCTGCGGCGGTTGCGGCGGATAATGCAGCAGGCGCAGCGTGGCGAGCGGGTCGCGGCAGAAGTCGTCGAAGAAGTGTTCGGGTAGATCCAGGGAGAGCGCCAGCCCGTGCATGATGACGCCGTTGAGGTCCACCATGGCGTCGAAGTACTCCATCATCGCTTCGCGGAAATCCGGCACTCCCGCAGGCCAGAGGTTCGCGCCCTGATTGAACTCCCCGGCCAGTACGCGGGGGTCGTCCGGGGAGAGATCCTCGCCGATGTAGAAGCCCTCTTTCAGATCCGGCGGAGCCCCGGCTTCCAGCGTCTGTCCGCGCAACGGCTCGTAGCCGCGATTTGCCTGCGACAGGCTCTTGTCCACTTGTCGCTTGGCGTCCAGCGGCAAGTCGAAGAATGCCCTGGACGCAGCGAACACCCGCTCCTGCAGGTCAGCGGCTACGCCGTGATTGCGCACATAGAAGAATCCCTTGTCCAGACAGGCGCGCTGTAGTGCATCGCCGACCGCCTCTCGCTCGGCGGCGCTGCCGCTCAGCAACGGACCGATATCGATGACCGGTAACTGGACCTCCTGCTCGGCCTCGGCCCCCATGGGTGCATTCATAACCACTCCCGCATCTTGATGTATACATATTGGTATTCAGTATTCGTGCCACTGTCCGATGTCGATACAGCAGGCCCGCGGAATACCCGGGCGACGCGGGTTGGAGATCCCCAACGCGGTGCAGGGGAGCCCGCTGATGCACCGAGACGGACCTGTTTCGCAGTCTGTTGGCACTGTTACGGTGCACAAATGCTGGGCGAACAGCTTGTGAATGAGTGGCTTATGTCTTGGCGCGATGTGTGCATAGGGGGCAATGTATACATCGACAGCGGTGCGGACATGCAGCTGAAAACCGGTTTTGTGGATTCCGATCATGTGCGGGTGCCCCCCACGGCTTCCGGTCCCCTTGATGGCAGGAGGTTCGCCGTGAAGGACGTGTTCCAGGTGAAGGGGACGCGGACCGGGAACGGTCACCCGAAATGGCGGGAAACCCACGCACCGGCCCCAGCGCACGCGCCGGCGATTTCCCGTCTGCTGGCATCTGGTGCCGAACTGGTGGGCAAGACGCACACCGATGAGCTGACCTACAGCCTGTCCGGACAGAACGTGCATTACGGCACACCTCCAAACCCTTCAGCACCGGACTGCGTGCCTGGCGGCTCATCCAGCGGCTCGGCCTCGGTTACCGCCGCAGGCCTGGTGGATTTCGCACTGGGAACGGATACCGGTGGCTCAGTGCGCGTCCCGGCCAGCTTCTGCGGCATCTATGGAATACGGCCGACGCTTGGTGCTGTGAGCACCGAGGGCGCCGGGGAGCTGGCCAGGTCCTTCGACGTGGTCGGCTGGTTCGCCCGCGACGCGGCCATGCTGCAACGGGTGGGGAGCGTGCTGCTGCCGAACCGTGTCTCGCCGCAGCTGCAGCGGGTGCGGTTACTCCGCGAGGCAATCGTGTCCTCTGAGGAAGAGCTGGCGGAACAGACCCGCCAACTGCTTGATGCCGGTGCGGTTCCCCTGGAGCAGATCGAAGACGCCACCGTCGGGCCGCTGGAGGAGTTCTTCCAGGCGTTCCGCCCGCTGCAGGCCTATGAGGCCTGGGCGCATTACGGCAAATGGATAACGCGACACCGGCCCTTGTTCGGGCCCGGCGTCAAGGAGCGCTTTGCGGCCGCCTCGCAGGTTTCGGAAGCGGAGGCGCGCTGGGCGCGGCAGCGCTGTGGGGAACTCCGCGACGGCCTGCTGGAGATTGTCGGCGACAACACCGTGCTGTGCATGCCCACCACGCCCATTCCCGCTCCCGCGCTGGGGGCGAGCGACGCACAGGTGGAGGCGGCGCGCTTCCGGATGCTGTGCATGAACGCGGTGGCCGGCACGGGAGGCCTGCCGCAGTTGAGCCTGCCGTTGTTGCAACTGGGGGGGCGGCCCGTGGGCCTGTCGCTGATCGGTCCGCCGGGCAGTGACCTGCAACTGCTGGAGTTGGCCGTGCGTATGGAGCGGGACGAGCTGCTCGCGCGACGGGCGGGCTGAATACCACTGACACCGGGGCGTATGTTCCCGAGGAGACCACAGGGAATGACCATCAGCATCAACGATCCGGCCGTACTGGCAGAGGTGACGGAGGCCTTTCAGCGCTATGAACAGGCGCTGGTAGGCAATGACGTGGACGTGCTGGACGAACTGTTCTGGAACGACGGACGCACCGTGCGCTATGGCGCCGGAGAGAACCTCTACGGCTACGCGGAGATTGCCGCTTTCCGTGCCTCCCGGCCGTCCAAGGGACTCGACCGGACGCTGAAGAACACCGTGATCACCACGTATGGCAACGATTGCGCCACTGCCTGGACGGAGTTCGAGCGCCCGGGCGCCGCTCGCGTTGGACGCCAGAGTCAGTGCTGGGTGCGGATGCCGGAAGGCTGGCGGGTAGTTGCAGCGCACGTATCTTTCATGGACTGACCACAGGGACGGAGCCTATGAACCGACCATTGCGAGACATCGGGCACACGGACACGGGCATGCCACTGGCCGAGGAGATTCGCCGCACGCTGTCCGACGAGGTGCTGGCGGGTCGCATCAGACCCGGAAGCCGGCTGGACGAAACAGTGCTGGCGCAACGTTTTGGCGTGTCCCGAACCCCGGTGCGTGAGGCACTGCGGGAAATGGCCTCCACCGGCCTGGTGGAACATCGCCACCGGCGCGGCGTTTTCGTCATGGCAGTGCCGGAACAGCGTCTGGCGGAGATGTTCGAGTACTCCGCGGAGATGGAGGCTGCCTGTGCGTTCATGGCGGCCATGCGCATGGATCTGCGCGAGCGGGAGCAGCTGCTGTCCACGCACCTCGCCAGCTACGAATGCGTGCGGGACGACGACGTGGACGGCTATGACCAGGCCAATCTGGAACTCCACGAGACCATCTTCCGTGGTTGCCACAACCGTTATCTGCTGGAGGCGGCGTTGGCCGCACGCTCCCGCGTGATTCCCTACCGCCGTGTACAGTTCAAGGTGAGCAACCGGCTGGAGGCCTCGTTCCGGGAGCACGACAAGGTGGTGAAGGCAATACTGCGTGGCGCGGGCGAGGAGGCGGCCAGCCTGATCCGCACCCACGTGCGCATCTCGCACCGCACGTCCCAGCACTACATGGACGACCAGAAACACGTCACGGAGTCGTGACGGTCACGGTCTCCGGCAGCGTGTACTCGTCGCAGTTGTGTCCGGGGCCGCCACGGTCCACCACCAGGAAGTCGGATTCCTGCTCCAGCGCCAGCAGCGGGTGATGCCAGACCCCGGCGTGGTAGTTCACGCCCTGGTTGCCGCGCACGAAGAAGGCGCGAAGGGTGCTTGTGTCCGGCTCCGGGCCGGCTTCCGCCACCACCACAAGATACGGTCGGTTGCTCAATGGCACGAACGCCTGGCTTCCCAGCGGGTGGCGCTCCAGCATGCGGATGGTCAGCGGGGTGGTGAATGGCTGGCCGCGGAAAATACTGATCAGCGGCCGGGCGCCCTCGCCCAGCAGCTGTACCTGCGCCAGGTCGTGATAGCGCTCGGTGCTGCCGTTGTTGATCGGGAAGTGCTCGGCGCCGGCGGTTTCGATGAGATCCCCGAACGGTGCGAAGGCCTCACGCGTCAGCGGGCGGGTGGTCAGGGTTAGCATGGCGGTTACTCCGGCACCGGACGACCGTGGAGGCGCAAGCGGCTGATGCCGCCGTCCGGGATGATGTTGAGGCGAATGTGGCTGATCGTACCCAGCGCCTGGAGCTCGCTGGCGAAGGTATGCACCGCATCGGCGCTTAGCGGTTGTTCCGGAAGCAGTGTTTCCCAGAACATGCTCTGGGTGATGATGGATTCCTCGGTGCCCCAGTCCACGCGGGCGGCCTGAATGGAGCAGCGGTCGGGATAGTTGCCCTTGAAGTGGGCGGTATCCACTTCCACCAGCTCGATCACGCCCGGGCAGCCCAGCTGCAGGATGCACCAGTCGTTGCCGGGCTCACGACGGCGGCGCGTCTCCCAGCCATCCCCCATGTTGATCCCGCGTCCCGGCTTCAGAATGTTCATCGGTTCGCCGTAATGGGCGTCGCTCCAGCCGATCTGGCGGCCGCCGTTCTCCAGGGCCAGCAGATCCACCACCTGGGACCTGTCACGGCCGGCCCAATCCACCGCCACATCGCCGTAGACGCGCAGACGGGCGATGCCGCCGTCGGGATAGATATTCACGCGCAGGTGAGTGACGACCTGGTCGTGCTCCACGGCCACGAAACGATGGTCGTCGCCCCGCAGCGCGGTGGCGGGCAGGATTTCGGTCCAGACAGCGTCCGGGCCCGGCGTCCCCTCGCTGCTAAGGCAGGCTTCCACCGAGGCGGCCGGCGGGAAGTTGCCGGTGAAGAAGCTGGTGTCGATGTCCAGGCCGCTGATGCGGCCCGGCAGGGCCAGCCGGATGATGGCCCAGTCGTGGCCGCCATTGCGCCGCCGGCGGGTCTCCCATCCGTCCATCCATTTGCCGTGGTCATCGAAGCGGTCCGGATAGAAGCGTGCCGGCTCCGGATTCAGCATGCGCTCCAGCGGCGCGAAGAACTGGTCGCTGGCGGCGATCGCGCGGGCGCCCAGCCGGGCATCCGCCAGGTTCACGCGCGAGCGGGCGAAGGCCGGTGGCTCGATGGGTTCGGCGATACGTACGTTCTCGGTCATTCGGGCTGTCCTGTCTGTGTCGTCGCCTGGTAGGGGTGATGCTCCATCCAGTGGCGGGCAATGTCGATGCGCCGGGTGACCCACACACGGTCATGGTGTTCGATGTGGTCCAGGAAGCGCTGCAGCCCCCGGAGTCGCCCCGGCCGGCCCAGCAGGCGGCAGTGCATGCCCACGGAGAGCATCTTCGGCGCGGTTTCGCCCTCCGCGTAGAGCACGTCGAAGGCATCGCAGAGATACTGGCTGAAATGATCGCCGGTGTTGAACCCCTGGGCCGTGGCGAAGCGCATGTCGTTGCTGTCCAGCGCGTACGGTACCACCAGGTGGGGGCGTGTATCGCCGCCGGCGGTGGTGACCGTGGTCCAGAACGGCAGATCGTCGCCGTAGTAGTCCGCGTCATAGGCGAATCCGCCATGTTCCACCACCAGCCGGCGCGTGTTGGGACTGTCGCGCCCGGTGTACCAGCCCAGCGGCGGTGCGCCTGTGAGCTTGCGAATGCGCTCCACCGCCTGGCGGATGTGATCGCGCTCGGTTTCCTCGGGCATGTCCTGATGGTGTATCCAGCGCCAGCCGTGGGAGGCGATCTCGTGATCCAGTTCCATGAACGCGGCGGTGGCTTCCGGGTTGCGCTCCAGCGCCATTGCCGTGCCGAACACGGTCAGCGGCAGTCCGCGCCGCTCGAATTCCCGCAGTATGCGCCAGACTCCGGCGCGGGAACCGTACTCGTAGATGGATTCCATGCTCATGTGACGGTCGGGGTAGGCCTGCGCCCCGATGATCTCGGAGAGGAAGATCTCGGAACTGCGGTCGCCGTGGAGCACGCAGTTCTCCGCCCCTTCCTCGTAGTTCAGCACGAACTGCACGGCGATGCGGGCGTCGCCCGGCCAGCGGGGGTGCGGCGGATTGCGGCCGTAGCCGATCAGGTCGCGGGGGTAGTCGTCATTCTGCATGGCGCTGGCTCCCGTGTCAGTCGTCCGTGGCACCGTGACGGATCCATTGGCGCAGCATGGCCCGTTCCTCGTCCGTCATGCCGGTAAGGTTTCCCGGCGGCATGTAGGTGGACTGGACCGAGGTGCGGTTGATGGCGTCGCGATGGGTTTCGATCAGCGCGTCGCTGTCCAGCCGCAGTCCTCCGGGCGGGCTGCTGAATCCGGCCTGCGTGGGGCTGGCCGCGTGGCAGGAGACGCAACGGTTGTCGATGATGGACTGCACCTGTGCCCAGGATACCGATTCGCCTTCTTCCTGCGGACCGGCCCGCCAGTCCTGCACCTGCGGGCTGGTGGCTACGATCACCGCCGCTGTGGCCACCGCAGCGGCGGGCAGGATCCACACCTTGCGCTCCGGGAGGTGTCGGATGTTGAAGTAATGCCGCACGCCGGCGCCGATCAGCATCACCGCTGCCAGCACGGCCCAGTTCCAGGGATGCGCGTAGGTGCTGGGGAAATGGTGGCTGATCATGATGAACAGCACCGGCAGCGTCAGGTAGTTGTTGTGCCGGGAGCGCAGCAGCGCATTCTTGCCCTTGGCCGGGTCGGGCTCGCGTCCGGCTGTCATGGCGTCGACCATGTCCCGCTGGGAGGGAATGATCACGCGGAACACGTTGCCCACCATGCAGGTGCCGATGGCCGCGCCGACGTGGATGTATGCCGCCCGGCCGCTGAACAGCTCGCTGAGCCCCCAGGCCAGCAGCACCAGCAGGGCGAAGCCCGTCGCGGCCAGCCAGACCGGCCGGCTGGCCAATGGCGAGCGGCACAGGCCGTCGTAGACGAACCAGGAGCCGATGAGCACGGCCAGCCCGATGGCAATGGCCGTCCCCTGGCCGATGTCGGCCACCGACGGGTCCACCATCATGCTGCCGGCGTTCATGTAATAGACCACGATCAGCAGCAGGAAGCCGGTGATCCAGGTGGAATAGGCCTCCCACTTGAACCAGTGCAGCGTGGACGGAAGTTTCTCCGGCGCCACCGCATACTTCTGTACGAAGTAGAAGCCGCCGCCGTGGATCGCCCACAGGTCGCCGGCGATTCCCTCGCGCTTGTTCAGCCGCTCGATGTGGTTTTCCAGCCAGTTGAAGTAGAAGGATGCGCCGATCCATGCCACGCCGACGATGAAATGCGCCCAGCGCAGCAGCAGATTGGCCCATTCGTGAAGATGCGCTTCCATGATCCCTAGGTCCGCCCGTGCCCGTGTTGTTTGGAATGACCGCCGATGGCCCGTTGTCAGCTGCCGCGGTAGGTGGTGTAGCCGTAAGGGGAGAGCAGCAGCGGCACGTGGTAGTGCTGGTCCGGGCTGGCGATCCCGAAGCGCAGCACCACCTGGTCCAGGAAGCGCGGTTCGCCGTTGTCCACGCCGGCGCCGGCGAAGTAGTCGCCCACCGCGAATACCAGTTGGTAGGTGCCGGCGGTGAAGCGCTCGCCCTCCAGCAGTGGCTGGTCGCATCGTCCGTCACTGTTGGTCACGGTCTGGGTCAGCGTCTCCGGACCGGAGTCGCCGATGCGTTCCAGCCTGATGTGGACGCCTGCGGCGGGCTGACCGGCTGCCGTATCGAGTATGTGAGTGGTGAGTCTGCCCATGAACCCCTTGTCCCGTTTCAGTCTGTTACCTGAAAACTGTATCCAATATTGAATGTATTTGTATACATATTATCATTGCAGGGGATATTACTTCCCCGTACACCTCCCAGGGAGGCAGTTGAATGGTCGATTCCACATCCGAGGGATTTCTCAGTCCGAGGCCCAGTAGTCTGAGCCGGTCTGATTTCATCGCCAGCTACGGCGGCATCTACGAGCACTCCCCCTGGGTGGCGGAAGCGGCCTGGGACAGCGGCCTTGGCGAGCGGGAGGACACCGCGGACGGTCTGGCCGGTGCCATGGCGCGGGCGCTGGAAGCAGCCGATACCGACCGTCAGCTGGAACTGATCCGAGCCCACCCGGACCTGGCGGGCAAGGCCGCCGTGGCCGGGGAGCTGACCGCCGACTCCTCCAGCGAGCAGGCCAGTGCGGGGCTGGACCAGTGTAGTGCGGAGGAGTTCGAACGCTTCCAGCGGCTCAATGCCGAGTACAAGGAACGCTTCCGCTTCCCGTTCGTCATGGCGGTTCGCGGCCAGGACCGTCATGCCATCCTGGCGGCTTTCGAGCGGCGGCTCAGCAACAGTCCGGAGGAAGAGCGGCGAACGGCCATAGAACAGATCAACCGCATTGCGCTGCTGCGTCTGCATGAACGCGTGGCTGCTGGATAGCGCAGACGGGGCGCAAGCCCCGTTTCGTGTTGTTGTCGCCGGCTTCGGCAAGCAGGCGAATGCCGTGCTGGAGGCATCGCTGGCCGGGCGACTGCCACCGCCTGCCGGGATGCGCGCGGATCTGTACTGCGCGCTTGCCGGGGACGACGACCCCGTGGGGGCGGCGGCAGCACGCTGGCTCGAGGACCTGGCCTCGCCCGGGGCGTTGACGCTGCTGGTGGCGCCGGCCGGCGGTGCCGCTGACCTGAGGCTGAACCTGCCGGCCACCGGGGAAACCGTTGCCGGCCTGCTGGGGCTGTTCGATGCGCTGCAGCGGCTTACCGGGGAGACCGGCGTGGTCTGCGTGGAGCCGGACGACCTGCGTTTCGCACTGCGCGGCGGCGGCGAATGTCGTCTTGCGGCGGTGGAGGCGCCGGACGCCGCTGATGCCACCCGTGCGCTGCTGCGGGCCTTCGAGGCCCAGGGCCTGGCCGCTGGCTGCGGTGGCCGCGCCGTGGTGGCGGTGCTGGCCGACGAGTCCATGTCCGCTTCGGAACTGGAGGGTATCAACTTGGCCGTGCAGGGCTGGCTGGGGCCGGAGGCGGTGCCTGTGCTTGGGCTGCGCCATGCTGACCGCCGTGTGCGCATCCGCGCGCTGCTGACCGGGTACGCGCAGGCGTAGCGCCCACCGGTCCGGAATAGCCCTTCCCTTGCCGTGATGTCAGCCTTCATGGGCGCGTAGATCCGTCACCGTTCCACTGCCGCCGTTTCGCCCTGGCGCCGCCAGGGCGGCTTCCCGCAGCTGTAGCAACTGGGCGGCCACCGCGATGGCGATGGCTGCCGGCAACTTGCTGTCGATACCGTTGATGCCGATCGGGCACGTAAGGCGGTCTATCAGGCTGCGCGGCAGTCCCTCGCGACCCAGGCGCTGGCGGAAACGCAGCGCCTTGGGGCCGGAACCGATCAGGCCGGCGAAGGCAAAGCGCCGCCGTTCCAGAATGGCGTGGACGATACGGAAATCCTGTTCATGGTCGTGGGTCAGCACCAGAAAGCAGGCATCGTGCGGTGCCTCGGCCACTGTCAGCTCCGGTTCGGTGCGATGCAGGACGCGCACCGCGGGTGGAGGTTCGGCGGGCGGCATACCGGCGCGGCTGTCGATCCAGGTGATGTCGAAGGGCAGTTCCTGCATGGCGGCCACGATGGCCTGGCCCACGTGGCCGGCACCGTAGAGCCACAGCGGCGTGTCCTGCCGCTGCAACGTCTCCGCCAGCACGGTCTCGGCGGCCGCCCGCAGCAGCAGGCTGTCGGTTCCAGGCCTGGCGTCCGGTTGTGCCGTATCCGGTAACAGCGCCGGGTCGCCGGCCAGCACGGCCTGCTTGTCATCCAGTACGGCGCGCCTGCCGGCAGCGGACACCAGTCCGACCGGCACACCCGCCCGCAGGCGTTCCAGCGCGGTGGACAGCAGTGACAGGGCGTCCGTCTCGAAGCGCTCCCACCACAGCTCCACGATTCCGCCGCAGCACTGTTCCAGTTCCTTGCCCAGCACGAACTCTTCGCGTTTGACCTGGGCTCCGGACTGCCGCAGCAGCGTCCCGGCGCGCTGGACGGCCATGTACTCCAGTCGCCCGCCGCCGATGCTGCCGACAACCCCGTCGGCATGGACCAGCATGCAGGCGCCGGCCTCGCGCGGGGCCGATCCGCGGGTGGTGGCCACGACCACACGTACCGCCGGCTTGCCGGCGGCAAGCAGGGTGCAGAGATCTGCCAGCCAGTGTTTCACGCCCCTGCCTCCGCAGCGACGTCCCCGGTTTCCGCGTCCGTCGCCGTGACCGTCTCCAGTGCCCGCAACACCGCCTCCGGCGTGGCAGGGGCGGACAGCGCGGTCGCCGCGCGCGGGCCGGAGGTGGCCGCGACCGCATCGCGCAGGGCATGAAACACCGACATGGCCAGCATCAGCGGCGGCTCGCCCACGGCCTTGGAACGGAAGATGGTCTCCTCCCGGTTCGGGGCGTTCTCCAGCAGCCGGATGTGGGCCTCGCGCGGCCAGTCGCCGACGGCCGGAATCTTGTAGGTGGAGGGGGCATGGGTTTTCAGGCTGCCCTGATCGTCCCAGTGCAGTTCCTCGCTGGTGAGCCAGCCGGCGCCCTGCAGGAAGCCGCCTTCGATCTGGCCGATGTCCAGCGCCGGGTTCAGCGAGCGCCCCACGTCGTGCAGTACGTCCACGCGCAGCATGCGGTGTTCGCCGGTCAGCGTGTCGATGGCCACTTCGGTGACCGCCGCGCCGTAGGCGAAGTAGAAGAACGGGCGCCCGCGCAGCGAATCCTTGTCGTAGTGGATCTTGGGTGTGCGGTAGAAACCGGTGGAGGACAGCGACACGCGAGCGTTGTACGCCATGGTCACGACGTCCTTGAACGGCAGGCTGTCGTCGCCGATGTGCACCATGCCGTCGTCGAAGCGGATGCCTTCCGGCGCGATGCGGTAGCGTTCGGCGAGCAGGTCGACCAGCCGCTGGCGGATGGTGCGTGCGGCGGCCTGGGCCGCCTTGCCGTTGAGGTCGCTGCCGGAGGAGGCTGCTGTGGCGGAGGTGTTCGGGATCTTGCTGGTATCGGTCGCGGAGACGCGCACCCGGTCCAGCGGCAGCCCCAGTTCCTCTGCGACGACCTGCGCCACCTTGGTGTAAAGCCCCTGACCCATCTCGGTGCCGCCGTGGTTCAGCAGCACGGTGCCGTCGGTGTAGATGTGGACCAGCGCACCTGCCTGGTTGAACTGGGTGGCGGTGAAGGATATGCCGAACTTCACCGGTGTCAGCGCGATGCCGCGCTTGATCACCGGGCTGCCCTCGTTGAACGCCGCGATCGCCTCCCGGCGCGTGCGGTAGGCGCTGCTTTCCTCCAGCTGCGTGGTGAGGTCCTCCAGAATGTTGTCCTCCACCCGCATCCAGTAGGGCGTGAGGTCTCGCTCGCCAATGCCGTAGTAGTTGATCCGGCGTACGTCCAGCGGATCCAGCGCCAGGTGGCGCGCCACGTCATCGATGACCGCCTCGATGGCCATCATGCCCTGGGGCCCGCCAAAGCCGCGGAACGCGGTGTTGGAGACCGTGTTCGTGCGGCAGCGGTGGGAGACGATCCGCACGTGCTCAAGGTAGTAGCAGTTGTCCGCGTGGAACATGGCGCGGTCGTTCACCGGCGCGGAGAGGTCTGCGGAGTAGCCGCAGCGGGAAGCCAGCATCAGATCCAGCGCGCTGATCCGGCCCTGCTCGTCGAACCCCACCTCGTATTCGGCCAGAAAGTCGTGACGCTTGCCGGTCATCACCATGTCGTCATCGCGGTCCAGCCGGACCTTCGCCGGTCGGCCGGTGCGGGCCGCCACGATGGCCGCGACGCAGGCGAACAGCGCGGGCTGGCTTTCCTTGCCGCCGAAGCCACCGCCCATGCGTCGGCACTGGATGACCACATCGTGGCAGTGCCTGCCCAGCGCATGCCCCACCATGTGCTGGACTTCGCTGGGGTGCTGGGTGGAACTCCAGACGATCATGCCGCCATCGTCCTGCGGCAGCGCCGCGGCGACCTGGCCTTCCAGGTAGAAGTGATCCTGACCGCCGATGGCGATCTGTCCGCGCAGGCGCCGCGGGGCGGTCTCCAGGGCGGCCGCCGGATCGCCGCGGTGCAGCGTCCGGGTCGGAAGCACGTAGCTTTCGGCTGCCAGAGCGGAGGGGATATCCAGGATCGCCGGCAGTTCCTCGTAGTCGATCTTCGCCAGCCGGGCCGCCTTGCGGGCAGCCTGGTAGGACGTAGCTGCCACGGCAAACAGTTGCTGGCCAAGGAAGTGCACGTGGCCTTCGGCGAAAATCGGGTCGTCGTGGGCCGGGGAATAGTTGTTGTCCCCCGGCACATCCTCGGCGGTGAACACGGCGACAACGCCGGGCGCCTCGCGCACCGGCGCCAGGTCCATGGCAACGATCCGCCCGTGGGCCACCGTGCTCAGGCCGAAGGCCACGTGCAGCGTATTGGGTGGCAACGGGATATCGTCCGTGTAGCGGGCGCGACCGGTCACGTGCAACTGGGCGCTCTCGTGCTTCACGGGTTTGCCGGCGCTCGCCTCAGTGGATTTGCGGGACATGCTCCGTGCCCTCCATGTCCGTGGCCAGTGCATCCAGCCGGGTGGGAGCGGTGGTGCCACCGTGCTCCAGAAAAAAGCGCTTCAGCAGGTTGCGCGCCACCGTCAGGCGATAGCCGGCGGAGGCCCGCATGTCTGCGATGGGCGTGTAGTCGTGGGCGAGCATGGCGGCGGCCTTGTCCATGGTTGCCGCCGACCAGGGCTGGCCCAGCAGCGCGGCCTCGGCCCGCGGCGCGCGCAACGGAGTCGCCGCCATGCCGCCATAGGCGATGCGTGCGGCGGTAACGCGACCCTGCTCCACCGTGACGGCGTAGGCTCCGCAGACCGCGGAGATATCCTGGTCGATGCGCTTGGACACCTTGTAGGTGGCGGTCATCTGCCCGGGAGAGGGCAGGGGTACCCGCACGGCCTCGATGAATTCGCCCGGTTCCAGAGCCTTCTTCTGATAGCCCAGGTAGAAGTCATCCAGCGGCAACAGCCGCTGGTGCTCGCCGCGCCGCAGTGCCACCGAGGCATTCAGCGCCAGCAGGAACGGCATCGAATCGCCGATGGGTGAGCCATTGGCAACATTGCCGCAGAACGTGCCGGCATTGCGAATGGGCGGCGAGGCGAAGCGGTGGTAAAGCTCCTGCAGGGCAGGGTAGTGCTCGCACAGCCCGGCGTAGGCATCGGTCAGGCTGGCGGCAGCGCCGATCTCCAGTGTGTCGCCATCTACTCGAATACGCCGCAGCTCCGCCACGTCCGCCAGATGCACGATCTCGCGGAACTCGCGGAGCTGCTTGGTGGCCCACAAGCCGACGTCGGTGCCGCCGGCCAGCAGGACGGCATCGGGGTAGGCATCGTAGATCGAGGCCAGCTCGGCGGTGGTGCGCGGAGCAAAGAAACTGCCGCCGCTGCTGCTGAACGACATCAGACCTTCGTGCTGGATGGCTTTCAGCCGCTCGACACGCTCCCGGCTCTGGGCGTCCTGGCGGCTCCACGTCTCCGGGGTGGGGTAGTCGCCCATGCGGCAACCGGCGTCGATGATGGGACGGTAGCCGGTACAGCGGCAGAGGTTGCCGGCCAGCGCCGTTACCACGTCGCCACGATCGGCGTCCGGTTTATTCAGGTACAGGTCGAACAGCGACATCACGAAGCCCGGCGTGCAGAAGCCGCACTGGGAGCCATGACAGTCGGCCATGGCCTGTTGCACCGGGTGCATGGCTTCCCCTTTCGACAGGCTCTCCGCCGTGACCACTTCCTTGCCGTCCACGGCGGCCAGGAAACGTATACAGGCGTTGATAGAGCGATAGCGCATGGCATCGCCGTCCAGCTCCCCCAGCACCACCGTGCACGCGCCACAGTCGCCTTCCGCGCAGCCCTCCTTGGTGCCGGTCCGCCCCAGATGCTCGCGCAGGTATTCCAGCAGCGTCATGGTCGGGGGCACGTCGGTGACGGAGACCAGTTCTCCGTCAAGTATGAAGCGGATCGGCGTTCCGTTGGCTGACATGGTGCGTCCTATGGTGCTGGCGTCTACGTGCCGGACATGTTGTAGACAATATAACGGTTGATTTGCATACATCATGCCATCGTAAGTCTTTGTTCATCGGTGCTCGTCCGGCATCGCTTGCACCGAAAAGGGGCAATTGCATCTGGCGAGGCACAGCCGCCCGGCGAATGCGCTGGAGCGCGGCGCTTGCCGGACGTTTCGTGGCCGGGAGTTGCCGTGGCTTGACGCTCTGTCTGACCGCCCGCGCCAGGCCCCCTGGATATTTCCGTATCCGAAGGGCCCGTCTCCGGATACGGCGACCGCTTTTCTTACTGTAGACAACGCGCGGCGTATGCCCACCATCGGGCGCACCCCGCGCCGAGCGCCTCGTCTTGGTGCGCCGTCGCATGCTGGTCCAGGTTCGTTCCTCTGGCGTTTCCAGTTTAACTGATTGAAGAGGTAATGAATTTTCTTTCTATCACAAAATGGCACGATTAGTGCATTTTTGTATGCAATTCCATGTTGCGCTGCAGTAGCTCGCTGTAGCCTCGCTTTCGTGAAGAGGTTTGCATGCTGATTACCGGCTTGTTCCATGTCGCCATCAAGACGGACCGACTGGATCTCACCAATGCCTTCTATGAAAAGGTGCTGGGTCTCAGCCAGGCGCCGCGGCCGGATTTCGGCTATCCCGGTGCCTGGCTGGCCTGTTCCACCCCGGGCGGTGACGCCGTCATTCACATCTACGCCGGCGGCCCTGCGCTGGGTGGGGCCGACGAGGTGGCGAAGGGGACGGCCGCCATCGATCATCTGTCCCTGACGGCGCACGGTTTTCATGCGTTTCGCGAGCGATTCCGCGAATACGGTCTGGACTGGCGCGAGTTTCTCGTGCCGGGCACGGACCTCTGGCAGCTCTTCGTCTACGACCCCAGCGGCGTCCAGCTGGAACTCACGTTCGACGGCCGCGCCGAAGCGGGTCCCGGCCCGGACATGAGCGAAGGCCGGTGCTACGTCGCGGGGACTTCCTTCTTCAATCCCGACCTCTACCTCAGCCTGGGGGATTAGTGCAATGACCATGAAGACCCGATTTTCCGCCTGCCTGCTCAGCGCGTCCTTGCTGCTGCTCGGATTCGCTGGCAGTACCGCCTCCATGGCGGCCGACCTGGTGCGCGTGGCTTCGTTCCCGGTGTCCTCCTCGCTGCCGTTCTACGTGGCCCGGGATCGCGGCTACTTCGAGGAACAGGGTATTCGCACCCAGGAAATCCGGCTGATGGGCGGCCCGGCGCTGATGAGTGCGCTGATCACCGGCGACGCGGATGTGGCGGCCAACCTGGTGACGCTGGAAGGCATGAACGGCAACAACCTGAAGCCGGGGGTGGCCACCTATTTCGCCATCAACGGGCAGAACGTCGAATACCGCATGGAGCAGTATGTCGCCCAGAAATCACTGGGCATCTCCAGTCTGGAAGAGCTGGCCGGCGTGGAAAAGCGCCCGCTACGCGTGATGTCTGCACCCGGTCCGGCGAACATGGCGGTGGCACGGGCCGGGTTGCGGTCCGTGGGGCTGCAGGAAGGCAGGGATTTCATTCTCAACGAACTGGCGATGAACCTGCACACCGATGCCATGCTTGCCGGAACCTTCGATCTTGGGTTCACGCTGGAACCCAACGCGACGGTGATGCTGGGGGTAGGTGACCTGGTGATGCTGGAGGCGGGCATCATCTCCAGGCACATCATCGGTAACGGTGAGGCCCAGGCATATGCAGCCGGGGCGGCGATGACCGCCGATTTCATCGAGGCGAAGCCGGATGTGGCGCGCCGATTCGCTGTGGCGTGGGCGAAGGCCGTCGATGACATCATGAATGACCCCAGTGCTCGCGAGCACCTGAAGGACAACACCTTGACGCCGCCCGGCGTGGTCATGGAGGTGCCGCTGCCCAAGTTCACCATGGTCAGCGATCTCGATGAGCAGGACCTGGAAGAGCTCACGGTGTTCGTGGACTGGGGCAGCGAAGCGGGACTGCTGCAGCGGCCCGTAGCTGCGGCTGACTTCCTCAAGGCACTGGAGCAGTAGGCCATGGCCAACATCCATCTCGCGGAAAAGCCTGCGACGGTCACTGCCGGCGTGGTGCCGGAGCCGGTCGCGGAGGGGGAGCGCAACGGGCGTACGCTGGAAGAGCGGCTGCGCTGGTTCCCGCCCAACACCCACATCACCGTGCGCGGCCTCGACAAGCGTTTCGGGGCCGAGGTGATCTACGACAAGTTCGACCTGAATATCCCGCGCGGGAAGATCACCTCCATCTTCGGCCCGAACGGTTGCGGCAAAAGCACGCTGGTGAACATCATCTCCGGCCTGATTCCCTACGAGGGCGGCCAGATCCTGTTCGATGGCAAGACACTGGAC
The DNA here is from genome assembly GCA_020831845.1 of Ectothiorhodospiraceae bacterium. GTDB lineage: Bacteria > Pseudomonadota > Gammaproteobacteria > Nitrococcales > Aquisalimonadaceae > LSCE01. Next base: position 17,706 of record JAFIFV010000110.1, read on the forward strand.
GAAACGCGTATCGGCTACGTGTTCCAGAACTACCGGGAAGCGCTGTTTCCGTGGATGCGGGCGGTGGACAACATCCACTACCCGTTGAAGCTGATGGGCGTGCCGGCGAAGGAGCGCAAGCGGCGGGTGGATGCGCTGATCGAAAGTTTCGATGTGCCGATCGATTTCAGCAGCTACCCCTATCAGCTCTCCGGCGGCCAGATGCAGACCATCTGCATCATGCGGGCGCTGGTGGTGGAGCCGGAGGTGCTGTTCCTCGACGAGCCGTTCTCCGCGCTGGACTACGAGATGAGCCTGCTGATGCGCGACCGCGTGCAGCGCATCTTCCAGGAACGCGGCACCACCATGGTGATCGTCTCCCACGACCTGGAGGACGCGGTCTGGCTGTCGGATTACGTTCTGCTGCTCACCCGCAAGCCCACGCGTATCGCCGAGTTCGTGGAGTACGACGCGCCGCGGCCGCGTACGGACGATACCGTGTCCGACGCGAAGTTCATCCGCGTCAAGAAGCGGTGCCTGGATATCTTCCTGAAGGAGGCGGCCCTGCGATGAAAGCGTTGAACGCGTTGAGCGGCTATCTGCGTCCGGTCTGGGGTGTGCTGGCCTTGTTGGCGGTCTGGTGGGTGATATGGGCGGCGGAAGTGGCAAATCCCCTGCTGCTCCCCTCGCCGCAGGCAACGATGTTGAGTCTCTGGAACGGCATGGTAAGCGGTGACCTCTGGGGCGACTTCCTCAGCACCGTCAAGCGCACCATGGCCGGTTTCGCACTGGCGGCCGCGGTGGCCATCCCGCTGGGGATCTTCCTGGGTTCCACCGAGCGTCTCTACCGTTCGCTGGAGTTCGTCATCGATTTCTTTCGCTCCACGCCGGCGTCGGCGCTGTTCCCGCTGTTCCTGATCCTGTTCGGGGTGGGCGAGGCGGCAAAGATCCTGGTGGCCGCCTTCGGGGCGTCGCTGGTCATCCTCTTCAACGTGGCCTACGGGGTGATGAACGCACGGCAGACGCGACTGCTGGCCGCACAGATCATGGGCGCCAACAAGCTGCAGAAGCTGCGCGACGTGATGTTCTGGGAATCCCTGCCACAGACCTTCGTCGGCTTGCGCAACGGCATCTCCCTGACCCTGGTCATCATCATCGTGGCGGAGATGTTCATCGGCTCCAGCGACGGCCTCGGCCATCGGCTGGTGCAGGCGCAGATGCTGTTCCGCATGCCGGAGATGTACGCCGCCATCTTCGCGGCCGGCGCTCTGGGTTACGGCCTGAACTGGGCGTCACTGCAGGTTGAGAAGCGGGTTGTACACTGGGGAGGCAAATGATGGAAGCCGGAAGAAAACCCTTGCGGATTGCGATCTGCGGCGCCGGCGTCGGCGGCGCTATCGTCGCCCATCTGCTGCGGGACGAACCCGGGGTGGAGGTGACCTGCCTGGAGCAGGTGACCGCCGACGATCACTCCCACGCGGGTACGGGCCTGAATGTGGGGCCCAACGCGCTGAAAATCCTGGCCGAAGCTGATCCGGAACTGGTGGACGCCCTGAAAGCGCCGGGGGTCAGCCTGCCCTGGCGCAATTGGCGTACGACGCTGACCGACGGCACGGAGTTGATGAAGCTCCCGCTGGAGCGGGTGGCCGATAACGAGGGCATGCGTATCCGCTGGTCGGAGCTCTACCGTCAGCTGCGGGCGCCGGTGCTGGATCGGATCCTGTTCAACCAGCAGGTCGTGAGCATGGGCTACGAGGGTTCGGAGCCGGGTGCGACCATCAGTATCGGCTACCAGGACCGCGCAACCGGCGAAGAGCGCTGGCTGGAAGGCGTGGATCTGCTCATCGGCGGCGATGGGCGCTATTCCGCGGTGCGGGAACAGTTCCTGGGCCGGCCGGAGCCTCGGCACCTCGGCGTGGTGATCTACCGGCTGCTGGTGCCGGACACGGCCGACGGCCTGATCGACGATTACGCTCAGTGGTTCAATGGCCCCAATCGCCTGCTCGCCTTCCGGGTGCCCGGTGAGGCGATCTACATCGCCGGGGCATTTCCGATTCCGCCCGGCGCGCCGATCGCCGACGACGCCAAGAGCGCCGAGGTGTTGCGTGGATTGTATGCCCCTGCCAAAGCGGCGCCGAGCCGCGACGCAGCGTTCCTGATCGATGCCATCTGCGACCACGTGGACGACATCCATTGGGCGCGGGTGCAGGAGATACCACCGGCCTTCGCCGATGAGCGCGGGCGCGTGCTGCTGCTGGGGGATGCCTCCCACGCCATGGTGCCAACGCTCGGGCAGGGAGCCACGATGGCGGTGGAGGATGCCTGTGCCTATGCCGACTGCATCCGCGCGGCTCTCAGGGGGAGCGGCGGCCGGCCGCTGGACGTGCCGGCCTTGACCGCGCGGGTGGCGCAGCGGCGAATGGAGCGTGTGCGCTTCGTGGTGGATTTCTCGCGGGAGGCCTCGGATACCATGCTGCCGGGCTCGGATGCCGTGCGGGATACGCGGGCGAAAATGGAGCAGCCGTTTCTCGCCAGCCTTCGGCAGGTCTACACCGGCACGCCGGCGCTGGAGACCTTCGGGCCCGGGGCGGCCCGGCGGCGGCAGGTGGGGTGAATCAGGCGATGCGTCGGCGGCGGCCGCTGGTCCGCAGTTCGCGCAGCTTGTTCAGCAGGAACAGCTTGTCCGGCAGGTGGTTGCGCAGCACGGCATGCAGCCGGGCCCCGTCGCGGGCGCGCAGCGCCTCCAGCATGATCTCGTGATCTGCGATGGAGCGGCGCCAGTTCTCGGACACGTTGTTGATGTCGAAGCGGTATGGCTGCACCTGGGCGTTCAGGGCCTGAAGCTGGCGCTCCAGCACCGGGTTACGGGACGAGGCTGCGATCTGGCGGTGAATGGCCTGGTTGAGCTTGAAGTACTCGAGCATGTCGCCCTGCTGGTAGCTTTCGACCATGCGCTCATGCAGGGAAGCCACGCGCTCGACCTCCAGCCCAGTGGCGTGCACGGCAGCCAGTTCGCCGGCCAGCGCGTCCAGGCTGGCGATGACCTGGAAGGTGTCGGACAGTTCGTCCAGATCCATCTCCCGGACCATGGCGCCGCGGCGGGGTTTGATGACGACCAGCCCCTCGGCGGCGAGGGCGCGGAAGGCCTCCCGGATCGGTGTCCGCGAGATGCCCAGGTAGTCGCTCAGTGCCTGTTCCTGCAGTCGGCAACCGGGCGGCAACTCGCCCTGGACGATCAGATCACGGATGGCGTCCACAGCGCGTTGTTGCATGGAGGTGCGGGACGGCTGGCTATCAACGGGCTGGATAGTCGGTGAAGGCGCCTGCTTCATGGCGTGTCATGCTCCTCTGGGGCCCGCAACGGCGCGCGGCCAGTCATTCCAGCCTATCGGAATTTGCTTGCAAATTACAGTTGTTTTCGCAGTATTTTGGCTGTTTTTTACGTTATTTCGAAGAACTTCAGGTGATTTGATGCGCGCACTGGTGCACCGCTATACCCTCACCGACCCCGGCGATGTCGGCGTCGTGCAGGCCGCGATGGAACGCGGAGAACTGGACCCGGCCCGGATCGTGGCGGTGATCGGCAAGACGCCCGGGAACGGTCTGGTAAACGACTACACGCGTGGCTATCTCACCCAGTCGCTGGCATTGCTGATCGCGGACCGCACCGGCGCGCCGTCACAAGCGGTGATGGAACGCGTACCGTTCATTTTCTCCGGGGGCACGGAGGGCGTGCTGACGCCCCATGTGACCGTATTCAGCGTCGATCCCGCAGCGGAGGCGGGCGCGGATGCGCAACCCTCGCTGGCCGTTGCCACCGCGTTTACCCGACCGCTGACCGCGGAGGACATCGGCCTGGACGGGCAAGTGGAGGCGACCCGGGAAGCCGTGCGACGGGCAATGGCGGAGGCCGCTATCGAACGGCCGGAGGACTTGCACTTCGTGCAGGTCAAGGGGCCCTGCCTGACCGCCGCCGCACTGAACGCAGCGCTGTCCGAAGGCCTGATGACTGCAGGCGATACGCCCGACAAGTCCATGGCCTGGTCGCGTGTGGCCTCGGCCTTCGGTGTGGCGCTGGCGCTTGGGGAAATCGCCGAAGAGACCTTCGATCCGACCGCAATGTTGCGGGATTTCGGGCAGTATTCCTCCGTGGCCAGCTGTTCATCGGGTGTGGAGGTGCGTGTGAACGAGATCGTGGTGCTGGGAAACAGTCGCCGCTGGGCCGGGCCGTTGCACATCGCCCATCAGCCCATGGTGGACGCCCTGGATATCGGCGCCGTGCATCGGGTGCTGGAGGACCTCGGCCTGCCGGCGCAACCGCAGCTCAGCGCGGATCAGCGTGCACGCCTGGCGGCGGTGTTCGTGAAGTGCGAACCTGATCGCTCCGGCAAGGTGCGCGGAGAGCCGCATACCATGCTGAACGACGGCGACATGCATGCCCAGCGTCATATTCGCGGCGCGGTGGGTGCCCTTGTGGCCGGCGTCACCGGGGACACGCGGCTGTTCGTCTCCGGCGGTGCGGAGCACCAGGGGCCGGATGGTGGTGGGCTGATCGCGGCGATCGCCCGTCGGGGAGAATGCTGACATGCGTATCGGCGGCGAGGACCTCAGCGCCACCGCGCTGCTTGCCCTGCTCCAGGCGCGGGAGATCTCACCGACCGCCGTGGTGCAGGCTTCCCTGGACCGGATCGACAAGTGCAACGCTGCCGTCAATGCTGTCTGCACCGTTGCCGAGGAGCAGGCGCTGGCTGCCGCGCGGCAGGCCGAGCGCCGTCTGGCGCGCGGTGAGATGCCCCTGCTGCTGGGGCTGCCGGTGGGTATCAAGGACATAACCGATACAGCCGGTATCCGGACCACCTACGGCTCCACGCTGTGTTTCGACCATGTGCCGGAGCGCGATGCGGAGATCGTTCGCCGCTTCAAGGCGGCCGGGGCCATCGTGATCGGCAAGACCAATACCCCGGAATTCGCTGCCGGGGCCAACACCGTGAATGAGGTCTTCGGTGCCACACGCAATCCGTGGAATACCGCGCTCTCCGCTGGTGGATCCACCGGCGGCGGAGCCGCGGCGCTGGCCGCCGGCATGATTGCGCTGGCCAGTGGCACCGATCTGGGTGGCTCGCTCCGCGTACCGGCAGCCTTCTGCGGTGTCGTCGGTCTCAGGCCCACCCCTGGCCTGGTCCCGTCGCTGCCGGCGACCACGCCATGGGACACGCTGCAGGTGGATGGCCCGATGGCGATGACCGCGGAGGATGTCTGGCTGGCCCTGCAGGCGCTGGCCGGACCATGCGCCGACGCGCCGGTCAGTGTGCCGGCGCCGCCGGCAGGCATGACTGCGGCGCTGGACCCCGACACGCCGCGACGGGCTGTCTACATTCCTGATATTGCCGGCGTCGGGATTGATCCCGTGGTGGCGGACCGGTGTCGGGCTGCGGCCATGGCCTTGCAGGAGCGAGGCTGGGAGGTGGAGGAGCTGGAACTGGACCTCTCTGCCGGCCGGGATGTCTTCATCACTCTGCGCGGCGAGGTCATCGTCGCCCAATTGCTGCCGTACCTGGACCGTATGCATGCGCTGAATGACAACCTGCGAGGCAATCTGGAATACGGGCTCTCGGTGGATGCGCGGCAACTGGCGCGTGCCCAGCATCAGCGTGCCGTGTTGCGCCAACGGGTGCTGGACGTGTTGCAGTCCTGCGATGTGCTGCTGACTCCCTGTGCACCGATCCCCCCGTTCCCGGTCACGCAGAATTATCCTGAGACCATCGCCGGTCGGCCCATGCGCACCTATATCGACTGGGTGGCCCCCACCTTCGTGGTCAGCCTGCTGGCGCTGCCCGCGGCTTCGGTGCCAGCGGGGCTGACCGATGACGGGTTGCCGGTGGGGCTGCAGGTGGTGGGAGCGCCCTGGGCCGAGCACACCGTGCTTTCCACGGCGGCGGCGGTGCAGAGGTCGTGCCCGCTGGGTCCGCCGCCGGAGCCGGGGAACTGAACGATGGAGACGCCGGGACAGGCCGTGCTGAAGGGCATGCGCGATGCCCTACCCGTCACGCTCACTTTCAGCTTCCTGTTCGTCGCGGTGGGTGCCGCCAGCCAGTCCGGCGGTCTGAACCTGCCGCAGGGGCTGGCGATGACGGCACTGGTGTTCGCGGCGCCGGCCCAGTTTGCCGCCATCGAATTGATGGCCGGCCAGGCCTGGTTGCCCGCCATGCTGGCGATCATGGTGATCAATTTCCGTTTCCTGTTGATGGCGGCCTCCATCACGCCGTATCTCGGCGCCCCCCCGCGTCGGGCCCTGTTTCCGGCCTTGCAGATGCTGAGCGCCAGCACCTTCGCCACCACCTTTCCGCGGGTGCGCGGCGGAGAGCTGGCGTATCCGTTCCCGTTCTATCTGGGCGTCTGCCTCGGCGCCTTCCCCACCGCCCTGGCCGGTACCGCTGTGGGCTATCTGGTACAGGCGGACAACATGCCCTGGCTGCAGGATCTGTTGATCACTCTGCTGCCCGTCTACTTCACCACCTTCATTGCCCGGGCCTGGCCGAATACACGCTTTCTGATGGCGGGGCTGCTGGGGTTCTTCCTCACGCCGCTGGTCAGCGCACTGGTGCCTGGTTTCGGGCTGGTGATTACCGCGCTGCTGGTGGCGGTGTTCCTGCTGGTGCTGGAGCGCAGGGCATGAGTCAGCAGGCCATGATCTGGCTGGTCATCCTGGTCGGCGGCGGCGCCAGCTACCTGTTCCGCATACTACCGCAGCTGATATGGCAGCAGACCGGGCCGGCGGCGGCCAATGCCCGCCTGCTGCGCTTGTTCGACTATGCTGCCTATGCCGTCATCGGCGGTATCGTGGCCAGTTCCCTGATCGGCAACGGCGATGCCTCGCCCCTGGAGCGGCTGCAGGAACCGCGGGTGCAGGCAGGTATGCTGGCGGTGGGGGTGACGTTCATGGTTGCCTTGCTGAGCCGGCGGCAGATTCTCTCCGTGCTGGCGGGGCTGGCGGCCTATCAGCTTGTACTGTTGCTGTTGTAGCGCGCCCGGAGTCGAAGAGGACGCGCAGTGGAGGGGCGATTGCTGCGTGCCATCCCGCGCATGACCTCCGCAGCGGTTGCCGCTTGCCCTGCGATGCCGCATTATCGGTAGCCCGCTAATCAAAGCCCACAGGAGTCCCGCAGCGTGAACCCCCGAATTCTGGTTCTGGCGTTCGCATCGTTTGCGGTGGGCACGGAAACCTATGTGTTCGCCGGCCTGCTGGCGCGTCTTGCCGCCGATCTGCAGGTGAGCATTGCCGCGGCCGGTCAGCTGTCTTCAGCGTTTGCCCTGGTGTTTGCCGTCTCCGCCCCTATTACCGCCGTGCTGGTGGCCCGGATGGACCGCAAACGGGTGCTGGTGGCGGCGCTGTGCATGTTGGGAGCGCTCAACCTGTTGGCTGCGCTGATGCCGGCTTTCGGCGGCCTGCTGGCGGTACGTATTCTCTGTGGTCTGACCGCTACGCTGGTCAACCCGGTGGCTGCCGCCGCCGCCACCGCCATGGTGCCGATGGAGCAGCGCGGGCGGGCATTGGCCGTGGTGCTTGGAGGCATGACATTGGCTTTTCTGGTGGGTATTCCGCTGGGAACGGTGATCGGCGACTTCTTCACCTGGCGTGGCTCGTTCGTGTTCTCCGGTCTGCTGGCCCTGATGGCGGCGCTGATCATCGGTCGGGTGTTGCCGGCGGTGCCCAGCGGCGACCAGCCCGGCTTCGGGGTGCTGCGTGTCGCCGTGCAGGGCCCGGTACTCCGTAACCTGCTGCTCACCGTGATGGCATTTACCGCGATGTTCTGCGTGATCGCATTCATAGGCCCGGTAGTGACGCTGATCAGCGGACTGGAAGGCTCCAGCATCGGGGTGATGCAGGCCATGGTGGGTTTCGGCAGCATACTCGGCGTGGCAATCGGTGCGCGCTTCGCTGACCGTCCCAACAGTCACCTGGCCATTGCCTTCTGCGTCGCGTTGATCGGGCTCACCTTGGTCAGTTACAGCGTGCTGATGGTTGACGGGGTAGGGCTCGGTGAGACCGCCAGGCGGATCATGCTGGCGCTGATGATCATGATCGGCTCGGGGTCGCTGTTCGCCATGACGCCGGCGATCCAGGCGCGCCTGATCATGTCGGCTCCCACCATGCGCAATGTCGTGCTTGCGCTGAATGCGTCGATGATTTTTCTCGGCCAGGGGCTAGGAGCCTTGATTGGCGGTGTGACCGTGGTAGCCAGCGGCTTGCCCATGCTGGGCTTTGCTGGCGCGGTCATCGCTGCGCTGGCCGTGCTGCTGGCGATTACCCGGGGGTACCAGGCCCCGGTGCTGGCCGAGACCGAACGCTCCGCCTGACGCGTCATGGACCTCAGCTCACGCTGAGTTCGGCCTCTTCCCGGGTGGTCTCGCCTTCGTCGTCGGTCCACTCCAGGGCCAGCGTGCCGCCTGACCCGTTCGGCTTCACGTGGAAGCGCAGATAGGGGTTGGCTGCCAGGGAGGGGTGGAAGTCAGCCCGCAGCACGGTTTCACCATCCAGTTCCGCCACGAAGCTGTGGATGATGCGCCGAGGGATGGTGTTGCCGTCGGCGTCTTCCCGGAAACCGGTTTCCATCGGATGGTTGATGATGGTGAGCACCTCACCCACCTCGCCCGGCCGCAGCGACCGGGGGGTGCGGACACGAGCCTGCATGAGGCCGCTGCTGTCGTAGGTGGCATCATCGGTCAGGCAACCGCTGACGGTGACGCGGGCATCCTGGGAGCCGATGCGGAAACTGCCGTCGCTGAGCTTTGCCACCGCGAACACGCGCTGGGATTCGTTCAGCCGGATGCGGGTGGCGATCTGTGCCTGGCCGCTGAGCGGCGTCAAATGAAACACGGCAATTTCCGGGTTCGGATTGTCGGGCGCGAACAGATGGATCGACTTCACGTACTCGCCATTCTCCTGGGCGCTGTCCACCCGCACTGTGAGCGAGATGTTGCTGCCGTCTTCCGAGACGCTGGGCAATTCAAGCGTGACGCCGGAGGTGTCCGGTTCGGCGCCATCCAGCAGTTCCATGATGGCGTCATGACGGGCCCAGGGGCGTGATCGGGCCAGCAGCGAGGGGCTGACCATCATCATGCCCAGCGTGACGGCCCCCGCCCCACTGATGCGCAGAAAATCCCTGCGGCTCCAGGATGTTGTAACCAGGGATCTGGTGCGGGACATTTAGTCATCTCCTCGAAACCAGTGCACCCGTCATAGACACTCCCGGGTGCGTTTTGTTGCACTCAGAGCGGGGGCAGGCGCAGTGGCCCCCGCAGTCCCAGCCAGGCACCCAGCAGGATGCCGGCAACGGCAATGAAGGTCGGCAGTGCCAGGGTGGACATGCCGCTCAGGCCCTGCCCGATCGAGCACCCCAGTGCCAGGGCGCCGCCTATGCCCATGATCAGGCCGCCGGCGATGTACCGCGCCATACGCACCGGCGACGAGAAGCCCTGGAGCTGGAAACTGCGGCTTGCCAGCGTCGCGGCCAGCGACCCAACGACAACGCCGGCCACCACGGTGACGCCGAAGCGCACGCTGAGCCCGGTGGACAGCATCAGATATTGTATGGTGTCGCCCAGCGGGGCTATAAAGGTCAGCGAGTTCAGACTGACCGGGTCGAAGTCGTCATCCCCGAGGTACCCGGTCACATACCAGCCGCCTGCCACCAGTACCCCGACCACCAATCCACCAATCAGATGGCGGGGCGAGCTGCGGAAGCCGCCGTGGGAAAAGCAGTACGCCAGCAGCCCCGATGCTACCAGCAGCGCCGGAATCCAGAGCGCCAGGGTCGAACCCAGCCCCCAGCTGGCCGCAAGCCCGGTGAGCGATGCGCGCGGGAGAGGAATGGTGACGGAGCTGAGTTCCGCGGCCCACAGGCGCAGCGGTGCCAGCACACCGGTCAGTGTCATGTGGCCGGCAATGCCGATGCACAGCACCACCACCAGGGAACGCAGGTTGCCGCTGCCCAGCAGGACCAGGGCCCGGGAGCCGCAACCGTTGGCCATGATCATGCCGTAGCCGAACAGCGTGCCGCCCAGCAGGAACAACAGCCAGGAGAAGGAGCGGTGAATGTAGATGGAGTCCTGCAGATTGACGTAGCCGAAGGCTTCCAGGCCGTGGGAGGCAATAATGGCCACCGCCATGGCCAGCGCGAAGGCGCGCAGCATGCGGCCGTCGCCCTCGGTCCAGGCCTTGCGCAGACCGCTGGTCAGGCAGAAGCCGGTACGTTGGCCGACGATACCGAACAGCAGGCCGATCACGAAGCCGCCCCAGGCGACCATCATCATGTTGGACATCCCGCACTGTCTCCACTTCGGAAAAAATGCCGCCCCGGAGGGCGGCATGCATGATTATGCGGGAAGCGGGTAGCCCGGGGCCACCCGGAGGGAGAGGCTCAGGTGAGGGTTTTCTGCAGGCCGCGGGTTTCCCAGGTGTCCTGCACGATGGCGTTGTACCACTGCACGGCATACTCTGCCTCGCGGCGCCGGAACGCAGCGTCGGCATCGCGCGGGCTGACGCCGCCGGAGCCTTCCACTTCCCGGATCTCGCCATCGATCACACGATAGACGCCGGCCACGGAAATACCGTATTCCGGGGCAATCACGCTATAGCAGGTGTTGGTCCAGACCGGGTCCAGCGGGTCCTGGCCATTGAGCTCGGCGACGATGGCGGCAGCCGTGACGCGGGCCTGGGCATTTGCGCAAAACCCGGATTTCGGCATTGGCGCGGCGATGGTGGCATCCCCGACCACATAGATGTCGTCCACCTGCTGTGATTCGAAGGTGTGCGGTTTCACCGGTACCCAGCCCGATCCGTTGGTGACGCCGGCACGGTGGGCAATGGCACCCGCCTTCTGCGGCGGCACCACGTTCACCACATCGCCGCGGTGGATTTCGCCGAACTCCGATTCAAGCTCGCGGCTGTCGGCATCCACGCGCACCACGCGTCCGTCGTCGGACAGGCCGACCCATTCGATCATGTCGCCGTAGACTTCCCGCCAGCCATCCATGAACAGCCCCTGCTTGGAGAAGGCGTCCTTGGCATCCAGCAGCAGGATCTTGGAGCGTGGCTTGTGTTGCGAGAAGTAGTGGGCGATCTGGCTCACCCGTTCGTACGGCCCGGGCGGGCAGCGGAAGGGGTTGTCCGGCGCCGACAGGATGAAGGTCCCGCCGTCATCCATGGCTTCCAGCTGGCTGCGCAGCAGCCGGGTCTGGTCGCCCGCCTTCCAGGCATGGGGCAGTTTTTCGGCAGCCGCCTCGTCGTAGCCTTCCAGGCCCTCGAAGTCGATGTCGATACCCGGCGACAGCACCAGCTTGTCGTACGGCAAGGTCTCGCCATTGGCCAGGCGAACGGTGTGCGCCTCGCCGTCCACATCCTCGGCATACTGGTGCACCACCTTGATGCCGTAGCGGTTTTTCAGTGTGTCGTAGCCGTGGACAATCTGCTCCATCTGGCGCATGCCGCCCAGGTAGAGGTTGCTGAACGGGCAGGTATAGAACTCCCGCGCCGGCTCCACCAGCGTCACGTCCAGCCCGGGCTGGAGGCGTTTCAGGTACTTGGCGGCGGTGGCGCCGCCGAAACCGCCGCCCACCCCCACCACGCGGCCGGCGGTGCGCGCCGCGAAGGCGGGGGAAGCCAGCGGGCCGGCCGCGGCCAGTGCGCCACCGGCACCGAGGAGCTTGAGCAGTTTCCTGCGGTTCATCTTGATGGAATCCATGACTGTCTCCTCCTCAGTCCCGACGGCGGTCGGTGATACCGGACAGATAGAGTGCGATGGCCTCGAGTTCGGCCTCGGAGTAACCGGCCGCGAGCCGGTTCATGACCGTGGTACCCGGGACCTGGTCGTTCCTGAAGGCGATCAATTGCGCGTTCAGCGACTCGTAGGGCCGGCCTGCGATGGGTGCGAAGTTGCCTTCCTTCCGGCCGTCGGTGCCGTGGCAGGCGAAGCAGGTGGACGCCAGCAGGGATGCCTGCTCGTAGGAAATCGGCTCCTCGGCCATGGCCTGTCCGCCGAACAGCAGCAGGGCGGCGGCCGAGAGCCCGATCACGTGACGGGGCATGATCCGGGTCATTGTCTGGTCTCCTCTATCTGGGACGGGGGCGTGCGAAACGGGACTGTCGATACGCGTAACCCGCTCTGCCTGCCGGCCCGATGGCAGCGATGACGTGGTGTTGAAGTTTGTGTGGGCACGGGTGTGTTGCCTCTTCGGGACTTGTTCTTGCTTATTGGGCATAGGGCCGGTACAGCCTGTTCGCATGCCTGGAGAACAAGCTTAGCGTGGTACGGGTTTATATGAAATATGAGACCTGTCGACAGTTGTATATAACTAATAGATATATTCTTATGAGAAAAACGCAGTTCAGTGCATGCCGTTTGTTCAATCCCGGACTGCCCTTACCACGGTTTCGTGACGCTCCATCTCGCTGCCGCGGCTGAACGCCTCCTTGGGCATCGGGTTCGCATGTGCGGCCCGGAAGTCCTCACTGCCCACCCAGTTCTCGAATGCCTGTTTGCTTTCCCAGGTGGTGACGACCAGGTAGGGGGCCCCTTCGCTGGCCGGACGCAACACCTCCATGCGCACGAAGCCCGGCTGTTTGTCGATCTCGCCTGCCCGACGCCGAAAGCGTTCCTCGAATTCCTGCTGGTAATCGGCTTCGACCCAGACGCGGTTGGTGACGGTGTACATGGCGGCTCCTGCGTGGATGAGTAAAGCCCGAGCGTAGCAGAGACATTCCAGGGAAGCGCTGATGCATTCCCAGGTCCGCGCCCGGCAGATCGTAAGGGTATCCGGCGGGGTGCCAGCACCTGGCGGTGGAATTGCCTGACAACTATACTGTATGTATAAACAGTATCGGTGAATGCCATGATCAAGGGCCGAGGAACAGGGGATAATCCGCCGGTGCGCTTCCATGAGCACCATGTGGAAGCGGTGGATGACGGCTGGTTGCTGGGCGATGAGGAACCGCCACGGTCTCCGGAGACCGTGGTCAGGTCTGAGCGTGCGCGCTCGGTGATCAGCCGCAACCGTTCGCCGGATGTGCCCTTTGACCAGTCACTTAACCCCTACCGGGGCTGTGAGCATGGCTGCATCTACTGTTTTGCGCGGCCGAAGCATGCCTATATCGACCTGTCGCCCGGCCTGGATTTCGAAACACGGCTGTTCTACAAGGCGAACGCCGCCGAGGTGCTGGCCGCCGAGTTCTCCCGCAAGGGCTACGTGTGTTCCCCCATCGTGCTGGGGACCAGCACCGACCCCTACCAGCCCATCGATCGCGAATACCGCATTACCCGGCAATTGCTGGAAGTGTGCTGGCAGTACCGGCATCCGGTGCACGTGATCACCAAGGGTGCACATCTGGAGCGGGATCTGGATCTGTATGCCGCGATGGCGGAGCACAAGCTGGTTTCCGTGAGTGTCAGCCTGACCACCCTGGACGCTGACCTGAAACGCCGGCTGGAGCCCAGGGCCGCTTCGGCATGGCAGCGCCTGCGCCAGATCCGCTTGCTGAGCGAGCAGGATGTGCCTGTCAGTGCGCTGGTGGCGCCCGTCATTCCGATACTCACCGATCCGGAACTGGAGCGATTGCTGCAGGTGGGGGCGGAGCATGGTGCGCGCAGCGCCGGCTACGTGCTGCTCCGTCTTCCCCGTGAGGTGGAACCTCTGTTCCAGGGCTGGCTGCGCGAGCATTACCCCGGCCAGGCCGAACGCGTGCTGAGTCGCCTGCGCGAGGCGCATGGCGGCCGTCTGTACAACCCCAAGTACGGGCAACGCATGCGCGGCAGCGGGGAATGGATGTCGCTCCTGCGCCAGCGTTACCTGCTGGCCTGCCGTCGTTTCGGCCTCAACCAGCGCGAACTGTCGCTGGATACTTCGCTGTTCCGGTATCCGGGCCAGCAGATGGGGCTCTTCTAGTGTCCCAAGGGAACGCCGGGACACTCCATGTTCGCGTTTGCCCCCGGTGTTCGTTACCAGGTCATGGGCAAGCGATGGCCAGGGGTAAGTACCGGCCTGATGCGGCGACGTGAATAGCACCGCTCTTACCTTGAGCGTTACAGGCCGGTGCCCCAGGCGGTGGGGTTGGGGATCGGCTTGTTGCTCGTGATCTGCATCAGCCCAACGACGATACGCACGATGGCCCAGACGGTCCAGGCCAAGAGGATCAGCCAGCCGATGAGCACGATGGACAGCACTGCACCGAGGATGATCGCGGCCAACCCGATGTAGAACGTCCGTATCTGGTACTGGAAGTGGCTGCGCAGCCATTCCGAGGCCTCGTTCTGCTTGAGGTGCGCCATGATGACGCCCACCAGGGCGGTGAATCCGGTGAAAAATCCGACCCCGTAGAGTACATAGACGATGATGGCGAACGTCCGGTCGTTATTGTCCTGGTCGCTCGTAACGGTGGCGGTGTCCGCCTGGGTCTGCTGAGGGTCCATCTGGATACTCCTTCTATTGATCCGATCCCCGGGGGGTGATCAGCGCTTTCCCAGCCGCGTGGCGCCGGAAGTGGCCTTTTCCCGAATCTGTTCGACTGTCGCCCGATAGTCGGCGTCGACGAGATGCGAGAGCGCCTCCGCTGCCAGTTCCGCAAGCCGTTGTTCGTCCCGGATGCGACTCTCGATCACCCTGGTCCTGCCCCAGTCCGCGAGATTGGACGCGATGGTATCGCCCAGCTCCTGCAGTGCACCGAGTTCGGAGTCCGCGGTGTCGGGCAGTTCATCGCGCTGCCTCATCCGCTGCCGCAAGGCGTCCGCGAGTTGGTCGCGTTCGTTCGCGAGCTCGGCCAGCAGAGACCGCACTTCGGGTTCATCGATCAGATCCGCGGTGTAGCGAAAATGCTCGGCATTGGTTTCGCATTGAACCAGCAGTTCATTCAGGGCTACCGTGGCTTCGTCACGCAGCATCGGTGTCTCCTTCGGGGATGATGACCGTGATTGCCCCCGGCTGGATGGTGAATGTGGCCGGTGTGTGGCCGGCGGTCTCTCCATCCGCGGTGATGCGATGGCGCCGCCGCGTGTGCAGTTCCATCCGCTTGCCGGTCGCGCGCCAGACTTCCTTGGCTCCTGCGGTTCCGCGCATCACAGTGACGGCCGCACGCAGCAGGCGCCAGGAATCCGTGGCCCGGACACAGCAGATATCCATCAGGCCATCGGCAATGTCCGCCTCCTCGCTGACCGGAACGCCGCCGCCTGAATAACGGCCGTTGCCGATTGCCACGTGAACCGCCCAGAACCGCCGCGTTTCCCCATCCACGGTAATACGAACCCGGAAGGGACGATAGTTCCAAAGCGTTTCAAGAAGTGACAAAGGGTAGCTCAGAGCCCGCCAGCGCTGCTTGCGCTCGGTGGTGACTTTTTGCTTGGCGCGTGCACCGACGCCGACATGGGCGACGTTGATGAAGTAGTCTCCGTTGAAACGGCTGACATCAATGCGACGGCTATGACCCGCTGCGATCACGGCTGCCGCCTCCGCCGGTTCGGTGGGAATTCCCAGTGTTCTGGCCAGATCGTTTGCGGTGCCGAGCGGAAGGATGCCGACAGGTGCGCCGTCGCCGATGAGACCTGGCAGCGCGGCATGAACCGTTCCGTCGCCACCGGCAATTACCACGATGTCGTAGTCTCGCCGGCCGCTGGCGGCGGCATCCACCAGTTCCTCCACCCCTGCCGGCGCCCGCTGCGTGCAGTTGTAACCGGCCTCCTCGAGCGTCTGGATGGCCTTGGAAATGGGGTCGTCCTCATGGCGGCCGGCGCCGGGGTTGGCAAGCAGCAGCAGGCGGCGTGATTCGGGTGCGCTTCGGCTTGGCTTCAAGCCCCGGTTTCCTTCGCTGCGCGCAGGGAGTCGGGTGCCCGGTCGCCGGCGGCGCAGCCGACGCGCGCGACGTCAGAGGAGGGGCAGGGGTGAGCTGCGCTTGTGGCGGTTGCCTTCATAGGCTTCAAGGATGGCACGGAATTCGCTTTCCGCCACATCCTTTGCCGCCGGAACGCCGTGGATGGCCTTGTGGCTGCCGCCAGGCGGCTCCTCGTCAGGCCGTATGGAAGAGGGTCGCCAGGTCCGCCGCGGCTCAACTCAACGGCTCGGGAATCTTCGCCCCCGATCCCAAGCGTGCTTTCGCTACCGTCCAGAATGTTGACGGATCCGGAGCCACGTAAGCCGCAATGGGAGTGCTACTGCCGGCCGTAACCGATGGCCGGCAGCAGCAGGATGATGCCTAGCCGGCGGCCTTCATGGCCTGGTCGATGTCGGCCAGGATGTCATCGATGTGCTCGATGCCGATGGACAGCCGCACCATATCCCGGCTGACGCCGGCCGAAGCCAGTTCCTGATCGTTCAACTGGCGATGGGTGGTCGTGGCCGGGTGGCAGGCCAGCGACTTGGCGTCCCCGATGTTCACCAGGCGGGTGATGAGTTGCAGCGCATCGATGAACCTTGCGCCCGCCTCGGCGCCGCCCTTGATGCCGAAACTGAGCACGCTGGCGGCCCGGCCGTTCATGTACTTCTGCGCCAGTTCATGATCAGGGCTGCTCTTCAGGCCGGCGAATTTCACCCAGCCCACCTGAGCGTGTCCTTCCAGGTATTCCGCCACCTTCTGGGCATTTTCGCAGTGGCGATCCATGCGCAGCGGCAGCGTTTCGATGCCCTGCAGAATCTGGAACGCATTGAACGGCGACAGCGCGGAACCGGTGTTGCGTAGCGGCACCACCCGGCAGCGGCCGATGAAGGCCGCCGGCCCCAGGGCTTCCGTATAGACCACGCCGTGGTAGGAGGGGTCGGGTTCGTTCAGCATGCGGAAGCGTTCCTTGTGCTCCGCCCAGGGGAATTTGCCGGAGTCCACCACCACGCCGGCCACCGTTGTGCCATGCCCGCCCATGTACTTGGTCAGGGAATGAACCACGATGTCCGCACCGTGCTCGATGGGGCGCCACAGGTAGGGGGTGGGGACGGTGTTGTCCACGATCAGCGGCACACCGTGGGCGTGGGCGATTTCCGCCATTCGGGCAATGTCCACGACGTTGCCTGAGGGGTTGCCGACGGTCTCGCAGAAGACGGCCTTGGTCCTGTCGTCGATCTTCGCCGCCAGGTTGTCCAGGTCGTCATGGGAGATGAAGCGTACCTCGATACCACGTCGGGGCAGGGAATGCGCGAACAGATTGTAGGTGCCGCCGTAGAGCTGGCTGGTGGTGACGATGTTGTCGCCCACCTCGGCGATGGTCTCGATGGCGTAGGTGATCGCCGCCATGCCAGAGCTGACGGCCAGGCCCCCGATGCCGCCCTCCATTTCCGCCACCCGCTGTTCCAGCACGGCGTTGGTGGGGTTCATGATACGGGTGTAGATGTTCCCTTCCACTTTCAGGTCAAACAGGTCGGCCCCGTGCTGGGTGTTGTCGAAGGCGTAGGAGGTTGTCTGGTAGATGGGCACGGCCACGGCCTTGGTGGTGGGGTCGGGGCTGTAGCCGCCATGGACGGCAAGAGTCTCCAGTTTCATTGTTGCTCCTCATTGGTTGTGTGCTTTGCATGTTGCTTGCCCCCGCGCTTCAGGCGCTGCGCGACCAAGCCCGGTCGGGGGATTGTAACGCGGCATTCGGAAGTTGAAGTGGCTTAGTTCCCCGAAGGCGTCTGTGTTTCGAACAACTCTTGCGGGGCGGTCCGGAGGTAGTTGTTTCAAGTTAATTCCATTTGAGCGATTTAATACTATTATCGCTTAAATGAGCTAAACTATAGGTGCAATCCAGACTCTCGTCGGAGGAGCCGCCATGCAGCAGATCTCGCCCCGGAAGCAGCGCCAGCTTGGCGCAGCGGGCCTGCGTGCGTTTCCGAATATCGTGCGGGCGTGGTGCTTGAAGGAAGCGGAGGCTGCCCGCCTGCTGGGGACGCCCGTCAGTACCTATCGGCGCTGGAAGAATGCTCCCGAGCGAGCGGCGCTTGACGTGAACCACCTGGAACGACTGTCGTTGATACTGGGCATCTACAAGGATCTGCAGATCCTGCTGCCCCGAAGCGACTCTGCGGAAAGCTGGGTGCGAAGAGCGAATTCCAATCCGCTGTTTGGCGGTCGGCCGCCCATCGAGCGCATGTTGGGTGGCCAGGTTGGAGACCTGGTGGTGGTGCGCCAGCATCTGGATAGCGCTCGTGGCTGACGCGCTGGCGCAATTCCCGGTGCACCAGGTGCATTGGCCCCGTTCCTACCGGATCGTGCCGGCGCGATTTCCCCCGGTGCCGCTGTTTGAAGGCATTGCCGGCCACCCGGCTGACGTGGACGCCCTGAACGAGCTGGAAGGCCTTACCTCCCCCCGTCTGCGCGAGCAGGCCGGCGAGATTCACCTGTTGAAGGAGGAGGATCGCCGTTACGGGCCAGGATGGTCGCCGATCATGGCCGCTATCTGCTACCCCAGGCCCGGTCGGTTCTCCGATGGCAGCTTCGGTGTCTACTACTGTGCCGACAATGAGCAGACGGCGGTGCGCGAAACCCGTTATCACCGCGAGCGCTTCATGCGGGAGTCGAACGAGGCGCCGATGGGGCTGGAAATGCGGGTCTACATCGCGACCCTGAACGCGCCGCTGCTGGACCTGCGCCAGACCGGCTCTGCAGCCGTCCCCTATCTGAAGCCCGATGACTGGTCAGCCAGCCAGCGGCTGGGCGACCTGGCCCACGCCCGGGACGATTACGGGATCGTTTATCCCAGCGTTCGCGATCTCAACGGGGGCAACTGTGCCGGCGTATTCCGTCCCCCTGCGCTTGGGCCGACACATCAGGGCAAACACCTTCAGTATCGCTGGAACGGCGAGCGCATCACCGACGTGGTGGAGCTACGGGCGACGAGCTACTGACGCCCGGCGACCGGCCCGATCCTCATCGACGTGCCTTCGGCAGGGGAACCGTGACCGCCTGCCCCGGCGCTGAGCAGCCGGCGGCGCAGCAGCGGCCGGGCTGGCGGTTGCGGGTGATGGGACGGTTCTGCTCCGCCGACACCCCGCGGTCCAGCAAGCGCTCCACCAGTTCCACCTTGTTGCCCACCGGGTAGTTGCGCCAGATCTCCTGCTTCATGGCCGCGGGCGAGCCACCGCCGTGCAGGCTGATCACCGAATACCAGCCGCCCTGGTAGGAGGCGGTCAGGTCCTCCATGAAGCGGGCGACTTCGATGCGTTTCTCGTAGGGCACATCCGGGTTGGCGCGCAGCACCTCGGAAAGGGTAGCCGCTGTGGCCGGGTTGTGGTCCTCATCCGGTCCCGGCAGTGCCACGATGAGTCCGCCGGATACCTCGTGTGCGAGGCGGTGCATGTCGTAGATCTGGGTGGCCAGCAGCAACTTGCCGATATTCGAGAACACCGGATCGGGCATGAAGCTGTCGCTGTGTTCGTCCCGCGTGCCGTAAACGCTGGCTGCCACGCCGCAGGCGAAGAAGCCTTCGGTGATCTTGATCAGTTCCACCATCGGCTCGCGCAGGTTGGATTTGGTGCCGGGGTCGAAGCCGTTGGCCTCGCACATCAGCGCGCCGGCGCCGATGAGCAGGTCGCCGAAGCCGGCGCGGGCGCCGATGCAGCTGTGCCGGTGGTGTGTCGCGTAGTTATAGGTAAGCAGGCCGGAATGTTCCCACTCGCCGGCGTAGAACACCCGCTCCCAGGGCACGAACACGCGGTCGAACAGAACGACGGCGGTGGACTGGCCATAGCGGCGCGAGAACAGCGGCTCTCCATGCTCGGCCTTTTCTCCGGGACGCCCTGCCGGCCGCGCGACGATGGTGATGCCGTCCGCATCCACCGGCACGGCGCAGCAGACGGCGAAGTCCGCATCCTCCCGGCCCATGTTGCGGCAGGGCATGACCAGGAACTCGTGCATGTACGGCGCGCCGGTCACGATGGCCTTGGTGCCGGAGATCACGATGCCCTTGCCGTTGCGTTCCACAACATGCACGTAGGTGTCGGCGTTGCCCTGCTGGTGCGGGCGCCTGGAACGGTCGCCCTTGGCATCCGTCATCGCGATGCCGAGCGAAAGGTCCTGCGCCTGCGCGTGCTCCAGGTAGGCCAGGAAGCGGTCCCGGTGCTCGGTGCCGCCGCGGGCGTCGTCGATGTGCGCGCAGACCTGGTGAATGGCGTTCAGGGCGTCATGGGCCAGGTAACGCTGCGCGCAGCCGGTCTCCTGACACAGCAGTCGCACCGCCTCCAGCTTGTTCAGCAGGTCACCGCCGGACTCGTTGATGTGCAGCATGCGGTTGACGGTGCGCCCGGTCAGCGTCTGCTGCGCCGTCATCAGTGGCGCCTTGTCAGCGTCCAGGGCGAAATCGTAGGTCACCGCCAGCGCATTCACGCCGGGCCGGAATTCCGGCGCATCAGCCACCGATTCGACCGCTCGCCCGTCTACGAACACGCGCGGGCTGTACCGGCGGAGCGATTCGCGGTAGGCGTCTCCGCTCATCAAGGCGGTGGTTCGCGTTTCGTCTGGGTTGCTGGCCATGACTCCTCCTGAACGTTGTTCTATTAATTGAACAGTGTTCAATTTCTCATGCTGAAGCTAGAATGCCGTTATGGAAAAGTCAACGAAACGCAGCCCCGGGAGAGGGGCAAGTGCAGCAGAGGCCGCCGAGGCCTCACGGCGGCATCGGGGAAGCGTGATGGCCGAAACCCGACGTGCCCTGATCCTGGACGCCGCCCGCTCCGCCTTCTTCGAGCACGGGCTGGAAGGCGCCAGTATGCGCGAGATCGCCCGCCGGGCTGGCTACACCCCCGGCGCCATCTACAGCTATTTCGCGAACAAGGAAGAACTCTACGGTGCCCTATTGGGTGAATCCCTGGAGCGGCTGAACGCACAGGTCGCCGCAGCCGATTCGGGCGGGGCCCCGGCGGAGCGGCTTGCTGCCACCGCCAGCGCGTTCTTCAGTTTCTATGCGGACAACCCCCGCGACCTGGATCTCGGCTTCTATCTGTTCCGCGGCGTGCGGCCCCTGGGCCTGACGCCGGAACTGAATCGGCAGCTGAACGCCAGGTTGCGTGATGCCCTGATGCCGAGCGAGGAAGCGCTCCGGGAGCTGGGCTGTACCGTCGAGCAGTCGCAGGCGGAAGTCACCGCCCTGTTCGCCTACAGTGTGGGCGTGCTGGTGCTCAATCACACCGGCCGGATCCGCATGTTCCGCCAGCGGGCGGAGGATCTTATGCAGCGCTATCTGGAGCAACTCGCCGAGCGTTATCGGTGGGACGGATAACGGCTTATGCCGGGGAGCGACGACGACGGAGCATCATGCCCGGCATAAGCCTAGCCCTTGCAACAACCGGCCTGAGAGGCCGCGAAGGTGAAACATGCGCGAGCTGAACAGACCCGCCGAGGTCGGCATGCCAATGGAGGATGTCGACACACCATGCCTGCTTGTCGATCTCGACGCCCTGGAGCGGAACATCGCTCGCCTGGCGCAGTACGCCAGTCAGCACGGTGTACGATTGCGCCCGCACGCCAAGACCCACAAGAGCGCGGATATCGCGCTGCTGCAGATGGCGCACGGCGCCGTCGGTGTCTGCTGCCAGAAAGTCAGCGAGGCCGAGGCAATGGTCCGCGGCGGGGTGCGGGATGTGCTGGTTTCCAACCAGGTCGTGAATCCCCGCATGATCGACAGACTGGCGGCGCTCGCCGGCGAGGCGCGGGTGGCGGTCTGCGTGGACAATGAAGCGAACGTGGACGCCATTGCCGCGGCCGCGGCCGCGGCCGCGCAGCTCACGGGTACCAGAATCGACGTACAGGGCGAGGACGATGTCGGCGCCGGCCCCAGCGGCCTTGCCCCCGG
>JAFIFV010000112.1 GCA_020831845.1 Ectothiorhodospiraceae bacterium
GATCCGGCCCTCCCGATCCTTGAGGATGGTCTGCATGAATGCATCCCATTCCTCGGGCAGGATGGGGTTGGGGTTCTTCGGCCGGTCACCGATGAAGACATCGCCGGAGCCGCCGATGATCACGCCGCCGCAGCTGATGGCGTCGCCCAGGCGGGCCGCGGGCTTGCCGTTGATGAACACGCTGGCGCTGCCTTCGGCGATGTTGCGCGGATGCGAGGGCTTCTTCGGTTTGGTGTGGGGGACCAGGGCATCACCCTGGCGTGCCGCCGGGCGGCCGTTGATCAGCACGTCGGGGCTGCCCTCCATGATGGGGGTGGCGGGGAAGCCGTCGTGCTTGTCGCCCATGTCGGTGAGGCGGGCGGCGGGTTTGCCGGTGTCCTTGGCCATGGCTGCAGTCCTTTGCTGTGAGTGCGGGAAACAATGGCGCGTTCCGGTGCGCCGGGCGTCATGCGTGACAGAGACATGACAACGAAGGAAAAAGTACCAGAGCCCTGCCTCCGTCACAAGACGTTATCCGCTAGGCAGCCGAGGTATTCAGCAACTGTGGCCGACGGCCCTTGATCTGCCAGCGCCACAGCCATTCCAGCGGCCCCTGGCGGAACACCCATAACCATGCCGCGCTGAAGATGATCTGGAACAGGAACAGCCCCGCGGCGAACAGCATCTGTGCGGCCAGGGACAGTTCCGCGAGCCAACTGCCGCCGAAGCCGTAGAAGATCGGCACGCAGACGGCGGACTGCAGCACGTAGTTGGTGAGTGCCATGCGGCCAACCGGGGCCAGGGTGGAGCGGATCGCCCGGGTGATCAGTGCCGCGCCCCGCCACCAGAATATCAGCACCGCCGCGTAGCCCACCGCCAGCAGGGGAGGCGCCAGGCCGTCGGTCAGCACGGCGAGCAGGTGGCTGTCCGTGTTGGCGGGGATCACGCCATAGGCGGCCAGTTCCAGGGCGAGCCCGCCGCCGAGGCCGATGACAGCCGCCAGCGCCAGAATCCGGAGTCTGCCGGAATTGCGTTCAGCCAGCCCAATGGCCGCCGCCGCGGCGCCCAGCAGGAACATGGTGAACACACGCAATGGCCGCAGCCCCTGCAACCATTCCACGCCCACGCTCAGCGTCAGCCGCAGATTTGCCTGGACCACCTCGGCGTAGGTGCCGCCGGCGAACGCGGGAATCGATTCCTGCAGCACCTGCTGGGCATAGGCCCCCCGCCCTTCCGGCAGGCCGATCTGTGGCCCGAAATAGAGCAGAACGGTCAGCGTGAAGAGCAGGGCCAGGCCGCCCAGGAACAGCGGTAGCGCGGAGAACCGCAGGAAGGGGGTGAGCAGCAGGCCCATAAGGGCATAGAGCACCAGGATGTCCCAGGGCCAGAGCAGGATGGAGTGGGCCAGGCCGATCACCAGCAGCCCGGCCATGCGCCGCAGATGCGTGGCCGCGGCGGCGTCCCCGGCTTTCTGCGCAATCATCATGAAGCTGTAGCCGAACAGCAGCGAGAACAGACTGTAGAACTTGGCTCTGGCGAGTATGTCCAGCCACTGGCCGATCCGCGCATCGAATTCGGACCAAGTGAGCTGCGCGTGCGCTTCGGGCCCAACGAAGCCGTAACCGGAAAGCACCTGAACGTTGATCAGGAAAATGCCGAGGATTGCGAATCCCCGCAGGGCATCTAGCCCGTCGATACGGCCGGATTGTGAGGCCACGTGGGGCTCCTTGGCAGTCGATCTCGAAACCTTAGTCGGCTATGAAAACCTTCTCCACCCCGGTCAGAGCGCTGGAACATGTGATTCGTTCGATGGTCGGAGCGGACAACGAACAGTGCGCCCGCATTTGTGGGTTGGGCACACCGAAGAATCAATGAGGTAGGGATGCAGTTGACGCGAGATCTGGTTTTTCTTTTCGTGTTCGTGGTTGGGCTGGCACCGGCACTCGCCGACGAGCGGGAGGACTGGTCATCGGCGCTGGCGGAAAAAGTGAGGCTCATCGACGAGGACATGCCCGGCAACTTCGGCGTCTACGTGCGTCATCTGGGCGATGGCCAGACCGTCAAGCACCGCGCCGACCGCGACTGGTACCTGGCGTCCACCATCAAGATCCCGCTGGGCGTTGCACTGATGCAGCGGGTGGAAGATGGCGACATGGCGCTGGATGACGAGTTGACGCTGCGCGCCTCGGATTACGTGGACGGCGGCGGCGAGCTGCTCTGGGCCGAGCCGGGAACGCGCTACTCGCTCAGCAACCTGAACCGCCGTTCCATCATCCACAGTGACAGCTCGGCCACCGACATGCTGATACGGCATCTGGGCGCGGAGTCGTTCAACAACCAGATCCGCGAGCGCATGGTGTCCAACGGCCTCGGGCCGATTACCACCATCCTGCAGGTACGTCATGATGCCTGGTCCGAAGTCCATGAGGATGCGTCGATGCTGACCAACCGGGATTTCATCGAGATCAACCAGATCCGCTCCTGGCCGGACCGCTACCAGGCGGTGCTCGACAAGATGGGCATCGACAAGTCCGAGGCGGATGCGCAGAGCACGCGCCAGGCCTTTGACCGCTACTACCAGCGCGGCATCAATTCCGGAAGCCTGGAGGCCTTCGGCGTGATGCTGGAGAGGCTGGTCAAAGGCGAGTTGCTGAACGAGGATCACACCAGCCGCTTGCTGGATGACATGGAAGGTATTACCACTGGGGACCGCCGCATCAAGGCAGGGCTGCCCAGTGGGGCTACCTTCGCCCACAAGACCGGCACCCAGGTGGCGCGTTCCTGCAATATCGGCGTGCTCAACCCGCGCGAGGCGGAGCAGGCAGTGATCGTCGCGGCCTGCGCGGAGGACTACGACCAGATCGCCCAGGCCGAGCGGGCCTATCGGCGCCTCGGACAGGCCCTGGGTGAGGCCGGCTTGGTGCGGTGAGGCTCAGGAGGGACCGGAGTCGATCAGCCGGCCCTGGTCCTTCAGCGCCACGCCGGTGAGCTGCAGGGACAGTGCACGGCCGATCAGGTACGCCATGGTGCCGGCGGCAGCTTCCAGCGGCTGGCCGTCCGGCCTGACGTTGGAAATGCAGTTGCGTTCGGCGTCTGTCCGCCCAGGGCGCGGCGCGTAGGTCAGGTAGATGCCCAGGCTGTCGGCGGCTGTCATGCCGGGGCGCTCACCGATGATCATGGCGGTGAGTCGGGCACCGAGTGCTTCGCCGATGGGATCACCCAGCGCTACCCGTCCCTGTTCGGCGAGAATCACCGGTGACAAGGTCCATTGCTGCTCCCGTGCCCGCTCCCGGAACGCCTGAAGCAGCGTGGCAGCATGTCGCACCACGGCAATCCCGGACAGTCCGTCCGCCACCACCAGGCAGATGTCGGGCCTGCTGTCGCGGTAGGGGGGCAGTGCCTCCAGAGATGCTTCCGACAGGCGGCGCCCCAGGTCCGGGCGGCGCAGATACTCCGGCCGGTCCCCGGCGGTGCTGTGTAGATGAACGGTGTCGAAACCGGCGTCACGCATGTCGGAGGCCAGCGCCGGAAAATCCACCGCGTAATGCACCGCATCCCGTGCTTTCGCCCAGTCATGCTGGAAAGCCAGCAGTTCGTTGGTGGCCAGGCTGCTGCCGGTGGTGTCCTGCGCCACCCGGGCACGGGTCAGCTCGCGCAGGCGGCGGTAGGGCGCCGGGAACTGGTGGCGGCTCATTGCGGCAAGTACCCTGCAGCGCCGGCGGCAAGCCGTTCCGCGTGTTTCAGCAGCCCGCGGCCCGCTTGCGGGGACAGGAGACGGCCCTGCTCGTCCAGCACCTCCATCGCCTGCAGCCATTGCCGGAACTCCGGGGCCGGTGTCTTGCCAAGCAGCTGCCGCACATAGTTGGCGTCGTGGAACGACGTGCTCTGGTAGCTCAGCATGATGTCGTCCGCGCCGGGCACGCCCATGACGAAATTGCAGCCGGCGGCGGTGAGCACGGTCAGCAGGATGTCCATGTCGTCCTGGTCCGCCTCGGCATGGTTGGTGTAGCAGACGTCGCAGCCCATGGGCAGGCCCAGCAGCTTGCCGCAGAAGTGGTCTTCCAGCCCGGCGCGGATGATCTGCTTGCCGTCATACAGGTATTCGGGGCCGATGAAGCCGACCACGGTGTTCACCAGCAGCGGGTCGAAGGCGCGTGCCACCGCGTGGGCCCGGGCTTCGCAGGTCTGCTGGTCGACGCCGTGATGCGCGTCGGCGGACAGCGCGCTGCCCTGGCCGGTCTCGAAATACATCAGGTTCTGGCCGACGGTGCCGCGGCCCAGGCTGCGGCCCGCATCATGCGCCTGTTGCAGCAACGCCAGGTCGATACCGAAGGCCCGGTTGGCCGCCTCGGTGCCGGCAATGGACTGGAAGATCAGATCCACCGGGGCGCCCTGGTCCACGGCCTCCAGCGCCGTGGTGACGTGTGCCAGCACGCAGGACTGCATCGGAATCGCGTAGGCCTGCCGCAGTTCGTCCATGAGTCGGGTCAGCGTGATGTAGGAATCGACATTGTCGGTGGCGGGGTTGATGCCCACGGTGGCATCCCCGGCGCCGTGCAGCAGACCGTCCAGGATGGAAGCGGCGATGCCGGTGGGGTCATCGGTGGGGTGGTTCGGCTGCAGCCGAACCGCCAGCGTTGCCGGCGCGCCGATGGTGTTGCGGAAGCGGGTTTCCACTCGCGCCTTGCTGGCGACCAGTATCAGGTCCTGGTTGCGCATCAGCTTGGAGACGGCCGCCACCATCTCGGGGGTCAGGCCTGGTGCCAGCGCACGCAGCGTGGCGGCGTCGACCTCGTAGCGCAGCAGCCAGTCACGGAACTCGCCCACGGTCAGGTGGGCGACCGGCCGGAAGGCGTCGCGGTCGTGGCTGTCCATGATCAGCCGGGTGACTTCGTCGTCCTCGTAGGGGATCAGCGGTTCTTCCAGGAACCGCTGCAGCGGCAGGTCGGCCAGCGCCATGCGCGCGGCAATGCGCTCCTGCGCGCTTTCCGCCGCCACGCCGGCCAGTTGATCGCCGGAACGCTCCGGGCTGGCCCGCGCCAGCAACTCCACCAGGCTCTTGAAGCTGAAGCGCTGCTGGCCCAGCGTGGCGTGGTAACGGCCGTTATCCTGCATGAATCGGTTTCCTGTCAGTGTTCACGGCATGGCCTCATCCACGCCTCTACTGACAGATTAGCCAACCCACCGGGCTATCCCAGAAATAACGGTAGCAGCTCCGATTCCACGCGTCGTTGGCAGAGCCTTGTGATGAGCGCCTCGTGGCTCGGCAGGTTCAGCGACAGGGCCTGTTCCACCGCCAGTGCGTCCAGGTCTTCGGCGGCGCGCGAGAAGGCGGGATGCAGTGAGGACCAGCGTACGATGTCGGCCCAGGTGGCAGCGGGTGCGGAACCCAGGTGCAGGTATTCGCGCAGGGTGCCGATGATGAAGACCCCGGTGGTGCTCACCGAGGTTCGCAGCAGGCAGTGACCGGATTCGTTGCAGGCGGTTTCCACGACGGCCATGTCGGTCTCCTTCGCAGCTCAGGTGCCGCAGATGCGGCAGTTGGAATCCGAGCAGGTGCTGAGCTTCACGATGGAAATTGCCGACCGGCTACTGGTGCTGGAATCCGGCCGGCTGGTACATGAGGTCGCCAGGGCGGAGTGCGACGCGGACGAGATCAGCCGTTATCTGGCCGTGTAGAGGCGGCCAGTTCGCGGAGCAGTTCCCGGAACGCCTCTTCGTCAGTGCGGCGAAGGTGGTCCATGGCCTGCCTGGATGACTTTATTGCTGCTGTGCGGTGGCGGGCCTTGACGTCTTCCACGGCATCCCGCGTCTCGCGTAGCCGTTCAACGGCCGGGTCGCAGCTGTCGGCGGCCATGGCAAGCACCGCATCCGTCAGTATTCCGAGTTGCCTGCCGTAACTGGCGACCTGAGAGACGACCTCGCGTTCGATGTCCGGATTGCCGGCGAAGCTGACGGCCAGTTGCGGCGAGAACAGGTTGGTCAGCGGCGCGATGTCCTGTTGCACATCGCCGCTCAGCGGCCAGCGGTAAAAGGCTGACAACCAGGGGAACATCATCCAGGGAAACATGAGGTACAACTCCTTTTGTGCCGATTGAATGCCTGTCTGCAGAGGAAAGTATACAAGCCTGACCTGTCGACGCGAGATCGCTTCCCTAGTCTGCCGATCTCCCCCTGCCAGCGCCAGCATGCCGGTATATGGCGCTTGCGAGGAGAATTCCGATAACGGCAGTTGCTATTCCGACCAGCACGGATGAAAAGTACATGCCTGCCAGCACAGAGATGGCCAGGATGCCGATAGCGAGCAGTTCCAGTCCTATCCGGGCTAGCAGCGAGCCCGCTGCCTTGAGCGACAACCCTATCAGGGCTTTCATGAGTTCGGCGTACTGCCCGCAAGCTCGGGAATCCATGCCCCCTGTTCGATGGCCAGCATGCGCAGCTTCGTTTTCACACCACCCTCCGCGGAGAATCCGCCGCTGCGGCCGCCGGCAGCCAGCACGCGATGGCAGGGAACGATGATGGGAAAGGGGTTCCGACCCAGGGCCTGGCCCACGGCGCGGGACGATCCCGGGGCGCCGATCCGGTCCGCAATCTCGCCGTAGGTCATCGTCTGGACGGGCGGAATCGTCAGCGCGAGTTCGTACACCTTGTGGTGGAATGGCGGTACCCGGCTCATGTCCAGCGTGGTCCGGGAGAGATCCACCGCCTCCCCGGCCATCAGGCGGCGTATGCCGTCGACCAAGGCCAGGATTTCCGGCTCCGGCGCTCGTTCCTCCCCGGCGTCCGGATGCTCGTCGCGGATGCGGGCGCGCAACGCATTCTCGTCTCGTTCCGGCAGGTAGCTCCCCTGGACCTGGCGTTCCCGCCAGACCACACCGCAACGGCCGATGGCCGTATCGAAGACCGTGAAACGCGCTTCCATCCTGCCCCCTGGGTTTCGTGATGGGCATGCTTACGGAAGCTTACGCCAATCGTCATTCCCCGGAGAAGCGTTCGACCAGGAAGTCGATGAAGGCCCGCACCTTGGGCGACAGGTAGCGTGCCGAGGGAAAAATGGCGTAGACGGACTGTTCCGAGGGCTGCCAGTCGTCGAGCACCGTGACCAGTTTGCCGCTGGCCAGGGCATCCTCGACGTAGGCTTTCGGAATCAGCGTGATGCCCACGCTCTGGAGCAGGGCTTCGCGGATGGTCAGCGAACTGTTCACGCTGTACGGGCCGTCCACGTGCACGGTTTCCTTGAGTCCCTGCCGCTGGAACGACCACTCGTTCGGTGACGGCATCAGGCTGAACAGCAGGCAGCGGTGATGGGCCAGATCCTGCGGCTGTTCGGGGCGGCCGTGCTGCTCCAGATACTCCGGCGTGGCGCAGACCACGCGGGGGAGGGTGCCGAGGCGGCGGGAGACCAGGCTGGAATCCTGCAGCGTCGAACGGGTGCCCAGCGCGATGTCGTAGCCGCCGTCGATGAGGTCGACGACGCGATCATCCAGATTCAGGTCGATCTTCACCTCGGGATAGCGGGCCAGGAACCGGGGGATGACGCCGGAGAGCCGGATCAGCCCCAGCGACATCGGGGCGGTGACGCGGAGCACGCCGCGCGGCGACGCGGCCATGCTGGTGACCATGGCGTCCGCCTCTTCCAGATCCTCCAGGATGCGCACGCAGCGCCGGTAGTAGGCCTCGCCGGCTTCGGTGAGACTCATGCGTCGGGTGGTGCGCGTCAGCAGTCTGGCGCCCAGGAAGGCTTCAAGCGCGTTGACGTTCTTGCTGACGGCCGCGTTCGACAGGCCCAGGTCGCGGGCAGCGGCGGTGAACCCGTTCAACTCCACCACGCGTTTGAAAACCCGGAGCGCGGTAAATCTGTCCATTGTTCACTTCTGGTAGATAGTGTTCTTACTTGATACACGATTATCGAATACCAAGTAAATAGTATCGTTTTCCCCGTCAGCCAATCATTCGTGCAAAAGGGGAAAACACATGACCAAGGTACTCGTTCTCTACTACTCCTCTTACGGTCATATCGAAGCCATGGCAGCGGCGGTGGCCGCCGGTGCGCGTGAGGCCGGGGCAGAGGTGGCCGTCAAGCAGGTACCCGAGCTGGTTCCCGGCGCCGTGGCGGAAAAGGCGGGCTACAAGCTGATCCAGCCGGCCCCCGTCGCAACGGTGGATGAACTGCCCGATTACGACGCCATCATCATCGGCACGCCCACCCGTTTCGGGAACATGGCGGCGCAGATGAAGAACTTCCTGGATCAGGCCGGCGGCCTGTGGTTCCACGACCGCATGGTGGGCAAGGTCGGTGGCGTGTTCACGTCCAACGGCAGCCAGCACGGCGGCCACGAATCCACCATTCTCTCCACCCACATCGTGTTCATGCACCTGGGCATGGTGGTGGCGGGCCTGCCGTACACCTTCAAGGGCCAGTTGCGGATGGACGAGATCACCGGCGGCTCGCCGTATGGCGCCTCCACGCTGGCCACCGACCACAACGGCGACGATCGTCAGCCCAGCGCCAACGAGCTGGCGGGCGCCAGGTTCCAGGGCCGGCACATTGCCGGGATTGCCATGGCGATGGTGCGCGGGCGGCAGCCGGCGCAGATCAGCGCCTGATCCCTTGACCCCCGGCCGAAGAGGACATTGCGATGATTTCGCTCAGTGTTGCACCGAAGAATGCCGTGCCGGCTGCTCCGCATCGCCCGCCGCCGCCCGCTGCGGCCGGCGGTCAGCAAGGAGGTCGGCGTCTGGCGATGGTGATTGCCGCGCTGTTGCTGGTGAACGGGCTGCTGCTGGCGGCCACATTGGCTCTGTCCAAGACCGCGCAGGAAATGGGGGTTTCCCCGATTGCCTACGGTTTCTGGATGACGCTGGGCGGCGGGCTGCTGTTGGGAGCCGGCGCGCTGGTGCGGCGGCCGCCTGTTCCGGTCTCCGGCCAGTTCAACTACTGGCTGGTCTCCGGGGCGCTGTCCATCGCCGTCCCGCAGTTGCTGGTGTTCATTGCGGTGGGACAGATCGGTGCAGGCCTTGCCGGCGTGGCCTTCGCTCTGCCGACGCTGGCCACCTGGGCGATGGCGCGGCTGTTCGGCATCGAAGGGCGTTCGCGCATGCGCCTGGCTGGTGCGGCACTGGGCGCGGTGGGCGCCACCATCCTGGTGATGCCCTCGGCCGGCGCGCTGCCTCCGGGAGCGACGCCCTGGATGCTGCTGGTCCTGGCGGCGCCGGTGGTCATTGCCGGCGGCAATATCTACCGGCGAGTGGCCTGGCCGGAGAACGCACGTCCCATCGAGCTTGCCGCAGGCATGCTACTGGCTGCTGCAGGGATGTTCCTGGTGCTGGCGATCGTGTTCGGTTCGGATCTGGCGTTCTGGACGCTTGAAGGTGCCAGTCTGCCCATCGTTGCCCAGATGATCTTGGCCGCAGCACAGTTCCTTGCCTATTTCGCGTTGCAGAAACGGGCCACTCCGGTCATCTTCAGCCTCATCGGCCAGATCACGCTGGTGGCCGGCCTGATTGGCGGTGCGCTCTTGCTGGGTGAGCGTTATTCGGCGGTAGCGCTGGCCGCCGTTGGGCTGATGGTTGCCGGCCTGCTGTTCATCGTGTTCGGAAAGCCGGGGCAGGCGACCGGGCGTTGGAGCGCCAAGGGGTGATCGTTATCATTCCGGGCCCTCTCCCGCTGGTGCCACGGGCCCTTCGGGCGAAGTCAGCCACTTGGCGAGGCGCTTTGCATCAGTGCTGCGGTCGGGTGGGGTCTGCGTCGCGCCTCCCCCGGAGACATGCCGTTGAAGCGTTTGAACGCGCGGCTGAACGCGGCCTCGGACTGATAGCCGAGACGCTGGGCCAGGTCCGCCAGGGGGGTGCGTTCTTCCTGTAGCCAGGACAAGGCAAGCTGCATGCGCCAGCGGGTGACGTACTGCATGGCCGGTTCGCCCACCAGTTCGGTGAAACGGGCGGCGAAGGCGGAACGGGAGAGCGCGGCTTCGGCAGCCAGCAAGGTCAGTGACCAGGGATGGGCGGGATCCCTGTGTATGCGTGCCAGCGCGCGCCCGATCTGCTTGTCCTGCAGTGCGCCAAGCCAGCCCGTGCGCGCCGCCGGGTCGCGGGCAATCCAGGAGCGGATGGCCTGGATCACCAGGATGTCGGAGAGCCGGGTGATCACGGTATCTCCGCCGGGGCGGAGTTCCCTGGCTTCGTTTGCCATCAGCCGCAGGGTGCTCTGGATCCAATCCATCTGCGGCGATTCCCAGGCGTCGACGCAGATCATCTCCGGCAGCAATCGCACCAGTTGCCGTGCCGCCGGGTGATCGAACCGTACGGCACCGCAGATCACCGTCGTCGGGGCGCCGCCGCCACCGTGCCGCATCACCTCGTAACAGTCGCTGAGCTGTTCCCGGGGCAGATCGAACAGCGCCGCAGCCGGCGTCCCGGGCTCGCTGAGCAGGCGATGGCCTTCCCCGTGGGGCATCAATACCAGGTTTCCGGGCCGCAGCAGGGTCGGATCCGTGCCTGACGTCTCAAGCCAGCACTCGCCGTCGGTGACCACGTGAAACATCAGGCTATCGGGTAACGGCGGCAGCTCCACTCCCCAGGGCGCACTGAATTCCGATCGGCTGTAGAACGTTCCGCTCATGCGCAGCAGATGAAGCGCATCGCCCAGCGGGTCCTGGTGACTCCAGAGATCTTTC
Source organism: Ectothiorhodospiraceae bacterium (assembly GCA_020831845.1). Taxonomy (GTDB): domain Bacteria; phylum Pseudomonadota; class Gammaproteobacteria; order Nitrococcales; family Aquisalimonadaceae; genus LSCE01. Next base: position 10,656 of record JAFIFV010000112.1, read on the forward strand.
ATGAAGGAAGTCTGCCTGAGAATCTGCTTCAGTGTCCAGAAAATTCGGACGCATGAGCATTAAAAGCAGATTTATTGGCATGGATAGTCCACGCAGCATCGCACATTCTGGATGGGCTGTTTCTTATTGGAAGACAAATCTGGAGGTGACACATGATTACTGTCATGGGAGCGACCGGGAACACCGGATCGAAGATCGCCAGTGCCTTGCTTCGGCGCGGCGAACAGGTGCGAGCGCTGGGCCGGTCGCAACGCCGGTTGCAGGCGCTGGCCGGTGCCGGGGCCGATGTCCGGGTGGGGGATGCGGCGGACGCGGCCTTCCTCACCGAGGCGTTTCAAGGGGCCGATGCCGTCTACACGCTGTTGCCCACCGATCAGCGCGCGCCGGATTATCGCGCCAGGCAGATGCAGGAAGGCGAAGCCATCGCGGAGGCCATTCGCGCCAGTGGCGTGCCGTACGTGGTGGCGCTCAGCAGCATTGGCGCCGACATGAACGAGGGCACCGGAGTCATACTGGGCCTGCATGCCCAGGAGCAGCGTCTGCGCCGGATTCCGGACGTGAACCTGCTTCTGCTCCGACCAGTCTCGTTCTTCGAGAATTTCCTCGAGTCGCTGGAGACCATTCGCCACCATGGCGTGCTGGCCGACTGCGTGGAGGCGGAGCTGGCCATCCCCATGGTCGGTACCCGGGATATTGCCGCGGCCGCGACCGAGGCGCTGGCCCGGCGCGACTGGCAGGGGGAGGTTGTCCGGGAACTGCTGGGGCCGCGCGATCTCAGCTATAGCGAGGCGGCCCGAATCCTGGGGGCGCATATCGGCAAGCCTGATCTTGCCTACATGCAAATGCCGCCTGACGAGATGGAGGGTGCCATGGTGGAGGCAGGGCTCTCATCGAGTTTCGCACGGCTCTACATCGAAATGGTCCAGAGCTTCAGTCGTGGGACGGTCCGGCCCATGAACGGGCGCACACCGCAGAACACCACGGCGTTCCGGTTCGAGGACTATGCCGCGGAACTCGGAAGGATCTACCTCGCGGCATGATCGGCGGCAAACCCTGGCTCGGCGCGATCCCGGTCGCTCGACGGATGCGGGGCGGGGGTGGAAGTGCAAAAAAGAACCCCCCGGCCGGGCGGGGGGTTGAGATGGATGTCAGGCGGCCTTGATCTCGATGCGCCGCCGACGATTGGCGTCCGTCTTCGGAAGACGTAACTGCAGCACACCGGACTTGATGGTGGCCTCGACGCCCTCGTGGTCCAGTTCCCGGCCCAGCGTGAACTGCCGGCGATAGCGGCTGCCGCGGATCTCCGCGAATGTGGCGGAGACGCCTTCCGGCATTTCCACGGTAATGTCGCCGCTGATCTCCAGAACCTGGTTGCCTATTTCCACGTTCAGGTTCTGCGGGCTGACACCGGGCATGTCCGCCACCACGTAGACGGCATCGCCATCCTCGAAGATCTCCACCGGCGGAACCAGATCACGCGGCTGCGCCTCGGAAAGTTGGCGGCCACCGTTCTGCTGCTGGACTTCCTGGTGTCCGGCCGTGCTGAGCGACGTGTTGCGATCCTCTTTCCTGTTTACCATGGTTCTACCCTCCCGGCCGTTCAATCGGCCTTGATCTCGATCTTCCGTGGACGGGATTCCTCGCGCTTGCGCAGGCGGACCGTGAGCACCCCGTTATCCAGGTGGGCCTCGACCTGCTCCGGGTCCACGTAATCCGGCAGACGCACGGCGCGGGCGAACGCGCCGCTGAAGCGTTCGCGGCGGTAATAGGTGCGCCCCTCGGCGGTTTCATCCGAGCTGCGGCGGCCGCGGATGAACAGCACCCCGTCCTCCACGTTGAGTTCGATGTCGTCCTTCGAGACCCCGGGGGCGAAGGCGTAGAGGTGGACAGTGTCCTCTGTTTCGCCGACATTGATGGCCGGGAATGTGCCCCGGGGTGCCGAACGGATGTCGCTGAAGCCAGGATCGCTCATGGCTTCATCCATGAACCGGAACAACCGGTCGAAATCCCTGAACCAGGGTGAGTGGAATTGGGACAACTGGCTGAACATATTGCACCTCCTCTAACAACCATGGGCCACGGCGTGGCCGCTGTTGCCTCCAGTCAACATCGAAAATAGGGTCTGTTTTGGGGAGTTCAAGAGCGCGGAGGAACCAATGAGCAAGGGTTCGGAACACGCCTACACAACGCGCATCGTCTGGACCGGGAACCAGGGTTCCGGCACCAGTGGATACAAGGCTTACGGCAGGGATTACGACGTGCTGGTGGACGGCCGGCCGGTCATCAAGGGGTCCGCCGACCCGGCGTTTCGTGGTGATCCGTCGCGGCATAATCCCGAGGACCTGCTGGTCGCGTCGCTCTCTTCCTGCCATATGCTCTGGTATCTGCACCTGGCCGCCGAGGCCGGGGTGACCGTGCAGGCCTACGTCGATGTTGCAGAGGGCAGGATGACCGTGGCCGGCGGTGGTGGTGGGCATTTCACCGAGGTCGTGCTCCGGCCGAAGGTCACCGTTCCGGCCGGCAGCGACCTCGCCCTGGTCGAGTCGCTACACCACCGCGCCCACGAACTCTGTTTCATCGCCAATTCCGTCTGCTTTCCGGTGCGCTGCGAGCCGCAAACGGAAGCCGTTGGTTAGTGGGGGTCGGCAAGCCCGGTACAGTTGCATCGGCCAGGTGCGCTACAGCGCAGCAGCGGAACGGTGCTGTGCCGGTGAAATAGGCGCCTTCTGATGCTGTCGCTTCCGAATCGTTCCCTCTACAGTGAGTCCTGTGCTTGAAGCAAGCTGTGGGAGGGAAGCAGCGTGAGCCAGCCCCTGTTCATCGTTGACGCGTTTACCGATTCCCCGTTTCGCGGCAACCCCGCTGCGGTGTGCCTGCTGGATGAACCGCGTGAGCCGGATTGGATGCAGCGGGTGGCAGCCGAGATGAACCTGTCCGAGACCGCGTTTCTGGTCCCCCAGGGCACGGATCGGTGGGATCTGCGCTGGTTTACACCCACGGTGGAGGTGGAGCTGTGCGGCCACGCCACTCTGGCCTCTGCGCACGTGCTGTGGCAGGAACGCGGGAACTCCTCGGAGGCGTTGCACTTCCATACCCGGCGGAGCGGCGTGCTGATCACGCGCCGGATGAAGGACGGCATCACGATGGATTTTCCGGCGGATCCGCCTTCGGCGATTCCGGTGCCGGAAGGCCTGACCGAAGCCATGGGCGAAGCTCCACGGTGGATCGGCCGGGGCAAGCACAAGGTTCTCTACGTACTGGATTCGGAGGCCCAGGTTCGGGCGCTGCAGCCGGACCTTTCCCTGCTGGGGGCGCTGGACATCCATGGCGTGATCGCCACGGCGCCAGCCTCCGGCGCCGACTACGATTTCGTCTCCCGCTTTTTCGCGCCGGCGATGGGAGTGCCGGAAGACCCGGTGACCGGCTCCGCCCACTGCTGCCTGGCGCCCTACTGGGCGGAACGACTGGATCGCACCACGTTGCGCGGCTACCAGGCGTCCCGCCGCGGCGGGCTGGTCGGGGTGGCGGTGCAGGGCGACCGTGTGCTGTTGAGCGGTCGTGCGGTGACCGTTGTGGAAGGGCGCCTGGTGGCCGCGTGAGGGCGTTAGCCGGGGGGCGCGTAGGCCAGGGCCAGCATGCCGCAGAGCTCGCGCAAACACTCCTCGAACAGCGGTTCGACGTCCGAGCAGGCGAAATCGAGCTGGTTCAGTACTTCCATGCACAACATGCCGTAGAGCCTGATCCAGCAGGTGAGGAACACATGGGCGGCCTCCGGCGGCAGGGCGTGCCCGATCTCCCGCGAGTAGGCCTGCAACTGTTCCCTGTGTGCCGGCGGGAGGCGGTGGAGCTCGGGAACCGGAAATGGCCTGGTTTTCCACAGCTCCACGAGCTGGTCCAGGAATACCTGGCCGAACTCGCAGCCGGCCAGGTGCAGCGGCGAGTCCGGCTGTAGCGCCGCTCTGGATGGAACCGGGCTTGCGAAAACCCAGCGAAACTCCGGCCGGTGTCTCACTGCCCAGGCGCGGAGCGCCCGGCAGCTGGAAAGCAGGCGGTCCCGGTGCTCCCCTGGCGGATGAGTGTCACGCGCCGCTTCCATCTCCACGGTCAGTTCGCGGTAGAAGTCCGCGGTGACGGCCTCGATCAGTTCCTCGTGATTGGCGTAGTAGCGATACACGGCCGGCCCGCTCATGCCCATCTGCCTGGCGATGGCGTTTATCGTGACCGCCGCCGGACCTTCCGATCTCAGCAGTTCACGGGCAACGGCCCGAATCTCCCGCAGCGTGTCCTGCCGCAGTTTCTCTCGTCGACTGACTGGTGACATCCCATTGCCTCTCATTCGCCTGGGCAAATGGTAGACAATCTATTTTTAGTTAGATAGTCTAACTAAAGTTATCAATACAAACTCTAATGGTCACATGAAACCAAATCAGATTCCCGGACGCCGTCTGTCGTTCAATCCATTGTCCCGTCTGTTCGCCGAGCATTTTGCTCACGGCATGGTGGACGTGGCGGAACTGGCAGTTGCTGCGCCGCCATCTGATTCAAGACCGTGGATGGCCGCGTACGGCCATCCATACCAAGCCGTTCTGGGCGCCTGGCAAGCGCGGCCTGCACTGACGGCAACCCTCGCGCCAACAGGAGAAAGTCCCATGCGCTACACGAACTGCCTGATTCTGATAGGGCTGCTGGCCAGCACCACAGCCGGAGCTGCCGATCTGCGGGTGAAGGTTGCCGGCACCTCGGACCGGCAGGCGCCGGTCTATCTGGCGCTTTACGACACCGCGGAATCGTTCGAAACAATGGACGGGGTGCGGCTGGCGGTGGTCAAGCGGTGGACGGAGCACCCCTCCGTGGCGTTCACCGATCTGCCGCCCGGCGAGTATGCCGTGGCCGCCTTCCAGGATCTCAACGGTAACCAGGAACTGGATACCAATTTCATGGGGCAGCCCACCGAACCCTTCGCCCTGAGCCGGAATGCGCGGGGCAATATGGGGCCGCCCCGCTTCGGCGATGCCGCCATCGTCATTGACGGTGAGGACAAGTCCATCACCCTGGAACTGAGGAACTAGTCATGAACAGACGTACTTTCCTGCAGCGGACGCTGGTCGGGGGTGGTGCTGCCTTGCTGGCGCCGTCTTCCCTGGCGCTGGCCGGTGAATGGAAGCAGGCTTATGCACAGGCCAGCGCCGCCCAGCCCTGGCTACTCGGTCTGCGTACGGTGGAACGGGAAAGTCTGCGCACCGAAAGCCTCAAGCTGGAAGGGGCGTGGCCGAAACAACTGAGCGGCATGTATTACCGCAATGGTCCGGGCCGGCATGAGCGGGGGGAACGGCGCTACCGTCACTGGTTCGACGGCGACGGCATGGTGCAGGCATTCCGGATCGGAGATGGCGGTGTCTCGCACCGGGGCCGCTTCGTGGAAACGGACAAGTACCAGGCGGAACGTGCCGCCAACCGTATGCTGCGGCCCGGTTTCGGCACCCGGTTCCCGGACATGGAAGCGATCTCCAGCGCCGACCAGGTCAATGCGGGGAACATCAATGTCATCCGCCACGGGGACCGGCTACTGGCCCTGTGGGAAGACGGCTCCGCCTGGGATCTGGATCCGCAAACGCTGGAAACGCGGGGCACCGTGACCTGGCGGGAGGATCTGAGGGCCATTCCCTTCTCGGCGCACCCGAGACGGGATCCGGATGGCAGCCTCTGGAACTTCGGCACCTTGTGGCAGATCGGCCCCGCGACGGAACGCCCGTTGGTGATCTATCACATCGATCCTGCCGGCAGGCTGAAGCGGGCGGAGGCGGTGTCGGCCCCACCCATGCCCTATGTGCACGATTTTGCCGTCACCGAGCGGCACCTGGTTTTCCTGCTGCCGCCCCTGCCGCTGGAAGCGGAGAGGCTCCGCCAGGGCCACAGCATATTGGAGAGCCACCGCTGGCAGCCGGACGAGCCGATGCGGGTGCTCACCATCGACAAGAACGACTGGGAACGGCAGCGCTGGTACGAGCTGCCCGCCGGCTTTGTGTTTCACCTGGGCAACGCCTGGGAGGAACGGAACGGCGTCGTGCATCTGGACTACATCCGCTATGAAGACCCGGCAATCATGCGTCACGGCTTCAGCGGCATCATGCGCGGAGAGCGCCCCACCATGCCCTGGGGGCATCCGGCCCGGGTCACGCTCCACCCCGACACCGGCAAGGCCACCCAGCGACTGCTGGATGGGTTCTGCGAGTTTCCCACCATCGATACACGTCTTGGCGGGCAGCGGCAACGCTACCTGGTGGTCCCCGAGGCCGTGGGTGATCCGGAGCACCCCTGGTTCAACGCGCTGAGACGCATCGACCTGGACAGGGAGACGGATCAGCATTACGTGTTCGGCCCGGGCGTGATCGTCGAGGAGCACGTGGTGGTTCCGAAGCGGGCCGATGCCCCTGACGGGGATGCATGGCTGCTGGGAACCGTGCTCGACACCGTCGCGGAAGTCACCCGGCTGACGCTGTTCGATGCCGCGCGGCTGGCAGAAGGCCCGATCGCCGTGGCGACGCTGCCGTATCCGCTGCCGTTGGGCTTTCACAGCCATTTCGACGGCGCGTAGCGGTCTCAGTAGCGCTTGAACACGCTGGACGCCCCCTGCTGATCCACGGCCAGCACGTCGAACCCGCTGAACCGGTTGCCGGAAACCATGCCGGGGGATTGTGCCGGCATGCCGGGTGCGGTGAGCCCGATAATGTCGGGGGCGTCATCCAGCAGTTGCCGGATGGCGTCTGCCGGCACATGGCCCTCGATCAGGTAGCCGTTCACCCAGGTGGTGTGGCAGGAGCCGTGTTCGGGGCTCAGGCCGCCGTCGCGCTTCATGTCGGACAGCGCCTGGAAGTCGACGTCGTGCGCGGTGACGGAGAAACCTTCATCGCGAACGTGGTCGATCCAGCCGTCGCAGCAGCCGCAGTACTCTGTCTTGTAGACGGTCATCTCGTCAGCGGCAGCGGCGATGCCGTTGGCAAGCAGGCCGGCTGCGGCCAGCAGGGCAGTCGCGGTCAGGCGGTTGCGGAATGGACGGGTTTGCATGGTGTTGTTTCCTTAAGATGATGATTTCGTTCCGGCCC
>JAFIFV010000122.1 GCA_020831845.1 Ectothiorhodospiraceae bacterium
GGTGTCTAGCGCGTATGCGATTTCTATGACTTCATTCATTGGGTCGTCCTCTCAGAGGCCAGTCGGTTCGCTTACAGGGCGTCCTTGTCGGTTTCGCCGGTACGGATGCGGATTGCCTTCTGCAGGTCGAAGACGAAGATCTTGCCGTCGCCGATCTTGCCGGTATTCGCCGCCTTGGTGATGGCCTCGATGGTGCGGTCGGCCAGGTCATCGGACACGGCCACCTCCAGCTTCACCTTGGGAAGGAAATCCACCACGTACTCGGCACCGCGGTAGAGTTCGGTGTGCCCCTTCTGGCGACCGAAACCCTTTACCTCCGTCACGGTGATACCCTGTACACCGATCTCGGAAAGGGCTTCACGCACGTCGTCCAGCTTGAACGGCTTGATGATCGCGGTGATCAGTTTCATAGCCCGGTTACTCCCTGATACGCTGGCCCTGATGGGCCTCGATTTCGAAGGAACTGCGCGCGTCGGCCAGGCCATCGCGCCCGCTTGCAGTCGGTGTTGGCGGCCCTGCGAGACAGGAACGCCCGACTCGAAACGGTACGGAGCATTTCCCGTGCCATGTGTTGTAAACTCTTAGGGTGAAAGGGTTTCCGGGATAAAGACGCCTTTTTGCGACGGCCCCGGAACAGAATCACGCACCAGATTCGGGCGCCCTGCACCGCCGTGGTGCAGCCCCGGATGGCGACTGACCGAGGAACGCACCATGCTGGACCCCAAGACACTGGATGAGATGGCCCGCAAGTTCAGCGAGAACCTGCCGGGAGGGCTGCGGGAGTTTCAGCAGGAAGTGGAACGGAACATGCGCACAGCGCTGCAGTCCACATTCAACCGGCTGGATCTGGTCACGCGGGAAGAGTTTGACGCCCAGACCAAGGTGCTCGCCCGCACGCGGGCCCAGGTCGAGGCACTGGAGGAACGTGTTGCCGCGCTGGAAAACGCGGCCCGCGAGCAGGACTGACCTAACCACACACCGCACCCAGGGACGGGTTATGACACTTGCAATCGCTTACGGGCGCGCCGGTCTCGGCGTGGACGCGCCCCTCGTCGGCATCGAGGTACATCTGGGCAACGGGTTGCCTGCCTTCAATATGGTCGGGCTTCCGGAGACCGCGGTCCGGGAAAGCCGCGACCGGGTACGCAGCGCCATACAGAACAGCGGCTTCGAGTTCCCCACCCGCCGCATCACGGTGAATCTGGCCCCCGCAGACCTCCCCAAAGAGGGCGCCCGCTTCGATCTGCCCATCGCCATGGGCATCCTGGCTGCCTCGGGTCAGGTACCCCTGCAAGGCCTTGAGCGGTTCGAGTTCGCCGGTGAGCTTGCCCTCAGTGGTGAACTGCGTCCGGTGCCGGGGCTGCTTCCGGTGGCGCTGCAGGCACGGCGAGCGGGCCGGAAACTGCTCTGCCCCCTGGACAACGCCCAAGAGGCGGCCCTGGTCCATCCCGACGGCTGTCTGGGCGCTGCGCATTTGCTGGAGGTCTGTGCCCATCTCAGTGGACGCGACATCCTCCCGGCGGCACAGGCACCAAGGCTGACAACCGAAACGAGGTCGTACCTTCGGGATCTTGAGGATGTGAAGGGCCAGGCCAGCGCGCGACGGGCACTGGAAATCGCCGCGGCGGGCGCCCACTCGGTGCTGCTGATGGGGCCGCCGGGCACCGGAAAGAGCATGCTGGCATCACGTCTTCCGGGAATACTGCCGCCCATGACCGACGAGGAATGTCTGCAGGCTGCCGCCGTGCGTTCGGTATCCGGCGCAGGCTTCAGCCCGGCGGACTGGGGCGCACGTCCGTTCCGCGCGCCCCATCATTCCGCATCCCATGTAGCCCTGGCCGGCGGCGGCGGAAAGCCTCGCCCGGGCGAGATCTCCTTGGCCCACTGCGGCGTGCTGTTCCTGGACGAGCTCCCGGAGTTCAGCCGTCAGAGTCTGGAAATACTGCGCGAACCGCTGGAAACGGGCACGATCACCATCTCCCGCGCCGCAGCCCAGGTGGAGTACCCCGCCCGGTTCCAACTGGTGGCCGCCATGAACCCTTGCCCTTGTGGTCACCTGGGGGATCCGCAGAAACCCTGTACCTGCAGCCCGGATCAGATCAGCCGTTACCGCGGCCGGGTATCCGGCCCGCTCCTGGATCGGATCGACCTGAAGGTGGAGGTCCCACGACTGACGGCCGAGGAGTTGCAGACGCAGTCACCGGGGGAAACCTCGGAGGCCGTCCGCCAGCGCGTGTGCCGGGCGCGGGAGCGGCGCCTCGCAGAGTCGGGGGCGCCTGCGGCCGCCCTCAGTGCCACGGAACTGGAGAACGCCTGCGGGCTGGGTGAAAGCGAACGTCGCTTTCTTGCCGCTGCACTGGAGAAACTCGGCATGTCCGCCCGGGCCTATCACCGCACGCTGCGGGTAGCACTCACGATCGCGGATCTGGCGGGGGAGGGGCGGGTGAGCGCCGGGCAGTTGTCAGAGGCACTGGGCTACCGGCGCACCCTGGAGTGATGATCGATACGCTGCGGCCACCAGGCCGGTGGCCGCAGCAGTCGGTTGCCACTCAGAACTCGGTGCCCACCGTGAACGCCCACTGTTCCTTGTTGCCGGAGTAGTCGTTGTCGCCGTAGGCGACGCTGAAATCCAGCCCGGCGAAGCTGTAACCCAGGCCCAGCAGCCAGTACGTGCGGTCCTCGCCCACATCGTCATCGTCGAAATCCCGATAACCCAGTGTCGCGAAGGCGAAGGTATCCATGGGCATGGCGTAGTCCAGATCCAGCTGGTAGTTCATGTAATCGCCATCGGTCTCATAGGCGATATACAGCGACGCGCCCAGATCCATGTAGCCGGCGGTGACACCGCCATAGACCTCGGTGAACTCGGCGGAACCACCGGCACCGGGGTAGAAAAAGTGGATCACGCCGAAATCGATCCCGAAGTTGTCCGTGATATCCGTGGCGAAACCGCCGTAGACATCCACCTCCATGTACTCGGGGGAAGCCTCACCAAAGCGTACAGCGGAGTTCCAGTTTCCCACGTACAGCCCGGACTCATGGGCCACGTCAAACCCGCCCTGCAGCGCGGGCCGGCGCTCGGTGTCGCTCATCCCCTGAAAAATGTAGTTGGAGGTGAACGCCAGGTTACCGCTCCAGCTGAAACCGTAACCGAGATCATTGGCAGTCACCTGGGTCGCGCTCATCATCAGACCGGCGGTTGCCAGGGCAGTCAGCGTCTTTTTCATCGAATGTGCCTCTATGTATGGTCATGGAAGTGAACGTGCGAAAGCAACGTTTCACCGCCACAGAAGCACAGGTCGTGCCAGCCTAATATTCTTTTTTTATTTCAATAAGTAACAAGACGAACGATCACACATGCCATGGCAAAGGGCGCACCATGACGCGGCATCCGCTGTCCAGAACGCCTGCTTATGGTGCAGGGCAGCAACCCAAACGCAAGCGGGGGGGGCCCAATGGCGCCCCCCGGGGGGTTTTGCCGTGACGG
>JAFIFV010000131.1 GCA_020831845.1 Ectothiorhodospiraceae bacterium
CGGAGCACTGCGCGGCTCCGGGGACGACTCCTGTCAGTCGTCCGCGTCGTCGTAGTCGCCCCGATTCTTGGGGTTCGCCTTGGCACGGTCGTCCTGACTGTGATCCTCTTCCGGGGCAGGCTCATCATCGCTCTGCGGTTCTCTCTCTTCCGAGATTGACTCATCTTCCTCCGAAGAAAGCCGTTTCTGATCCGACTGTCTCACCACAATAGGCGCGGCCGGGGCGGAGCCGTCCTTGTCCTGGCCGAAATAGAGGGTCAGATGCGGGAACGGTATCTCGATGCCTGCGGCGTCCAGATGACGCTTCACCAACCGGTTGTACTCCCGGCCGATGGCCCACTGCATGCCAGGCAGCGTCTTGATGCGCACACGGATGTTCACCGAACTGTCGGCCAGGGCGGTCACCCCGTGTACCTCGAGTTCGCCGAGAACACTGGACCGGTGGTCATCGTTGGCCATGAGTTCGTCGAAGGCTTCCCTCAGCCGCACGATGACCTCGTCCGTGTCTTCCCGATAGGCGACGCCGTACTCGCCGACGTGGTACGCGAACTCACGCATGTAGTTGGACACGCTGTCCACCGAGGAGAAGGGGATCAGGTGGTAGGTGCCTGAGAGGTCCCTGATGCCCAGCGAGCGAATGGTGAGCTTCTCGGCGGTGCCGGTAATGCCGCCGGCGGTGATCACGTCGCCGGCGTTGATGGCGTTCTCCAACTGGATGAAGATGCCGGTGATGATGTCCTGCACCAGCTTCTGGGCGCCGAAGCCGATGGCCAGACCCAGCACACCCGCGCCGGCGATCAGCGGCCCGATATTCACCCCCACCTCGGACAACACGATCATCAGCGTCATCACGGTCAGCGTTACCGCCACCGCGTTGCGGAAGATGGTGAGCAGCGTTTTCTCCCGCGCACTGGGCTCCCCAATGCCGGTTTCCGGGTTCAGCCGCTCCTCGATCCAACTTGCCAGCCCGATCCACAGTCCCGTGGCCGCCGCCAGGATCAGGGCGATGGTGATTGCGGAACCGATGGTGCTGATACCGGCTTCCGAGCCCAGCCAGCTGATCAGATCGAACGCCCCCCAGGCATCCAGTACGACCGCGATCACGACGATCAGGATGACAGCGCGCATGATCTTCAGCGCCATTGGAATGAAACCGTTCAGACGGTTTTCCAGCGTGGGGAAGCGCTGCCGGGTTTCCTCGGGGACCTTGAACCCGCGGCTGATCAACTGGCTCAGCACCACGGATACGAACACCCCGACACCGACGGCGAGGAGTGTCTGCAGCGTTGCCTGCAGCATGATGGGCAAGGCATCGTCCGGTCGAACGAGAGTGACAATCGCCAGCGCGGCGACATAGGCAAGCGTCAGCAGATGCCAGCTCCGCGCCAGCATCAGCCAGATCACGCGCAGGAACACCAGGTCCGATTTCTCGGCCTTGGCCCGCAGTTTGCCGGAGACGGTGGTCCGGTTCTGCGAGACCACTACCAGTGCGTAGAGAAAAGCCAGCGCCATGATCAGCAGGGTGACGACGCGGCCCATGGCTGGCGCGATGTTGTAGTTCACCACCGGCACGATGAGCAGGATGCCATAGCCGATGAAGCCGACCATTTTGGCCAGCCAGGCATTCCAGTATTCGGCGTCCTCGGCGCGCATGGGCAGCAGCCGCAGGCCGTCGTCCTTGGACGCGAACAGCACCCGGATGAAGAGCTTGAAGGTTTCCACCAGCAGGAAAGCGTTCAGGAACAGCGATTCGGTGGGTTGCATGCCGCCGGTTTCGCCCACGACGAACAGTGCCAGCAAGTAGCCGCCCACCCAGGCGACCAACAGTACTGCCAGGTCGATGATGATGGAAACCAGCGCTGCTGCGGTTTTCCGGATCGTGGGGGTGGCTGCGCGGCTCTCCAGGGCCCAGCGGCTGGCGGCGGCGAAGCCGGGCCGCGCAAGGCGGCGGAAGACCAGGAACAGGGCGACCGTGGCAACGATGATCAGCGTCAGATTGGCCAGGGAGTAGAGGAGACCACCCCAGTCGGTTTCCGCCTCGCTGCTGATGAAACCGCTCAGGGCTGACACGCCGGCGCTGAATTCCGAGACCATGCGCTCGGCAAACGACTGCGTGGTGTTCGCCACCTGTCGCGCCAGCGAGAATTCCTCGTCTCCTTGTCCGCTGGGGGATCCGTCTTGTTCCGCGGCCCGCTGTTCACCTTCCTCCGCGGACAATTGCCGCAACTCCTGGATCAAACGGTTTCGTGCCTCCTCGTCTTCCAGGATGTCCGCAAGAGAGCCGTAAAGCGGCCGTTCCGAGGTTTCGGCCAAGCCTTGCGTAGGGAGCAGCAGTGCCAGAATCAGGGGTAGGATCAGCAGGGGAAACAGCCGGGAATAGTCCGGAAACACCACGATGCGATCTCCAGCGGTCTTTGAATGGATGGTTGTTACAGTCGCGAAAACGTACACGCACCCGGGCCCGGAGCCGGGTCGCCCGCATCGCCTGAAGTAGCCGCTGATCCCCTTCTGATGTGGAGGAGCAGCGCTTCCCTAAGAGCATGCCGGGGTTTGCGGCAGGAAACAAATGACATCCCGAAGGGCTGACGGCCCTAGTCCCGGGGAGTGACGCGGAGAACCTTGCCGTCGGCGTCATCGGTCAGCAGGTAGATGGCGCCATCGGGTCCGACTCGCACATTGCGGATACGGGCGTTCAGTTCCGTAAACAGCGATTCCTCGCCGGTGATCCTGCCTTCCTCGTCAACGGTGATGCGCTGCACGCTGCGGCTGACCAGGCCGGCGTTGAGGAGGCTGCCCTGCCAGTCCGGGAACAGTTCGCCTCGGTAGATCGCCAGCCCAGCCGGCGCGATGGCGGATGCCCACACATGCTCTGGCGGCTGCATGCCGGGTAGTTCCCGGAACGGGCTGATAGTGGCGCCGGAGTAGTCCACGCCGTGGGTGGCAGCGGGCCAGCCGTAGTTGGCCCCCGGTTGAATCACGTTCAGCTCGTCTCCGCCCCGCGGGCCGTGTTCGTTGGCCCACAGCAATCCGGTTTCCGGGTCGCGCGCAATGCCCTGGACGTTGCGATGCCCGTAGCTGTATATCTCCCCCAGCACGCCGTCTCCGTTAGCGTAGGGGTTATTCTCCGGGACGCTGCCGTCGGCGTGCAACCGGACGATGGTGCCGAAGTGGTTGCTGTTGTCCTGCGCCTGCTCCCGGTAGTCGAATCCGTCGCCTAGCGTGACTAGCATCGTGTCATCCGGCAGGAACAGCATGCGTCCCCCGTAATGCACGCTGGTACTGCGTTCCGGGGCGGCCCTGAAGACCTGTTCCACCTCCGTCAGCGTCTCGCCGTCGAGCTTGCCGCGCACCACCAGCAGGGAGTTGGAGGTGCTGTCTCCCTCTGCCAGGCTCAGGTAAAGCCAGCCGCTGTCTTCGAAGTCCGGCGCCGGTAGTACCTCGAACAGGCCGGCCTGGGAGCGGACGTGCGCTCGCGGTACGCCGGAGACCGGATCAGGCTGCAGTGTGCCGTCCTCGATGACACGGAGTCTGCCGGCGCGCTCGGTGACCAGCATGCGACCGTCGGGCAGCCAGGCAAGAGACCACGGGTGCTCCAGTCCCTCGGCCACGGTCTCCATCTGATAACCTGATGCGACCAGGGGAGAGACGGTTATCATCAGTGTGAGAGGAAGCAGGCAGCGGAATCGGACCATCGACGTTGGCATCCTTGTTGTTCGGCGTACCCCCTTGGGGCTCGGCCATTTCGTTCGTGGCGTTGTTGCAAGCCACCCCAGGTGGAACTACGGCCTGTGACGTCTTGCTTCCTGCCACGGACGAAAACCGGACTCGGGCGCGGTGGAGTGACTGCTTCAGCGCTTCTTTAAGGTAGCAAACAGTGATGAGATGATGACACCGTCAGGGGACGATGCATGAAGCACAGGCTGATTCGAGTGACCCCGGCCTTCGTGGTGGCCGTTGCCGTCACGGCCGTTCTGAGTTCCATCGCGCAGACCCAGTACAACATGCTGGCCCTGACCGCGATGGGCGTGCTGGTTCCACCGGGAACCTGGCTGCAGGTGGTGCTGCGGGATCTGGTCGGTTTCGCGCCGATCTATGCCATTGTGGTGGCGGTGGCCTTCCTGCTGGCGTTCATCGTGGCAGCCCAACTGGCCCGCTGGCTACCGAGGCAGCGCATGGTGCTGTTCATGCTTGCCGGTGCCGCCGGAATCCTGGCCGCTGTTCTGTTGATCAATGGCCTGGCACCCATGACGCCCGTGGCCATCACGCGTTATCTGACCGGCACCGCGATACTCTGCGGCGCGGGTGCGGTGGGCGGTTGGGTCTATATGCTGCTGGCCGGCGTCCCGCAACGCGCTTCCTTAACCGGCGCGCCTTGCCTCAATGGTTTCCTGAAGCAATAGCGTGCGGCGCGCTTCCTCCACGTGCAGCGATTCAACAAGCCGACCGTTGACCACGGCCAGGCCCTTGCCTTGGGCCTGGGCCTCGTCCCAGGCCGCGATGACTCGGCGTGCCAGTTCAAGCTCCACCGCGGTGGGGGAGAACACTTCGTTCGTCACCTGGAGCTGGCTGGGGTGGATGCAGGTCTTGCCGTCGAAGCCCAGGTCGCGCCCCTGCTGGCAGGCATGGCGGAACCCCTCCGCGTTGTGCAGATCGAGATACACGCCGTCCAGGACATCGAGTCCATTTGCACGTGCCGCCAGCACACATTGCGAGAGCGCACCGATGAGACCGACGCGGTCTGCCGTGTGCCGTACCCGCAGGTCGCGGGCGAGGTCCGAGGTGCCGGCGACCAGCACCTGCAGGCCGGCGGAGCCGGCGCAGATGAGCACCAGATTGAGAATGCCGCGCGGGGTCTCTGCCATGGCCCAAAGGGGCAGGGAGGATGGTGCTCCGGCGGCAGTCAGGATTTGCCGGGCGCGGGTCAGGTCCTCGGCGGATTCCACTTTCGGGATCAGCACACCGTCCAGTTGTTCGACAGCCACCATGCGCAGGTCGTCTTCCGCCCATTCGGTTTCCAGTCCGTTCACCCGCACGATCAGCTCGCGCTGTCCGAAGCCGCCTTGCCGCAGCGCCTCCCGGACCAGGGTCCGGGCTTCCTGCTTCTGCTCCGGTCCGACCGCATCCTCCAGATCCAGAATCAGCGCATCGGCGTCCAGCGAGCGGGCTTTCTCCATCGCACGGGGGTTGGACCCAGGCATGAAGAGGACGGAACGGCGGGGACGGATGCTCATGGGCGCTCCCTTGCTGGCTTTGATCAGGGGCGAAGGGCCCCGGGAACGACCCCGCCAACAAAGAAACACGAGTCAACCCCAGCGTCGCCAAGCGTGGGGTCACCAGAGTGCCGCACGCCCC
>JAFIFV010000132.1 GCA_020831845.1 Ectothiorhodospiraceae bacterium
TTTAACAACCCTAACTTTTTCTAAAACTTGGCCGGCTTAGGGTGGCTTTGTTGGTTTTGTTTTTCTCCGTTCAATTCATCTTTTGGTTAACATGGCATGGGGGCCTTTTTTTGGTTGGGGTGTTTATTGTAAACCCCAACAGGCCCGGCTTCGGGGGGCGTTTTTGTCGAACCGGTGAGGTTCTATAACTCGTGACCGTGAGGTCAGACGAGTCTGATTTTCGAAGCCTGGAGGCCTTTCTGACCCTTGGTCACGTCAAAAGAGACGGCTTGACCTTCCTGCAGGGATTTGAAGCCTTCCGACTGAATCTCGGAGAAGTGCGCAAAGAGGTCGTCGCCGCCATCAGCCGGAGAAATGAAGCCGAAGCCTTTGGAGTCGTTGAACCACTTAACGGTGCCAGTTGCCATGATAGAATCCTCTCGCGCTATTGCGCATTGCAATGTTCCTGGTGTTACCCAGATCTTGTAACGGGTAAAACAAGGAAAAATTACAGGGCTGCCGAAAGAATTCGAACGCTACTGGAACTATGCCGCTTGCTTACCAATCGAAGGCATAGTCCCATGCTTTGGCGTCGTGGGTCAAAGGCTTTATTTTTTATTTTTGTGTGGTGCCCGGGCGGTATCGGGAAATGCTGGCGGAGTTTGAGCGTGGCAATGGCTCTCGGGGTCGAGGCCCATGACTGCGGAATGCATCAGGGGTTGGGATTCCGCAGGGTTCCCGTGGCGCCGCTGACCTGTTGACCTTGCGGAGGTCACATGGAACGGAAGCCGCGGTGGGGGACGGGTATGCAGGTGGGTCGGCAAATGATGTGGGACCGCCCTTGAATAGACAGCCGATTCTGATTGTCGAAGACGAACCGAACATCGCCAGGCTGATAGAGACGTACCTCAAGCATGCCGGATTTGCGACGATTCGCGCAGCCGACGGCCGCCGGGCTCTGGACCTGATTCGCGATGAGAGCCCGCGGCTGGTGATACTTGATCTACTCCTTCCCGAGATCGACGGCTGGTCGGTCGCGTATGCGCTGCGGCGCAATTCGGATATTCCGTTCCTGATTCTTTCGGCCCAGAAGGATGAGATCGACCGGGTGGCGGGTTTTACGGCTGGCGCCGATGACTATGTCGTCAAACCTTTCTCGCCGCGCGAACTGGTTGAGCGGGTCCGGGCCATACTCCGGCGGTACGAGGCCGGGTCCAGGGAGGAGCAACCGGCGGTTCTTCGCGCCGGGGGCCTCGAGCTGGATCCGGAGCGTCACCGGGTCAGCCGTGGCGAGGACGAGATCGAACTGACGCTGATCGAATTCAGGTTGCTGCAGGCTCTGATGAGTGCCCCGGGTCGGGTGCAGACCCGCGAGGCTTTGATCGCACGCTTGTACGATGACGAGCCCGACGTTATTGACCGGGTCATCGACGTGCACATTGGCAAGCTGCGGCGCAAGCTGGAACACGACCCCTCGTTGCCGCGCCTGATCCGCACCGTGCGCGGTATCGGCTACCGTTTCGCCCCGGAGGCCAGCGAGCGATGACCGATCGTGCGAAGCTCCCCTTGCGCACCACGCTGCTGCTCAAGCTCCTGCTCGTCAACCTGCCCGTGATCGTGCTGGCAATGTCCATCGTCTGGTGGGTCATTGGCCAACTTGCGGCGGATTATTTCACGGCACTGATGCAGGAGTACGACATCGCCCCGGATACGACCCATGCGATGTTCCTTGAAGCGGTGAACCGCTATCTGCTCTGGGCCGCGCTGTTTGCCCTGCTGCTCGCGACCGCGTCTTCGCTGCTGCTCACCCGCCAGGTGCTCAAACCGCTGCGGGCCATGCAGGATGCCACGCGCCAGGTCTCGGCTGGTCGCTACGCCGTGCGCGTACCTGTCACGACGAGCGACGAGCTGGCGGACCTGGGCCGTGCCTTCAACCGGATGTCCGAGGCACTGGAGCGCAACGAGTATCTCCGGCGCAAGCTGGTAGCCGATGTCGCCCACGAGCTGCGTACGCCGCTGACGAACCTGCGTGGCTACCTGGAGGGTGTTGCTGATGGTGTCGTCGCCGCCGATCAGCGCACGCTGGCGCTGTTGCAGGGCGAGCTGATGCGACTGGTGCGGCTGGTCGATGATCTGCATTCGTTGACCGAGGCAGAGGCGGGCAGCTTGCGCCTGGATCGCGAGCATGTCGATCTGGTCGCTATCATCGAGCGCGAACTGGAGCTGGCCCGACCGGTGATCGAGGCCGGTGCGATCCTTGTGTCCCGTGACCTGTCGGCTGGTTTCGACGGCATCCATGCCGACCCGGACAAGCTCTCGCGCATCCTGCGCAACCTGCTGGAGAACGCGTGCCGGTTCACGCCGCGCGAAGGGCGGATCATCGTCTCCGGCCGGCGCAGGGGCGATCGCGTCCGCCTCGAGGTTGCCAACAGCGGCGCGACGATCCCGGCCGCCGATTTGCCCCACATCTTCGAGCGTTTCTACCGCGTCGAACGTGCGCGTTCCCGCGAGACGGGAGGGGCTGGCATCGGACTGGCGATTGTCCGCGAACTGGTCGAGGCGCACGACGGGCAGGTTGGTGCGAGCAGCGAGAATGGCTGGACGCGTGTCTGGATCGAGTTGCCCGAGCGTCTCGTCGCGCCATCCTGATTGCTTTTACATTCTCTTCACATTGGCTTTATTTGCCCTTTGCACGAGGGCGTTAAGGTGCCCCTTGAAGCCACGGGAACGTGGTAAGCGTCACTGCGAAACGAGAGGTGCATCATGCCTACCTGGATCAAACAGGCCCTGGGAATGCTGGCTGCGATCCTGCTCTTGCCAGCGGTTGCCAGTGCCGATGGAATGATCTATACGAAGGATGGTGTGGCGCTGGGCGGCACCGACCAGGTTGCCTACTTCGAAGCAGGAGAACCCGTGCAGGGTTCTGCGACTCACACCCACGAGTGGCGCGGTGCGCAGTGGCATTTCGCCAGCGCCGAGCACCGCGACATGTTCGTCGATAACCCGGAGGCCTATGCGCCGCAGTACGGGGGGTGGTGCGCCTGGGCTGCAGCGGAGAACTATGCCGCTGAAACCATGCCGGAGGCGTGGAATATCGTCGATGGCAAGCTCTACCTCAATGCCAACATGCAGGTGAAGCGCCGTTGGGAGCGGGACATCGAAGGTTTCATCATGGCCGCTGACGCCAACTGGCCAGATATCTTCTGACACGGGAAGGCCGGGAGGCGAGTATGCAGCGTCGTGATTTTCTGATACTCACGCTTGGAGCAGGTGCAAGCCTGATGCTGCCGGCGGGCGCGACCATGGGTAACGTCAAGGTGCGCGAGTTTCATCCTGTGTCCGATCGTTCCTGGGACCTCGGTCCGCTTGCGCGGGACCCGGATTTCTGGCGTGACCACGTCTCCGACGCCGCATGGGACATCCTGTTCCGAGACCGGACGGAGCGCCCCTTCTCGAGCCCGCTGGACAAGCTCTACGAGGACGGCACCTATGTCTGTGCAGCCTGTCACCTGCCGCTGTTCAGCTCAGACACCAAGTACGACAGCCGCACCGGCTGGCCGAGTTTCTACCAGCCCTTCGATGGTCACCTGGGCACGCAGGAGGATCGCAAGCTCTGGATGGTGCGCACGGAGTACCACTGCATCCGTTGCGGGGGGCACCAGGGTCATGTATTCGACGACGGCCCCGACCCCACAGGCGAGCGCTGGTGCAACAACGGGCTCGCCCTGCGCTTCGTGCCAGCCGACGAGCCGCTGCCACAACTGCGAGGTTGAGTGATGAATCCGACCGTGATGCCGATTCGGGGCCTGCTGTCGATCCCGGCCCTGCTGCTGGCCTGCATGCTTTTCCCGGCAACCGGTTTTGCCGATGACCAGGAACGGGCCACGGCCGTGTTTGCGGGCGGCTGCTTCTGGTGTGTCGAAGAGGCGTTCGATGCAGTGGATGGCGTGGTTGCCACCACGTCCGGCTTTGCGGGCGGCCATGTCGAGAATCCATCCTATGAACAGGTCGTCGGCGGTGGCACCGGCCACTACGAGAGCGTACTGGTCGAGTACGACCCCTCGCAGGTCTCGTACGAGGAACTGCTCTACGCCTTCTGGCGCAATGTCGACCCGCTCGACGGCGGGGGACAGTTCTGCGACCGGGGTGACCCCTACCGCGCGGCCATCTTTGCCGGCAGCGAGGACGAATACCGGGCGGCCCGGGCGTCAAAGGAGGAACTGGAGCAGTCCGGGCGCTTCGAGGAACCGATTGCCACCGAGATACTCGAGCGGAGCACGTTCTACCCGGCCGAGGAGTACCACCAGAACTACTACCAGAAGAACCCGCTGCGCTACCGGTTCTACGTGACCAACTGCCGCCGCTATGCGCGCCTGGATCAGGTCTGGGGAGACGAGGCCCGGCCGGGGAAGAATTGATTCTCTCCTGAGTCGCCCCGGGATTCCCGTCGTCGAGGTGACGACGGGAGCCGGGACGCGCTCAGGGGGGCACTCGGGTCTGACCGCAACGCGGCAGCGTGAATACGTCAGCGCTTCCCTGGCGGACGGTTCATTACTTCATTGTGCCGCGGCACGGGCCGCTTCCAGCCAGGCATCCACCTCGTTGCGGTTGTCGGCGATCCATTCCGCCACCAGGGGGCGGACTTCGGCATCGGTCAGGTCCTCTTCATTCATGGCCTTGTCCACTTCGCTGATCCACACCAGCGGCAGACGAACCTGCCGGAACAGCTCCGCGGCTGCCGGGTTGTCTTCCAGGAAGTCGTTGTTGGCGGCAACCTGGATGTCCGCGGCCACGAAGCCCATGTCGATCGGATCGGTGACCGCGCCTTCCACGCCCTCGGCACGCTCCGCATCATCCTCGACGATGCCCGGGGCGTTGACCCACATCACGTCTTCGCCCGGAACCAGTGCAAGCAACCAGGCACTGGGACCCCAGGTGTAGTACAGGGCTGGTTCCCCGGCTTCGATGCGGGATAGGGCCTCGGCAAAGTTGGCCGCATAGCCGGCGTCCACGTGGTTGATGTCGTCGTGCAGCTCGAACTTGTCGAGCATGGCGTTGATGCCCTCGTGGCAACCCCAGCCGGGCGGGCAGCCGAACAGGTCTGCTTTGCCGTCGCCGGTGGCGTCGAAGGCCGCCCGAACTTCGTCGCGCTTGAAGTCCTCGATCCCGGTGATGTCGTGGTTCTCCACGGACGCTGTGTCGACCAGATATCCCTGGATGCCGCAGGCCGTGCAATGCGGCTCGAACAGGGTTGCCGCGTCTTGGAAGTTGTCCGGCAGCTGCGGGTCGTGCAACGGGAACCAGCCATTGGGCCAGTAATGCGCGTCTCCTTCGGAAATCGCCAGGTAGGCAACCGGGTTGGATAGCGAAATGGGGTTCTGCACGCTGTACCCCAGTTCCTCCAGCAGTTCGACGAACACCCAGCTCACGGGGATGGCGGACGTCCAGGTGGCCACCGCCGGCTGCACCGTGACCCCTTCTCCAGGGCGCTCGTTAGCGTGCGTGGTGCCGACCACGGTTCCCAGGGCCAGGGCGGCCAGGACGGAAACGGCAGCTGCTTCCAGTTTGCTGCCACGGGTGGTGTTGAAGCATGGCATGTCTTCACCCTCCGTTGTTGCTTGCGACTCAGTGATCCGCTGTGGCTCGGGTCGAAGCTGTGCGCACCGTGGCTGTAGCCAGGGCGCGACGAGCTTGAACTCAGCGGATTTCATCACCTCCTCATACCGGTATGTTCTGTAACCATAGTTGCTCACTCCGATTTGTGGCGGGCGCCGGGCGCCTTCTCCCCCAGGCCCTGGGTGATGCGGTCCAGCACCATGGCCAGCAGCACAATGCCGATGCCGCCGACAAAGGCCTGCCCGATATTGAGCCGCTCCAGACCGGCGTAGACCTCCAGCCCCAGGCCGCCGGCACCGATAATGGCGGCGATGACGACCATGGACAGGGAAAGCATGATGGTCTGGTTGAGCCCCGCCATGATGGTTGGCAGCGCCAACGGGAACTGGATCTTCCACAGGATCTGCCGGTGGGTTGATCCGAACGCCACCGCCGCTTCGATGAACTCGCTTTGCACCTGGCGAATCCCCAGGTTGGTCAGGCGGATCATGGGTGGCATGGCAAACACGATGGTGGCGATCAGCCCGGGCACATTGCCGATGCTGAACAGCATGACGGCCGGCACCAGGTACACGAACGGCGGCGTGGTCTGCATGATGTCCAGAACCGGTCGCAGAATGGCGTTGAAGCGATCACTCCGCGAGCACAGGATCCCCAGCGGCAGTCCGAACAGCACGCAGAAGAACACCGCCGTGACGACGAGGGACAGGGTGATGATCAACGGGTCCCAGACACCCATGAAGCCGACCAGGCCGAGCGAGATCAGCGAGAACAGGCCGACGCGCCACGACGCCGCCCACCAGCCCAGCGCAAACACGCCGAGCAGAAACATGCCCGGGGGGATGGCGCTGAGTGCCCCGTGCACGCCGTTCATCACGCCCCGGACCGGCGGGCTGACGTAGGTGCGGAAGAAATCCCGGAAGTTGGCCACTACCCAGTTCACCGCATCGGTAATGGCCTGCCTGGCGGGAAGATCCACAAAGTCGAAAGGATCGTTGAGCAATGCTCGCAGAAACTCAAGTAACTCGCCCATTGCGTGACCACCCCGAAAGATTAGTGAGTTGGAATACCCACCATCAGCGAAGCGCAGCCGGATGACCGACGTCGGATGCGGTCAGGGGGCGCAGTCGCTGGTGGTTACTGTGTCCTGCTGAAAGTGCCCGCGCTTCTCCAGGATGCCGCTGATCAGTTCCGGGTCGTCGACCAGCCCGCGAATTCGGCCGTCCCTGTCAGTGACGACGATTGGCAACGCGGAGTGCAGCCGCCCGCGCAATACCTGGCGCAGAACGGTGGTTTCCGGACAGGTCAGGATCAGGTCGTCGCGACGCTCCGGCAGGTGGTCAGCTGCACGTGCCTCGATAACCTGTTCCAGTGGCTGAACAGGTAACTCCCGCTCGTTGGTCATCACATGTTTCAGCCGGCCCGTACTGTCCTGCCCGTAGCGAAGCCGGGGGTAGCCTCTCCGGGCGAAGTACTGCAGCCCGTAGCGGTTACCCACCCGCTGCACCAGGGAACTGGTGAAGGGCAGGGCAATGGTGCCGGCGGTGATGACGCCGGTGGGGTCGGCATGCTCCACGAAGCGGGCTACATACTCGGTGCGGGGATTGACCAGGATCTCTTCCGGGCTGCCGATCTGGATGATTTCGCCGTCTTCCATGATGGCAATGCGGTCGCCGATTCGCATGGCCTCATCCAGATCGTGGGTGATGAACAGGATGGTGCGCTGCAGCTCCTGCTGGATGCGTTTCAGCTCCTGTTGCATGTTCACCTTGATCAGCGGATCCAGCGCCGAGAACGGTTCGTCCATGAGCAGCACCCGGGCCTGGGTGGCCAGTGCGCGGGCCAGCCCGACCCGCTGCTGCATGCCGCCGGACAGCTCCGAAGGATAGGCCTGGCCCCACTCACCCAGCCCGACCATGTCCAGCACCTCCTGACCGATGCGCTTGCGCTCGGAGTCCGGTCGCCGCTGGATTTCCAGCCCGTAGGTGGCGTTGGACAGGACAGTGCGATGGGGGAACAGGGCGAAATGCTGGAACACCATGCTCATGTGCTGCTTGCGCAGCATGCGGAGCTGCTCGTAATCAAGCGTGGTGACATCCAGCTCGCCGGCCTCGGGGTCCTTGAACAGGATCCGGCCCCCGGTGGGCTCGATGATGCGGTTGACGCAACGGATCAGCGTGGACTTGCCACTGCCGGACAGCCCCATGATCACGAACACTTCACCAGGGGCAATGTCGAAACTGGCATTGTTGACGCCGACCACGTGGCCGGTTTCCTGCTGGATTTCGCTCTTCGATTTTCCCTGCTCCAGCAGGGCCATGATGGAGGCCGGCTGGGGGCCGAAGATCTTGCTGACACCCTCTGCGCGTATCACCCTGACATGATCCTCTTCTGCCGCACAAACCGTTCAGAAAGTATCGCCATGTCTCAGCGCTGTTGAGCCCGCAGGCCGCAGCCCGGCGGCGGTGCGAGCGCGCCTTGCAGCCAACCGCCTGGGCCCACGCCACCAGGTTCCGGATAAAGTGGCGTACCCCACCAGTATAGTGACCGGTCCATGTTGGCCAGAATGCGCTGGAGCCTCGCTTCCAGTTGCAGCGGCAGCCGAAGGTAGTCCGGGGGAACAAGGAAACAGGTGAGAAGGATGGGCCGGCATCAAGTGATGCCGGCCCTCCCCATTCTGGATCAGGAGAGGTGATGCACTTCCTGCAGTCCGTAGACCGGCGTGGGAATGCCTTCCTGACGTGCCTTGAGCTGCAAGGCGAGGTAGTGCGAGTAGTGCCGCGACTGGTGCAGGTTTCCGCCATGGAACCACAACGCTTCCTGGTGGGTGGGTTTCCACATGTTGCGTAGTTCGCCCTCCCACGGGCCAGGATCCTTGGGGGTGTCGGAGCCCAGGCCCCAGCACTTGCCGACCTTGTCGGCGACGTCCTGGGAAATGATGCGTGCTGCCCAGCCGTTCATGGAACCGTATCCGGTCGCGTAGACAATCAGGTCCGCCGGCAGCTCCGTGCCGTCCGTCAGGGTCACGGAGTTGGGATTGATCCGCTCGATGCCGACGCCGCTGTGCAGCTTGATGTCGCCGTTGGCAACCAGGTCGCAGGCGCCCACGTCGATGTAATAGCCCGACCCCCGGCGCAGGTACTTCAGGAACAGACCTGAGTCGTCCGACCCGAAATCCAGCATGAATCCCGCGTCTTCCAGCTTGTTGTAGAACGCCGCATCCCGCTCCCGGATCTCGTCGAACGCGGGCTTCTGTATCTGCGGCAGCACCTTGTACGGGATCGAGGCGAAGATCATGTCCGCCTTGTCATGGGTGATCCCGTTGGCCACCGCGTCCTCGGAATACAGCGGCCCCAGGACCACATCCATCAGGGAGTCGGACTTGACGATGTGGGTCGAAGAGCGCTGCAGCATGGTCACATCGGCATCGTTCTCCCATAGGGCGGCGCAGATGTCATGGGCCGAGTTGTTGGAGCCCACGACGATGCACTTCTTGCCACGGTACGCATCCGGACCCGGGTGCTGGCTGGAGTGCTGTTGCTCGCCCTTGAAGGATTCGGCGCCGGGGTAGTTCGGGATATTCGGCATGCCGGACATGCCGGTGGCGAGCACCAGCTGTTTCGGCCGCAGGGTCACCCGTTCGCCGTTGCGGTTGACGTTCACTTCCCACTCGCCGGCGGCTTCGTCGTAGCTGGCGCTTTCGCACTCGGTGGAAGCCCAGTAGTTGAGCTCCATGACCCTGGTGTACATCTCCAGCCAGTCGCCGATCTTGTCCTTGGGCGAGAATACCGGCCAGTTGTCCGGAAAGGGCAGGTACGGCAGGTGGTCGTACCAGACCGGATCATGCAGGCACAGGGACTTGTAGCGGTTGCGCCAGGAGTCGCCTGCGCGGGCATTCTTCTCCACCACGATGGTGGGCACGTTCATTTGGCGCAGCCGCGCCGCCAGCCCGATGCCACCCTGGCCGCCGCCGATGATCACGCAGTACGGCTGACGCGTATAGCCCAGTTCCTCCTGCTCTTGCTCCCGCGCCTCCCGCCAGGTCATGCGCTCTTTGGACGCTCCGTGCTCGGCACCCTGGGGCCGGAGGTGTTTCCTGGGCTCCGGGTGGTCCCGCAGCGCGGTCATGCTGGTGAACAGCGTCCAGCACTTGCCGTTCTGCAGCCGGACGAGGCCGCGACCATCGGCGACGCCGGTGCGGAACGTGAACCAGCCCTCCACGACGCCGTCCGCTTCAGTGGCATCACCTTCCAGCGTCCAGTCCGCCGGTCGCGCCTCCGGCACGGTCGCCGCAAGCATGGCGCGGATCTTGTCGTGCCCCTCGGCGGTCTTCAGGTTCCATGTAAAGCTGACCAGGTCCCGCCAGTAGCAGTCGTCCTGAAACAGGTTGATCGCGGCATCGAAGTCCTGCCGCTGCAGCGCGGCGCCGAAGTCCACGAGCCAGTCGGAAATCTGCTGGTTCGGTGTGTTCTGTGTTGCCGACATTCCGGTCTCCTCCAGTATCACGCGTGGTTCGAAGGCTGTCGGGCACCACGCCCGGAGCCTTCCACGTCAGGTTGAATGGCCCTGTGGGTCGGGCCTTCACCCGAGGATAGAGCAGTTCTCGTGCCAGCAGGGGACAGGCATCCGGAGAAATCCACAAGACGCTGTCTTGGGGAGGTTTTTTTGGTCATGAGCGCGCATGACGGTGAGCCCAGCGGCGGAAACCGGTGTTACAGTTGACACGAACCAGCGTTACAGGTGTAACGCTCTGATCCCCCTGACGTTACACCGATTTGACAGGCCCACCGGGGTGTGGTTTTTTGCCTCTATAAAGGTGGCCGGCATGGTCGCTGATACCAAGGGCGGCCAGCGACCGGCGCCCGGGAGGAGACACCATGGGGTTGCGCCGCGATCAGCGCGAGCACATCGACTCCGTACTGCGTTATGCGGAAGGCACGCACAAGCCGCTGGCCCAGGCACCCAACACGCCCGTCATCGGCCGTTCCTGGCAACGCTGCATCGCCGAGTACGGCCTCGACCCGACGCGACCACGACCCGCGCGCATCGTGACCAGTCAGGTGCTGCGTGAGCACCAGGATCGGGCCGACGAGTTGCTGAGCGTGGCCCGCGCTGGTGTCGACCAGCTCTACCAGCAGGCGGCGCAGCTCGATTACGTTCTGCTGCTCACCGATGATCGTGGCATTGCCGTGCAGTACCTCGGTGACAAGCGCCGGGATGCGCGGCTGCGGGAGGCGGGGCTCTATCTCGGTTCGGACTGGAGCGAGGACTATGCGGGGACCTGCGCCGTGGGCACCTGCCTGCGGGAGGACGTCTCTCTCAGTTGCCACCGCACCGACCATTTCGATGCAACCCATATCGGCCTGACCTGCACCGCGGCGCCAATCCGGGACCCGGACGGCAACCGCCTCGCGGTGCTGAACATCTCGGCGCTGGATTCTCCCATGGGGCCGGAAAGCCAGACGTTCGGTCAGCACCTTGTCACGCTGTACGCCCGCATGATCGAGGACGCCTATTTCCTGCGCCGTTTCCGTAACAGCTACATCCTGCGTTGTGATTCGTCGCGGGAATTCGTGCGGGTGAGCGGCCGTTACCTGATCGCGATGGAGGAGGATGGCAGCATCCTGGCGGCCAATACGCCGGGGCGCGCGCTGCTGGAGCGCGTCCTGCGCGGCTCCGAGCCCTTTCGGATCACGGACGTGCTGGATTGCGAGCTGCGTGACGTGTGGGACTTGCCCTACCGCAGCGAGGACCAGATCCGCGCGTTCCGGACCCGACCCACCGGCGAAACCGTGTTCGCCACCCTGATCCAGCCCAGCCGCTCGCTGTCCCGCCTTCGCGCAGGCAGCGTCATCCAGGCCGAAGAGGCCGTGCCGGCGCTGGACTGGCTGGCGGCGGACGATCCTGCCATGCGCAAGACCCTGGCTACGGCAAAGCGCCTGCGCGACGAGCCCATCAATGTGCTGATCACCGGCGAGACGGGCACGGGCAAAGAACGCCTGGCGCGGGGCCTGCACGAGTCCAGTCACCGCAGGCAGGGGGCTTTCGTGGCCATGAACTGCGCGGCGATCCCGGAGTCGCTGATCGAGAGCGAGCTGTTCGGCTACCAGGGAGGCGCATTCACCGGCGGGCGCCAGAAGGGGCGGCAGGGGCTGGTCCAGCAGGCCGATGGCGGCACCCTGTTCCTGGATGAGATCGGCGATATGCCACTGCACTTGCAGACCCGGTTGCTGCGCGTACTGGCCGAGCAGGAAATCCAGCCTCTGGGAGCCGACCGCCCCGTGCCGGTGGACCTGCGCGTGGTGGCTGCCACCCATCAGGATCTGCGCCGACTCATCGCCGCGGGCCGGTTCCGGGAAGACCTCTACTATCGCCTCAACGGCGCCACCCTGTGGCTTCCTCCGTTGCGCGAGCGCACCGATCAGGAGTACGTCATCGATTGTGTCTACACCGCGCTCACCCGGGACCGACCGGACGCGCCGCGAATACGGGGCGACGCCGTGAGTGCGCTCCTTGCCAGGCGGTGGCCGGGCAATATCCGCGAACTCATGAACGCGCTGGCCTTTGCACTGGCAACTGCCAGGGGTGACGAGATCAAGGCCAGTGATCTGCCGGAGCCCGAGCCTTGCACGGCGCCCCGCGGCCCCGCGGCATCCCCGGCAGTTGCACCATCCGGCGATCCGGGCCGTTCAGGCAATGCCATTGCCCTGGAAGAGGCCCTGCGGCGACGCCACTGGAACGTCAGTGCCGTGGCGCGGGAGCTGGGCGTCTCGCGCCCCACCATCTACCGGCGCATGCGCCGCCATGGCCTGATCCCGCCCAACTGGCAGAGCGATGACGCGCTAGGGAAAGGCTGACTGGCGCAAGGCCCTGAATGACTCCCAGGTCTTTTTGATCCCGTGGCGCCGCCTCTTGCTGTAGAGCGTGGTTCGGCTCATTACTTTTCACCACCTCCCGGGAAGTTCGGGGCTTGATGCGTGTGTCCGTCACGGTGTCAGCGGGACGTGGAAGGTGTGCCGGGCACGTTGCCATCAGCAGTTCCACTGGGTGCAGGAGGGGCTGCATCGTTCTCATGTGCTCGCGGATCCAGATCGATAATGACGGCCGAGGTCCGGCTCATGGTGCGATACGGCTGGTAAACGGGGGCAGGGTCCGTGCCCTGGCTCCAGGCCGCCAGTCCGGTGACGAGACCCAGCGTTGCAATGTAGTAGAAGAGGCCGGGGCCGCCTAGCCAGGCAATCGCCCAGCCGCCGGCAATTGGCCCGAGAGCGGCGCCAATCCCCCAGAGAAACAGCAGGGCCGCGGCAACTGCGACGTAATCGCTGCCCGCTCCGACTGTATCGTTGGCCTGAGAGGCGGCCAGTGGGTAAAAGGTGAACGAGAAACCGCCGAACACCGCCATGGCAACCAGAAGTGCCGCCATCGGCACTTGGGCACCGAACCCGGCGATGGCAGCCGCCAGGACGGCAGTGGCGGCGCCCACGAGCAGGATCAGCGGACGTCTGCCGAAGCGGTCGGAGAGCTGGCCGATAGGCCATTGCAGCACCACGCCGCCCAGGATCAGACTCGCCATCAGCGTCGCCACACCCCCCACGTCCAGGCCCAGTCGCAGCCCGAAGGCCGGTGTCAGCGTGAACACGGCGCCGCTGCTCAGGCCCGATGCGAGGCAGGTCCATGCGGCCAGTGGCGAACCGGTGAGCGTCTGACGAAGTGCCATCGGCACGTGCAATGTCGGCTCGGGGGGTGTGCTGGCCTGGCTCAGGGCCACCGGCACCAGGCACAGCGCAAACAGCAGGCCGACGATCATGAACAGTTCCGCGCTGGCGGGATCACCCAGGTGCAACAGGAACTGGCCGGCACCCAGGGCGACGTAGGTGATGATCTGGTACAGCGAGAACACCCGGCCACGGGAGGCGGGGTCCGCACGTTCGTTGAGCCAGCTCTCCACCACCATGTAGATGCCCGCGATGCTGAAACCGATGATCACCCGGAGCACGAACCAGGCAGCAGGCAGTACGTAGAGGCCCTGGAGGAGGATGACGGCGGTGCAGATCGCCGCAAAGATGGCGAACGCACGGATATGCCCGGCTTGCCGGATGACCCGGCCCGCAAGCTGGGAGCCCACGACCAGGCCGATGTAGTAGGCGGACAGGATCAGTCCCTTGATCTGTGGGTCAATGGCCTCGAAGCTCAGCCGGATGCTCACCAGACTTCCCATGAGCCCGCCACCCAGCAGCAGGATGGCTGTGGATGCGAGCAGGGCGATAATCGAAATCAGGAAGCGGCGCATGGGCCTCCTTTCGTCGAAGCCGGAAGCCGAGGATGGCCGCGATGATTTTCCGTGAGCATCGCCACCCATCGTACCTACGGAACACCCATATACTGAAGGATGCGGTTCCGCTGCTCCACGTTCGATGAGTACGCAAGGTCAGGGGCAGAGGCTCTGCGATTGCATTGGGCGCCCCGTGGCGCTGAAAAGCTGTTGTCATGACGGAGGTCGCATGGAACGGAAGTCCCACTGGGAAGAGGTATACCGGTCGAAGGATCCGGAGGAGGTCAGTTGGTACCAGCCCCATTCGGAGCGCTCGCTGGAGTTGATTCGGAAAGTCGTCCCTGACCGGGAGGTAGCCATTCTCGACGTCGGCGGTGGCGCCTCAACACTCGTTGACGACCTGCTTTCGGCTGGCTACCAGAACGTTGCGGTGCTGGATCTTTCGGGGGCTGCACTTGAAAAGGCGCAAGAGAGGCTTGGTTCGGCGGCGCGTGGCGTCCGGTGGCTCGAAGCGGATGTGCTGGAGGTGGGGCTGCCCGAGGGAAGCCTCGACGTCTGGCATGATCGTGCGGTGTTCCACTTTCTTACGTCCGGGCAGGATCAGCAGCGCTATGTCGAACAGGTTCGCCATGCGCTGAAGCCGCATGGGCACGTCGTCATTTCCACCTTTGCAGAGGATGGCCCCAGCCGTTGCAGTGGCCTCGAGGTCCAGCGCTATTCCCCGGAGTCCCTGCAGGCTGTTTTCGGTGCGGGTTTCCAGTTGGTGCTGAGTAGTCGAGAGCTCCACATCACGCCGGCCGGTCGGGAGCAGGCTTTCACCTACTGTGTTTTTCAGGCGGGTTAGATCAAGACTTAACGGGGATACCCGCAAGTCCCGGGAGGGGATGTTGGGGTTCGCTTTGCTCACCCCAACCTGCGCTCGCTCGAGCCCCGAGACCGGGAGCGAGGTGGGGCCAGCCCGCTTAATGAATACGTCGGTCATTCCAACTCATCTGGGGTTACGGCCAACGCTGCCGCAATGTCGCGCCTTACCGCAGCGGAGGGTTCTCGCTTGCCGGTCTCGATCTGGGACAGGTATGCCTTGCTAATGCCGGCGGCGTCGGCGATTTCCTGCAGCGTGCGTTCTCGATACTCGCGCCATACGCGATAAGGGTTTTCGTCCAGCAAGCGCCGCCCGATGGCAGCGGGCACGGCCTCGTCGCGTCCTTCGCGCAGTGCGCGTAGCGCCTCAGTCGCGGCGGCGGCGTCCGCACGTTCCTCCAGCGCGTCCAGCATGGCGCAGTATTCCTCATAAGGAATCACCGCCCACTCCGGGCGGCCATCCTTCTCGATAATCTGCACGGTCATTTGTATGCACCTCCTCGGGGGCGGACGCGTACCACCATGATGACAATGTTTGTGCCGTCCTGATGAAAGATCACCCGCCAGTCGCCGACCATGAGCCGGTATGCGTTTTCGCCTTGTAAGTGCTTCACGTTGGCGGCTTGCCTCTCGGGGGCGCTGGCGTACGCTTCCACTTTGCTCATGATGGTCCGGGCGATGTTGCGTGGCATCCTGCGCAGGGTTTTCCGGGCCTCCTTGGCATAGGTGATCGCGTACATGGGCTTGTGTTAGCAAAAAGTTAGCAGACAGAGAACATTGGAGAAGGCCGAGTCAGTGGACGCCCAAGAGATCTAGGGAAGCACTGAAGTATTCACGCTGCCGCGTTACGGTCAGATTTTTAGCGATGCTAGGCGCGGTGCGCCGCGCCCTGGTGGTTGCACCGGGAAGAGCCGC
>JAFIFV010000158.1 GCA_020831845.1 Ectothiorhodospiraceae bacterium
GCATATCCGTCTGGTAACCGGCCAGGATGATGACAAATATCCGAACCCAGTTAACCAGCAAAGCCAGCCCGATCGCTGCGGCGTGGAGCAATAGCCATTCCCTGACCCGGGAAAAATTAAGCGCGCTGAATAACGTGGACAGCGTCAGAGCGACCACCAGATACCTAAGTCCCGAGCAACCATCCGCCACTTCGAACGTGCCTACATCCAGCAACTGGATGTAGACGCCGTCGACCCGGAAGTGGATTCCCATGAACCCGAGCAGGAAATCGTTTACCACCACAGCCGCGTTAACCAGAGCCCTTGTGAGGTAATCCCAGACAGGCACTGCGTAATAGAGAAAGCCGATCGGAATCGCGAGCCTCAAACCCGCGTGCCAACCGAGGATAGCAACGGCGATTGTCCACCAGAGAAACACAACGCCTACTTGCTGCACGATGAGAATGTTGATCACGTCGGCAGTGGTGATCACCAGAGCTGTCAGGACAGCCAAGACCATACCGCTCGGGCTGGGATTGAGCGGAAATCGACTATGGCGGAGAACGCGATAGAGCAGAAACCCCGTAACGCCGAGCACGAACAGCCCGTGGGAATACGCCTCATCGAAGCGCAACCAGCGATTGAACAAACGGGTGACGGGTTCCGCATGCAGGGCGATGACCAGCAGGAGAGCGGATGCGATCACCGCGACATCCCATCGCCAGTAACGGTATGTGCTGGATGCGCCTTCCATGATCAGCACACACCCATCAGAACAACCTGGTCAACTGCACACTGATAGCGCGCTCGGTGTATTCGCCGACGGGACCTTCGTTGGAGTCCCTGTCCTGCCAGCGGACGGTGGCACCTGCCTGCATGTTGCGGCTAAGCAGGTGGGCCAGGCTGAGCTGGGCGCCCCGCAAGGTGTCTTCACGACCGTCGCGGAATTCGATTTCTTCCCAGCTGATTCGGGGAATGATTGCTGTCCGGGGCAGCCACTGCCAACGCCAGTAAGCTTCCGCGCCGTAGCGCTCCTCTTCGTCCCCCGCGATCAGGTACTGGCGGCGGTCGTGGAACAGCGAGAGCCGCACAGTGGAACGGCCCGTGCGGTAGACGTTCGATGCGGTCGCCCGCTTGCTCAGGAACACCTCGTTTTCCGAAAGCACGATGGGCGGGAACGGGAGGAAGTCGCCGGTGTCGGGATCGGTCACGCCGCCGGGCAAGCCGATGTCTTCAGGCGACAGCACGGTGAAACGGTCGGAAATCTGCTGGGTTTCCCGGTAACTCAGGCTGAGGGTATGGCGAGCCGCGCGACGGCTGACGGACGCGAAATAGGTTTCTCCGAAGAAGCGTTCGCCGTAGCGGGCCTCGACGCTGGTGCGGTTGTCGCTCCAGCGGAAACCTGCTTCCCAGTAGTCGCTGCTGAAACGGTCCCACTCACCGTCATCCTGCAACTCGCTTTCCAGGCCGAGCCGGCCAATGAGACGCAGGCGACCGTACACCCGGTAACCCAGTTCCAGGAAGGCGTCATCGAAGTAGTCCACGCGGTCTATGCGCCCCCCCTCCACGCGCTCGGTACGCACGCTGCCCTGCCAGCTCAGGGGGTCGGCTTCCTGTGGGCTTATGACCAGCAGACTTCCGCTCTGGCGGGTCACATTGCGAATGTTCTCGTCGTACACCGTTCTGGACAGCCCGTAGCGGAGCACCGAGGTACCCACAGGGCCGAGGTCCTGGTACAGATAGGGACTGATACGCATGTTCAACGCATCGGTCTGGTTATCCGTGTTCAGAATGATGTCGTCCGCAAACGCACCCCGGCTGCTGATCGGCTGCTGCTCGTAGCGGGCACCGAAGTCCAGGTAAAACCGGTCCCGGATCAGGGTGGCGGTGTTGTCCGTGCTCAGACGATGCAGTACGTCATTACGGTCAGAGTCGCCCCAGTAGTAGAGCATCTGCGCTTCGTAATCCACCTGGGTGCGCAGCCGGGGGCGCAGGCGGCAGAAGCTCACAGCCGGGACCAGTGCGGTCACCCAGTCCGACTCTTCCTGGCCGCTCGGGGCCAGCGTGATGTTATCGGAATAGGTCTGGCGTAGCGTCAACGAGGGGGCGAGGAGGTACCGGCCGCCCTGCCGGTCCGCGATGTACTGGTTGGCCAGGCCACTGTCCTGGTCTCCGCCTCCCGGAAGCGGGAGTCTGCAACCGGTCAGCGTAGGCATGACTTCTGGGCCGGCCCGTTCCGCTTCAACGACACGGTTCTGCTGCGCCGATACCGGGCCGGCAACAGCCCAGAATACAGCAGCAGAAAGCAGCGGCAGCCAGAGGCGCCGACTAGCGCCCCTCGGCATACGCACCGTAATAGTCTCCGTACTCGTCGCCGCCCATGCCGCCGATGCTCTGGTTCAGCACCATGTTGATGGCTTTGCTGCCGTCCAGCTGGTCGACGGCTTCCACCACCTGGTGGCGTAGCGTGGAACCGGCCTTCACCACCACTACGATCTGCCCCACATTGGCCGACAGGGTGACGGCGTCCGGGCTGGCAAGTAGCGGTGGGGAGTCGAACAGGATGATGTGCTTGGTATTCCGGTCGGCCAGTGCGGCCACCACACGCTCCATGCGCTCACTGGAGAGCAGCTCCTCGCTCAGCGAGTGCGGCCGCCCGGCCGGCAGGACAGTCAGGGAGGGCAGACTTGTTTGCAACATCACTTCCTGCGCCGAGACGGTCTCATCGGCCAACAGATCCAGCAAGCCCAGCGCACCCTGGACACCCAGCAGCTTGCTGGCGCTGGCCCGGGCCACGTCGCCGTCCACCAGGGTGACGGAGTAGTCCGGATCCTGCGCGATGCTCATCGCCAGGTTCAGCGAGGTAAACGTCTTGCCCTCGCCCGAGATGGCGCTGGTCACCATGATCAGGTTGCCGCGCTCCACCGCCATGCCTTTGCGGCCGGTGGCATTGGCCAGCAGGGGGCGTTTGATGCGCCGGTACTGGTCCTTCAGGCCGGGCTGCATTGCATCCGGTGGATACACGCCGTGGTCCCGCAGCCGACGGAAATCGATCTGCAGCGTTCCCTTGGGGCCAAGCTGTGGCGGCGGCGGTGTCTCGCGCTTTGGAGGCGCCGGCTGCTTTGGCGCGGAGGCGTTCTGGTTGTCACGCTCACCCGGGGCCTTCCCCGCACGTCCCATTGCTTTTTCGATGGTGCTCACAGGCCAAGCCTCCGTACTGCTGTCTGGAGTTGGTCGGCGCCAAGGTCCGCGAACATAACGCCAACGGCAATGACAGCCACCAAGCTGAGTACCGCCGCACCGAATACCGCTACCGCACCGAATTTCATCCGCTTCTGGTTGCGGGTCATGACCAGGCTCACCGAGCCCAGCACGGGCCGGCCGGTGATCTCGCCCAATAACCGGCGGTTCTGGAACACTGGCCGCAACTGGTGGAGGAAGAACGCGAAACCACCGCCGACACCCAGGCTGATGGGAAGCAGCGCCATCAGGAACATCTGCCTGGGCGGCCCGGAGGCCGCAGCCGGTGCAACTGGGGGATCCAAGAGGCGGAACCGCACCTGGTTACCCGAGGCATCCGCCTCGATGGAGAGCTGCGCGGTGCTCAGCCTTCCCAGCAGCATCTGGTACCGCTCCCGGGTCACGTTGTAGTCACGGGTGAGGTCCGCAAAACGTGTTTCCACATCAGTGATCTCGTCCACCTGCGACCGAAGATTCCCGATGCGGCGCTCCTGGTCCTCGATTCGGGTCTGCAGGGCAGCGGCTTCGGAATTCTGGTCGTTCAGTCGGATCTGCAGCTCCTGGTAGACCGGGTTGCTGCCGATATCCCCGCTGGTGGTAGCGGCGGGCGCTGCCTCCAGCCGGTCACGCTCCGCCTCCTGGCGCTCGATGCGATCCTGCATGGCGAGCACGTCAGGGTGGGAATCGGTATACCGCAGCAGCAGTTCGTCGAGCCGGTTGCGGCTTTCCCGCAGTTGCTCCTCCATGGCCTGCAAGCGTGGGTTGTTGACCTCCTGCACCGCCTCGCCGGCCTCCATCTGCTGGATCTGCTGGCGCAGTGCCGTACGCCGGTTGTCGACGGTACGCAGTTCCGACTCCATCTCGTCCAGGCGTTCTTCCATCGCCCGCAGGCGCTGGTAGTAATCCCTGCCGCCCTGCTCCGGCAGCAGGCCGACGTTCTCCCGCTTGAATTCCGCCAACCGCTGCTCCGCTGCTCGCAGACGGTTTTCGTACTCTTCCACCTGGCGTTCCAGGAAGTCCGACGCGGCTGCCGAATCCGTTCGCTGCATGCCCAGCGCCTGTTCCATCATGATGTCCAGCACCGACTGGACAACCTGGCGCGAGCGCTGGGGATCACTGGAGGTGTAGGAGATGTTGTAGACGTTGCTCCGGCGCCCGGGAACGTTGATGTTGATTCTGTTGCGAAGGCCATCCAGAACCTGCTGCTCTTCGTACTCCGTGCGCGCGCCGACCATCAGGTCGCTCTCCAGCGCGATGCGTTCCAGGTTGTCCCGGCTGAGCAGAGTATTGGTCAGCAGTTCCACCCGGGTGCCCAGATCCTGCGACACCGCCAGATCCCGCAGCA
Source organism: Ectothiorhodospiraceae bacterium (assembly GCA_020831845.1). Taxonomy (GTDB): domain Bacteria; phylum Pseudomonadota; class Gammaproteobacteria; order Nitrococcales; family Aquisalimonadaceae; genus LSCE01. The sequence goes on from JAFIFV010000158.1 coordinate 4,565, forward strand.
GCGGCTGAAGCATGGACTCGGTATCCACCTGCACCCTGGACTGCACGCGGTATTCGTCCGGCATGGTGAGAACCACGTAGGCGCCGGCAATGGCGACAACCCAGGCAACCAGCAGGGCATACCAGCGAAAACGCCAGCTGCCGCGGAGTTCGCCGAGGATGAAGGTGTAAAGCTCATGCATTGAAGCAGTTCGTCCTTAAAAGTACAGCTCCGTCAGCGCGGGGCCCACCTGATCGCGGAGCAAAACATTATGCCGGGATTGACGTTCCGTGCAGGGCCTCTGCCGGGCGCTAGAAGAACGCCTCCGGTATGACAATGACATCGCCTGGCCGAAGCGCGTAGTTGTAGCGCATGTCCCCTTCGTTCAGCAGGTCGTTCAACCGCAGGCTATAGGATTGGCTGTCTTCCCGCCCGCCGCGAACCAGCCGGGCACGGTTGCCGGCGGCAAACTGGGTCAGCCCGCCCACCTGGATAATGGCGTCGAGCACCGTCATTCCGTCACGGTAGGGGATTGCCTGCGGTTGCAGTGCCTGGCCGATGATGCGTACCTGATCATCGTACGCCCCGACAAAACTCATGACCATGACTGTGACATTCGGCGTGCGAATGAATTCCGAGAGTTCCGACTCCAGCTCCCGTGCCAGAGCGCTGGGGGTGAGGCCCGCCGCCCGGACGTCCTGCACCATGGGGACGGAGATCTTGCCGTCCGGCCGCACCGGCAGAGTGACCGACAGGTCGGCGTTGTCGCGGACGTAGATCTGAAGTTGATCCCCGGCACCGATCACATAGTCGGTTTCGGTAACGTCTGTCCTGGGGGTTTCGGTAGGCGCCGATGTCGTGCCACAAGCGGTAAGAAAAACCGCCAGCAACAGGACCATGCCCACGCGCGCAATTGTCATCCAGCCCATTTCTTGTTTCTCCAAGAGTCGCGGTCCCGGCGCTCTCAATAATGACGACGGGAGTCAGCACGGCACAGCCTAACCTGCCGTGACGGCTTCGTTTTCAGCTTGATTCTCCCCTAACTGTGACGGGTTTACCACCTTGCTGACAAGCTACCCCACCTACGCCACAGATCGCTGCCGGGTTCCTTTACAAGATGAAAAATAACGCCTGCGCCGATTTTGGGCGGAAAACGCGTAAATATATGACAAATAAACCAAATATTGCGGGGCGCAAAACATGGCACGGCCCGTGCTTAATAATAGGTGCGTAGAGAGTGCCGCCCATCAAGCAACAATCTACAGCAAGGGTCACATCAGCACTCATTCAGCCAACGGCTGGGGGATTATCACCATGAAGACCAACACACTTGTATCTGCGGTCGCAGGGTCCCTGATTCTACTGGGCCCCTCACTGTTTGGAACCGCTAGCGCCGCCCCGATTCTGTGTCAGACGAGCGAACTGAACCACATGTTGGTTGATAACAGCCAGGTCTCCGCCTGCCTGGATTCCGGCGTCGGTAACATCAATGGCAATCCGATGAACGACCTGTTCCTGACCGGCGAAGGCACCGATTACGTGCCGGCAGGAAAAAGCGACGAGCCGGCCAACAACCCGTTCATGATCCAGTACACGCAGAATGGCTCCGAAGGCACCTGGAGCTTTGACAGCTCGTTCTGGGACACCTACGCCTCCGGCGCCATTGGCTTCAAATTCGGCACCGGCAACCAGCCTGACGAGTGGTTTGTGTA
>JAFIFV010000002.1 GCA_020831845.1 Ectothiorhodospiraceae bacterium
CCCCCGGGGGGGTGGCCTGGGGGGGGGGGGGGGCGGCCCCCCCCACGCCCCGGGGGCGCCTACCCCGCCCCCGTTCCAAGCTCTTAACACTCCCACGGAGTCGACGCAGATGGATATCAATTTCACCCCGGAAGAACAGGCGTTCCGCGAGGAAGTACGGACCTTCCTGAAGGAGAAGCTGCCGGCTGACCTGCAGCAGAAGGTGGCCAAGCAGAAGCGCATGAGCAAGGATGACCTGGTGCGCTGGCAGAAGATTCTGTACGAGCAGGGCTGGGGCGCCCCGAACTGGCCGAAGAAGTTCGGCGGACCGGGCTGGACCCCGGTGCAGAAGAGCATCTTCGACGAGGAAACCGCGCTCGCCAGCGCGCCGATGCAGTTGCCTTTCGGGCTGTCCATGGTGGCGCCGGTGATCATGGCCTTCGGCAACGACGAGCAGAAACAACGCTTCCTGCCGCGCATTCTCTCCGCCGAGGACTGGTGGTGCCAAGGCTACTCCGAGCCGGGCGCCGGTTCCGATCTGGCAAGCCTGAAGACGCGCGCCGAGCGCGACGGGGATCACTACATCGTCAATGGCCAGAAGACCTGGACCACGCTGGGTCAGCATGCGGACTGGATCTTCTGCCTGGTGCGCACAAACTCGGATGTGAAGAAGCAGGAAGGCATCTCGTTCCTGCTGATCGACATGAAGAGCCCCGGCATCACCGTGCGTCCGATCATCCTGCTGGACGGCGAGCACGAAGTGAACGAGGTGTTCTTCGACAACGTCAGGGTGCCGGTGGAAAATCTGGTGGGCGAGGAGAACAAGGGCTGGACCTACGCCAAGTTCCTGCTCGGCCACGAGCGCAGCGGCATCGCCGCCATCGGTCGCGGCAAGGCGCTGCTGCGCAAGCTCAAGCGTGTCGCCAGCGAGGAACTGAAGGACGGTCGTCCGCTGATCGAGGATCCGCTGTTCCGCGCCCGTATCGCCCAGATCGAGATCGATCTGCAGGCCCTGGAAATCACCGACCGGCGCGTGATCTCCGCCGTGCAGCAGGGCACCTCGCCCGGCCCGGAAGCATCCATGCTGAAGATCAAGGGCACCGAGATCCGCCAGGAGATCTACAGCATGATCCGCGAGGCCTCCGGCGCCTATGCGCAGGCGTTCCAGCCGGAAGCGCTGGAAAAGGAGAACGCGGACTACGTCGGGCCTGAGCATGCCCTGGCCTCGGCCAGCGCCTACTTCAACAACCGCAAGCTGACCATCTTCGGCGGATCCAACGAGATCCAGAAGAACATCATCGCCAAGATGATGCTGGGCCTGTAGGCAGGAGACAGACAGATGGATTTTTCATTGAGCGACGAGCAGCGCATGCTGCAGGACACCGTTGATCGCCTGATCGCCGACAAGTACGGCTTCGAGCAGCGTAACGGTTACATGAAACAGGACCAGGGCTTCGACCCGCAGATGTGGAACCAGTACGCCGAACTCGGCCTGCTGGGCGTGCCCTTCTCCGAGGACGTGGGAGGCTTCGGCGGCGGCGCCGTGGAAGCCATGGTGGTGATGGAATCCTTTGGCAAGGGGCTGATCCTGGAGCCCTATGTCGCCAGCGTGCTGACCAGCGGCATCCTGGTGGCCGAAGCGGGCAGCGACGCGCAGAAGGAGGCCATCATCGAACCGCTGGTAGGCGGCGAGTTGAAGCTGGCCTTCGCCCACGGCGAACCGAAGAACCACTACAGCGAAACCCGCGTCAGCACGCGTGCAGAAAAGCAAGGCGATGGTTATGCGATCAGCGGCACCAAAGCCGTCGTCATCCATGGCAACGTGGCCGACAAGCTGGTGGTCAGCGCGCGCACGGGAGGCGATGAAGGTCACGCCAAGGGCCTGAGCCTGTTCCTGGTGGATGCCGGTGCCAGCGGTGTCAGCCGTCGTGTCTTCAAGACCATCGACGGTCTGATGGCCGCGGATATCACGCTGGAAAACGCACCTGGCGAACTGCTTGGACCGGAAGGCGGGGCGGCGGACCTGATCGCCGACACGCTGGATCGCGGCGCGCTGGCCGTCTGCTCGGAAGCAGTGGGCGCAATGAAAGTGGCCTGCGACATGACGCTGGACTATCTCAAGCAGCGCAAGCAGTTCGGCGTACCGATCGGCTCCTTCCAGTCCCTGCAACACCGGATGGTGGAAATGCTGATTGCCATGGAACACCTGCGTTCAGCCACCATGAAGGCGGCAGCGCAGTTCGACAGTGCCAGCCGCGCAGAGCGCCGCCAGGCCGTGGCCGCCGCCAAGGTGCTGGCCGGTCAGGGAGGGCGTTTCGTTTCCGAAAGCGCCATCCAGCTTCACGGTGGCATCGGGATGACGGAGGAATACGCCGTGCCGCACTATGCCAAGCGCCTGTCCATGATCGATCACCAGTTCGGTGATCACGCGTACCACCTGGCCCGTTTCGCCGCCAACATGGAAGTGCCCGAAACAGCCTGACCGTTGGACCCGCCCCGGGGCCGGTAGCAGCCGTCCCCGGGCTTTTCGGAGCCTTCCATGACCAGCCCGATCGTCAACCGCAAAGACCTGGATTTCCTGCTCTACGAACTGCTGGACGTCGAGCAGTTCGTGCAACGCGAGCGTTTCGCCGAACATAATCGCGAGACCTTCGACGCCGCCATCAATACCGCTCACCGCCTGGCGCTGGAGCATTTCCACCCGCACAACCGCAAGGGCGACAGCAACGAGCCCACCTTCGACGGCGAGAAGGTGACCACCATCCCGGAAGTGAAGCAGGCCCTGAAACTGCTGGCGGAAACCGGCCTGATGGCCGCCGGCCAGGATTTCGAGCTGGGCGGCATGCAATTGCCGGTCACCATCGCCCAGACCTGCACCGCCATCTTCAAGGGCGCCAATATCTCCACCTTCGCCTACGCCGGCCTGACCACCGCGGCGGCCAACCTGATCCTGGCCCACGGCAGCGAGGATCAGAAGGCCCGCTACGTGCCGCACATGCTCAGCGGCCGCTTCTTCGGCACCATGTGCCTGACCGAACCGCATGCCGGCTCCTCGCTGGGCGATCTGCGCACCCGCGCGGAACCCCAGGCCGACGGGAGCTACCGGCTCACCGGCAACAAGATCTTCATCTCCGGCGGCGACCAGGACATTTCCGAGAACATCGTCCACATGGTGATCGCCCGCATGCCGGACTCACCGCCCGGGGTCAAGGGCATTTCCCTGTTCATCGTGCCCAAATACCTGGTGAACGACGATGGCAGTCTTGGCAAACGGAACGACGTGCGCCTGGCCGGCCTGATCCACAAGATGGGTTACCGGGGCACCACCTCCACCATGCTGAACTTCGGCGAGCAGGGAGACTGCACCGGCTACCTGGTGGGCGAGCCGGGCCAGGGCCTGGCCTGCATGTTCCACATGATGAACGAGGCCCGCATCGGCGTCGGCCTCGGCGCGGTCATGCTGGGCTACGGCGGCTATCTGCACTCGCTGGAGTACGCCCGCAACCGACGCCAGGGCCGCGCGCCCGGCCAGAAGGACCCGAACAGCCCGCAACAACTGCTGGTCGAGCATGCCGACGTGCGCCGCATGCTGCTGGCGCAGAAATCCTATGTGGAAGGCGCGCTGGCGCTGTGCTTGTACGGCGCCACGCTGGTGGACGATCAGAAGACCCACCCCGACCCCGCCGCCCGCGAGGAAGCGGACCGGCTGCTGGCCATCCTAATCCCCGTGATCAAGGCCTGGCCTTCCGACTACTGCTTGGCCGCCAACAGTCTGGCGGTGCAAATCCTGGGCGGCTACGGGTACACCCGGGAGTATCCGGTGGAACAGTTCCTGCGGGACAACCGCCTGAACCCCATCCACGAGGGCACCAACGGCATCCAGGCCATGGACCTGCTGGGCCGCAAGACCCGCCAGCAGGACGGCGCTGCCCTGAAGAGCCTGCTGACAGCCATGCGAGCCACGGCCGACCAGGCGGCTGCCGCAGGCAGTCCCGAGCTAGGCGCGCAGGCGGTTGCGCTGCAATCCGCCGCGGACGCCATTGCGGACACCACCGCGGAACTGCTGGAACTGGCCGGGGCCGGCGGCCACGACCGTTTCCTGGCAAACGCCGTCCACTATCTGGACATGGTGGGCCACACGGTGATCGGCTGGATGTGGCTTCGCCAGGGACTGGCGGCGGAAAAGGCGCTGCAGGGGCAGCCGCACGACGCCGACTTCTATCACGGCAAGCTGGCGGCCGGACGTTACTTTTTCGGCTACGAGATGCCCAAGGTACACTACCATTCCGAGTTGTTGCGCCGTCGGGAGGACGCCCCTCTGACGACGGACCCCAACTGGTTATAACGCCCCTCGAGGGCCTGGCGGAGGAGATTCACGATGGACATGAAGGCGACCGATCCGGCGCTGACGATGCGCAAGGAGGAACTGACGGAATGGGATGTCCGCGTGCAACTGGCAGCAGCCTACCGGCTGGTGGCCCATTACGGCTGGGATGACCTGATCTTCACCCACCTGTCCGCCCGCGTACCGGGGCCGGAGCACCACTTCCTGCTCAACCCCTACGGGCTGATGTTCCACGAGATCACCGCATCCTCGCTGGTGAAGGTGGACAAGGAAGGCAACGCCGTGGACGGCGCGCAGGCCGGGCGCATCAATCCCGCCGGCTTCACCATCCACAGTGCCGTGCACATGGCCCGTGAGGAAGCCGGTGCGGTGATGCACCTGCACGAGCCGAACGGCGTGGCCGTGTCGGCGCAGAAGGACGGGCTGCTGCCGCTGAGTCAGACCGCCATGCTGTGTCTGCCGCACATCGCCCATCACGAGTACGAAGGCGTGGCACTGAACCTGGACGAGCGTGAGCGGCTGATCCGCGACCTGGGCGACAAGCAGATGATGCTGCTGTGGAACCACGGCGTGCTGGCAGTTGGCGAATCGGTGCCGGAGTGCTTCGGCAACCTGTATTTCTTCACCAAGGCCTGCGAGATCCAGATCCGCGCCGGTCACGGCCCTTACCACCTGCCTTCCAAGGAAGCCATCGAGACCACCGCCATGCAGAGCAAGGACGGCCTCGGCGGCGCCGGCAAGCTGGCCTGGCCGGGCCTGATCCGCCTGCTGGACGAGCGACTGCCGGGCTACCGGGACTGACGCGCGCCGGTTGGGGGATTCGATCCGGCCGACGACGGGAGGTTTGCTTCCGCACACGCCGTGAACCCCTGCGGCGCTATGCATTCCATGCAACGCTTGCAGGACCGGGGCTGGCCATCCGTGGCCAGCCCGTTCGGCCGGGGAAAGCAGTGCTTTCCCTTGATCGGCCTCACCCCTGGGGGCTTGTCGGCGAGGTCCCTCTCGCCGACAGTCCGGAAGCAAACCTCCCGCCGTCGGCCTGGTTTCGGTGGTGCATCCGGGGGTAGCTCCGGCGTAGCACGAGGGGTAGGTTGGGGTGAGCAAAGCGAACCCCAACACGCGGGGCAATCAGGGCTGCGTGCCATCACCCGCCATGGGCCGGTGTACAGCAGGCTGTAGGGTGAATGGAGGCGCAACCGATATCCACCGCCTTCCCCACGACGGACCAATCCGCAGCCCCCCGAAATCCGAACGTAACGTAGAGTGTGCACTACAACGTGGTGCACATCATTCCCGACATCCGCCGGCAGACAACCCCGGCTGTCTCACAACAACGAGGTATTTCATGGCAGACAATGCACGCGTCCTAGTGGTCGGTACCGGGGCCATCGGCAGTTTCTACGGCGCCATCCTCTCCCGCGCGGGCGCGCGGGTAGACGTGGTCAGCCGCTCCGAGCACGCGCAGATGCAGGAGCACGGGGTGCGCGTTGACAGCAAGGAACTGGGGGATCTCTCTTTCCGGCCGGCCACCGTTTACAAGGACGTCACCGAGGTTTCCACGCCGCCCGATTTCCTCGTACTGTCAGTGAAGGTGCTGGACGACCTGGACCGCGCCGCGCTCATCCGTCCCGCCGTAGGTCCGGACACCGCCATCGTGCTGATCGAGAACGGCATCGAGATCGAGCCGCCCATCGTGGAAGCATTCCCCGATAACCCGCTGGTGAGTTGCCTGGCCTTCGTCGCCGCCAGCCGCGTCGGCCCCGCCCACACCGAGCACAAGGCTTATGGGCGCCTGGTCATCGGCAGCTACCCCAGCGGCGTCAACGATGCCGCTCGCCGCTTCTCGGCCCTGCTGGAGCAGGGCGGCATCAACGCCCCGCTGTCCGAGAATCTGGTGACCGAACGCTGGCGCAAGGCGGTATGGAACGCCGCTTTCAATCCGGTTTCGGTGATCGCCGGGGGCGCCAGCACCAAGGACATCCTGGGCTCGGAAAACGAGGAGCGGCTGCTGGTTGCGTTGATGCAGGAAGTCTGCGACGTGGCGGCGGCGGCCGGTCACCCGATGCCGGAGGATCTGCCGGAGAAAAGCATCGTCAACACCCACAAGATGCCGGCCTACCACAACAGCATGGCACTGGATTACATCCATGGGCGGGATATGGAGATCGAGGCCATTCTGGGTAATGTCATCCGCGAGGCGCGGCGCCTGAACATCCCCGTGCCGCACCTGGAGACGGTCTACGGCACCACCAAGATGCTCCAGCGGCGCATCGCCGCAAAAAACGCGGAAGCGACATCGTAGGGTGCTCATTACGTAGGGTGTGCAGGCCGCATGGCCTGCGCACGGACACACGCCTGGAAACGCTGCGCACCACGTAGTGGTGGACACCCTACGACTAGCGCTGGGCATTAGGACTCCGCATTGTCCGGCCGTTGGCCGGATTGGTGGCAATCGCCTGCGGCGATTAACCCCCCTAAGCCAGAGTCGCCTCTTGGGAGCGCCACCAAGGCGAGGCGGGGGGCGAGTACATTTCTGCGGACTGGCGGCGAGAGGGACCTCGCCGACAAGCCCCCAGGGGTGAGGCCGATCAAGGGAAAGCACTGCTTTCCCCGGCCGAACGGGCTGGCCCCGGATGGCCCGCCCCGGTCCTGC
>JAFIFV010000004.1 GCA_020831845.1 Ectothiorhodospiraceae bacterium
GGGGCCGCCCCCCCCCCCCGCCCCCCCCCCCCCCGGGCGCGGCCCCCCGCCCCCCCGCCCGCCCCCGGGTGGTTCACCCCCCCCCCGGGGGGGGGGCCCCCCCCCCCCCCCCCCCCGGCGCTGTGCGGACAGCGGTGGCGACCACTGCGTGACGAGGAGGAACGCTTCCATGAAAACCCGTGCTGCGGTGGCCTACGAGGCCGGGAAGCCGCTGGAGATAACCGACGTTGAACTGGGCGGCCCGAAGGCGGGCGAGGTCCTGATCGAACTCAAGGCCACCGGGTTGTGCCACACCGACCTCTTCACCTTGTCCGGCGATGATCCGGAGGGCTTGTTCCCCTCGATTCTGGGTCATGAAGGTGCCGGGGTCGTGGTGGAGGTGGGCAAGGATGTGTCGTCACTGAAGGTGGGCGATCACGTCATTCCCCTGTACACGCCGGAATGCCGGGAGTGCGAATTCTGCCTGAACCCGAAGACCAATCTGTGCGGGGCCATCCGAGCCACCCAGGGTCAGGGTGTGATGCCGGACGGCAGCAGTCGCTTTTCCATCGGCGACCAGAAGATCCACCACTTCATGGGCTGCTCCACGTTTTCCAATTACACGGTGCTGCCCGAGATTGCCCTGGCGAAGATCCGCGAGGACGCGCCGTTCGACAAGGTTTGCTACATCGGCTGCGGCGTCACCACCGGCATCGGCGCGGTGATCAACACGGCCAAGGTGGAGCCCGGTTCCAATTGCGTGGTTTTCGGCCTGGGTGGCATCGGCCTGAACGTGATCCAGGGCTGCCGCATGGCCGGCGCCAACATGATCGTCGGCGTCGACCTCAACCCGGACAAGCGCACCATGGCCGAGCAGTTCGGCATGACCCATTTCGTGAACCCCAAGGACATCGGCGACAAGGACGTGGTGGCCCACCTGGTGGAACTCACCGGAGGTGGCGCCGATTACTCGTTCGAGTGCATCGGCAACGTCAACGTGATGCGTCAGGCGCTGGAATGCTGCCACAAGGGCTGGGGGGTTTCGGTGATCATCGGCGTGGCCGGCGCCGGCCAGGAAATCTCCACGCGTCCGTTCCAGCTGGTCACCGGCCGCACCTGGAAAGGCACAGCCTTCGGCGGCGCCCGCGGCCGCACCGACGTGCCGAAGATCGTCGACTGGTACATGAACGGCAAGATCAGCATCGACCCGATGATTACCCATACGCTGACGCTGGATCAGATCAACGAGGGCTTCGAGTTGATGGAACAGGGCAAGTCCATACGGTCCGTCGTGGTGTATTGACGGCTGTGTGACCTCGGGGACGGACGACGAAGCAAGGTGTCGCCCGCTCCCATTTCTGGCACCGCCTACTATAAATATAGAGACGTTTCAGCCACGAAGTTTGGGGGGGATTGACAACAGTAGTATCACACCGGAGGGAGGAGGCATCGTGAGTACAATAAAACACTGTTTGACGGTGGTAGCAGCCGTCGCGCTGGTTTCGGGCGCCGCGCAAGCGAACGAAAACCTGCTGGAACTTCAGGATAATTCAGAGCTGTGGGCTTTACAGCTGGGGAATTATGCTGGCAACAGGCACAGCCGTCTCGATCAGATCGATCGGGACAATGTGCAGGATCTCAGGGCAACATGGCAGTTTTCCACTGGCGTGCTGCGCGGTCATGAGGGCGGGCCTCTCTATGTGGGGGACGGCCGGCTCTACATCCACACCCCCTTCCCCAACCGGGTGTTCGCACTCGACATTGAAGATGAAGGCCGCATCGTCTGGATGTACGAACCCGATCAGGACCCCCGGGTCGTCCCCATCATGTGCTGTGACACCGTCAACCGCGGCCTCGCCTACGCGGACGGACGACTGTTCCTGGCCCAGGCCGACAACACGGTAATCGCATTGAGCGCCGAGGACGGCGAATTGCTGTGGAGCGCGAAGAACGGCGATCACACCCGCGGCGAATCCATGACCATGTCACCGCTTGTGGTCAACAACAAGGTCATCGTGGGCAACAGCGGCGGCGAATTCGGTGTCCGCGGCCATATCACCGCATACAACGCCGAAACCGGGGAACAGGAATGGCGTGGCTACTCCACCGGCCCGGACAGCGAAGTGCTGCTGGACCCGGAAACCACGCTGATGATGGGAGAACCGGTGGGTGAAGCCGACCTCGGCGTTTCCACCTGGCCGGAAGGCGAATGGGAGATCGGTGGCGGCGCCCCCTGGGGCTGGGTCACCTACGATCCGGAGCTGAACCTGATCTACTACGGCTCCGGCAACCCCGGCACCTGGAACCCCGCACAACGGGCGGTTGACGGCGAACCGGCGGATAACAAGTGGTCGATCACGGTGTTCGCCCGGGACGCCGACACCGGCATGGCCAAGTGGGTGTACCAGAAAGTGCCATTCGATGAATGGGACTATGACGGCGTCAACGAGAACCAGCTCATCGACGTGGAGATGAACGGTGAGGAACGCAAGGGGCTGGCGATCATCGACCGCACCGGGTTCGGCTTCCTGCTGGACCGGGAAACCGGCGAACTGCTGGTGGCCGAGAAGTTCGCGCCGGAAACCAACTGGGCGACCCACTACGACATGGACACTGGCCGGCCGGTAGTGGACCCGGACTACAGCACCTTCACCCAGGGCACGGACGTCAACACCACCGACATCTGCCCCACGGCGATGGGCGCGAAGAACATGCAGCCGAGTTCCTACTCGCCGGACACCGGCCTGATCTACGCAGGCATCAACCGGATCTGCATGAACTACGAGCCGCATGAGGTGGAATACACCTCCGGCCAGCCCTACGTCGGCGCCACGCTGACCATGATGCCCGCCCCAGGCGACAACGGCATGGAAGGCCGCATGGGCAGCTTCATGGCCTGGGACCCGGTTGCGGGCGAAGTGGTCTGGGAAGTGGAAGAGCGGTTCGCGGTCTGGAGCGGCGCGCTGACCACCGCGGGCAATCTGGCGTTCTACGGCACGCTGGAAGGCTACGTGAAGGCGGTGGACATCGAGAACGGCGATGAGCTGTGGCGCTTCAAGACCCCCTCGGGAATCATCGGCAACGTCAACACCTTCCAGCATAACGGCAAGCAGTACATCGCCGTGCTGTCCGGGGTTGGCGGCTGGGCCGGCATCGGGCTGGCCGCTGGCCTGACCGATCCCGAGGAAGGGCTGGGCGCGGTAGGCGTGTTCTCCGCACTGGAAGACTACACCAAGCTCGGCGGCGTGCTGACGGTGTTCGCCCTCCCCGACTGAACCGGAAGGAGGCTCGTGCTCGTGCCTGCGTTCTCCGCCCGCTGCTCGCGGGGAGGAACGCAGGCACAGCCGGCGCGGGGACGCGCGAACACCCACCAAACACCGACACAGTGAGGCCTTATGAGGACAAAGCAGAAGCAAGCTGCAGTGGTGTGCGCCGTCGCTGCTCTGGCGCTGTTCATGCTGGCGGGGAAGATCGCCATTTCCAATGAAGAACCCAGGTACCGGGTGGAAGACGGCAAGGTGGATGACAACATCTTCCGTGGCTACCAGGCGTACACCCGTGCCTGCATGGCCTGCCATGGGCCGGATGGGGTCGGCTCGTCGTTCGCGCCCAGTCTGTTGCGGGCGGCGGAACGCCGCACGTTCGCGGAATTCGCCCGCACGGTGGCCGAGGGCCAGGAAATCCAGCCAGGGCAGGTCATGCCCAGCTTCAGCGATGATGCCTTCGTGATGGAACACGTCAGCGACATCTATACCTACCTGAGCGCGCGCGCCGCGGGTGACCTGGGTCGCGGCCGGCCGCAACGCATCGAGGAGGATGAATGAGGTTAGTGGCGCGTGCCTGCCGGGGGATGGTGCTTCCGGCAGCGCTGCTGCTGATGGTGTTGATAGCGGCCGGCACCACCTGGGCCGGCCCGCCCGAACTGGCCGACCGCAGCCATCTGCGCGTCTGCGCTGACGGCAACAACCTGCCCTTTTCCAACCGCGACGGCGAAGGATTCGAGAACCGAATCGCCGAGATGATGGCCGAGGAACTCGACCTTCCCCTGCAGTACGTCTGGGCCCCGCAGATCATGGGCTTCGTCCGCAACACACTGGACCTGGGTGTCTGCGACGTGATCATCGGCGTCTCGGCGGGATACGAGCTGGTGCAGAACACCAACGCCTACTACCGCTCCGTGTATGCGCTGGTGGTGCCGAATGACTCAGGGCTCAATCCCACCAGCCTAGCCGACCCTCAACTGGCCGGCCGTTATATCGGTGTGATCAGCGAAACCCCGCCTCACATCCCGTTGCGGCGCGGCGGCGCCCGACTGAAGCCCTACCCGCTGCAGGTGGATACCCGCGCCATTTCGCCCATGCGGGACGCCGTCAGCGATGTTGCCGAGGGCGTCACCGACGGCGCCGTGCTCTGGGGACCGATCGCCGGCTACTACGCCGCACGGCAGGACCCCCCGCTGCGCGTCATTCCGCTGGTGGACGACCGCAACAGTGGCCGGCTGGATTTCCGCATCACCATGGGCATCCGCCGCGGGGAGCCGCAGTGGATGGACTGGATCAACGACTTCATCTCGCGCCGGCAGGACGACATCAACCAGGTCCTCACCGAGTACGGCGTGCCGCTGCTGGACAGCCGGGGTCGGTTGCTGCCCATAGAGAGGCCCGACGACGGAGGATGACATGCCATTCGCCGCAGCCCGCTTGCTGCTGATCATCGGCCTGACCACGGCGTCCCTGGTGCTGGTCCCCGCAGCCCAGGCCCAGCGCGCTGCCACCGGCCCGCCGGACTGGCCCTGCGTGCAGCGGCTGATACCGGAACTGAGCTGGGGCACGATGTGGACCGGACCATCGCCGGAGGAGCTGGACCAGGAATGGTGGGAGGACGAGGAAATCGGGAGCGTGGTGCGCTTCGCCACGGCGCGCCGAACCAGTGAAGACGAGGCCGTCGCCAGGGTAAGGGAATTCGTGGAACAGGTGGAAACCGACCGCGAACGCCGTCTGACGCTGCTGTTCGCCGGACTGTTCCAGGAGACCAACAGCGAACGCGGCCGCACCATCGAGGCGGTACGCCGCTTCGCCCGCGGCCAGGTCGCTCGGCTTGAGGTCATCTCGGAGAAGGTGGACAGGCTGGAGCAACTGCGAGAGGACAACGACGCCGACTATGCCGACATCCAGCAGGCCGAGGACGAACTGTTCTGGGAACGCCGGGTGTTCGAGATGCGGCAGCAATCGCTGCAGGCGGTCTGCGACCAGCCTTATCTGCTGGAGGAACGGCTGAGCCGGATGGTGCGAGTGATCCAGGCGGAACTCTGAGCACCAGGACGAAGACGACAACGTGGCGTAACTGGCCACACCGCGGGGAGGAAACCATGTGGACGACCCGATCTGGATGGACGCAAAGGCTGGCAAGGGCGGGGTTGCTGGCAGTCATGGTTGGCCTTTGGACGGGAGCGGGTCACGCGAACGACCGCGACACCATGAAGATCGGGCTGTTGGCGCTGGAGCCGGCCGATGACCACGCCCCCCTCTCCCTGCTGGATACCATCGTCCGTGATGCAGGACTGCAGGGCGCACGACTGGGGATCAGCGACAACAACGAGACCGGCCGCTTCCTGGGCCAGGAATTCCTGCTGGTGGAGGAAATGCTGGAGCACCAGGCCGATCCCGTGGAGGGCCTGGAACGGCTTGCCGAGCAGAACGTGCACTGGATCATCACCCACCTGCCGGCGGAGGCGCTGAACACGGTGCTGTCCCACGAACTGGCGGAGCAGCGCACCTTCTTCAATGCCGCGGCGCCGGATGACGCGCTGCGCGGCGAGCAATGCCGGCGCAACCTGTTCCACGTCACACCCAGCCGGCGCATGCTGGCCGATGCGCTGGCGCAGTTCCTGGCCTACAAGCGATGGAACCGCTGGGCACTCGTTTACGGCAACACCGACCAGGACGAACTGCTGGCCGGAGCGCTGCGGGATTCCGCACGGCGCTTCGGTGCCCGTGTCGCCGGCGAGAAGCAGTGGCCACACACCGCCATGGCACGCCGCGCCGAAGGCGGCTTCCATGCCATCCAGCGGGAAATCCCGGTCTTCCTGCAGGATCTGCCGGAACATGACGTGCTGGTGATCGCCGACGAGACCGATTATTTCGGCGAGTATTTCCCCTACCAGACCCGCCTGCCGCGGCCGGTGGCGGGAACACAGGGAATGCGGCCGACTGCCTGGCACCGCGCGCATGAGTCCTGGGGCGCCGTGCAGCTGCACCGCCGCTTCGAGAAGCAGGCGGAGCGCTGGATGCAGCCCGGCGACTTTGCCGCCTGGATTGCCGTACGAGCGCTGGGGGAAGCGGCGGCCCGCACGAGCTCGGTCCAGCCTGAAGAAGTGCTGGATTACCTGCGCGGCGACGATTTCGCACTGGGCGCCTACCTTGGCGAGCCGGTCAGCTTCCGCGGCTGGGACCAGCAATTGCGCCAGCCGGTGCTGGTGGCGGGGCCGCGCATGGTGGTGTCGGTGTCCCCGCAGGAGGGCTTTCTGCACCCGGAAACGCCGCTGGACTCGCTGGGGCATGACCGGCCGGAGTCGCAGTGCCGGTTCTGAGCCGGGAAACGCGGAAGCATGCACACGGCCACCGTGTGCCGTCGTCACCATTGCCATCGGAGTGAACCGCAGATGTTCAAGTTCGGCGCTTCAGGTTTGCTGCTGCTGACCCTGGCCCTGACACCGCCCGCTGCGCTGGCGGAACGGGTGTTCGTCTCCAACGAGAAAGACAATACGATCTCGGTGATCGACGCCGACCGGCTGGAAGTGATCGAAACCATCCGCGTGGGCCGACGACCGCGCAGCATGGCCTTCAGCAACAACGGCGAGTGGCTGTTCGTGGCCGTGGGGGACGACGAGGCCATCGACATCATCGATCTGGAAACGCTGCAGGTGCGGAGCCGGCAGGCATCGGGGCCGGACCCGGAAGTGATCCGCGTGGACCCCAACCGCCCCTACATCTATGTTTCCAACGAGGACGACAACATCGTGACGGTGCTCGACTACGAGCGTCGGTCACGGGTGGCCCGGATCCCGGTGGGGGTGGAGCCCGAGGGCGTGGCGCTGAGCCCGGACGGAAAATGGCTGGTGAACACCACCGAGACCTCGAACATGGCGCACTTCATCGACACCGAGACCTTCGAGGTGGTGCACAACGTGCTGGTGGATGCCCGTCCACGGCACGCGGAATTCACCAAGGACGGCTCCGAGGTCTGGGTCTCGGCCGAAATCGGCGCCACCGTCTCGGTGATCGACATGGAGGATTTCCGCATCAAGCAGACCATCGATTTCGACGTCCGCGGCGTGCCCCGCGAGACCGTGCAGGCCGTGGGCGTGGAGCTGACCTCGGACGGTCGCTACGCCTTCGTTGCCCTCGGCCCGTCCAACCGCGTCGCGGTGGTGGACCAGCAGAGCTACGAGGTGCTGGATTACATCCTCGTCGGCCAGCGGGTCTGGCACCTGGCACTGAACGGCGACGAAACCCGGCTGTTCACCACCAACGGTGTCAGCGGCGACGTGACCGTGATCGATGTGGAGAGCCGCCGGGCGTTGAAGTCCATTCCTGTGGGCCGCTTTCCCTGGGGGGTGGTCGTCTCTCCATGACAGCCCCTCTGCCACAGCAGGCGGCAAGCGCCGCCGGACAGGTCGGGAAGCCGGCGCTCTCGGTGCAGGGGCTGGATTTCAGCTACGGCGCGAAACCGGTGCTGCAGGGTGTCGGCTTCACCGTGGAACCCGGCGCCTTCGTGGTGCTGCTGGGTCCGAACGGTGCCGGCAAGACCACTCTGTTTTCGCTGATCACCCGACTCTACGACCGCCGCGTGGGCGAGATCCGCATTGGCGGCTACGACGTGCGCACGCAGTCGGTACAGGCACTGGACCGGATCGGGGTGGTGTTTCAGCAACCCACACTGGACCTGGACCTCACCGTGGCCCAGAACCTGTCCTACCATGCCGCGCTGCATGGAATGCGCCGCGGGGACGCGCGTCGGGAGTCCCAGGCGCAGATGGAACGCATGGGCGTCGAGGAACATGCCCGCACCCGGGTCAGGCAGTTATCCGGCGGCCAGCGCCGGCGGGTGGAGATCGCCCGCGGGCTGCTCCACCGCCCCGCCCTGCTGCTGCTGGACGAACCCACCGTCGGGCTGGACGTGGCCTCCCGGCGCGCCATCGTGCGGTACGTCCATGCGTTGTGTCGGCAGGAAGGCGTGGCGGTGCTCTGGGCCACCCATCTGATCGACGAAGTGCAGGAGGACGACCGCGTCATCGTCCTGCACCAGGGGCGGGTCCGCGCGGACGGCACCGTTGACGAGGTGCTGGCGCAAACCGGCACCGGGTCGCTGGACGACGCCTTCGACGCACTCACCGGAGCGGACCAGGCATGATGCCCGCCGGCTACCTGCAGTGCCTGCGCGGCATCCTCTGGCGGGAGCTGCTGCGTTTCGTGCACCAGCGCAGCCGTTTCGTCGCCGCGCTGGTCCGGCCGCTGGTGTGGCTGCTGGTGTTCGCCGCCGGCTTCCGCATGGCGCTGGGCGTGGCCATGACCGAGCCCTACCAGACCTACATCCTTTACGAGGTCTACATCGTGCCGGGGCTGGTGGGAATGATCCAGTTGTTCAACGGCATGCAGAGTTCGCTGTCCATGGTCTACGACCGCGAGATGGGCAGCATGCGGGTGCTGCTGGTCAGCCCGTTCCCGCGCTGGTATCTGCTGATCTGCAAGCTGCTGGCAGGCACCGGCGTGTCCATCGTCCAGGTATACGCTTTCCTGGCGATTGCCTACGCCTACGGCATCCAGGCGCCGCTGCTGGGTTATCTGTATGTGCTGCCGGCCCTGATCGTGACCGGCCTCATGGTGGGTTCGCTGGGGCTGCTGCTGTCGTCTTTCATACGCCAGCTGGAAAACTTCGCCGGGGTGATGAACTTCGTGATTTTCCCGATGTTCTTCATTTCCTCGGCGCTCTATCCGCTGTGGCGGCTGCGGGAGTCCAGCCAGATCGTTTACCAGCTGGCGGCACTGAACCCCTTCACCTACGCGGTGGAGCTGATCCGCTTCGCGCTCTACGAACAGCTGCACGGCCAGGCGGCACTGATCACCCTGAGCGTGACCGCGGTGCTGCTGGCGCTGGCCATACTGGGATACAACCCGGCGCGGGGAATGATGACCAGAAAAACGGGCGCCGGCGCCGAGGCCTGAGCGGCACGGCAGGACACCACGACACCTCAGTCGTCGGACAGGGACTTCAGGAAGCGGATGACCTCGTTACGCTCGTCCTCGTCCAGCCCCCAGAACACCATCCGCGTACCTGGCACCACCTGCTCGGGGTTGGTCAGGAAAGCATGCAGCGTATCGGCGTTCCAGACCAGATCCGCCTCCTGCATGGCGGCGGAAAACCGGAAGCCCTCCACGCTGCCGGCCGTGCGCCCGACCACCCCGTGCAAGCTGGGCCCCGCCCGGTGCGCCTCGGGCTCCACCGCGTGACAGCCGGCGCACTGCATGCGGAACACGCGCTCTCCGCGAACCAGATCGCCATCGGCCGCGGCGGCAGTGGAAGACAGCATAAGGCCGGCGGCGATGACCGCCGGCCCGGCCCTGCTCAGAAGCATTGCAGATCGGCTTCCGTCTGGGCCTGGCGGAAGTTCTGCAACAGCTCTTCCATGCCCCTGTCGGTGCGGAACAGCACGCCGAGTTCGCCGCGCCGCTCGCGCATGCGTATCACTGTTTCGGCGGCCTCGTAATCCTCGTAGGGCATCATCTCCGCAATGACATCGATGCTGCAGGAGCACTTCTGCATCATCAGGTAGTTCTGCCCATTCGCGGCCATGCAGCCCAGCACGTAGTCCACCCGGGTGTCGGTTGGGTAATCGTGTTTCGCCAGGGCGGGAAACACCATGGCAAGGGCGGCAGTTGCCACCAGCAGGCTCGACACTCTCATGACGCCTCTCCTCCGGAATTCGGTGTCTGTCGCCTCTGTCGGGCGATCAGAAAAAGTATAGATCACCGGCGCCGGACGCCGGGGACAGGCTTCGCAGTCAGTGCCCGGCCGGGTCGGGAATCAGTCGGTGTCTCCCAGATCCCGCGCCTGCAGCCGCAGATCCTTCTTCAGGATCTTGCCCACGCCGCTGCGCGGCAGGTTGTCCACGAACACCACCGTCCTCGGCGTCTTGTACTTGGCGAGCTGTTCCTGGCAGTAGGCAATCAGCTCCGCTTCGCCCAGCTCCGCCTTCTTCACCACGAAGGCCACCACTTCCTCGCCCATGCGCTCCGACGGCGTTCCCACCACGGCCACCTCTGCGACCGCCGGATGCCTGGCGATGACCTCCTCCAGATCCCGCGGGTAGATATTGAAACCGCCGCGGATGATGAGGTCTTTCTTGCGGTCCACGATGTACAGGTAGCCGTCGGCGTCCAGCTTGGCGATATCACCGGTGTGCAGCCATCCGTCCCGAATGGCCTCCCTGGTGGCTTCCTCGTTGCGGAAGTAGCCGGGGCTGATATTGTCCCCCCGCACCAGCAGTTCGCCGGCCTCCCCCACCGGCAGGGGCTTGCCGTCGTCATCGGCAATGCGCACCTCGACACCGGGAAACGGGCGTCCCACGGAACCCGGCTTGATGGGTTCGCCCCGGCGGTGCGCGGAGACCGTCGGTGCCGCCTCGGACAATCCGTAGCCCTCGTAGATGTCCGCGCCGAAACGCTGCTTGAACGCCTCGATGACGGTGAGAGGCAACGGTGCGGAGCCCGAACCCACCGATTCGAGGCTGGACGTGTCGTACTCCAGCGGCGCCGGATCGGTCACCAGATTGTGGATCATCGCCGGCACCGCGCTGAAACGGCGGACGCGGAAATCCTGAATGGCCCGGCAGACCGCGTGCACATCGTACTTGGGCATCACCACGACGGAGCTGCCACGCATATAGAGCACATTGGCCATGGTGAAGCCGTAGATATGCGCCAGCGGCAGCACACCGATGGTGGTCTCCCGCCCGTCCTCGTCGTCGGCCAGAGATACCGCGGCGGCGGCATTGCTGTAGAGATTCTTGTGGGTGAGCATGACCCCCTTGGGCCGACCGGTGGTTCCGGAGGTGTAGAGAATCACCGCCACGTCGTCCGGCTCGGCAGGGGGCGGCGCGGCGATGGGTTCGCTGGCCTCGAGCGTCCGCCGCAGATCCAGCACGCCCTCCCCCGCCTCGTCACCCGCATCCGCCACCAGCACCGTCGGCTTGTTCTCCAGCGGTTCGATGGCTTTCAGCACCGAGGGCAGCACCGCGGCAGAGGTGATGATGGCGCGCGCCTCGGAATCGGACACGATGTAAGCGATCTCGCTGGGATGCAGCAGGAACATCACCGGGATGACGATCCCGCCGGCCCGCATCACACCCTGGTAGGAATAGAACACTTCCGGGCGATTGGGCATGCAGACCAGCACCCGGTCCCCGGCCTGCACACCCTGCGCCCGCAATGCGGCGGCAAGGCAGTTGGCGGCATCCAGAATGCTCCGATTGCTGAAGGACTTGCCCTGGTAATGCAGGAAGGCGTACTCGCCGTAATCCTTCAGGTTCTGCTCAGGCAATTGGGTAAGGATCATTAGGCACCTATCTGTTTCCCCGCACCTCGCTCTCACGTAGGCCCTGAAAACGGGGAAAGGTCGGGGAAGATTGCGAATCCACCCGTCACTATAGAAGCGCGGGATCCAGCCCTACAAGGGAAGCGGCTCAGCGGAGATCAAGCCGCTCCACCGTCACGACGCCATCCCGGCCGCTCACCACGCACTGGAAGCCGGTGGTGACTTCCTGGCCGGATGCATCCAGGCCATGCACCTCGCCACGCCAGCGCAGCCGTTGCCCCGCCTCCAGCCATTCCAGCCGGGGAGCGCCCTCGGGAAGGTGCAGCTCACGGTACCCCGCCAGGCGGTCCGTTATCGCCTCACGACAGCTTTCCACGGCCAGTCGCTCATCCAGCAGCTCCTCTGGTGGCCTGGTGGAAAACCACAGTATGGCGACCAGCCCCAGCAGGGCCGCCGCGGCGATGGCCTCCCGGCGGCCCGGCCGCCAGGGGATGTCTTCATCCTCGAAATGCCCCTGCCGCATCACCCCTGTCCGACAGAGGTAGCACCGCATGGAGGCACGAGGGTTCAAGGTGGGGCAGGCGGAGCAACGCTTCATGGGCAATGTCGATTCCGGGACACGAAGATGGCGTAACAATACGCAAATTCGCCCCTGCTGCGCCAGCTTGCGCGCTGGGGAAATCGGACATATGCTGCGCCGATGGCCATCGGCAGACCGCTACAGTTCGACCCCGGACAGGCGCTGGACGACGCCACTCAGGTGTTCTGGGCGCAAGGTTACGCCTCCACCACCACCCGCGATCTGCTGCAGGCCATGAGCCTCTCGCGCAGCAGCCTCTACCAGACGTTCGGCAACAAGGAACGCCTGTTCATCCGTTGCCTGGACCACTACCGCCGGGGCCTGATCGATAAGCTCCGAACCCGGCTGGCCGCGGCCGGCAACGGCCTTGAGTTCGTCGAGGGACTGTTCCTGGAGGCTGCCGCCCAGGCCGGCTCAGGCCAGGAACATCGCGGCTGCCTGATCTTCAACTCGGTGGTGGAATTCGGCAGGCAATCGTCACCGCCGGCGGAAGCGGCAAGGGCCAGTCTGCAAGAGATAGCGGGGGTTTTCGCGCATGCCATCGAGCGGGCGCAAGCTGATGGAGAGATCGCCGCGCAGGCAAGCCCGGCTGAACTGGGGTTGTTTCTGGCCAGCAGCATGAGCGGGGTGCGCATGCTGCTGAAATCGGGCACAAGCCGCGAGGAAATTACGGCGGTAGTGCGCATGATCATTGCCGCCCTTCCGCTGGCAGGCGCGCGTCAGACCGAGACGTCCACCACGGTACCCACACGCTGAGCCGGGTCCGGCACCATCTCGGGGATATCCGGAAGCCCGTCGATCAACTGTGCGGCGCTCTCCTGAACAATATCCAGGGCCTTGCGCTGCACGCTGGTCTGTACATCCCTGGCGAGCTGCGCCTGGCTGAGCGAGGTCGCCATCGACGCGATCATGCTGACTTCGGACATTGCAACGCCTTCCTCTGAAACGTCCGCCCACGCTACCAACCCCGCCGGTGGGGAAACGGAACTGGCGCACAGTTCGCGCTGCCGGTTGCCTCCTCCCCCGCCCCGGCCTATGTTGTTGCGAGGAAAAGCCGAAGATCAACAACACGTCAGGCAGGGAATGCCGCAACAAGTGGAGGCAGGCCTTGAGCGACGACCACGATCATCATCACCACGATCAGCACAGCCACTTGCCGCCGGATCCTGCGCTGCGCGTGCAGGCGCTGGAGACCCTGCTGGTACGCAAGGGCCTGGTGGATCCGGCCTCGCTGAACGCCATCATCGACACCTACGCCAACGAGGTGGGGCCGCAGAACGGTGCGCGCGTGGTGGCCACCGCCTGGGCGGATCCCGCGTACCGGGACTGGCTGCTGCGTGATGCCACTGCCGCCATTGGCGATCTCGGCTACGAAGGTCGCCAGGGCGAGCATATCGTGGCGCTGGAGAATACCCCGCAGGTTCACAACATGGTGGTCTGCACCCTGTGCTCCTGCTACCCCTGGCCGGTGCTCGGGCTGCCCCCCGCATGGTACAAATCGGAAGCCTATCGATCCCGCGCGGTTCGGGAACCACGCGCCGTACTGGCCGAATTCGGTGTGGCACTGCCCGAGGAGACGGAAATCCGGGTCTGGGACAGCACCTCGGAGATGCGCTACCTGGTTGTGCCCCGGCGTCCTCCAGGCACCGAGGGCTGGAGCGTCGAGCGGTTGGCGGAACTGGTCACCCGCGATGCGATGATCGGCACCGGCCTCGCACGTACCCCGGAGGAAACCGCATGAACGGCATTCACGATATGGGTGGCATGCACGGTTTCGGCCCGGTTCCCCTTGAGGAGAACGAGCCGCTGTTCCACGCAGACTGGGAGTCCCGGGCAATGGCGATCACCGTCCTGATGGGCGGCTGGGGTCGCTGGAACATCGATGCCGCCCGGCGCGCACGCGAGGATATGCATCCGGCCGCCTACCTGAACCACAGTTACTACGAGCGCTGGATCGACGCACTGGAGCGGCTGATGCTGGAAACCGGCATGGTCACCGAGGAGGAGTTGCGCGGCGGCGAGCCGCAGCGGAATCCGCCGGAGGGGAAAGCCCCCCCTGCCCCGGAGGCTGTTGCCGCCATGCTGCGGCGGGGCGGTCCCTCCCTGCGCTCGCTGGACCGGCCGGCCCGGTTCCAGCCGGGAGACCAGGTGCGAACACTGAACACGCAGCCCCAGGGCCACACCCGGCTGCCGCGCTACGCCAGGGCACGCACCGGCACCGTGGTGTTTCATCACGGGGCGCATGTGCTGCCGGACAGCAACGCCCATTTCCAGGGGGAAAACCCGGACCACCTCTATGCCGTGCGCTTCACGGCACGGGAGTTATGGGGGCCGAAAGCCTCGGTGCGTGACACCGTGACGCTGGATCTATGGGAGAACTACCTTGAACCGGCCTGATGCAGGTAAAGACCATCCGCCGTTCGCCGCCCCCTGGCAGGCACAGGCCTTCGCACTCACCGTGCACCTGCACCAGCAGGGCGTCTTCACATGGAAGGAATGGGGCGAACACTTCTCCGGGCAGCGGCACCAGTCCGCGCAAGCCGGCACCGCCGATGCACCGGATCGCTACTACCTGGACTGGGTGCAGGCGCTGGAACAGTTGCTGGTGGCCAAGGGTGAAGCCGATGGGGAGGTCCTGGCGACACTCCGGCAGGCCTGGACCGACGCCTACCTGCGGACGCCGCATGGAGAGCCCGTCACACTGGAGTAGCATCGCTCTCAATACATGGAACGCAGCAGGATCAGGGACAGGGAGTTGAGGCCGGCATGCGCCAGTATCAACGGCCAGAGCCGCCCCCAGTGAATGGCCAGGCGCGCGAACACGATGCCTACCAGCGTGGTCTGCAGGACCCCGGTCCAGCCCTGGTAGACATGCCCGAGCCCGAACAGCACGGAAGAGACCAGCACCGGCGCCCAGACGCCCCCCAGCAACCGCCGGCAACGGCTGAGCAGGAAACCGCGCGCCAGCAGTTCCTCGTAGAAGCCGGTGAACAGCATCACGCCGATGATGAGCAGCAGCGAAGTGTCCGAGGCCAGCATCGCGGCCACCCCCATCAGGCGCTGCTGATGCCCTTCCACCACCTCCGGCGCCAGCACCATACCGGCCAGGCTGATGCTGGCGTTCATCGCGAACACCAGCAACAGGGCCAGCACGGCCAGCCATAGATCCTGCAGCCGCAGACCAAGCAGCCCAACCTCGCGCCAGCGCTGGTCACGCTGCGCCATCAGCCAGTGCAGCCCAAGCAGGATCAGTGCGCCCTGCACCAGCAGCACACCCAGCATGGGCATGCCCAGGCCGCCCATCAGCGCCGGCGCCAGTGTGGCTGCCAGAACCCCTGCGGCGAGGGTCAGCACCAGCGCCAGCACGATATCCACCAGGGCCTGTCCGCGGGAAATATCGCTCACCGCCTCTCCGCTCCATGTCGTCGTCCTTCAGGCCGACAGCGATGAACTCGCCGAGTTCGACCCGGCGGTCATCTTCCCACAGGAAACGGTCAGCAGTCTGTCCGCAGGCTGCCCGGGAGATCGGGAACCGGACGCAGACAGCCGGCAATGTGAATACGGGGCCGGTCGCCGGAATGCACCTCGGCATCCAGGTCGTAGACGCCGGCCAGGTTCTCCCGGCTCAGCACCTGCCCGGGCGCGCCGTCAGCCAGCAGCCGGCCGTCCCGCAACAGCAGCACGCGACTGGCGAAGCTGGCGGCCAGCGGCAGATCGTGGCAGGCAGCGATGACGCCGATCTCGGCCTGCCGGGCCAAGGTCCGCAGCATGGCCATGATCCGGTACTGGTGCGCCGGGTCCAGCGCCGAGGTGGCTTCATCCAGCAGCAGCAGCCGGGGACCGGGAGAGCGCCAGATCTGCGCCAGCACCCGGGCGAGCTGGACCCGCTGTTGTTCGCCGCCGGATAGCGACGGATAGCTTCGTTGTGCGAGATGCACCACCTCAAGCCACTCCAGCAGTTCCTGCACCACGGTACGGCCGACGCGCGAGGGTAGTGGTGGCGGCAGTCCGAGAGCGACCACTTCCGACGCGGTAAAGGGGAACGTCAACGGACAGTCCTGCGGCATCACGGCCCGACGGCCCGCCAGTTCCGCGGCACGCCATTCCGACAACGGCCGACCCAGCAGACGGATCTCCCCGGCCGACGGCGCCTGCTCCCTGGCCAGCAGGCGCAGCAGCGTGGACTTGCCCGCACCGTTTGGACCGAGCAGCAGTGTCAGCTCTCCCGGTTGCAGGGAAAAACCGATTGTGTCCAACAGCGCGGCCCCGCCGGTATGGAAACTGACGCTGTCCACCTCCAGCAATTGCGCTCCGGAGCTCCGCGGCGACGCACTCATACCCACCTCTGCCGCATCAGCAATATCAGGAAGAACGGCCCGCCGATCAGCGCCATCACCAGACCGATGGGCAATTCCGCGGGTGCCACGACGACCCGCGCCAGCATGTCTGCGGAGACCAGCAGGCATGCGCCCAGCAGAGCGGACGCCGGCAGCAGCCAGCGGTGGTCGACACCGATCGTCAGGCGCACCAGATGCGGTGCCACCAGACCAACGAAGCCGATCAGGCCGGACACCGATACGGCCGCCCCCACCGCCAGCGCCGAGAGCAGCACCGTGGCCTGTTTGACCCGGTGCACCTCGTGGCCCAGATGGCCGGCCACCGCCTCGCCCAGCAGCAGGGCGTTCAGCGGGCGCGCCAGCATGGGCATGGCCAGTAACAGTATGAGCAACAGCGGCGCGGTCACGCGCAGGTCGGGCCAGCTGGCATGGGCCAGACTGCCCATGCTCCAGAAGGTCAGCGTGCGCAACTGGGCGTCGTCCGCCATGAAGGTGAGTACGCCGGTGCCGGCGCCGGCAATGGCGTTGATGGCGATTCCCGCAAGCAGCAGCAGCGCCACCTGGGTAGTGCCGTTGCGGCTGGCGATGCGCCAGATCACCAGGGTGGCGACCAGCGCTCCGACGAAAGCCGCCACCGGCAATGCGCCCGCGGGGACACCGACTCCGACCACCGAGAACAGGCGCTCGCCGAGCACGATCACCCCCACCGCGCCCAATGCGGCGCCGCTGGAGACGCCGATGAGCCCGGGATCAGCCAGCGGATTGCGAAACAACCCCTGCAGCATGGCGCCTGACAGCGCCAGGGCGGCCCCCACCAGCGCCCCCAGCAGCAGCCGCGGCAGCCGCAGTTCCCGAACCACCATGGTGGCGGCGAGATCCGCCTCCGTACTGCCACTGAGAATCCGCCAGACCTCCATCAGCCCGAGCTGGTATGGCCCGGTGCGCAGCGCCAGCAGCCCACAGATCAGCAATCCCACACCCAGCGCGATCAGCGCCGGTAGCGGTGGGGCCCGCTTCAACGCGGCAGCCACGCGGTTCTTCCGTCACGACCACGCGCCGCCGCCAGGACAGCCTCCATGGCCTGTGGCAGCCGCGGGCCGAAGCTCAGCAGGAACATGCTGTCCCGGACCAGCACCCGGCCAGACCGTCCGGCTGGTGTCTGCTGCAAGGCGGGCCAGTCTTCCAGCCGGAAGGCCCCCTCCGCCGTTTCCGCCACGACAATCAGCTCGGGACGCAGGGCCAGCGCAGCCTCCGCATTGAGCGGCTTGAAACCCTCGATCTGCTCCGCCGCGTTGGGGAGCTGCAGCGCATCCAGCAGCGCCTGCGCCTGGGTGTCCCGCCCTCCCACCAGCAGCCCATGACCGCCGGTGGCCAGCAGGAACAACACCCGCGGCTGGCGATCCAGTGGCAATCGCCGTTCGATCTCCGCGAACTCCTGTTCCAGCTGCGACGCCAGTCGCTCACCCTGTTCCCGCCTGTCCAGCAGCTCGGCGATCTGCCGCACCCGCTCCACCACCGCGTCGGGCTCCCAGGCGCTGGTGATCCGGGTCACCGGCACCACCCGCTCCAGTTGGCGGAGCGCGCGCTCGGGCCCGGCTTCCGGGGCAACCAGCAAGCGGTCCGGTTTCAGGGCCAGAATGCCCTCCACCGGCAGGGCACGCACATAGCCGACACGGGGCAGATTTCGGGCCTCCGGCGGCCAGGTGCTGGTGGAGTCCACCGCAATCAGCTGATCCTCGGCGCCCAGCGCATAGATCACCTCGGTGATGGCGCCGCCCGCCACCACCAGGCGCTCCGCGGCCAGCGGCGTGCAGAGCATGAGCAGCATCAAACTCAGCGACAGACGTAGCGCAGGCACGGCGCGTTTGCCGCCCGTTGAAGGATGACGCTTGCGCAGCAACGACACGCTAGCCTCTCCCCCCGTTGGTCGCCTGTTCCAGGACCTCGATGTGGTGACGCCAGGATGCCAGCTCCGGCTTGCCGGGCTTGCGTTCGCCGAACAGGCTGAGCACCAGGTCGCCGTGCGCGTTGAAGCAGTCCAGCGAGGTGATGTCGCCATCCTCGGATGGCCGCCGGACCGTCCAGACCGAGGCAATGTCGGTGGTACGCACATGGAGGTTGAAGTCCGGATCGAGCACGTTGAACCAGTCGCCCGTGCGCAGCAATTTGCGGATACGGCCGGTGTAGATCTGGATGATTCCGCGGTTGCCCGCGAACGCCATGATCGGCGTACCGGCCGCCGCAACGTCCTTCAGCAGCCGCTCCAGGCTGCTGCGCACCAGCGGCCTGGACCACTGCCCCTCCATCATCTCCAGCGCCGTAAGCCGATCCACCCGATGTTTCAGCAGGACATCGTGGAACTGGTGCACATCGGTGATGCCCGCCCAGTCCGCGGCGAGCGCGTCACGATCCACGATGCCGGAGCTGCGTTCCGGCCGTGCCGCCGGCGTGAAACGCATCTGCGGCCGTTGCACATCGGCGGAGAACCGTTCCACCAGGGAATTCCACGCCTCGCGGGATGTACCCCGGACGGCGAAGATCTTGTGCAGCGCCATGCCAGAAGCATCGAAGAACTGCAGGCTGCGGCGCGTGCGGCGACCGTGTTTCTCCGAGACCGCATAGCCGTGGGCCCAGTGCCGGAAGAACACGCGCAGGTCGATCTCGCCCAGGCACAGGCCAATGTCGGCATGGGCACCGATACTGAACGGTCCCATGGTGCCGGTGGTCTCGTGCACCACCTCGTCATTGCGCGCCAGGGCCATGATAGGACCCAGTTTCAACAATTCCCGATAGAGCATGGGGAACTCCGGCCGTAGCCGCCGGACATTGCCCGATGTCTCGGTCAACAACAGGGCCAGTTCGCTGACCCCCAGCCGGTTGGCGGCGTTGCGGATGCGAATGGAAGGCTCACTCGCCCGCAGCGACTGCCAACGCTCGCGCAGCCCGGTAGCGCTCGTGTCCGGTGTGTTGATGGTCTGTTGCATGGTTCTGTCCCCTGTTTGCCGATGCCTGTTCCAGGATCACTCCACCGGGCGCCAGCGAATCTGCGGATGGCCGCTGGCACCGGTGGCTGTGTAGTAGTTGATGAGCTGCAGTGCGAACCGCGGAGAGGCGTCGTCCGCACTGTCCGTGTCCACCAGGTAAACCCGGTAGTTGGGCCAGAGACGGTGCTGGCCGCTGAGGTTGTAGCCGTACCACTCGTGCGCGTCGAAAACGCCGCCACTGCTGTCCGGGACATACAGGCCGGCGATGCTGGTACCACCGGGCTCGGTGGTGGCACTGGTAAAGGCGGACAGCTCGCTCCAGGGGAACGGGCCGAAGGCCGCACCGTCGCCGTCCCCACTGACGCCACCGTTGCTGCGCAGGTAGAAATCGCGGCCCTGGAAGCCGATCTTCAGATCCCAGGCGGTGCCGGTGCAGTCCACGGTGGCGTCGGTATCGAAATCGAAACAGACGTCGCCGCCACTTCCCGGAATGGAGCCGGTAAACGTGGCCTCGGTGGTGAACTGGCTGGTATCCGGCACCTGCACATCGAATTCGAAGGTGAAGCTTTCCACCCCGTTGCCGGATCGGGAATGGAACACCAGATCGGTCATGCGCATGCGGGCGTAGCTGTTGCCCTCGCCGGAACGCAGCAGCCAGCCGTTGTCCGGGTTGGCCAGAAAATGCCCGGTGGCGCCTTCGTAGATGTACCAGCCGCCGTCTGTACTGGATGGGCCGCTCAGTACCGTGGTAATGCTGTCGTTGATCCAGTCGCTGTTCGCGGGCTCATCGAAATCGTCCAGCAGCGGGTTCAGCTCGGACTCGGGGCTGGCATTCAGGAACACGCTGGGGTTCGGCTCACCGTTGCTCTCGTAGAAATGCTCCTGCGCAGCCACCAGCGCGCCGCGGACGCTCCCGGGGCCGGATGTGCCTCCGTTGAGCTTGAGGTAGTTGCGGCGGAATGCGATGTGCCATGCATCGGATTCCAGTGCCTGCTCATCGGTGAGTTCCAGCAGTTCCTCGTTGACCAGGTCGAAGTACACGTAGTCGTCAGCGTCGCTGGCGTCGAACTGCCGGGTCTGCACCTCGCCATCCGGTGGGTTGTCGCCACCGCCGCCGCCGCCCGAGGAGGACGAACTGGAGCTGCCGAAGCAGCCCGCCAGCAGCAGTGCGCTGGCGGCGGTGATCGCGGTAAGGCCCTTGCCTGTTTTCATTGTGATTGTCTCCTTCAGTTTCCGAACCGATATGCAGCGCCCATGTACGCAAACACGCCGGCCACGGGACCGAAATCCATGGGATCGTCGAATGAACGCTGGGTGTCGAACACGTTGTCCACGCCACCGAACAGCCGCAGCCGCCGGGTCAGCTCGTAATTGGCCTTGATGTCCACCACGCCCCAGCCCGGGGAGCGGCCATCCACCTCCACGCCGTCCCGGCCACTGCTCACCAGCTCGCTGCTCTGGTAGCGACCGCGTAGCGCCAGCTCCAGCCGTCGGGTCACTTGCCAGTCCAGCCCCAGCCGCATCTGGACACGAGGCTGCCGAGTCAGCGGCTGGCCGGTATTCCGGTTCTCGACCGTGGTGTAGAGCGTATGGCCGAAGGTCATCACGAGCTGCGGGCTCAACTGCAAGCCGGCCAGACTCTCGACGCCCTCCGTGATGGCGCGATCCACATTGGCATAGCGGAATTCGCTGACACCGCCCGGCCCCACGGTAGCGTCCGCGGTATCCACCTGGATCAGGTTGCGGATACGGTTGTGGAAGAGGTTGATGTCGATCCAGGCAAGGTCGCGTCGTCCCATGGCCCAGCCGAGCTGATAGCTGTCCGAGGCCTCCGGCTGCAGCTCGGGATTGCCGACGACCACGTAGCCAAGCTGGCTGTGGTCGAACAGGTAGTAGCGCTCCTTCAGATTGGGAACGCGATAGCCCTGCCCCCAGCTCAGGCGCAGCGTGCCGTGGCTGTCCGGGGTGCGCACCGCATGCCAGGAGATTCCGGCCTTGCCCGCGGTATGCGTTCCGAAATCGGAGTCGTCCTGGAAACGGGCGCCAACCAGCAGCTCCAGGCTGTCCCCGAGAAACACGGTGTTCTGCAGGTAGTATTCACGGCTGCGGCGCGCGACATCCGGCGCATCCAGTTCGGAGACGCCATCCTTGGTCTGGGTCAGAGTTTCCCGCCGCAGATCGCCGCCCACCTGGATCAGGTTCGGCCCCACCGGAGGCAGATCCAGCTGCAGGCTGGCGTGATCGAGCGTCATCTCCGCCCGCCGGTCATCGAAGGTTTCGCCGCCGGCGCGTTTCAGCGTGTCGCTGGTGAACTCCTCGGTGACCGCGTTCAGCTGGATGCCGGCGCCGCTGGCCCAGCGCCAGCGCCCGCCCGCCACCAGTCGGTCCCGCCGCACGTCCTCGTCCTTGCCCTGCTCCACCTGCTGCCCCGGCAGGCTGAAGAGATAGCGGCTGTCACCCTGTTCCTCGAACCGGCTGCCCTGGACGTAGAAACGGCCTCGGTGGGAGGGATGCCACTCCAGGCGCGCATCCAACTGCTGCCGATCGACGGCATCGCCCGGCCTGCCCCAGTCATCGGGCGCAGGATCGATGCCGTCCAGCTCCCGTCGGTCGGCCGCCAGCCGCAGGCGTAACTGCTGCGTGCCGGTATCGACCCGCACCCGACCGTGCCGGCTGGCGGCATCCCCACTCCGGCCGGAGGGGTTCTGCCGGCCATAGCTGCCGACATCGCCGAGAATCTCGCCCGAGAACCCAGGGCGGACATCCCGCGTAATGACGTTGATCACACCGCCCATGGCCGCACTTCCGTATTGCGCCGAGGTTGCTCCCTTGACGATCTCGATGCGTTCCACTTCGGTAAGCGCCAACTGGCTGACGTCTACCGTGGAGCCTGTGCTGGCGGAAATCGGAAGCCCGTCCACCAGCACCAGCACCTGCTCGCCACTCAGTCCTTGCAGCGACACCTCGAAACCGGGCTTGCCGTGAATTTCCCGCAGGTGCAGGCCCGGCACGTTCTCCAGACCCTCCTTCAGCGTGCGCGCATGCGTCCGCTGCAACTCCGCGGCGGACACCACTTCCGTTCGTACCGGCGTATCCAGCACGGAGCGCTCGCTACGTGTTCCGGTGATGACCAGCGTGTCGAGCGTGTGCGACTGCTCCGCGGCCAGCGCGGCCGGCACTGCCAGCACCAGGGCAGACAGCAGCCGCTGCCGGCGACAATGACGGATGCGGCGTGCACGTCCCTGGCTGATGCGGCAGTCCGGCATGTTTCCCTTTACAGATCACAAGACTCAAACAAGAATGATTCTTATTCTTATCGTCGCATGCACAAAATGTCAACACGAATGCGTCTCATTACTGTTCATCCTCTTGACGTTTTCATCGGACGTCTGTGCGGCTATCGTGAAGGAAGCGCCTGACTCGGCGGACAACAACGACATCGCCGGACACACCGGATCGGAGGAGACGTATGGCTGGTATCTTTGATCAGGGGCTGCCGCAGACACCGGCGAATTTCGAGCCGCTGAGCCCATTGACCTTCATCGAACGCGCGGCGTCGGTGTACCCGGACCACCCCGCCGTGATCCACGGGGCCGTCCGCCGCGACTGGCGCCAGACCTACGCACGCTGCCGGCAACTGGCCTCCGCGCTGGTGCGCCAGGGCATCGCGCCCGGCGACACCGTGGCCGCCATGCTGCCCAATATTCCGGAGATGCTGGAGGTGCACTTCGGCGTGCCCATGGCCGGCGGCGTGCTCAACGCGCTGAATATCCGACTCGACGCGGCGGCCATCCGGTTCATGCTGGAGCACGGCGAGGCCAAGGCACTGCTGGTGGACCGCGAATTCGTCCCGGTGATCCGGGAAGCCCTGGAGGGCATGACGTCCCCTCCCCTGGTCATCGACGTGGACGACCCGGAGTTCGACGGTGGCGAAGCGCTCGGCAAGCTGGACTACGAGGCCTTGCTCGAGGAAGGCGACCCCGATTTCGACTGGATACGCCCCGGCAGCGAATGGGACGCCATCTCATTGAACTACACCTCTGGCACCACCGGAGACCCCAAGGGTGTGGTCTACCACCACCGCGGCGCCTACCTGAATGCGGTGAGCAACCAGATGGTCTGGGGCATGGGCCACCACCCCATCTACCTGTGGACGCTGCCCATGTTCCACTGCAACGGCTGGTGCTTCCCGTGGACCATCACCGCTGCGATAGGCACCCATGTCTGCCTGCGCAAGGTGGACCCGGTGAAGATCCTGTCACTGATCAGCGAGCACGGGGTCACTCACCTGTGCGGTGCGCCGATCGTGCTGAACGGGCTGCTCAACGCGCCGGCCGAGGCCCGCGCCACGCTGAAGCATCCGGTGAAAGCCATGACCGCCGGCGCCGCGCCACCGGCGAAGGTGATCGGCGCGGTGGAGGACATGGGCATCGAGATCACCCACGTCTACGGTCTCACCGAGGTGTACGGCCCGGTGACCGTCTGCGCCTGGCATGGGGAGTGGGACGCGTTGCCGCTGGACGAGCGAGCGCGGGTCAAGGCCCGCCAGGGGGTACGCTACCCGATGCTGGAGGGTCTGATGGTGGGCCACCCGGAATCGCTGGAGCCGGTGCCATGGGACGGCAAGACCATGGGCGAGATCTTCATGCGGGGCAACACGGTGATGAAGGGTTATCTGAAGAATTCCGCCGCCACCGACAAGGCGTTCAAGGGGGGGTGGTTTCATACCGGCGACCTGGCCGTGCAGCATCCGGACGGCTACGTGGAGATCAAGGACCGACTGAAGGACATCATCATCTCCGGCGGAGAGAACATATCCACCATCGAGGTGGAGGATGTGCTCTATCGCCACCCGGCCGTGCTGGAAGCCGCCGTGGTCGCCCGGCCCGACGAGAAATGGGGCGAAACGCCCTGCGCCTTCGTCACCCTGCGCGAGGGCCAGGACCAGGTCAGCGCCGAGGACATCATCGCCTTCTGCCGAGAGCATCTGGCGCACTACAAGGCACCGCGAACCGTGGTGTTCTGCGAGCTACCCAAGACATCCACCGGAAAGATCCAGAAATTTGCCCTGCGCGAGCAGGCACGGAGACTCGACCAATGACAACGGTTATGGAACAGACGGACATTCAGTTGCAGCGCGGCGAGGACGGCATCGCCACCATCACGCTACCGGGCGCCGCCCGGTTCAATCCGCTCACTGGAGCGGTGATCGATGGCATGCGTGCTCTGCTGGAGGAACTCGCCGACGACGAAGGGGTGCGGGTGGTGGTGATCCGCGCCGAGGGCAAGGCATTCTGTCCCGGCCACGACCTGAAAGAGGTCCGCGCCCGGGAGGAGCAGACCTACCACCGGGACCTGTTCGGCCGCTGCAGCGCGATGATGCAGCAGATTGTCGAGCTGCCCCAGCCGGTGATCGCCCAGGTGCACGGCATCGCCACGGCGGCCGGCTGCCAGCTGGTGGCAAGCTGCGATCTGGCGGTGGCCGGCGAGAGCGCCCGTTTCGCCACCTCCGGCATCAACTTCGGCCTGTTCTGCGCGACCCCGGCCGTGGCTGTTTCGCGCAACGTCGGCCGCAAGCATGCGGCCCATCTGCTGTTCACCGGGGAATTCATCAACGCGGCCCGGGCGGAGGCGATCGGACTGATCAACCAGGTAGTGCCGGACGAAGCGCTGGAGGAAGCCGTCCAGCACATGGCGGCAACTATCGCGGCCAAGCCGCCGGAGGCCATACGCGCCGGAAAAGCCTTGCTGCACCGGCAACTCGGCGCCGGTCTGGCGGATGCTTACGCCATGGCCACGGACACCATGGCCTGCAACATGGATACGGACGCCGCGCGGGAAGGCCTCGACGCGTTCATCGAGAAACGTCCGCCTCGCTGGCCCCGCTGAGCCTGACCATTGGGGTCGGGCCCCGCTCAGCCCGAACGCGCCGGCTGTGACAGCCGGCGCCAGGCGGTCTCGAACGGCCCCCGCCCCACAAGCCGGCGCCAGATCAGCGAGAACACGATCTGGAATGCCCAGATCAGCAGCACCACGCCGAGCAACTGGAGATGACCCAGGGCGGAAAACAGCCCCAGGCCGAAACCATAGAAGATGGCGCCGCAGATCAGTGACTGACCCAGGTAGTTGGTCATCGCCATGCTGCCCACCGCCTCCAGCGCCCGCCGCACCCGGCCCAGCGCATCCGCCTTCACCATCATGATGATGAGCGCCAGCCAGGCCATGCAGATGGCCACGCTGCCCCAGTGATTGGCGATGCGACCGAGAAAGATGGAGTGGCGGAAATCCCAGTCCAGCGCTTCATTGAACCAGACACCCGACATGATCACCGGCACGCCGATCAGCAGGCCCAGCCCGGCAACGATCTGGTAATGCCGCATGCGCCAGCTGCCGGAAAGGAAGCCCACCTTGAGCAGGGCCATGCCCAGGAACATCATCGCCGTCATGCGCCAGATGCGGTCGGTGAGCAGCATCCATACCTGCGCACCCACCGCGTTGACGGCACGATCGCCAAAGGCCGCCACCCAGCCGTGGGTGTGGCGGGCGACCTCCTCGCCGATGACATCGCTGCTGGGCGTCCAGTACTTGCCGCTGAGACTCTGTATGGTTTCCCCGGGCAAGGCGAACAGGATGATGGCGCTGATCAGCATCCACAGCACCATCACCGCGGCGAACAACACGGCACTGATGGTCACCAGCGTCAATGGCTCCAGGTGCCGGTAGCGCATCACGATCAGGCCGCAGACGGCGTAGGCGGCGAGGATGTCTCCCGGCCAGATAAGCAGGCCGTGGAGCAGACCGAATACCAGCAACCAGCCCATGCGCCTGCGGAACAGACGCTCGAATCCGGCGACCGAGTCCCTGGAGGTTCTGGCCATCAGCAGCAGGCCGGCGCCGAACAGGATGGTAAGCATGGAGATGAATTTCTCGTCCGCCACCACGTGGTTGACCAGCCACACCAGCCAATCCACAGGCGGCGGATCCCCCAGCGCCTTGGGGTTGGCGTACTGGCTGGAAACCAGGCCGAAGGACTGGATGTTCATCAGAAGAATACCCAGCACCGCAACACCCCGGAGCACGTCCAGGACCACCAGCCGACCGGCTTGATCGACGGGGGCTGTTTCGTCACTGTGTAACGAATCGTTGCGCATTTCCGACCCGATTGACTGGTTCATTCGCCCTGCCAGGCAGGGTGACTGGAGGATTCTGGACCGTGAAACTCCGTATTGGATTCATTATCGTACTGGCACTGCTGGGTGCAATCGGCTACGTGGCCTATACCCAGTATGCTGCGGGGCTTTACTACCTTGCCGGCCAGTACGACCGAATGATGAACCCCTACGGCGTGGATCCTGACGCGCCGGAACCCACGGCGGGCGACCGTCTGTTCCATCGTTCCATGTTCATTGCGGATTTGCACATCGACACACTGAAATGGGAACGGGATCCGCTGCAACGCTCCATGTTCGGCCATGCCGACCTGCCCAGACTGAACGACGGCAACATCGCGCTACAGGTGTTCACCATCGTCACCAAGAGCCCGCTCTCCCTGCCCTGGAGTCGCTGTGTCAGCGGGCGCATGCCCGATACCAACACACCGCTCAACTTCATGCAGGGGCGCCCGGTGTTCAGCCTGAAAGACCGGGCACTCTACCAGATCGAGCGCCTGAAGGATGCCGTGGAGCGCTCCCGGGACAGTGATGGGCCGGAGCTGCGGCTGATCGAAAACATGGAGGACCTGGAGCGGTTGGTGGACGACCGGCTGGCCGGCAAATCGGTCATCGGAGGAATACTGGGCATCGAGGGGGGCCATTGGATCGGCGGCGACGAGGCCACGAACGAGGACGTCCGCAGGGAGATGCAGGAGCTGTTCGATGCCGGCGTTCGCATGTTCGCACCCACGCACCGTTTCGACAACGCGCTGTCCGGCTCCAACGAAGGCTGTACCCGCTACGGCCTGACCGACCACGGCAGGGTTGCGCTGACCGAGGCGGAGCGACTGGGCATACTGGTCGACCTGGCGCACATCTCCAGCGACGGTTTGCGTGATTCCGTCGAGCTGCTCTCCTCGCCCGTGACCGTATCCCATACCGGCATCCGGGCGGAATGCGAGGCACCTTGTCGTCCGGACCGGAACCTCAGTGACGAGGACATTGCGCTGATCGTGCAGAACGGCGGAGTGATCGGGGTCGGCTACTGGCCACAGGCGATCGGCCCCAGTGTCTGGCGTATTGCCGACGTGATGGAACACATCATGCTGATCGCCGAACAGGAGGGTGCCGAGCACCCCTCCCACCACGCGGCCCTGGGCTCGGATTACGACGGCTCCGTCACGCCGATGATCGAAGTGGGCCACCTGGATGTGCTCACCGCCATCACGCGCCGCCGGGACAATGCCTTCCATCCGGACGTGACGCGGGACATCTTCGGTCGCAATGTCTGCCGGCTGTTCGGCACGGTGCTGCCCGGCGGTGACGTGGATGCCGCAAGCGAGCTGTGCGCGCGACTGGAACATGCCACGCCGCCACCGACGGAGGCCGCGCAATGAGCGATGACTACACCTTCGTCCCACGCCTCTCGCTGGCTTTCACGCCCCCGCTGGCCTGGGACGCGGCGACCGCGTTCCTGACCAGCCGTGGCGCCGACAGTACCGAGCAACTGATCGATGGCATCTACGTCCGGGCGCTACGGACGGAACAGGCGAGCGGATGGGTCGCCCTCCGTCCCGGCCCGGCACCGGGGATGCTGGAACTGGACGCTTCCCAAAGCCTGCTGGAGTCCGGACCCGAGGTGAAGATCCGCGTACGTCGGCTGCTGAACCTGGACGCAGACACCGCTGCCATCGACGACCATCTGGGAGCGGACCCGTTGCTGGCCCCCCTGGTCCAGCAAACGCCGGGCCTACGTGTACCCGGCACCACCGACGGATTCGAACTGGCCATTCGCGCGATACTCGGTCAGCAGGTCACTGTAAAGGCCGCAACGACGCTGTTCCGTCGATTCGTTGCCGCATTCGGCGCCCCGGTCTCCACACCGTTCCCGGCGCTGGACCATACAGGCCCCGACGCCGACCGCGTCCGGCAGGCCCCGCTACAACAGATCATCGACCTGGGACTGACTTCCAGGCGCGCACAGACGGTGCTGCACCTGGCCAATGCGGTGGCCACCGGGGACATCCAACTGACCCCGGCGGCCGACCCGGTATTGGCACGGGAACAGTTGCAGGCACTGCCCGGTATCGGCCCCTGGACCGCGCATTACATTGCCATGCGTGCGCTGGCCGATCCGGATGCCTTCCCCAGCGCAGACCTGGGCTTGATGCGGGCTTGCGGCATCGACAAGCCGGCCGCGCTGCAACGGCGAGCCGAAGCCTGGCGCCCCTGGCGCGCATACGCCGCCATGCACTGCTGGCATGCGCTGAGTTCCGGTGGATAGTGTGCTGTGTCATACTGGGGCCGAAAGTAGATAGCCCACTAATCATTGACGCGATTCGTATCCTGGGAGGACAACTGCGGTGGCGGCGCGAACGTTCGGCAACTGGTACTTCGGCTGGAATATTGTGGCGGCCGCCACGCTGATCACGCTGCTCACGGTGGGGATGCGCATGGGCATCGGCCCCTTCTTCATTCCCATGGCCGAAGACCTGGGGCTGAGCCGCACCATGCTGGCGGGCATCATCGCCATCGGCATGCTCTGCTACGGCCTGGGCATGCCTCTTGCCGGGCACCTCGCCGGCACCCGAGGAACGCGATGGGTGCTGACAGTGGGCACCCTCATGGTGATGGCCTCCATCGTCTGGACGGTGACGGCCCGCCATCCTTTCACGTTCTTCCTGGCATTCGGCGTACTGATGTCGCTGGGCTTCTCGTTCACCAGCCCGGTGGCACTGACCCCGGTGCTCAGTCGCTGGTTCACGCGCCGCCGGGGTATGGCGCTGTTCTTCCTGTCCACCGGCTCGATGGCCGGTATCGCCATCATGACGCCGGTCCTGGCCTACGCCATCGAGACCAGCAGCTGGCAGAACACGATGATCGGCTTCGGCGTGATCTTCCTGGTGCTGGTCATCCCCACCACGTTGTTCGTGATCCGCGACGATGCACCGGCAGACACCGACCTGATCATCGACCCCTCCACCAACAAGCCGGAAGTCAAGTCCGTGGACCCGGGTACGGCTTCGCTGGAACTGAGTTGGCGGGAAGCCATCCGCACCCGGCCCTTCTGGCAGGTGGCGCTTGGCTTGTTCGCCTGCGGCTTCAGCATGAACCTGCTGGGCACTCACGGGGTACCCATGCTGGTTGACCACGGCTTTGACCCGATCACCGCCTCCTACGGCATAGGCCTGATCGGCCTGGTGGCCATACCCAGCACAATCCTGTTGGGCCGGCTGGCCGACAAGGTCGCCAAGAAGAACCTGCTCTCCGTGATCTACCTGGTGCGCGGCCTGGGCTTCTTCGCGCTGTTGATGGTTGCCGCGGTGTGGGAGCTGTATCTGGTGGCCGCCATTGGCGGTGTCGTCTGGGCTGGCAGCATCGCGCTCTCCTCGGCCATCCTGGCCGACATCTATGGCGTGCGCGTGGTGGGCATCCTGTACGGCTGGACCTATCTCGCCCACCAGATCGGCGCCATGATCAGTTCCTGGCTGGGCGGCTGGGGCTACGACGCCTTCGGCACCCACTGGGTCGCCTTCGGGGCATCCGGTGCGGTCCTGCTGATTGCCAGCGTGATCTCCTTCCGGTTGCCGGTCCGGGACTACCTGCGGCGTGCGACGACGCCAGAACCCGCGGTAAGACCCAGCACCTGAAGTTTCCGGACATAATCCTGCGGAATTCGGCCCCGCCACCTGTGGCGTTATGGCAAGCCATGAACGATGCGGACCGGGGCGCAAACGCGGCGATCAATCAGCCCCGCCCTGACCCATGTGCTCGCGCAGCAGGGTGGCGTCCGCATCGAGCTGACGCCGCTTTGCCGCCCGGCCGAAGAAGTTGAGACTGCGGGCCATGAACCCGAACATGACCCGCAGCCTGTCCCCCCGCACACGGGGCAGCAAGTGCAGGTGGACATGAGGCACATGCTGTCCAGCCGCAGGCCCGTCATTCACCAGCACCGTGGCGCCTTGCCAGGGCACCCCGGCTTCCTGTTGCGCGGTCAGTATGCGGCAGCCGATCCGGAACAGATGTTGCTGCGTTTCTGCCGGCAACTCATGCAGGAACACCGCATGCTGCCGCGGAATCACCAGCACATGACCGCGGCTGGCTGGGTAGATGTCCATGAACGCGACGCATAGGGCATCTTCGTAGACGACACTGGCGGGTTCATCCCCTCCCTGAATTCTGCAGAAAATACAGTCGCTCACCCCTCCTCCTTTGCCGGCCGGCGACCTTTACGGGCAGCCGCTGCCTTGCCTTGCATTGAAAAAGCGCGCATCCGCACGTTAACTTGAAAGAGACTCGCAGCCTCCGGAATCACGGACTTCCGCCGGACCGGCCTGCGTTCCGCTTCCGGCATTGTATGGTGTCGCCGCCCTGGCTGCGCCAGGACTATGGAGAGCATTCATGCTGTGGTTTCTGGTGCTGCACATGGCAGCTTTGCTGTTCTGGGCAGCCACCCTGCTCTACCTGCCAGCACTGGTCGCCGGAACCGCCTCGCAAAGCACCGCCATCACGGAGCGCCCCCGTTACGGCTCCATCTCCCGGTTCACCTTTACCCATGTCGCCACGCCGGCCGCGCTGGTTGCCAT
This sequence comes from Ectothiorhodospiraceae bacterium, assembly GCA_020831845.1. Lineage (GTDB taxonomy): Bacteria > Pseudomonadota > Gammaproteobacteria > Nitrococcales > Aquisalimonadaceae > LSCE01. The sequence continues at coordinate 31,210 of JAFIFV010000004.1, forward strand.
CGCCAGTGGCACGGTGGTTTTCCTGCTGAATCATACGGTGGAGGTCTGGCTGATTGCCAAACTGACTCTGGTCACGGGGCTGGTGGTCTGCCACGCGCTCACCGGCCTGCTGGTGCTGCGCTCCGAGAATGCCCCGGACAAGCCGCTGCGCCGCTGGTGCGTGCTGCTGGGCCTGGTGATGGCGGTCCTGGTGGCCGCCATCATCTGGGTGGTGCTGTGGAAACCGGCGTGGGAGTTGAACCTGTGAGCGCTCCCCGGCAATACGCTTCAGAGATGCCGCGTCTTCGCATAGGCCTCTTCGATATCCACGCCCACCGCGTGTTCGTACACCAGTTGTCCACCCAGATAGCCGGTGACGGAGATCAGCGCGGCGGTGAGCAGCGACATGTACACGCCCCAGGGAATGAGGTATTCCACCGGATCACCCACCCGCAGCAGCCAGTTGAAGGACGCCAGGGACAACAGCATCACGGCCAGGATGGAATGGCACCAGGCGGTGATCAGGCGGCGGATGTGGGGCACGGTCGCGAGGTCGATGATGCCGGCCACGCCGGAGATCCAGCCACCCAGCGCGCCGACACCTGCCAGCCACAGGCTGGCCCGGGCCCAGAAGAAATCCCCGGTGTAGACGTAGGCCGCGTCGGAACCGACCAGCGCCACCAGCATGGCCACCGGAAAGTGGATGAGCATGGGATGCAGCGGATGGCCGTTGATGGCCGCGCGACTGGGTATCGGTTCCGGCTTCATTGGCGCCCCTCGTCCTGGCGTTTGTCGCGGCAGCGGCATAGCCACCGTCGAATGCCTAACAGGGTAGCCTTGTTCACCCTGGTATTCACCAGCCTGTTGCTCGCCGCCTGCAGCGGCCCTTACTCGACGCTGGACCCGGCCGGCCCGTCAGCCACCTCGGCCGCGTGGCTCTGGTGGGGCATGTTCGGCTTCGCGACGGTGGTGTTGATCGTGATCACCCTGCTCTGGCTCTACGCCATGCGCCGGGATCCCGGCGAGGTGGACCAGCGCGACGCCCAGCGCGTGCAGAACCGCTGGGTGATCGGCGGCGGGGTGGTGCTGCCGTTGGCCAGCATCACACTGCTGCTCGCCTTCGGCATACCGGCCGGCCACAACATGCTGCCGCTGCCGCTTGAGGACGGCGAACCGGCGCGCATCGAAGTCACCGGACACCAATGGTGGTGGGAAGTCCATTACCCGGATACCGGCGTCACGCTGCGCAACGAGATACGGATGCCGGCCGGCGTGCCGGTGGACTTTGTGGTGCGCAGCGAAGACGTTATTCATTCATTCTGGATCCCCAGACTGGGAGGCAAGCTGGACATGATTCCGGGCCACACCGGCGTGCTGCGCCTGCAGGCCGACGAACCGGGCACCTACCACGGCCAGTGCGCGGAATTCTGCGGCGTGGCCCACGCCCACATGCGCTTCACGGTGGAGGCCCTTCCGCCGGAGGAGTTCCAGGCCTGGCTGGAGGCCCAGCAGGATGACTGAGCCAGGGCCGCGCTCCGCCGAGCAGATTCATCGGGAATTTCACCAGGTCTGGCGCAACCTGCCGGGACTGGGCACGCTGTCGGCGGTGAACCATACCTCGCTGGGGCTGCGGTTCATGGTCACCGGTGCCATCTTCTTCCTGATCGGCGGGCTGCTGGCGATGCTGGTGCGCACCCAGTTGGCCCTGCCCGAGCAGGACATCATCAGCCCCGACCTGTACAACCAGATCTTCACCATGCACGGCACGGTGATGATGTTCCTGTTCGCCATCCCCATCCTGGAAGGCTTGGCGATCTACCTGATCCCCAAGATGATCGGCGCCCGGGATCTGGCCTTTCCACGCATTACCTCGCTGGGCTACTACTGCTACCTGTTCGGCGGCCTGATCATCTTCTCCAGCCTGGTGCTGGGCATGGCCCCGGATTCAGGCTGGTTCATGTATACGCCGCTCAGCAGCGCCGAATTCGCACCCGGCCCGGGTTCCGACTTCTGGCTGCTGGGCGTGACCTTCGTCGAGATCTCGGCCGTGGCTGCCGGGGTGGAACTCACCGTCTCCATCCTGCGCAGCCGCACCAATGGCATGTCGCTACGGCAGATGCCCATCTACTGCTGGTACATCCTGGCGATGGCGCTGATGATCGTGTTCGGCTTCCCGCCACTGATCCTGGCCAGCATCCTGCTGGAACTGGAGCGCGCGGCCGGCATGCCGTTCTTCGAGGTGGCCGGCGGCGGCGATCCGATCCTCTGGCAACATCTGTTCTGGCTGTTCGGGCACCCGGAGGTCTACATCATCTTCCTGCCGGCGGCGGGCATCGTCTCGACGTTGATACCGGTTTTTTCCGGCCGCCCCATCGTGGGCTACCGGTGGATCGTGCTGTCCATCATTCTCACAGGCTTCATCAGCTTCGGCCTGTGGGTGCACCACATGTTCACCGTGGGCATACCCCAGCTGGCCCAGGCCTTTTTCTCGGTGGCCAGCATGCTGGTGGCCGTTCCGACCGGCATCCAGTTGTTCGCCTGGCTGGCGACCCTGTGGACCGGGCGCGTGGTGTTCAACCTGCCGATGCTGTGGATCGTCGGCTTCCTGATCATCTTCGTCTGCGGCGGTCTCACGGGTGTGATGCTGGCCCTGGTGCCCTTCAACTGGCAGGTGCATGACACCCATTTCGTGGTGGCCCACATGCACTACGTGCTGGTAGGCGGCATGTTCTTCCCCTTGATCGCCGGCTTCTATTACTGGCTGCCGCATTTCTCCGGACGCATGCCTTCCGACGTGCTGGGCCGCTGGGGGTTCTGGCTGACCTTCATCGGTTTCAACACCACCTTCCTGCTGATGCACCTGACCGGCCTGCTGGGCATGCCGCGGCGGGTGTACACCTACGAGGCCGGGCTTGGCTGGGACTGGCTGAACCTGCTGTCCTCGGTGGGCGGGTTCATCATGGCGGCCGGGGTGGCGATGATCATCGTCGACGTGCTGCTGCACTTCCGTTTCGGCCGCAAGGCGCCGCAGAACCCCTGGAACGCCGATACCCTGGACTGGGCGACGGCCACCCCGCCCACCACGTACAATTTCGCCAGCCTGCCGACGTGCAGTACCCGTCACCCGCTGTGGGAAAACCCCGAACTGCCGCGCACTATCGAACAAGGCGAGCACGGGTTGACCGAGATCTCCCACGGCCGGCGCGAAACCTGGGGCTCGGAGGCCGTCACCGGCAAGGTCACCGCCATTTTCCACCTGCCCACCAACTCCTGGCTGCCGCTCTGTGCGGCGGCCTCACTGGCCGTGGTCTGCATCAGCCTGCTGGTCCGCGTCTACGAGCTGTCCATCGTGGGCGCGGTGCTCGCGGCCGTGTTCCTGCTGCGGTGGTCCTGGGAGAACGGGGCACACCCGGCCATGGCCCCGCCCAGCGCCGAGGAGAGCACACGCGACCTGCCGCTGCATTCCCGCACCCATGACGGACCGGGACTATGGGGCATGGTCATTACGCTGATGGCAAACGGCGCGCTGTACATGTCGTTGCTGTTCGCCTGGTTCTACCTGTGGACGGTCTCGCCGGAATGGTCGATCCCCGACCAGCAGCCCTTGCTGATGCTGCCCCTGCTGGCCAGCGGCATACTGCTGACCGTCTCGGCACTGGACTTCCGGCGCATCACCCGGCACTTGAAAGCCGGCCGGGACTCCGGGCTGCAGGCGGCGTTCTGGCGTATTGCCTTGATCGGCACCCTGCACGTGGGACTGCTGATCTGGGTGATCGCGGGCTCCTCGCTGGCGCCGACCGAACTGGCCCATGACGCCGTGCTGCTGTTCATGCTGATCTATCAGTTGTTCCACAGCGGCCTGGCGGTGATCCTGACGGCCTTGCAGGCCCGGCGGGTCCATTACGGTTACGTATCCAGGCACTACCCCTACGAACCGGTGGTGGTCGCGCCGTTCTGGCTGTATACCACGGGTGTGTTCTGGCTCGGTTTCGCGGCGTTCATCCTGCTGCCGATGAGCTGGGGAGGCGCTGCATGATCGCGCCTACGCATCCCATGCAGCTGGTTGTGGGACTGATCCTCTGGAGCGTCTGGTTCGTCGCCCTGTATGGCGGACTGTCCGTGGGCTGCGCAGTGGCACCGCCAGCCGAAGAACTGGGAGCAGCCAACTGGCTGAACCTGTCGCTGCTGGTGCTGACCGCGGTCACGCTGCTTCCCCTGCTCTACTGGACCCGGCTCTGCTGGAGAGCGGGCCTCAGCAGCCAGCCAGGATCCACGGACCGCTTCATCGCATTGGTGTCCAGTGGCGTGCACCTGATCACCGCCATCGCCACACTGGCCATCGGCCTCACCGTACTGACCCTGCCGCCATGCGTCTGACCCCGTTCGCGGCGATGGTGATTGCCGCGCCCCTGCTGCTGGCGTCCGCAACGGCGCTGGCCCACAACCCTCTGACGACCACCGGCACGGAGCGCATACCCGCGTTGCTGAGCGCCCTGCTGCTGGCGGGCTTCTGGCTGTGTTACACAGTGGGTGCCCTGCGCACGCCGGCGGGCCGGATGCGTGCACTGCTGTTTCATGCCACTGCGGTCATCACCGTGCTGACGCTGTTCGGCCCGCTGGACGACTGGGCTGAAACCAGCACCGCCATGCACATGACCCAGCACATGCTGCTGATGGTGGTGATTGCCCCGCTCTGGGTGTTGGCCCGACCGCTGCCGCAACTGGCCGCCGCCGGGGGACGAGCCGGCCGCTACCTGTGGGAACCCTTTCTCAAGCTGGCCGCCAGGCCCATGCTGGCCGCCTATCTGCACGCGGCGGCGATCTGGTTCTGGCATACCCCGTATTTCTACATGCTGGCGGTGGAAAACGCCTGGTGGCATGCGGTGGAGCACGCCTGCTTCCTGCTTACCGCGGGCCCGTTCTGGTGGGCCGTGCTGCGGGCGAACCCCCGCACCACGCCATGGGCCCTGCTGGCACTGCTGTTCACGCTGATGCACACCGGCTTCCTGGGTGCGCTGCTGACCTTCGCCCAGCAGCCTCTCTACGGTGAAGCCCGCGATCTGCAGGACCAGCAGCTGGCCGGCCTGATCATGTGGGTGGTGGGCGCCATCCCGTACCTGCTCGCAGCCGGATGGTGTGGTCTGCGCTGGTATCGGCAACTGGTGCGCAGAATGGAAGCTGCCGAGCGCGGCTGATGACCAGCGCGCGACCCGGCGACATCCCCTGCCCGGCTACTCCTCCAGCGCCTGGGCCACCAGCGCGCGCAGCTCTCTCCGCACAGGCACCAGCGTGGACGGAATAAGCTGGGCCATCTGGATCACGATCAGATCCTCCACCGGATCGATCCAGAATTGCGTGTTGGCCATGCCGGTCCAGAAGTACTCTCCCACCGAGCCCATGGTTTGCGCCCTGGCCGGGTCCAGGACCACCGCGAAGCCCAGGCCGAAGCCCACCCCCGAGCCCATGTGTGCATTGTTGAAGCGCGGCTGGCCCATGTCCGCCATGGAGCCGGCAAGGTGGTTGCACCGCATGTATTCCACGGTCTTTTTGCCCAGCAGCCGTTCACCGTCCAGCATGCCGCTGTTTCGCAGCATCAATGCGAAGCGCAGATAATCCTCGGTGGTGGACGTCAGGCCCCCACCGCCCGAGAGGATGGCCGCCGGCCTGGAGAAGCGGCCGCCTGGGGCTGGGTCGTTCAGTTTCAGGCCCCCGACCGGTTCCGGCAACAGCTCGGTGATTTCCTCGACCAGCCGCGGCGGCGGATTCATGCGACTGGAGGTGTACATGGCCGCGAACCGATCCAGCTTCGCTTCGTCCACGTGGAAAGCAGTGTCGTGCATGCCCAACGGGCTGAAGATGCGCTGCTGGAAGAATTCGTCCAGCGACTGTCCGGAGATCACTTCCACCACGCGACCCAGCACGTCGGTGGAGACGCCGTAGTTCCATTGGGTTCCAGGGTGAAACTGCAGGGGCAACTCCGCAAGCCTGCCCACCATCTCCGCCAGCGAACCCTCGGCCGCGGAGAAGTTGATTCCATGGCGACGGTACAACGCGTCCACCGGAGAAACCTGGCCGAAATCGTAGGTGAACCCGGCGGTGTGCGTGAGGAGATGGCGCAGCGTGATCAGGCTGCGCGCGGGTTCCAGCACCGGGGCATCGGCGTCGCCGCCGACCACGACCTGCATATCGGTGAACTCCGGCAGGAAGCGCGCGACCGGATCGTCCAGTTGGAAGGCGCCTTCCTCGTAGAGCATCATCGCCGCCACGCTGGTCACGGGCTTGGTCATGGAATACACGCGGAAGATGGAGTCCGAACGGACTTCGCCGCGGCGTTCCACGTCCAGCGTTCCCGCCGCGCCGTAATAGGCATTACGCCCGCGGCGGTTGATCAGCACGCTGATGCCGGCCAGGCGCTCGCTGTCCACGTGTGCCTGCATCCAGTGATCGATGCGCCTGAGGCGGTCCAGGGAAATCCCCAGTTGATCGGGTTTGGTCAGTTCCAGCACGTGACGGCTCCTCCTCCGGTGCGCAAGCGCGTTGCGTTCAGCGTAGCGAATCCGCCCCCCCTGTGCAGGGGCACGGGCCTACCCTGAGACTACGGGATCATCGGCGTTTCGGGAATCCGCCATGTTTCGCGTGCGCCACGCCAGCATCGCGAAATCCAGCATCGGCCGGCTTTCCCACGATGCGCGAGGCATCTGGAGAGCGCCGGGGGAAGGAGCCTCCGACCTCCAGTTCCAGTCCGTTTACTGCCGCATTTCCAGCTCTGCCGGGAGTCGCAGCGCCTCCCTGTCGTCGAAATGCGCCTCGACCAGCTTCTCCAGCTCCCGTTCCCTGTCCCTCTCCGCCAGCCCCGCTGTCAACAGATTCTCGCGCTCCGCGAGAAAAGCCTCGACCCGCGCATTCCAGGTTGCGCGCCGTTCTTCCAGTTCCCGAACACGCGCGGCGGCGTCCTCTTCGAACGCCTCCCGGTAGAGTTCCGCCACCGCAGCGGGATCGGCCTGCTCGCCCTGTTCACTGCGCAGACTGGCGACCCGTTCCCGTACCTCCAGCAATTGGCGACTACGGCCGGTGGAGCGGGATTCGGTGAACTCCCCTGCCAGGTACGCCAGGTCCATGGCCTCCTCTTCGGCGAAGAACGCGTCCGAGAGCACCAGTCCCAGAACCTGTCGCCGGGTATCGTAGGTCAACTGGAAGCGCTGCTCGGAATCCATGGGCTGACTGGCGAGCAACCGATTCTCCAATTCCCGCAGATAGGCCAGATAACGCTCGAAGACGGCCAGGATCTCCTTCTTCACGGCTGCAGAGAGCTTGCGGCGGCGCAGCTCGCTCTCCAGCAGGTCACGGGAGGCCGCCACTCCGTGGCGGGAGGCATCGGCGAGGAAGTGGTCGAACAGGTCACGCAGTGCCCGGTCCGGGACCAGCGTGCCGCCGTCAACCGTGATCCTCCCATCCACGGCGGGAACCGGAACGCGATCGAGCTGTTGTTCCTGCTCAAGCGAGTCCCCGGCCGGCAACGAGCCTGGTGGCGCTTCAGTCAGGTGCTGCTCCACCTCCGACTTCGACTCGACCGCAACCCCGCCAGCTTCGGGTAATTCAGTGTCACGCCCCGAAAGGCCCCAGAGAATCAGGGCCAGCACGAGGCCGGCCCCGATCACGGTCAGTTTTCCCGCCATGGTTCAGAAACCGGCCTGCTGCAGGCGGTTCGCATGCTGACGATAGAGTGTGGTGGGTTTCACCTCGAACGGCGAAACCAGCCCGAATGTCTGGTTCACCAGATCCAGGTGATTCATGCGGTAGTCGTCCCGGATCACATACCCCAGCCGGGAGCTGCAGCGCCCGACCAGGCCGTCATTACGCTCGTCGAACACAAAAGCCAGGCTGGTCAGGCCCAGTGCGGCATCGCTGGGGTCCAGGACGTTGGTGAGCACACTGGTGCCGCCCCAGGAAAAGTAGCGGACACCATCGACCATGTGGGCTGCATTGCCGCAGCCTGAAGGCACAGCCGCACCGTGGTAGCGGGAGTTGAAGTCTTCCAGGCCGGCCGTGGTCAGGCTGTCCAGCGCGGCCACGGAATCCGCCCCGCTCCAGCCGCCCCCCGACAGCACATTGATCAGGTTGCCGAAGCCGTTCGCAATACTGCTGACAACGGATTCCGAGATGCCGCCTTCCCGCAGGCCGGCCCGTATCACGTCCGCGACCGTCGAGCCCTGGTTCGGTGTTCCCACAGATGTCACCGATGCGACCAGTTGCGGGCGCGTCGCAGCCACATAGCGGGCGGTCAGGCCGCCCTGGCTGTGGCCGATAAGATTGACCCTGTCAGCACCGCTGATGGCAAGGATGTCCTCCACCTGCTGGGCGAGCTGTTCGCCCCGCACCTCGTTGGACTGGACCGGATCCACCTTGACCACGTAGACGTCGGCACCCCCGCGCTCCAGCTCGGCGGGAATCCGGTACCAGTAGTTGATGGCACCGGCGATGGAATCGAAACCCAGCAGGCCGTGGACCAGCACAATGGGGTAACGGGTAGCGGTGTAGCCGGCATGCGCCACCTGGCTCGCCAGCAGCAGCAATAGCGCAGCCGCCACGGCCCGAAGGGACGTGTTCCTGTACATGATGACTCTCCTCCTTGGCTGCCGACTTCGGGCTGTCCCGCCTCGTGCCGGCATTATCATGGTTTTCAATACGGGTACGTACTGTACCCATTACAAACCTAGACCATACGGAGGAGAATGGAAGGTGCCGGGGGAGAGGAATCTGTCGCTGCCGCGCGGCGGTGCGGCCGGCGCGGCAGCAAACAAGGTCATTTCACATCAATGAGTTCCACATCGAAGATCAGTGTTGCGCCACCGGGAATCGTGGGGGGTGAACCGCGATCCCCATAAGCAAGATCGGATGGGATCACGAGCCGGATCTTGCCACCGGGGGCGATCAACTGCACGCCCTCGGTCCAGCCGGGAATCACCTGATCCAACCGGAAGGTGGCCGTCTCGCCACGGCGGTGCGAGGAATCGAACACCGTGCCGTCGGTCAGCCTCCCCTCGTAATGCACTTCCACCGTGTCCTCGGCCTCCGGCCGTTCCCCGCTGCCTTGCTCGACAATGCTGTAAGCAAGGCCGGAATCGGTCAGCGTGCCGCCTTCCGCCACGAACTCGTCGATGTACCGCTGCTCCGACTCCCGTATGCGGGCGCTGGCGCGCTGCTGCCTTTCGGACACAAAGGCGTTGAGCTGAGGCATGTGTTCACCGGGATCGAGCTCCAGCTCGGCGCCCGAGATCTCATCCCGGAAACCACTGATGACCCGCTCCAGCTCGTCATCACTGAGTTCGAGATCCGCGAGTTGGCTGCCCATCAGCGCCCCCAGGGTATACAACGCGCTGCGCTTGTCTTCCTCGCCGAGCGTCTCCTCGGCCTGCGCGGCTCCCACGGCCAGCAGAGCCGAGATGCTCAGGGAGAGCGCCAGGCGTGCTGCCGCAGAACGGGAAATCCATTGCATCATCACAGTTCCGTCCTCGTAGATTGAGAACAGAGAAAGTAACCGCCAGGCTATCCGGAATCCAGTACCATGTGCCTCGCCGCCCCGCGGCAGCCGAAGCCTTTTGTCCAGGAATGCTCACTGATCATGGCCGGTCTACTGCGCACACTCTGGCTGCCACTGCTGTTGCTGCTGGCAGCACATCTGCTGATACCCGCCTGGCAGGATCTGCCGCGCGCGTTTCGCCCGCTGTCGGGTCTGGCACCTTACGCGGCGGCACTGCTGGCCGTGGTCACGGCCGCCGCTTTCAACCAGGGCCGGACGGCGCTGACCGGCGCGCTGCTGGCCCTGGCGTACTGGAGTCTGGAATCGGCCGTGGACGCGGCCCACGCCGACCCGTTCCGGGCTGCAACCTTCTACGCGGCATGCACGGTGCTGGTGCCGCTGAACGTGCTGCTGCTCCGGCTGCTACCGGAACGGGGTCTGCTGACCTCCCACGGGCTGCTCCGCATGCTGCTGCTGGCGCTGCAGCTGCTGGCTGTCGCAGTGATCCTGCTGCGCGAGATCAGCGGGCCGTTGATCCTGGTGGGTCGCGATTTTCTGCCGCCTCTGATCGCGAGCGCGCAGATGCCGGATGCCGGGCTGCTGGCTTTCGTGCTGGCGCTGGCGCTGTCTGGATGGCTGCTCTGGCGGCAGGCGTCCATTCTGGACGGCGGGCTGGTCGTAGCCCTGCTGGCCCTGCTGCTGGCCGGTCTGCAAGTGGCCGACACGGCAGCCGTGGAAGCCTACCTGACCGCTGGCGGACTGGTGCTCGCCATCACCCTGGTGCTGCAGACCCACCACATCGCCTACCGCGACGACCTCACCGGCCTGCCCTCCCGCAGGGCCCTGAACCAGCGGCTGGACAGCCTCGGCCGGCGCTACAGTATCGCAATGCTGGACGTGGACCACTTCAAGCAATTCAACGACACCTACGGCCACGAGGTGGGCGACCAGGTGCTGCGCATGGTGGCGGGCAGGCTGCGCCAGGTGCGCGGGGGCGGAAAACCCTACCGCTACGGGGGCGAGGAATTCACCATCGTGTTTCCGGGCAAACCGGTGGAGCGTGTCATGGAGGCGCTGGAGGACGTGCGGCAGTCCATCGAGGAATACCGGATGGTACTCCGGGACCGGGATCGCCCGGCCAACAAGCGCCAGGGCAAGGCGAAACGGGGCCACCGCGACGGCCGCGCCCAGACGGTAAGCGTGACCATCAGCATCGGCGTGGCCGAAAGGACCGAAACGCTGCGCACGCCGGACGCCGTGCTGGTGGCCGCCGACAAGGCGTTGTACCGTGCCAAGAAAACCGGCCGCAACCGGCTATCGACCTGAGAACATATCACCGTGCGCAAGGCCCGGGAAAACCCGACGCCACCCACGAGGAGGACGCCAATGAGTATCTCACCCGGAGAAACACTGGATTTCTGGTTCGGCCCACTGACCGAGGAAGGATTCACCCGGGACGACAGGTCAGGCCTCTGGTTCAGCAAGAGCGACGCGCAGGACGCGGACATCCGCGCCCGTTTCCTGCAGCAGGTGGAGCAGGCACTGGCCGGCGAACTGGAGCACTGGGCCGATAGCCCGCAGGGTCGGTTGGCACTGATCATCACGCTGGACCAGTTCACGCGGAACATCTTCCGCGACACACCGCGGGCGTTCGAGGGAGACCCCACCGCTCTACGCCATGCACTGCACGGCATTGACCGCGGCGAGGAACGGGCGTTGGCGCCCATCCAGCGTGTGTTCCTCTACCTGCCGCTGGAACACGCCGAAGACCTGGACATGCAGGACCGCTCCGTAGAGCGGTTCCGCGAGCTGGAGCAGCAGGTGCCGCAGCAGCAGGCCAAGGCCTTTGCCGGGTTCACCGACTACGCCGAGCGACACCGGGACGTGATCCGGGACTTCGGCCGCTTTCCGCATCGGAACGCCATACTGGGCCGTACCAGTTCACCGGCCGAGCAGGAGTACCTGGCACGCCCCGGCTCGGGTTTCTGAGCGCTCTTCCCGGCAAGAGGTGCCCCCGCCCACGCTGCTATGCACGCGTTTTGCGGTCCTCGCGGATCATCCGGGCACCGCGTTCGGCGATCATCACCGTGGGCGAGTTCGTGTTGCCGGAGGTAATGGTGGGCATGACGGAGGCATCCACCACGCGAACACCCTCCACGCCCCGCAACCGCAGCCTCGGATCCACCACCGCGTCTTCCTCATCCGCCCGGCCCATCCGGCACGTGCCCACCGGATGGAATATGGTGGTGCCGATGTCGCCGGCGGCCAGTGCCAGTTCCTCGTCGGTCTGGCACTGGGGGCCGGGAAGATACTCTTCGGGAGCGTAGGGCTTCAGGGCGTCCATGGACACGATCTGCCGCGTCAGCCGGATGGAGGCCGCGGCCACCCGCCGGTCCTCCTCGGTGCTGAGATAGTTGGTGGCGATGAGCGGTGCGGCCTCGGGTTCGCGCGAGCGAATGGCGACCGTACCACGCGAGCTGGGCCTGAGATTGCACACGCTGGCGGTAAACGCCGGGAACGCGTGCAGCGGGTCACCGAACTTGTCCAGCGACAACGGCTGGACGTGGTATTCCAGATCCGGCGTTTCCACAGCAGGGCTGGATTTCGCAAACAAGCCGAGCTGGCTCGGCGCCATCGACAGCGGGCCGCTGCGGAACATGGCGTATTCCAGCCCCATCTGGACCTTGCCCAGCCAACTGTTGGCGATCTGGTTCAGCGTGCGTATGCCCTGAACCTTGAAGATGTTGCGCAACTGCAGGTGATCCTGAAGATTGGCGCCGACGCCCTCCAGCGCCTGCACAACCGGGATACCGTGCTGCTGCAGCAACCCGCCGGGCCCGATGCCAGACCGCTGCAGGATGGCGGGACTGCCGATGGATCCCGCCGCAAGCACGGTTTCGATATCGGCATGGACAATATGACGCTCCCCGTCCAGCAGGAACTCGACGCCCTCGGCGCGTCCGCCGTCGAGATTGAGCCGGTCGATCATCGCCCCGGTCACCACCGTGAGGTTGCGCCGGTGCTGTACCGGGCGCAGGAAGGCCTTGGATGCATTCCAGCGCCAGCCCCGGCGCTGGTTCACCTCGAACCGGCCGACGCCGGCGTTGTTGCCGCGGTTGAAATCATCCACCTTCGGGATGCCGGCCTGCTCGGCGGCATCGGCGAAGCGGTCGAGTATGTCCCAGCGCAGCCGTTGCTGCTCCACCCGCCATTCGCCGCCGCTCCCGTGCAGGCCGTTTCCGCCACGCCAGTGGTCCTCGCTTTCGATGAACAGGGGCAGTACCTGCTCCCAGGACCAGCCTGCATCACCGGTCAGCGACGCCCACTCGTCGTAGTCCCTGGCCTGGCCGCGCATGTAGATCATGGCGTTGATGGAGGAGCAGCCGCCCAGCACCTTGCCACGGGCATAGAGAATGGAACGCCCGTTGAGGCCCGGATCCTCCTCGGTGCGATAGCACCAGTCCGTGCGCGGGTTACCGATGCAGTACAGGTAACCCACCGGGATGTGGATCCAGTGCCAGTTGTCCTTGCCGCCGGCTTCCAGCAACAGCACGGAGATATCGGGATCGGCGGACAGGCGATTCGCCAGCACGCAGCCCGCGGTACCGGCACCGGCTATCACATAGTCGAAATGACCAAGACTCTTCACGGAATACTCCTCCTCCTGCGCCGGCTCTTTTTTGACTCGCCTTCCCGGTCGCTTGCATGAAACTACCATGGACTGTGCGCTGAATGCCCGCCCACGGCGACGCGCCCCGTCCGGGCGGTGCAGTACCCGGCTATTACCCGCCGCCCGCCATGCGCTGCCAGTATGGAAACTCAGCCAGTCAACGTGGAGGAGACCACCATGGCAGCCAGGAAAATACTGATGATCTGCGGCGACTTCGTCGAGGATTACGAAACGATGGTGCCGTTCCAGGCGCTCTCGGCCGTTGGCCACACCGTGCATGCAGTGTGCCCCGACAAGCAGGCCGGGGACACCGTGGCCACGGCGATCCACGACTTCGAGGGTGACCAGACCTATAGCGAGAAGCGCGGTCACAACTTCACCCTGAATGCCAGCTTCGACAGCGTCAGCGCCGACGACTACGATGCGCTGGTCATCCCCGGGGGCCGCGCCCCGGAATACCTGCGCCTGAACCCCGCCGTACTGGACCTGGTGCGCAGCTTTGCCCGTGACCGCAAGCCGGTTGCCGCCATCTGCCACGGTGCACAGTTGCTGGCTGCCGCCGGCGTGCTGGAGGGAATGAACTGTTCCGCCTACCCGGCCTGCCGGCCCGAGGTGGAGCTGGCCCACGGACGCTACGCTGATATCCCGGTGGACAGCGCCGTGACCGACCAGTGGCTGGTCACCGCACCGGCCTGGCCGGCCCACCCGGCCTGGATCAGCCAGTTCCTTACCGTGCTTGGCACACGTATCGAGCTCTAGGAAAGGCAGGGAAGCGCTGATTCATACCCCGGTTCCGGCCGCTCGCGGCAACGGGACCGGTTTTCTTTGCATTCTCCCCGCGCAGGGCTATCTTCTTACCATTCCCATCCTAGGAGATTTGGCGATGTGCGAGATATTCGTCTCGGCCGATCCGCGCCTGTACGAGTGCCGGTCGCGCTCCCTGCGCCTGCACGGCGCGGTGACCTGCATCCGCCTGGAAAACCTTTTCTGGGAGGTGCTCGAGGAAATCGCCCAGCGTGACGGCATGTCGCTGAGCCAGTTGATTACCCGCCTTTACGACGAAATCATCGAGTCCCGCGGAGCCGTGGATAACTTTTCCTCGTTCCTCCGTGTAAGCTGCCTGCGCTACCTGGCGTTGCAGGCGGACGGCGCGATCCCGATGGATACCAGCGTGCCGATCAGGTCGCTGCAAGCCGCTCAAGTACTGAACCGGGACAGGTTCGGTTCACCAGGCAACCAGAACGTCCGCCGCACCGGGGAACCTTCGACACGGCTCGCCGCCCGGAGCTGAGGCGGCACTGACTGATGTGGCGGCGCGAGTACCACGCCCACGCTGCATGGAAACCCGCGATGGGCGCTGATATTGCCTCCATCCACCAAGAAAGGACACCAGTCATGAAAGCATGGACCCTTGCGCTCCCCGCCCTGCTCCTCGTCGCATGCCAGTCACCCAGCCTGCATCAGACGCAACCGCCAATCGACGGCACCGAATGGAGGGTGATGGCAATCAACGAAGAGCCGGTCGAGGAAAACGTGGAAACCACGATGATCTTCGGTGAGGAGCGGGTCATGGGCAATACCGGCTGCAACCAGTACACGGCACCGGTGGAAATCGATCGCAGTTCCATGAACGTGAGTAACGCCGTCGCGACCCGCATGGCGTGCGCGGACAACATCATGCGCCAGGAAAGCGCCTTCCTGCAGGCGCTGGAGTCCGTGAAACTGTTCAATCGCAGCGGCAACTCCCTGCGCCTGTACGACGCTGACAGCAACGAATTGCTGGAGCTACGGCCTCAATGAAAGCCTCGCGGGGAACCCGGGACGCGTTTGCCGCCAGCCCCGCGTTCCCGGGCCGGCCCCGGGCCGGGCGCATTCGCAAAAGAGCTTAT
>JAFIFV010000012.1 GCA_020831845.1 Ectothiorhodospiraceae bacterium
ACGCCCCCCGGGGGGCGGCCGCTCACGGCAACCCCCTGCTTCCCCGGGCCTACGGGGCGGGCCCCGGAGGCCCACCCCCGGTCCTGCAAGCGTTGCATGGAATGCATAGCGCTGCAGGGGTTCACGGCGTGTCCGGAACCAGCCCGCCCGCCACCTGCCCGAACGAAGCCCCCAGAAAGAGATGCATACAATGAACGACGCCCTATTGTTCGAAACCGAAGACCACCTGGCCATTCTCACCATGAACCGGCCGGACACCCGCAACGCCATCTCCGAAGAAGAGATGATCGCCGCGATCGAAGACGCCGTGGAGCGCATCAACCGGGACAATACCATCCGGGCGGTGATCCTCACCGGCGCCGGCACCGCGTTTTCCTCAGGCGGCAACGTCAAGCACATGCGCGACAAAACCGGCATGTTCGGAGGCTCGCCCGCCCAGATTCGCAACGGTTACCGGCGTGGCATCCAGCGCATTCCGAAGGCCATGCTGGAACTGGAAGTGCCGGCCATTGCGGCGGTCAATGGTCCCGCCATTGGCGCGGGCTGCGACCTGGCCATGATGTGCGATCTGCGCGTCGCCTCCGAGCAGGCCGTGTTTGCGGAGAGCTTCATCAAGGTCGGCATCATCCCCGGCGACGGCGGCGCCTGGTTCCTGCCGCGCGTGGCCGGCTTCGCCCGCGCCAGCGAGATGGCCCTGACCGGAGACGCAGTGGATGCGAAGACCGCCATGGAATGGGGGCTGGTCAACCGGGTCGTGCCGGCAGAACAGCTCATGGACGAAGCGCGCAAGCTGGCCGCCCGCATCACTGTCAATCCGCCCGAGGTCACCCGCATGACCAAGCGGTTGTTGCGGGAGGCCCAGCTCACCCGCCTGGACAGCCTGCTGGAACTGTCCGCCGCCTACCAGGCCATCGCCCACACCACGGATGACCACCAGGAGGCGATCAGCGCGCTGCTGGAGAAGCGACCGGGGCGGTTCTCCGGAAACTGATGTCGTTCCCAGTAGCGACACGCTAGACTGATAGACGGTGGCGGCAAGCCCGCCGCCGTCCGGACCGTGAGCGCATGAGGGAACACGATGGTTGATCTGCGAAAACGCAAGCAGGAACTGGAAGAGCAGCGGGACGAACTGGCCGAGCGGCTTCGGCGGATCAACATGGACTATCGCCGAGGGCTGGACAAGGATGCCGAAGAACAGGCCACGGAACTGCAGAATGCTGAAGTACTGCAGGAAATCGCCCGCGTCACCTCCGAGGAGCTGGGCAAGATCGAGTCAGCAATCCAGCGCATCGAGCAGGCCCTGAGGCACCAGCAGAACGGGTGATCACTCCGCCCCGCCGCCCTCGAAAAAACGAATCATCGCCCCTATCGCGGCCTGGTAGGGCGCATCGTCCACGTAATGGCTGTGCTGCAGGGTCAGCAGCCGCTGCTGACCATCGTCGTCCTCTCCCAGCCACATCATGAAATGCTGGCCTGCCAGCCCGTCGTCTTCGGTCAGGCAACGTGCCATGCCCCGGGCGACAAGGGAAAAGTGCGTGCTGGGTTCAACCGTCTGGCTCCACTGCACACGCCTGCATGTGGTTTCCGCCTCCTCCCGGAAATCCCGCAGCCCGGCTGACAGTTGCCTGGCCGGAGCCACCAGATCCACGGCGAACTCGGCGTAGAAATACACCCCGCTGGGGCTGTCCCAGTAGCATTGAAACGCTGCGTCCGGATCATGCGAATCGCCCGGATCATCCATGCGCACCACCAGGCCCGCCCCGCCGCGAACCAGCTCGTGTTCAACCTTGTCGCAGCTTACCTTCTGCTCCGGCTCGGCAACCAGCATCCACGGCGAGGCCTGCTGGGCCAGTGCCGGTTGCGCCATCAGGAGCAATAGCAGGCATGAGGCGGCAACACCTGGCGAGCATTTCATGGCAGACTGAAGGACGGAGTCAGAAAGACAATTCATGGGCGGCAGTTTACCCCAAACCGCACGCTTTTCTGGAAGAAACGCATAACCGGCATTGCTCTATCGCGCCTCTGATGTTGCAATGCCTGCTTGGTAAATAAGTAGGAGGCTACCTGTGCCCCAGACCCAGGCCATCGACGCCATCGCCCAGCTTCAACTGGGGTTCGAATCCGGCGGCTACATCTGCGATACGGACATTGCCACGGCGGTATACCTGGCCCGCGAGCTGGAGAAGCCAGTGCTGGTCGAGGGTCCGCCGGGGGTCGGAAAAACCGAGCTGGCCCGGGCTACATCCACCCTGCTCGGCCTGCCGCTGATCCGGCTGCAATGCTATGAAGGGCTGGACGAGAGCAAGGCGCTGTACGAGTGGAAGTACGGCAAGCAACTGCTGTACACCCAGATACTGCGGGAAAAGCTGAGCGAGGTACTGGAAGGCACCCACGGGCTGGATCAGGCCATGGAGCGTCTTCATCAGTACGATGACAGCTTCTTTTCGGAGCGCTTTCTCGAACCGCGCCCCCTGCTCCGCGCCCTGCGGGAACAGGCCGGCTCCGTGCTGCTGATCGACGAGGTGGACAAGTCCGATCACGAATTCGAGGCATTCCTGCTGGAGATACTCTCGGACTACCAGATCTCCATTCCGGAAATCGGCACCGTGGGTGCCGTGACCACGCCGATGGTCTTCCTGACCAGCAACAACAGCCGGGAGATCGGCGAGGCGCTGCGGCGACGCTGCCTGCATCTGCACATCGATTTCCCGGAACTGGAATTGGAACGGCGCATCGTCCAGTCCCGCGTCAGCGGTATCTCCAAGACGCTGCGCGATCAGTTGGTGGCCTTCATCCAGGCCGTTCGCAACATGGAATTACGCAAGGTACCGGCGGTGAGCGAAACCATCGACTGGGCACGCACACTGGTGCTGTTGCATGCTGACAGCCTGGACCAGGCGCTGGTGCGGCAGACCC
Source organism: Ectothiorhodospiraceae bacterium (assembly GCA_020831845.1). Classification (GTDB taxonomy): domain Bacteria; phylum Pseudomonadota; class Gammaproteobacteria; order Nitrococcales; family Aquisalimonadaceae; genus LSCE01. The sequence goes on from JAFIFV010000012.1 coordinate 2,917, forward strand.
TGTCGGTGATCCTGAAACACCAGGACGACATCAGCCTGGTCAGCCGCGAACTGCCGAAGTTGCTGGCCCAGGCACGGTAACCCCATGGACGCCACGCTTGCCGATTTCATCCGTATTCTGCGCTCGGCGGGCGTGCGCATTTCCGTTTCCGAAACCATCGACGCCTATCAGGCTCTGCGCGAAGTGGGGGTCACCCATCGGCCGGTCCTGAAGAACGCACTCGGCATGACGCTGGCCAAGACCGGGGAGGAACAGGAGCTGTTCGAGGGATGCTTCGAACGCTTCTTCGCCTTCCAGGAACTGAACGACGCCTCCGACCCTGAAGAGAGCGCTCGCGAACCGGAGCACGGCGAGAGCGACTCCGGCGAAGGTCAGGGCAGCGGCGGTGGTGCCGGCGGCGGCCAGCAGCAGGACGGCGAGCTGGGCGAACTGAGCCGCCAATTGCTGCAGCAGGACTGGACGCAGCTCAATGCCGATATCGCCGCCGCCGGTCAGCGGGTGGAGAGCAACAGGATTGTGAGTTTCGTCCAGCGCGGCCGGTTCAGCCGCGCCATGGCGGAGGATCTGGGCATCCGCGAGCTGGACGAGGATATCGCCCGACTGGATGCCGGCGATCAAGCGGCGCGCGACCTGGCCAGCCGCCTGGAACGCCACCGCGGCGCATGGCTGGAACGCATACGCGATTACGTGGAACGGCAGATCGCGCTGTTTGCCGACCCGGAAGACCAGCGGATGATGCGGGAGCGTCTGCCGCAGATCAAACTCTCCCACGTGGATCGCCGTCGCTACGCGGAAATGCAGGACCTGGTCCGCCGAATGGCCCGACGCCTGGTCACGCTGCACTCGCGCCGCAGGAAAACCGCCCGGCGCGGCCAACTGGATTTCCGGCGCACGTTGCGCAGCGGGCTGGCCTATGACGGCATCCCATTCGAACCGCGCTGGCGGCGCATCAAGAAGGACCAGCCCCGAATCATGGCGCTCTGCGACGTCAGTGGCTCGGTCGCAGCCGTGTCCCGCTTCCTGCTCATGTTCCTGTACAGCGTCAGCGACGTGCTGCCGAAGGTACGTTCCTTCGCCTTCTCGGATTCGCTGGGAGAGGTCACGGAGCTGTTCCGCACCTTGTCGCTGGAAGAAGCAGTGGCCACCACACAACAACTGCACGGCGACCGTTCCTCCAGCTACGGACGGTCGATGAACGATTTCGAGGACCTCTGCCTGCGAGACATCGATCACCGAACCACCGTTCTGGTGCTGGGCGACGCCCGCAGCAACTATGGCGACCCCGGCATCAGCAGCCTACGCAAGGTGCACCAGCGGGCGCGCCAGGTCATCTGGCTGAATCCGGAACCCCGTGTGCAGTGGGGTTACGGCGATTCCGAAATGCCGTTACTGGCCACAGCCTGTCATCGGGTCCAGGTCTGCAATACGCTCAAGCATCTGGAGCGGCTGGTGCAGGATCTGATGCGCAGCGCGGCGTGACGGCGCCCATCGACAATAGCGAGTAGCAAGGGAGACCACCGTGTTGAAGACACGCTTTACAGAAACCTTCGGTATACAACACCCCATCGTCCAGGGCGGCATGCAGTGGGTCGGCACAGCCGATCTGGTCTCCGCGGTGGCCAACGCCGGCGCGCTGGGCTTCATCACGGCACTGACCCAGCCCACACCGGAAGCACTGAGCAAGGAGATCGCACGCTGCCGGGAGATGACCGACAAACCCTTCGGTGTCAACCTGACCATTCTGCCTGCGCTGAAACCACCGCCCTACGCCGAGTACCGGCAGGCCATCATCGACGCCGGCATCAGGATCGTCGAGACCGCGGGCAACAACCCGCAGGAGCACATCGACGAATTCAAGAAGCACGGCATCAAGGTCATCCACAAATGCGTGGCAGTCCGCCATGCGCTGAAGGCAGAGAAGCTCGGGGTCGACGCCGTCTCCATCGACGGCTTCGAATGCGCCGGTCACCCGGGTGAGGACGACGTGCCGGGACTGATCCTGATCCCCGCCACCGCCAACAAGCTCAAGATCCCGATGATCGCCTCCGGCGGCTTTGGCGATGCCCGGGGTCTGGTGGCAGCACTGGCATTGGGTGCCGACGGCGTCAACATGGGCACGCGCTTCATGTGTACCAAGGAATCGCCCATCCACCAGAACATCAAGGAACAGATCGTCGCCAATACCGAGCGCGACACCGATCTGATCTTCCGCACGCTGCGCAACACCTCCCGTGTCGCTCGGAACGCCGTCAGCCAGGAAGTGGTCTCGATCGAGGCCCAGGGCAACGCCACCATCCAGGATCTGGCGCCGCTGGTGTCCGGTCAACGTGGCAAGGTGGTGTATCAGGAGGGTGACCCGAACCACGGGGTCTGGTCGGCCGGACAGGTACAGGGTCTGATCGACGACATACCCGCTGTGGGAGAATTGGTGGCTCGCATTGTCCGCGATGCCGAGCAGATCATCTCCGGACGCCTGCAAGGCATGCTGGTCAAGTAGGCACGCCCCACCACGGGCGGCGCGTTGGACAGCCGCCGCCCTGTTCCGCCCATTTCCCCCTCCGCTCGACCCTCCAGGGATGCAGCAAGCTGCACCTTATCCTCTCCCGTTCACGGCCGATATATCACTAGGAGGAAAGCGTGCCAGTCATGGACGTTCGACTCCGGCGATTTGTTTCACATTTATTGTACAAAAACTATATATCATTAGTGATCAAGACTTGCTCCCCTTCCGGAGGCGGTTTGCCATGGCACATCAACACCACGATCTGAGCCCTATCCATATTCGGGCTGACAGGCTTTCCGTCGGAATACTCTGGTTGGGGGCTCTCGTCTCCCTAGGGCTTGCGAACTGGTACAACACCTGGTGGGAATGGGCCCTGGTGGGCGTGCCTGCGGCAGCCCTCCCCAGCTTGCTGGCCTATCTGCTGCCGGGCTCGAGGCTGACGCGGACAGTGGTGGGGGCTGCCTACATGGTCTTTTCCGCCCTGTTGATCCATCAGGCCCACGGCATGGTGGAACTCCACTTTGCCATCTTCTGCCTGTTGGCCTTCCTGCTGGTCTACCGGGACTGGCTTCCCATCGTCGTTGCCGCCGCGGTCATCGCCGTTCACCACCTCGCCTTCCACTTGCTGCAATCAGCCGGATACGGTGTCTACGTGTTCAGCGATGCGGCAGCGCACCAGCACTCGCTGGTGGTCATCCATGCTGCCTTTGTCGTATTCGAAACGGCAATTCTGGTCTTCCTCGCGGAAACCAGTCGGCGGGAGGCGCTGGCAGCGGCGGAGCTGGATCAGATTGCACGGCAACTCCGCGCCGACAACGGCGTGATCGATCTGTCCTACCGGTTCCCGCAACCGACCAATGCGGTGACCCGAGGGCTTCACGACTCACTGGATGCAATCCAGCAGATCGTCGCCTCCGCCAATGATGTGCTGGGGGGCGTAGCACAACTCGGTGAGCGTATGAACGCAGATTCCGGCGCCGCGGCGCGGAACGCTTCCTCGCAAGCCCAGGATACCGACAGCCTGTCAGCCTCGATCACGGAGATGAGCGCGTCAGTCGAAGAGGTGGCCCGCAACGCCGCGGGTTCTTCGGAAACCATGCGAGAGTTCAGCGAGCGGCTTGGCTCTGTGCAGCAGAGCGTTAGCACCGCATCCGATACCCTGCAGGAGATGGTGAAGCGCCTGGAGCTGGATAGCCGGAACATTCTCAAGCTTGAACAGCAGGGCGAGGACATCGGCACCATTCTCGACGTCATTCGTGATGTCGCGGAACGCACCAACCTGCTGGCACTGAATGCCGCAATTGAAGCAGCCAGGGCAGGAGGACAGGGCCGCGGATTCGCTGTCGTGGCCGAGGAAGTACGCAATCTCGCAAGCCAGAGCCAGCAGTCGGCCCAGCAGATCGAGACGATGATCGACCAGTTGCAGGAAGTAACCCGCGCCAGCGCCTCAGGGATGCGAAACGGCCTGGAAGAGACGAGCCGGAGCGCCACGACCATGTCCGACGCGTCGCGACTGATGGGCGGCTTGCTGGAGGACGTACAGCAGTTGGATCAGGCGGCCACCCAGATCGCCACGGCCGCAGAGGAACAGAGCGCGGTTGCAGTGGAAATCGATCGTCGCGTGGTATCAATCAGGGATCTCGCCCGGGAGACCCGCGGGCATGCCGAGAGCACAGCCGGCAATGCCACACAGATGCGCGAGCGCGTCGAAGAACTCAGCCGGCAGCTCAGACGGTTCCGTCTGCACGTCGAAATCTGAGCCGCCAGGCGGCGTATACTGCAGGCCACCTGTCCACGCGGCCCGCCGAGTGCCCCGTCTCCGGGCGCACGGGCCGGGTGTCAGGGTGGAGGTATGCCAGAGGCTCTTCCCGTCCCGGGGACGGCAGGGCAGTCTTGCAGGAGTCCCGGTGGTTACCGGTCATCCTCATCGTCGGAACGCAGCGCCCAGATCTTCACTTCCCTGGCCTGTCCTTCCCAGTCGGCCTGCGGCCGGACCACCTTGAACGTCTCGTGTATCCCTTCCGGATCCACGTGCCGCTCCAGCGCCAGCAAGGTGTTCACCTCCTGGTCACACAGCTCCGCAGCATACTCGGCCTCCTGCCGCGCCACCGGCAGTGCCTCCTGCAAGGAGGGTGCTCCGTAATGGCTGACGAAATGCTGCGCCAGTGTTTCGATGACCCCCTTGTACTCCGCTTCCGAAATCTCCACCACGGTCACCACCGTGGCCCAGCCGAAACTGGCCAGGCCGAGGAAGCCATTACGGAATGCCTGGCGCTCCTTGCCCTCCAGGCCGGCAGGGTCCTGGTCGGAGAAGCTGAACACAAAGGTGCCGGGAACTGCCAGCTCGCCCACCTGGGCAGCGGGGGCATACACGTGATCATCGGTGTCATCGAGACGGGCAACACGCAGGAATTTCATTCAGGCCTCATCAAACCGAAAAAACGGCAGGGGCGATACCACCCCTGCCGTCGTGACGTGCATTGCTACAGGTTCAGTGACTGGGTTGCCCGGCTGTGCCGGCGCCCTGCCCTTCCTTGCGTCGCTTGAGCTCTTCCTCCGACACCGGCTGCTCGCCATTGGCGATCAGTTCCTCGTACCAGAGGTCGTGGTGCTGTTTGGCCCAATTGGTGTCCACACGGCCCCGGGTCATGCCTTCAAGCGCGCCCTGGGTGCCCAGCGTACCGATGTACGCATGGCCGAAGAAGAAACCGATCCAGAGCAGTGCGGCAATGGCGTGCACGGTCTGCGCAATGGCCATGGTTTCACGAGTCTGCCCGAAGTTCGGGAAATCCAGCACGAACCCGGTGACAATCGTGATCAACCCCAGCGCGAACACGCCGAGCCAGAACCACACCTTCTCGCCGCCATTCATCTTGCCGGCCGAGGGGTGCTTCTTGCCGACGATGCCGCCGCCCTGCTTGAACCATTCCACATCGGTGCGATTGGGAATGTTGTGCTTCATCCACAGCACGATCATCGCCAATACGCCCACGGAGAAGGCCGGGCCAAGGAAGTTATGAACGTTCATCGCAACCTGGGCGTAGGCGGCAAACCCCTGATGTCCGAAAATGGGAATCAGCACGTGTCGCCCAAACAGCAGGCTCAGCCCGGTGATTGCCAGAATGATGAAGCTGATGGCGGTGAACCAGTGCAGGAACCTCTCATAGCCGCGCCATCGCACCACGGTCATGCCGGAACGGCCACCTTCGATCCTCTTCCTGCCGGTCAGGGCGAAGAAAAGCGCAATCGCGATAACGCAACCGATCAGCAACCAGCCACCATAGGTGATCAGCGGCCCCATGCGGATCTGCCGCCAGTTCTCACCCACGTTGGAAATCATGGTATTGGTCACGTAGGGACCGGTCTGCGTGGTGAATCCGCCCCCCCCCTCACGGGCGTCACGCCACATATCGGATCGCGGGTTGGTTGCACGGTCTTCTGTGAAGGCCCGCTGCTCACCGTAGGCTCCGGAGGTCTGGGCAAGCACATAGCCCAGCGACGGCAGCGCCATGGACAGTACGATGATGGCGATCACGCTCCAGAACGTGGCCCGCCACCGGCGCTGGCGCCGGATTGGATCATTGGATGAACTCATGATGCGATCTCCTCCAGGCACTAGCGATCAGTCATGCCGCTTTGGGCGCGATCACGTAACTCGCCCGAGCGACGCTGCGCTGCCTCTTCCGTCGCCGTCTCGTCGTGTTTGCCCTTGTAGACACCAGCCTCGTAGATGGTGACATCCGAGCCACACGCGACAAGCAAAGACAGACTGCCTGCTGCCAGAAAGGCCAGCGCGAGTTTCTTTGGCATGTTGGCGCTCCTTTTCTTTAAATTTGTGACGGAACGTCCGGGGCCCCGAGAGGGGCCCCGGCCAGCCATGGATCAGGCATCCTGCCCGTAAGCAGCCTGCCAGCCCCAGGTCTGGGGCCGACCACCACGCCGCATGACACGCTTGCGGAAGATATCGGCGACGATATCGCCGTCCCCCGCCAGCAGTGCCTTGGTGGCACACATTTCCGCACACAGCGGCAGTTTGCCCTCGGCAACGCGGTTCGTTCCGTACTTGGTAAGTTCCGCCTGGGAGTGCGCGGTTTCCGGACCACCGGCACAGAAGGTGCACTTGTCCATCTTGCCGCGCACGCCGAAGGCGGTCTGCTGCGGGTACTGCGGCGCCCCGAACGGGCAGGCGTAGAAGCAGTAGCCGCAACCGATACACAGGTCCTTGTCGTGCAGCACGATACCGTCCGCGGTGGTGTAGAAGCAGTCCACCGGGCAGACGGCCGCACAAGGCGCGTCGGTACAGTGCATGCACGCCACGGAAACCGACTTCTCACCGGGCCGGCCATCGTTCATCACGATGACCCGTCGGCGGTTCACGCCCCAGGGCACTTCATGCTCGTTCTTGCAAGCCGTGACACAGGCCTGGCACTCGATGCAGCGCTCCGCGTCACAGAGAAACTTCATTCTAGCCATGATGGCTCTCCTCTATCCGTTTTATGCGGGCACCACACGACAAAGCGTGGTCTTGGTTTCCTGCATCATGGTGACTGCATCGTAGCCGTAGGTGGTTGCGGTGTTGGTCGATTCACCGCGCACATACGGTGCGGAGCCGTCAGGGTACTTGCTGAGCAGATCCTGACCCTGGAAGTGGCCGCCGAAATGGAACGGCGTGAAGACCGTGCCACGACCCACCCGGTTGGTCACCAGCGCCTTGATGCGGATACGCCCGCCTTCCGGTCCCTCCAGCCAGACCATCTGGCCATCACGCACGCCGGAATTGTTGGCATCGGCAGGGTTGATCTCCACGAACATGTCCTGCTTCAGTTCCGCCAGCCAGGGGTTGGAACGCGTTTCCTCACCGCCCCCTTCATACTCCACCAGACGGCCGGAGGTATGAATCAACGGGAACTCGCGGCTGTAATCGCGCGCCTGGACGGACTTCCAGCGGGTCGGCAGGCGATAGAACACCTTGCGGTCCTCGTAGGTGGGGAAGTCCTCCACCAGGTCGTACCGCGGGGTGTACAAGGGCTCACGGTGGATCGGCACACCGTCCGGGAAGTTCCAGACATAGGCACGGGCCTTGGCGTTGCCGAACGGATGGCAGCCGTGCTTCATGACCACGCGCTGGATACCGCCGGAAAGGTCGGTGGTCCAGGACCTGCCTTCGGCCATGCGTTTCTCATCGGCCGTCAGTTCATCCCACCAGCCGAGCTGCTTCAACAGTTCGGAATCGAACTGTGGATAGCCACCCTGGATCTCGGCACCCTTGGAGTAGGAGCCCTCGGCAAGCAGGTTCTCGCCTTCGTACTCGGTACCGAAGTTGGCACGGAAGTTACCACCACCCTCCATCACATGGCGGCTGGTGTTGTAGAGCACGTGGGTACCGGGATGTTTGAGCTCCGGCGTGCCGTAGCAGGGCCACGGCAGGCAGTAGGTCTCACCGTCCAGGGGACCGCCTTCCGCCTTCAGGCTGACCACGTCGAAATGACGCTGGTTGGCCATGTGCTCCTTCAGGCGCTCCGGACTCTGACCCGTGTAACCGATGGACCAGGTACCGCGGTTGATTTCCCGCAGCACGCTCTCCGCTGTCGGCTTGTTGTCACGCACCTCGATGTTCTTGAACATCTCGTCGGCGAAGCCAAGCTTGGTGGCCAACCGGTAGGCGATTTCCGAATCCGCCTTGTGCTCGTACAGCGGCTCGATCACCTGCTCGCGCCACTGGATGGAGCGGTTGGACGCCGTCACCGACCCGGCCTGCTCGTACTGCGTGGCAGCCGGAAGCAGGTAGGTGTTCTCCTTGCGGTCGTGCAACACCGCGGACACCGTCGGGTACGGATCGATGATGACCAGCAGGTCCAGCATCTCGAACGCCCGTTTCATTTCCGGACCACGGGTCTGTGAGTTGGGCGCATGGCCCCAGAACATGGCGGCGCGGATGTTATCCGACTGGGAGATGTTCTCCTTCTTCTCCAGCACGCCGTCGATCCAGCGCGAGACGGTGATGCCGCCGGTGTTCATCGGCTTGATGGTGCCGCCGCGGCCATCGTCGTATTCGTTGTCGTCGAAGCGGGCCTTCAGCCACTCGTAGTCCACTTCCCAGACGCGACACCAGTGCTGCCAGCCAGCCTCCGAGATGGGGTAGTAACCCGGCAGGTTATCGGGGTTCGGGCCGACGTCGGTGGCCCCCTGCACATTGTCGTGGCCGCGGAAGATGTTGGCACCACCGCCATCCACGCCGATGTTGCCCAATGCCAGCTGCAGGCAGTTATAGGCCCGCACGTAGTTGCTGCCGATGGTGTGCTGGGTGCCGCCCATGCACCAGACGAAAGTGCCCGGCCGGTTCTCGGCCATGGTCTTGGCCACTTCGTACAGGGCTTCCTCACCCACACCGGTGACACGCTCGACCTTGTCCGGCGTCCACTTGGCCACTTCCTCGCGAACGCGATCCATGCCGAACACGCGCTGCTGGATGTATTCCTTGTCTTCCCATTCGTTCTCGAAGACGTGCCAGAGAATACCCCAGATCAGCGAGACGTCTGTCCCGGAACGGAAGCGCACGTAGATATCCGAGTGCGCCGCGGTGCGGGTAAAGCGCGGATCCATCACGATCAGCTTGGCACCACCCTCCTTGCTGCGCAGGATCATCTGCATGGCAACGGGATGGGCCTCGGCGGCATTCGACCCGCACATCACGATGCACTTCGAGTTGTTGATATCGTTGTAGGAGTTTGTCTGGGCGCCATACCCCCAGGTGTTCGCCACACCCGCCACTGTAGTGGAGTGGCAGATACGCGCCTGGTGGTCGCAGTTGTTGGAACCCCAGAAGGCGGCAAACTTGCGTTGCAGATAGGCGCCCTCGTTGTTGGCCTTGGAGGATCCGGCGAACCAGACGGCGTCGGGACCGGACTCCTCGCGGCTGGCCAGCCGCTTGTCGCCGATCTCGTTGATGGCATCCTCCCAGCTCATGCGCTGCCAGCGGCCGTTGACCATCTTCATCGGGTACTTCACCCGACGGGCACTGTGGCCGTGGTTACGCAACGCCGCACCCTTGGCGCAGTGCGCACCCAGGTTGATGGGGCTGTCGAACGCGGGCTCCTGCCCGATCCACACCCCGTTCTGGACCTCGGCGATGGTGCTGCAGCCCACGGAACAATGACCGCAAATCGTTTTCACCTGGCGGATTTCAGCGTCGGGGTCGATACGGCGCGCCGCCTTGGCCTTCTTCACCATGGTACCGGGCATCATGCCGGCAATGGCGGCGCCCCCCACGGCAAGGCCGGAGCCCTGCAGGAAGGTCCGTCGGCCAATCGCCTTGCCCAGCAGCCCGGGGACCGAGGAGGAGGCGGTTGCCGCACCACTCTTCTTGATCAATTTCATGACATTCTCTCCTTCACCGATGGCAAAAACCGGAGCCGACGACGGCTCTAGATTTCCGCCCTGGCGTAGTAATCCCGGATATGCTGGGTTTCGTGATAACCCGTGTCCGATTTCTCGGCCTGGAGGGCCTCGGGCTCCGGGTCCATACCGGCCAACGCCTGGCCCATACCGGCTGTCACGGCAACAGCACCGCCTGTGGCGGCCATGGTCTTCAAGAACTTACGCCGGGACTTGAGACCCGAATCATCTTGCCTACTCATCACTGGCTCCTCCTCACCATCAACCAGAAGCAACATGCAGTCATACAGCACACCGCGACGCCGTCTCACACCGACATCGCGAAATAACGTTGCTCCAACCGAACAAACGCTTCTCCGAACTCTCCCACCGCCTTGTAGAAATCGGCGGAAGGCGCAGCCCGCAGATCCTCGAAAAACCTGATCATCCACTGATCCACATGGCGCAGGAACAGCTCCCGCTGCCAGTCGGCATCCACGTCCTCGTCCGTGATCGCCAAGGCCATCACGTCGCAGATCGCGGCAACGTGGTCCTCCGGTTCGCTTACGCCTTCCTGGCGCTGGACCCCCAGCGCAGCCAGATCCTTGCGCAGCTCCACCAATGGCCTGTCCATCAGCGACCCGGTCAGATACCAGGATGCGTAGGGGGTCACCTCGCCGCTACCCACACCGATGAACACATCCTGGTATTCCATCTCCAACGACTGATGCTGCGCCTGTTCGGCCGCTTCCCTAAGCTTAGACCAAGCCAGCGCAAGTGCATCTTGCTGTTGAACATTTTCCGTATCGATCTGGCGAAGACGCTGCAGCACCCCGGCATCCGGAGCGGCAGCCAGCAGGTGTCCTAGCAGGGTCCAGGTGCCGGCGCGCAGCATGCCATCTGCCTGAGGATTTGCTGCAGCTGTGGCGGTGTCGCTTGGGCTCATGCCATCCACCTCCTACTGCGGCCCGAACCAACGTGGCTTGGGCGCATCTTCCAGGTCGTCCTGGAACATATCGGTCACCCGACAGTCTCCGCACATCTTGAGACGGCGAACCGCGTCCGCCGACTGGAACATATGGTGTCCTTCCAGCTTCTCGGTCATGCGACGAATCACGCTGCCAGTCGCGAAAGGTTTGCCGCAGCTGATGCAGCAGAAAGGTTCCTCCTCGTTCAGCACGCGGGGCCGTCGGCGCTGCTCCCAATCGAACAGGAAGCGTTGATCCAGGGTGATCGCATTCTCCGGACAAGCGGTGCTGCAGAGCCCGCACTGAACACAGAGATCCTCCGTGAAATTCAGCTGAGGCTTGTCTCCGGCGTCGCTCAGGGCATGCGTCGGGCAGACCTGGGGACATGCCATGCAGAGCGTGCAGGCGTGCTCGTCCACCAGCACCTGGCCGAACGGCGCCCCCTTCGGCAGAGCAACCTCCACCGGCCGCTGCGCACCTTGCTCGTAAAGATGATCCAGAGCCAGACGCAGCGTGCCGCGCTTTTCATTGAACGTATCGAACGCAGCGGGCGCCAGGGCGGGTTCCGGCTCCGCCGACAGGGCGGACGCGAGATCCTCCGTCGCCGGGAGCAGCCGGAGACGCGAGTCGGAATATCCCATGGCTTCCAGCATCGGCCGGGTGAACGAGAGCTGATCGTTCAGCTCTCTGCGCACCGAGGCGGGAACCTGCGGTGTATCCAGCAGCACCACGGCGCTGGCGCCGTAAGCAAGTGCGGACAACCAGGTATCCATCCCGACCGCGCCCAGTTCCGCAACCTCCACAGGCAACACATGCCCGGGCAAGAAGGCGGCGGCAGCAGCGAGTCGCCCGAGCCCGGCGTCCTCGTCATGGAACAGCAACACCGGGGTCTCACCTCCGGCATCGCGGTAGGCGGCCAGCATGCGCCGGAGCCGAGCCAACTGGTCTTTCGGCCCGGGGTAGGCATAGATCATGGCGCCGGTGGGGCAACCGGTAGCACAGCTGCCGCCACCCTGACACAGGTAGGGATCCACCTCGATCATCTCGCCTATGGAGGCGATTGCCCCCGTGGGGCAGTTGTCGATGCAGCGGGTGCAGCCGGTCAGGCCGCTGTCCCCGTGGGCGCAGATATCGGGGTTGTAATTGAAGAACTTCGGTTTCTCGAATTCCCCGGTCATCTCGGGGATCTCGTCCAGTGCCCGTTCCAGCCTGGCCGCATCGCCGGACACGGGATAGTAGCCGAACGGTGGCACCTGATGCCGGATCTGCGGCTCGGGCTGCAGGTCCAGCACCAGATCGAAATAGGGATGGCCCGAATCGTTCAGCTCGGAGATATTCAGGGATTCGCCCTGCGGGGTATCCAGGCGTGCCGAGTAGTTGCCGAGATGCCCGTCAAGGCTGGCCAGCCTTCCGCGCAGAAAAACCACTCGCTCATCGGCGCGGACAGCCTCCAGGGCTTCGTCCAGTGGCTCCTCTTCCGACGTGGCAACCACGGTCACGCGAAGCGCCTGGCGCAGCCGGTCGGCGGCGCCAAGCGCTGCCCGCTCCGGCCCCACGATAAGCAGGAAACCGGCGGAGCGATAACCCAGCAGCGAGGTCGGCTCAACGGAAACCTCCGCGGCCGCCCTCAACGCTGCCTCCCGGGCGGCGCCGTTCACCCCGGCGCGCGTCAAATTCAGTTCTGCGTACGGCACGGCAGACTCTGTCATATCACCTCTGGCTCTGAAGCCGGGAGCACCCCGGTCTCTCTCGTTATTATCAATATCGCTTGCCAGCTAGCTATGCAGCCGGTCAGGCCTTTCCCGCTCGGCGGCCTCGGTTTCCTGGCGGACCTCCCGCTCCGACAGGCCCTCGATATCCGGCAGCTTCTCGCCGCGCGCTTCCGCGGCGATTCGGGCCTCGGCCTCTTCCGGCGACATCTCCAGCCCCTTCTCCGACAAGCGTTCCCGCAGCTTGTTGGCCTCGCGCACAATGGCCCGCTTCATATCGTGAGGAATGATGTCGCCCATCGGCGTGAAATTGGTGTAGTCATCGGCGTATTCCGCGCAGAGACACACCTTGTTGTATTTGGCGCTGCGAAAGATTCTGGACAACGCCTTCATCCGCAACGCCGGCGACACTTTCTCCGCCATGAACGCACTCACGTCCGAATTCTCGTCCAGCGCGTCCAGATCCGGCATGTCAGCATCCGTCAGCTCCGAGAACGGCTTGCCGGTGCGGGCGTCGATCTTCTCTTCCGGAACCTCGGACTCCGTGGGCTGCGACACCTCCGTCGCTTCCGCGGCAAGGTCCGACACCTCGGCGTCCACCCCGGTTTTCCGTCGCGACCAGCGGCTCAGGAAGGACGGCTCGTCTTCCTGCCGTTCCTCTGGCGGAAGCTCCCACGGATGCACTGTCTGCTTCCGTTCGCTCATGTGTCGTCTCCAGCCCAATCCCCGACCTCGGCGTCGTACAGGGCCTTGCTTCGCTTCTTGCCGCGCCCCTTGCCCTTGCGTCGGCGGGGCTGATAGTGCGTATTCACGAATGCTTCCAGCCACAGCCCGACTTCGGCAGGCATCGGGCAACCCAGCACCATCTCGCTGGAAGGGCGCAACTCGGTGGAGTCCAGATTCTGGGCGTCATCCAGACTCACCGTTACCTGAAGCGGCGTCAACCCGCTCTGCGCATCAAACCGGGCAACCACGAAAACTTCCGGCCGATCCGAGCCCAGGTTCAACGCGTAGTCCGCCGCCTGACTCCGACGCAGCCGCACGGAAAATCCGCGCCACAGGAACAGATCCCCACCCGGCCCCGAGCGGACCTGCGCACAGGTCCGGGTGTCGGACGCGAACTGCTGACCGACCACAATACCGGTTACCTGCCAGGCCATCGGATCGGTCGCCTCCTCCCCGCCCGGAGAGCCCACCATGACTGCGACCGGCAGCACGGTGTCGTCAGACCACCCGGCAGAGGAACCATTGTGCAGTTTGTCCGAATCCAAAGAGAGCCTCTAGCGCAGATTGAAATTTTTCCAAAAACAGGAGCAAGACCCGTACCAACATTAACTTTCGTGCTATATCCAGTATTTACCAAGGGGCTGACGTCTTCAAGCAACATTTTGCAGGGTAAAAAGGTCGCACCCCTCCCCACACCCGGACAAAATGCACCATGATGCAGCGCAAAATTCACGGCTCGCAGGCACCATACCGATCAAGCGGTGGCAACTTGAGGAAATTTCCCCTGGAATCCGGGTGTAGGCTGGGTATCGGAATAACGGATCGGGACGGCAGGAAGCGCCGGGTATCGTTCGCGGCCCCAAGGCACGATACTTGTATTGTAACTCGGCTGCGCACTGGCAGAATGTCAGGTATATGAGCGCTTGCCGCCGGGGCCCCCGGTACAAAGACAAGATGCAGAGAGGAGTTCGATGAGCGAAGCCACCGAAATGCCCACCAAGCTTGTGGACCGTTTCGGACGCCACGTGACCTACGTGCGCATGTCCGTAACCGACCGCTGCGACTTCCGCTGCGTTTACTGCATGAGTGAAGACATGACATTTCTTCCTCGCGCTCAGGTCCTGACGCTGGAGGAGATGGCAACCCTCGGGAAAGCGTTCACCGAGCTCGGAGTGCGCAAGCTACGTATTACCGGCGGGGAACCGCTGGTGCGCAACAACGTGATCTGGCTGTTCCAGCAGCTGGGTCGCCTTCCCGGGTTGGAGGAACTCACGCTCACGACCAACGGATCGCAGTTGGAGCGACTCGCCGGCCCTCTGCGCGACGCCGGCGTCCGGCGCATCAACATCAGCCTGGACAGCCTGGACGCAGAGCGCTTCCGCCGCATTACCCGGGTCGGCGACCTGGACAAGGTGTTGCGCGGGATCGAGGCCGCACGCGCCGCCGGCTTTGAGCGCATCAAGATCAACACGGTGGCCATGCGCAACCGTAATGACGATGAGATTCTGGATCTGGTGCGCTTCGTGCTGGACCGTGGCATGGACATCAGCTTCATCGAGGAAATGCCGCTGGGAGTCATCGACGACCACGACCGGGCTGAAGTGTACATGTCCAGCGATGCGGTCCGCGAGCTGATCGCCACCCGTTTCGAGCTCGTCTCCACTGCCGAAACCACCGGTGGACCGTCCAAGTACTTCCGCATTCCCGACAGCGGGACCCGCGTCGGCTTCATTTCGCCGCACAGCCACAATTTCTGTGATACCTGCAACCGCGTGCGGGTAACCACGGAGGGGCAGTTGCTGCTTTGCCTGGGTCAGGAGCACTCGATGAGCCTGAAGCAGGTGCTGCGCAGCCACCCTGGCGACATGGACAGGCTGAAGCAGGCGATCGTCAAGGCCATGGACATCAAGCCCAAGGGACACGAGTTCAACCTTGAGGCCAAACCGGTGATCTTCCGGCACATGAGCGTTACCGGAGGCTGAGCCATGGCCGTTACGCCAGCATACGACCCTTCCTGCCAGGACGATTCCGACCCCACCTCGTTGACGGTGGAACAGGCCTGGGAACGCCTGCAGTCTGACGTGGAACCCATTCGCGGCCGCGAGAAGGTCAATGTGCGCCACGCTCTGGGACGTGTGCTGGCCGACGATGTTCCCTCCACGGTCGACGTTCCCGCGCACGACAACTCCGCCATGGACGGATATGCGCTGCCTTCGGAAGACCTGCCCGCCGAAGGCAGCCGCGTGCTGTCGGTGGTGGGCACCGCGCTCGCTGGCAAGCCGTTCGAGGGCATGGTCAAGCCGGGAGAGTGCGTCCGAATCATGACCGGGGCACCGATGCCCCGCGGCACGGATACTGTCATCATCCAGGAACAGGCCGAGCGGGACGGTGATTTGCTGCGCATCGGCCTCGGCCACCAGCCAGGCCAGAACGTCCGCGCTGCCGGCGAGGACCTGAAGGCCGGCCAGGTGGTCTTCCGTGCAGGCACCAGGATCGGCGCGGCCGAACTGGGCATGCTCGGCTCATTGGGCCTTGTGGAAGTCGCCGTGATGCGTCGGCTACGGGTTGCTTTCTTCTCCACTGGAGATGAATTGCAGACCGCCGGTACCACGCTGCAAGCCGGGCAGATCTACGACAGCAACCGCTACACGCTCTATGCCGTGCTGAACCGCCTGGGCGTGGAGGCCACCGACATGGGCGTTGTACCGGACGACCCGGAGAGCATAGAAACAGCGTTCCGGGATGCCGCCAGCTTCGCCGATGCGATTATCACCTCGGGCGGCGTATCGGTGGGCGAGGCGGATTTCGTCAAGGATATCCTGCGCCGGCTGGGCGAAGTGAACTTCTGGAAAATCGCCATGCGTCCCGGGCGCCCCCTGGCCTTCGGCCGCATCCGGAACGCCTGGTTCTTCGGCATGCCGGGCAACCCCGTGTCGGTGGTGGCTACCTGGTACCAGTTCGTGCAACCCGCCCTGCGCCGGCTGATGGGGCAGGAACTAAGCAAACCGCTGAGCTTCCGCGTACGCACGCTCGAACGCCTGCGCAAGCGTCCGGGCCGCACGGAGTTCCAGCGCGGCATACTGGAACGCAACGAAGACGGCGAGCTGGTGGTCCGCAGCACCGGCGCCCAGGGCTCCGGCATCCTGCGTTCCGTCAACGAAGCCAACTGCTTTATCGTCATCCCCCACGACAGCGCGGCGGTTCCCGCCGGCGAGTATGTCGAGGTGCAACCCTTCGAAGGCGTGATGGGGGCCTGACTACAACCTCCCGACAGCGGCCTGAGCACGGTGGCTCTGCATTAATCCGGCCTTCGGTCGGCTTGGAAGAAGTCGTCACGCTCCCCCCCCACGCCGGAACCACCCGCTGAATTGCCACCTGGACCAGGCCCGGGGTGGGGGGGTGGGGGGGGGGGGGAGGGGGGGGGGGGGGCGGGGCCCCCCCCCCCCCGCGGGGG
>JAFIFV010000022.1 GCA_020831845.1 Ectothiorhodospiraceae bacterium
GACAAACCGCCTGTATAACTACAAGTGGAGCCGGATCTGGGAACTGCAGGCCATCTTCCGGCAGGCACCCTACTACCTCGGCCCCCGGTACATGGAGTTCCGTTCGAGTGTCGGGGAACAGCGCAAGTCGCTGGATGAGAAGCAGTTGCAGCAGGCGGAAGCAATGGCGGGTGAATGGCTGGGGGAACACCAGCATGTCTGGGCCGCCATTTATCGTCGGCCCGCGGCTCCCAGCGGTTCGCTTGTCACCTGCCCCGGCGAGCCCGAGCACCTGAAGAGCTTCGACTACGAAGGCCTGAACAGGGAACTGGCCCAATACGGCCTGCATGCGGAGCCGCCTGAGGATTAGCTGCACGGCCAGGCGGGTGGAACGGGCTCAATTACCCACACCCATCGATTCAAGGAGGAAAACCATGGCAATCTCAATCAACGATCTAACATGGCAGATTGATAGGGCACTCGTCCATGCGGCAAGAACATGGGCGCACAGACAGGAAGGCGCTCTGGATTTCGCAGAGACCGCCCAGCCCCTGCTGTCGACCACGCCAGTGGCCTTCCGCGCCGCCGGCTGGCTGAACACCGGACTGGAGGCGGTGAAAACGCTGTTCCCGGATGCCGCCCTGGCGGCCGCCGTGCGCCAGGCCAGCCTGCCACTGGCCGTGGCCGGCCTGGCCATGGGGGAATTCCAGAAAGCCTACCGCTCGGAGTGGAGCCGCACCGACGCCGTCATGCGCGGTGACTACCGGGCCATCAAGAACCAGCTCAAGTACACGATTGGCAAGGCCGCCAACGATGTGCCGAACAGCCCCTTCGGGGTCCGAAGCCGGGAGGTATTGACCGAGGTGCTGCGGCACCGGCTGCACGAGTTCACGGACGAGAACATGGCCTATAGCCACTGCATCAACATGATCGAGCATCCCGAGCACGGTGTGGTGGAGGTGCGCCCCGGCCAGATCGAAGAGCGCACCAGTGCAGGTTACGGGGCGTTGTGCGGGCGGGTTTACGAAGTCTATCGCGGTTCTCACGCCCCCGGTTTCAAGGTCTTGTGGCGCTTCAGGCCAACGGTTCTTGACGAGTGCCCCCAGCGGTCCTTGCTGATCACCCGACACCACATCAAGGGGTACGACCCCATCGTTGGCGGTGAAGCCGGCAATGGCTGCTGGACGCTCGCGGGCCGCGGCAACATCAAGGACCGGCGGCAAATCGCCTGGATCCTGGGCAATATCTGGGCGCTGGACGTCCATCACGAACAGGGGATGCTCGGCCGGGGCACGACCTGGGTATGGCCAGCGTCACGCGAAAAGGCCTCGCTGGCGGAAACCCTGGCGACAAGCTATGCCCGGCGTGGTATCGAGGAATTCAGGACAAGTCTCCAGGCCGCCGATCGCGCCGAGTGGCCAAGAACCCAGCGGGTGCGTCGGGGAGCCGCCTGAGTTCCGCCTCCTCGGCAGCAGCGGGACCAGGCGGCCGGCGGACAGGGCATCGTCCACCAGGAAATCGGGCTGCAGCACGATGCCGGCCCCCTGTTCGGCCGCGGCAGTGAGCGGTCCCCATTGTTGATCTCGCAGTTGCCGGAGACCGTGATGGCGCGTTCGCCGTCCGGGCCGTGAAACGGAGGCGCTACAGCAGGATTGAAGCTGTTTAGTATTTATCTGACACCTGCCCCTCACAGAGGGTTGGAGGGAGTGGGCACCGGGGTCTCCGGTAGACTCGAAGTTGCGACACAAACGAACTACCGGGAGAACACCCGATGACCACCGTTTCACAGAGTACCAAGCGCAAGCTCTCGCTGCTGCAGTTGGCCGAGGAACTGGGCAACGTCTCCAGGGCCTGCAAGATCATGGGCTGCGCCTCTGGAGGTGGGGCTTTAGGCAGTCCGGAAAATGCGAGCTATGATAATGCTCGTCCCAACCCTACGTTTCCCGATCATTTTTGCGCTGAAGAAGTCTTTTTACAAAAGGGTAGCTAATTGCCGAGAGACCAAGCCATATCAGTCCCATATAGTGCTCATACATACGGTCCAGCTCAGCGATTCCCGCAAAGATCACCGCTATCGAGCCGACGATGTAAAGCGCGAGACCAACTCCCAAGGCTCCGAATACATACCTTGAATTCTTAAGCACAATTAATTCCTGCAACCACAGGCGATATTCTCCGAGTGAATGACAGTAGAGCTGCCAGTGGCTACAGATCCGCCAATCTCGATACCGCCCGTTGCACCCTCGCCGGTACCCGGCACATAGCGGGCCTGACCGAGATTAAACTGTCTGTAACTCCAGCCTAAAGGAGCAACCTCCAAGCCAATAGACATCACCCCCGCCTGTCCACTAAAGACCTGTGCATCAGGCACATGTCGGTTGTCCCGAAAGACCATCCCTTGGTCTATACTCAAGGGCAGAGTAGTTGCTCCAACGGCTCCACCTAACCCCGAAACCTGAACTACAACTCTGGCGCGGACCTGCTGCCCATCGACACAGTCTGAGACCATCGTGAACCTGTGATGCGCGGTGCCGAAGACGACAAATATTCCGCCGCCTGTACGTTCAGCCGTCCAATCGACCAGCCCAGTCGGATCAACTCGTAGTAGTGGGTTTCCACTTGCGTATCCATAGGTGTTCAACCCACCCGCAAGCCCAATCGGATCACTGGTGATGTACCTTCCAGTACTCGGATCATAGTACCGATGCCAGTTGTAGTGCAGCCCGGTCTCGGCGTCAAAGTACTGGCCCGGGAAGCGCAGGTTCAGTGTGAAGGCTTCACCGTCGCCGTTGGCGTCCTCATTCGGGCGGCCCTGCCCGAAGGGCGTGCTTTGCCAACGCCATACCGCTGTGCCAGCAGCGTCGGTCACCGTCCGCGGCGTGCCCAGGTGATCGGTGTGGATGTAGTAGGTGCCCAATGCATCGAACACGGCGATCGGCTGCCCGTTGAGGTAAGCGTACTCTCGCTGGGGCGTGCCATCCCCGGCGTACTCGCCCAGCAATCGGCCGTGCGCGTCGTAGACATAATGCGTGGTGCCGCTCGGGGTGTCCTTGATGCGCCGCAAGGCCCGGGCATCATAGTGGTAGCGGGCAACAAGCTGGCCGCTGTCCCGTACGGAGGCAAGTCGGTGTTCGGGCGTGTGCGCGTAGCTCCGCTGCCCCTGCGCGGTGATGTTGCCAGCGGCGTCATAGTCCAACGGAATGGCGGAAGCGTTCTCGATGGCAAGCAAGCGATTGCTCACGCTGTCGATGGTGTAGACGATGTAGCCGTCATCGTCCTGTCGGGCAAGGCGGTTGTGCACGGCGTCGTAGTCGTAGTCGAGCTGACCGTAGTCGCCGCGCGCGAAGGTGAGGCGGTTGAGCGCGTCGTAGTCGAAGTCCTGGTCGCCATCGTTTCCCTGCCAGTTCAGCAGGTCGACGATTCCGGTGACGTTCTCTGCCGCATCGTAGACATACTGGTTCAGTAGAACGCCGGAGACCGACTGGGCAAACAGGGCATACTGGCCGTTGTGCTGCCGCTCATGCGCCAAACCGTTGCCGTAGGTGAACCCGCGCACCGGCCCGAAGGGCAGGTACTCGACGTTCTGCGCAAGCATGCTGTGGGTGCCGTTCGGCGCAAGCGTGGAGAGTTGTTCCACGCGCCCGTCGTCGCCGTAGTGGTAGGTCACTTGGCGTCCGCTGGGGTAGGTCAGCGTTTCGAGCCTGTCGCCGGCGGTGTAGTTATAGTCTATGACGTAGCTGGTTCCTTGAACGGTACGTTCGACGCGGTGGAGCTCGCCCCGGGGGGTGTAGTCGTAATACACGCTGCCGACAGCGTCGTTGACCGTGGTAAGACGCCCGATGCCGTATGCGGCATCGGGTTCGTCGTAGATCAGCTCCACGTCGTACTCGCCGCGGCCCGGATAATGGATACCGGTCAGCCGGCTGAGGGCGTCGTAACTGTACTCGGTGAGCTGGCCGTTCGCGTCCTCGCGACGCACCATATTGCCGGCCGCATCGCGCTCGAAGGTGGTTTCCCCAGTATCGGGGCTGTGCTGCCTGATCAGTTCGCCGAACGCATTGGACGTGTAGTGCGTGGTGTTCCCGCGCGGGTCGTTGACGCCGGTGAGAGCGTCCTGAGCATCGTAATCGTACAGGGTGAGGCCGCTGTGGGAGTCCGTCTGGCTGACCAGGCGCTGCAGCGCGTCGAACCCCTGCTGCGTAGCATTGTGTCGGGGGTCTACGATACTGATGACGTTGCCGTTGGCATCGTAACTGTACTCGGTCGCCGTGCCGTCGACACCGAAATCCCGGATGAGGCGGGAGAGTTCATCGTAGGCCCGCTGGCGGGTGTAGCGTAGCTGCCCGGTCGGGCCCCGTCGCTGCTCCTTGATACGGTTGCCGGCGGCATCCAACGTGTAGTCGATGCGGTTGCCCGCTGCATCCGCAATGCCGACAAGCCGGTGGGCTGCATCGTATTCGTAGGAAAGCGCCGTCCCATCGGGCAGCGTGACGCCGGTGAGATTGCCTACAGCATCATAGCTGAAGTGGGTTTCCGCTCCCGCAGTCACACGGCGTTCAAGCCGGCCACGGGGGTTATACGTCAGCTCGGTAGCAATACCGTTCGGATCAACTAGCCGGGTAGGACGGCCGCTGGCGTCGTGTTCGGTAATCTCGGTGACGTGCCCCAGGGCGTTGGTGATACGTGTCAGATTGCCCTGGGTGTCGTACTCGTAGTGGGTGACGTTGCCCCGCGGGTCAGTGACGCTGGCAAGTTGACCGGGAATGGTCAGGCCGTGCGCTCCCTCGATGTCCGGGTGATAGCCGTACTGCCAGGACCGCACCTCGCCGGTGGTCCGGCCGGTGACCGTGCGGCTGGTGCGCTTGCCCTCGGCATCATAGCCATACTCGAGAAGCCGTTCGGGTTCGGTAACGCGAGCGGGTAAACGGAAGTCGGGGTGCCAGTCAGTTTGGATGACACGCTCAGCGCTGGTGCCCGCTGCCTCCACACGGTATGTCTCCAGGCCGCGGGAGTTGTAGCTGAAGGTGGTTGTATTGCCTTCCCAATCGGTGCGGGACTGCAGCCAGCCTTCATCCGTGTATGCATACTCGCGGTTGGCCGCCGCACAGTGCGTGCTCGCATGGCCTTCGACCTGAGCGACCCGGCGTGTGCCCCGAATCGATTGGAAACGATAGGTTGTCTGTCTGCCCAGCGGGTTTGTAACCGTGGTGCTGTCATCCGAGTACGCAAACTCGGTCCGGCTGGCCCCACCAGCATGCTCGCTCAGTATCGCCCTCCCTTGATCGTCATACTCCCACGTAGCGAAACGATTGCCGTTCTCGTCGGTAATTCCGGTTAGCGCGCTGGGGTATTCCGGGTTTTCATAGTGGTAATGTCTTACGGTGCCATCCGAACCGGTCACTTGGTCGAGACGACCTTGGCTATCGTACCCGTAATGAAATGTACCGCTAGGCGAATCAACGCGGTAAAGGATGCCGTTCTGGTGCTCAAAATGTAGCCCCCGGCCGAAGGGATCCAAGACGCTGCGAAGCGAGCGATCCTCCGAGTCGTAGCTAAGCAACTTGGGTAAGCGGCCAGGCGCCTCAATAGCCAGAAGACGGCCTTCGCTGGAATAGCGTTCCGAATGACCTCGGTGATCGGTGAATCGCCAGCCATTTTCAGTCTTTTCCAGTTCTACCGCCCCCAGACTGATCGGTTGCCATTGCCCGCCAGTTCTATGAAAAACAACGGTGCTCCCATTTGGACGTGTGAGCTGCACATAGAGCGGTTCAGGGCTGTTCAGGATGTGATCAAGCCGCTCCACCGCACCGGATGCTACAACAACGCCATCATTAATTACCTGGCAACGGTCAGTGGTTGAATCAAACCTAGCGCTAGCTCCGAACGCCCAGGCAGCGGTGATTTGCGGTTGCAGTTCCTGCCAGCCTTGGGTGCAGGCCGCATTCTGACTTGAATAATTTGAGCTAACACGGACTGCGGCACGCAGAGGATGGTTGTCATCGCTTGGTCTGTAACCGAGTTCCACTGTCTCCAGAGAGCGATGATATGTGTGCCGCCAATCACCCAGACTGCTATCCAAAGGCGTGTTGCCACTATTGTAGTGCCGGGACAAGCCCACTCCTGCGGGACCCATCGGGGACACGTCTTCGTCACGCTGGTGCTTTATTCCGGTGGCGATATCCACCGGGTTACCGATGCAATGCTCCGGAGGCGGCGAGGCGTCAGGCACCGCCAAGCGATATAGGTTGTCCGTGGTAGTGGTACTTGTGCGGACGGCTACGTAAGCATGAATGCTCCCTGCATAGCAGTGGACAGAATTACCGAATTGATTGCAATGCGTAATGACCAGCGTTTCCCTAGGCGTTCCGTCGGCTCTCCAGCGTTGTATCTGCTCGCCGGCACACGACTCGGACAGTTGGTCCGCCAAACTTGCAACGGAACCCGTCCAGGATGTACCGAAGCCTACAAGTTCGGGCACGCAACGTCCCATGGTCTGATCAATGGTTACCGTATCCGTTTCTAAAACGCGAATGCCGCGACTAGGAAATCCGCGCTCCAAATCAGGTTCGCTAACCCAGAGCCTTGAGTTTGCTTCAGCTGGATTCCAGGACGAGGGCCACATGAAGGTCAAGATTAGGAGGAGTACAGCGCTTGCGACTCTGGGTTTCATGCCGGAATCCCCATGTGGTTATCTTGTCCGCCACACATGGTATTTTCGGTACCCGGAGTATCCGCACCGTCCTCCGAGCAAGAGCGATGCAGAACCTCTTCCCTGGTATCTCGCAGCCCATCAGACGTCGCACTAATGTAGGGCCTAGCCGTAAAGGCAGGGCAGAGGAACCGGTTCAGGCGTGATTCAGCAGCCAGCAGCGTGGCAGCACTTATGTCCGGCAGGAGACTTCCTGTCATCAGCCTTTATCCCTGGCTCTATCCTCGCTTAAGCGTACGAAACAGCGACGGGACTGTAAACCACCCGGTTATTTCATCTCCCATTCCAGATGGTCGATAAACGTCCGCACCCGCGCCGACAGGTGCCGCCGGTGCGGGTAGACGGCGTGGATGCCCAGTGTGCCGGCGGACCAGTCCGGCAGGAGCGGAACCAGGCGGCCGGCGGACAGGGCATCGCCCACCAGGAAATCGGGCTGCAGCACGATGCCGGCCCCCTGTTCGGCCGCGGCGGTGAGCAGGTCCCCGTTATTGATCTCACAGTTGCCAGAGACCGTGATGGCGCGTTCGCCGTCGGGGCCGTGAAATGTCCAGACATCCCTGCGTCCGTGCTCCCAGTAGCTGTAGCACAGGCAGTTGTGGCGCTGCAGGTCGGCGGGCTCGGCAAGCGGCGGAGCGCTCGCCAGGTACGCGGGCGCGGCGCAGAGCACCAGGTGGACGGTGCCCACCCTTTTCGCAACCAGCGATGAGTCCTGCAAGGTACCGATGCGGATAACCAGATCGTAGCCTTCCTCCACCAGGTCCACGCGGCGGTCGTTCAGCTGCAGTTCCAGACGAACCTCCGGGTAGGCCGCAAGGTAGGAAGGGACCAGGGTCTGCAGGCGCCGCATGCCGAAGGACACCGGTGCATTCACCCGCAGCCGCCCCCGCGGGCGCAGGCTGTCCTCGCTGGCGATGGCGTCGGCCTCGGCAATCTCTTCCAGAATGCGCTGGCAGCGCTGGTAATAGGCCTCGCCGCTGTCCGTGGGATGCACCCGGCGCGTGGTGCGCACCAGCAACCGCGTGCCCAGCGCGGCTTCCAGATCCTGTACCTGACGGGTGATGCTGGCGGTGGAGCGGTTCAGCAGGCGCGCGGCCTTGCTGAACCCGCCCTGTTCCACGACAGCCACGAAGGCCTTCATGCTTTCCAGTTGGTTCATTGTTGCATATTACTAAACAGTAATTTGTGAAATCACCTTATTCTTTAATTTATTGCTGGCAATTACGCTTTGCGCGTTCACTCATACGCATCGAAGGAGATTGCCATGCACATCCAGCAACAGGATCAGGCCGCTTACGCGGCGCTCGTATTACGGCTCGCGCTCGGCGTGATGTTTCTGGCACACGGCCTGCTGAAACTGGTGGTGTTCACGCCGGCCGGCACCGCGGGATTTTTCGAATCCATCGGCCTGCCGGGCTTCCTTGGGCATCTGACCCTCTGGGGGGAAATCATCGGTGGTCTGCTGCTGATCGCCGGTATCGGCAGCCGCTGGGTCGCCGCGGCGCTGATTCCGGTGCTGATCGGCTCCATCGCCTTCGCGCACTGGGACGCGGGCTGGCTGTTCACCAACGCCGGCGGTGGCTGGGAGTACCCTGCCTTTCTGATCGCGGCCAGTATCGCGCAGGTATTGCTGGGCGACGGCGCCTATGCGCTGCGCAACATCCGCCGCCCGATCGGCGCGCAGACCCAGGCCTGAACTAGACTGGGGGCATCGGTGGTTCCGGTGCTCCCGAGGGAGTGAGCCCATGGTTTACAACAGCCTTTTCGTCGCCCATGGCGCACCGACGCTGGCCTTGTCCAGCGCCCCCGCGAACAGCTTTCTGAAAACCCTGGGCCGGGCCTTGCCGCGCCCGCGGGCGGCGGTGGTCATCAGCCCCCACTGGGAAGCCGATTGCTTTGCGGTGCGTGCCCCCGCCCGTTTCCGCACCTGGCACGATTTCCGGGGCTTTCCGCCAGCACTCTATCAACTGCGCTACGAACCGCCGGGCGATGCCGCGCTGGCCGACCGGGTGGCGCAACTGATACGCGACGCCGGGCTGCCCTCCGCTGCGGATGATGGCGAGGCACTGGACCACGGCGCCTGGGTGCCGTTGTCGTTGATGTACCCGGACGAAACCCTGCCCGTGGTGCAGGTTTCGCTGATGCGCGGCGCCGGGGCGGCGGAGCATCTGGCGCTGGGCAAGGCGCTGCGGGCGCTGGCCGAGGACGACCTCCTGGTGATCGGCAGCGGTTCGCTGGTCCACAACCTGCGGGAACTCCATGCAGAGGACAGCCCACCGGCAGCTTGGGCCGAGGAATTCGACGACTGGCTGGCCGAACACCTGCAGGCGGGCGACCATGGCGCAATCGTCGACTACCGACGGCAGGCACCGCATGCCGCCCGCGCCCATCCCGAGGACGATCACCTGATGCCGTTGTTCGTGGCCATGGGGCTGGGCTCACACGCGGAACTGCTGCACCGCAGCTTCACATACGGCACCATCAGCATGGCCTGTTACGGGTTCGCTTAGGGAAACACTGATTAATTCCCACGTTCGCGCTCGAGACCGATTTTCGTTCGTGGCTAGAAGCAAGGTGCCGCGGAACCACCACGGCGCTGCGCACCGCGCCTAGCATCGCGAAAAATCCAACTGTAACGCGAGCGCGGGAATTAATCAGTGTTTCCTTAGCGGGCATTGGGGATCCCGCTTCATTTCATTCATCCCGCGGACCGATGTTGGGGTTCGCTGCGCTCACCCGCAACCTACCCCCTTTCCTAACGCCCGGCGTGAACGACACGTCCGCGCGCGCACCCCGACGCAGATTCCCATGGCGCGAACCCGCGGCCGGTTATACAGTTGGAAGCCTCCCCCTGAAGGCATAACAACAACATGAAATCAGGCAGATGGACTTGGTATCGAGCGCTCATGCTCGCGACGTTGGCGGCATTCCCCCTTTCGGCCACCGGGACGCCCGGCGTCTCCGTACGCATAACCGCCGTCGATCCGGCTCCCGGCACCGAGCTGGCCACCGGGGAAACGCTCTATCTGCGCATCCGCTACGACAGCGACCAGCCCCTGCGTTTCCAGGCCCGCGTACCGGCGGGGGGATCCGACCGTGGCGCCATGATGAATCCGGCACCGGTCTACCCGTCCGGCCAGGGGGAGGCTCTGGCCTGGATTGCGTTTCGTGAACCCAGGCGGCTGGACCAGGTAAACGTGGTCGTCTTCGACGAACGCTGGCAGCGGCTGGACGTTCAGGCCGAACCCGTGGATATCAGCTGGTATGCCACCGGCGCGGGCGGGCACCGGCCTGCGGGCTGGACCCGGGAGTTGAGCGACCATCAGCAGTCGATGACCCGTACCCAGGTTACACCGGCTCAGGACAGCGGAGGCGATCTGCTCATCCTGCTGATGGGCTGGTCGGTACCCGGCTATTTCATCCTGCAGTTCCTGGCCTGGCGCCTGCAGGAAAGGCGCTGGCGCATCGCCGGGCGGCTGCCGCTGGCGGTTGCCGTTCCGCTGCTGCTGTGGACACTGTTCGCGCTGATGGCGGGATCAACTCTCTGGCCACTGATGTTGCTGTTCGTCGCCCCCTTCCTGTTCCTGTACCTGGCCGGACTGTTGCTGCTGCGGTGGTTTACCAACCGCTGGGAATGGGCGGGTTAGCCCCAGCTGGCACTACCCCGCTCCACCCGGCGACAAACCGTTTCTACCCCTACCACTGGACTCCAGCAGCGTAGGGTGTGCATCACAACCTAATGCGCACCGTTCCCCAGGCATCGGCCGGTGCGCAAGCTGAATGCTTGCGCGCCCTACGCGTGCTGGTCGGTCTTGTTTTGCGCCTTATCGGGACTGGACGCCGGGCAGGGTGTGGTCACCGAACTGCTCGCGCAGCTTCACTTTCTGGATCTTGCCGGTGGCGGTGTGGGGCAGCTCATCCACGAACACCACATCCTCCGGCAACCACCACTTGGCCACGTTCCGCTTCAGGTAATCCAGAATCTCCTCGCGCGTCGGCTGCTGGCCCTCCCTCGGCACCACGATGAGCAGCGGCCGCTCCTGCCAGGTGGGGTGGGCGACGCCGATAACGGCGGCTTCCGCCACCGCCGGGTGGCCCATGGCAGCATTTTCCAGATCCACCGAGGAGATCCACTCGCCACCGGACTTGATCACGTCCTTGGCCCGGTCCACCAGCGTCACGTAGCCGTCGGCGTCCACGGTGGCGATGTCACCGGTGGGGAAGAAACCATCGGCGTCCAGCACGTCGCCGTCCTTGCGGAAGTAGCCGCTGGCGATCCAGGGGCCCTTCACCATCAGGTGGCCGGAGGTCTTGCCGTCCCAGGGCAAGGGTTCGCCATTCTCGTCGGCGATCTTGATCTCCACGCCCCAGACGCCGCGCCCCGGCTTCATCTTGATGCGCATCCGCTCTTCCTCGGGAAGATCCATGTGCTTGGGCAGCAGGCGGTTGATGACGCCAATGGGGCTGGTTTCGGTCATGCCCCAGCCCTGCACCACCTCCACACCCAGGTCGTTCTCGAAACGCTCGATCATGGATCGCGGCGGTGCGGCGCCGCCGATGCCGACGCCCTCGAGCTTCAGCGAGCGCACGTCCAGGTCGGGATTGGCGTCCAGGTACTGGAAGAACATCAGCCACACGGTGGGCACGGCCTGGGAGAAGTTCACGCCCTCGTCGCGCATCAGGCCGAACAGGTTCTCGCCGTCCAGCCGCGGCCCCGGCAGCACCATCTTGGCGCCGGCCATTGCCGCCGCATATGGCATCCCCCAGGCATTGGCATGGAACATCGGCACCACCAGCAGCATGGTGCTGCGCGAGCTGACGCCGAAGGTGTCCGGCGCCAGTTCCATCAGCGAGTGGATGACGGTGGAGCGGTGGGAGTAGAGCACGCCCTTGGGGTTGCCGGTGGTGCCGGAGGTGTAGCAGAGCGAGGAGGCCGTGCGCTCGTCGAACTCCGGCCAGGTGAACCGGTCGCTCTGGGCCTGCACCAGTTCCTCGTAGCAGAGCAGGTTGGGCACATCGATGTCCGGCATGTGCGCAGGGTCGGTCATGGCGATGTAGTGGGTCACCGACCGCAGCTTCGAGGCCAGCTCCTGCACCAGCCCGGCGAAGCTGATGTCGAAGAACAGCACCTTGTCCTCGGCGTGGTTGATGATGTACTCGATCTGCTCCGGAAACAGGCGCGGGTTCACCGTGTGCAGCACCGCACCGCTGCCGGAGACACCGAAGTAGAGCTCGTAATGGCGACAGGTGTTCCAGGCCAGCGTCCCGACCCGGTCATGCATGCCGACATCCAGCGTCGCCAGCGCATTCGCCACCTGCTTCGAACGGTCCCGCAGTTCCCGGTAGTTGCTGCGGTGTATCGGCCCTTCCACCGTGCGGGAGACGATCTCCGTTTCCGGATGGAAGGTGGCGGCATGCTCGATCAGGGAAGAAATGAGCAGCGGATGGTCCTGCATCAGGCCGAACATGGGGTCTCCTCCTGCATCTGACTTCACCGTCCTTCATTGTGGTGTG
Organism: Ectothiorhodospiraceae bacterium; assembly: GCA_020831845.1. Taxonomy (GTDB): domain Bacteria; phylum Pseudomonadota; class Gammaproteobacteria; order Nitrococcales; family Aquisalimonadaceae; genus LSCE01. The sequence goes on from JAFIFV010000022.1 coordinate 12,200, forward strand.
CTTTTGACGGTCAGAGCGCCGGTGCGCACCTCGACAGAGGGAATCCGAACGCAGACAGCTTCCCGCACATGACTTCCGCAATCCAGCGGATATGATAGGTTTCACACTAATAGTACACACATAAGCCATATGTCATCCGGGTTCGTCTACGCTGTTATCGGGTCCTGGATAATCATATGGCACCCACACCACCCACATTGGAGGAGTAACTGTCATGCCCGAAGCCTACATCGTTGCCGCTGCACGGACAGCCGGCGGCCGCCGCGGCGGCAAACTCTCCGGCTGGCACCCGGTAGATCTGGCCGCCAGCGTGCTGGACGCGCTGATCGAGCGCAGCGGCGCCGACCCGGAACTGGTGGAAGACGTCATCATGGGCTGCGTCGGCCAGGCCGGGCAGCAGGCCTTCAACGTGGCGCGCAACGCGGTGCTGGCCTCCAGTCTGCCGGAAAGCGTACCCGCCACCTCGGTGGACCGCCAATGTGGCTCCTCCCAACAGGCGCTGCACTTCGCCGCCCAGGCCGTGATGTCCGGCACCATGGATGTGGTCATCGCCTCAGGCGTCGAGAGCATGTCCCGGGTCCCCATGGGACTGCCGCTGTCGCTGCCGGCCAAGAACGGGTTCGGCACCTACGTGAGCCCGCAGATCCAGCGGAACTACCCGGACGTGGAGTTCTCCCAATTCATCGGTGCGGAGATGGTGGCGAAGAAATACGACATCTCCAAGGAGCAGATGGACGCCTATGCGCTTGCCAGCCACCAGCGTGCCATCAAGGCCACGGAAGCCGGCGCCTTCAAGGAGGAGATCGTGCCGGTGAAGGTGCGTGTTCTGGATGGTCCGGAATCCGACGAGATGCACACGGTGGACGAGGGCATCCGCTTCGACGCCAGCCTGGAGGGCATCGCCGGCGTAAAACTGCTGGACGAGAAGAACGGTCGCATCACCGCAGCCACCGCCAGCCAGATCTGCGACGGCGCTTCCGGCGTCATGGTGGTCAACGAGCGTGGGCTGAAGGCCCTGGGCGTGGAGCCGCTGGCACGCATCCACCACATCTCGCTGCTGGGGCATGATCCGGTGATCATGCTGGAAGCGCCGCTGCCGGCCACCGAGCGGGCACTAAAGAAGGCCGGCATGACCGCGGACCAGATCGACCTGTTCGAGGTCAACGAGGCCTTTGCCTCCGTGCCCCTGGCCTGGCTGCAGACCACCGGCGCCGATCCCGACCGGCTGAACGCCCGCGGCGGCGCCATCGCCCTGGGTCACCCGCTGGGCGCCTCCGGCACCAAGCTGATGACCACGCTGGTCCATGCGCTGAAGCAGGAGAACAAGCGCTACGGCCTGCAGACCATGTGCGAAGGCGGCGGCATGGCCAACGTCACCATCGTCGAGCGGCTCTGAAGAAACACCAGACCTTACGCTATTCCGGGCGGGGGTTGGGCTGCCACCCCGCCCGGCATAACGGGCTCCAGCATCATTGGTGACCGTACCAAAGCCCCCACATGTTACCCTTGGTTACACATACTGTTGCCCCCCCGCCAC
>JAFIFV010000025.1 GCA_020831845.1 Ectothiorhodospiraceae bacterium
ACCTGCCACACCGAGCATTTGCTGGCGTTCAGCTGCAAGCGCCGCGGCTTTTGTCCCAGTTGCGGAGCCCGGCGCATGGCCGATGGCGCGGCCTGGCTGATCGACCAGGTGTTGCCGGAGCGGCCGATTCGTCAATGGGTGTTGAGCCTGCCATTTCCGCTAAGGTTTCTGCTGGCCACGCACCCGGCTCTCATTGGCCGCGTGCTCGGCATCGTCTATCGGGTCATTGCCGGGCATCTGATCCGGCAGGCCGGCTTTACGCAGCAGTCGGCCCGCACGGGCGCGGTCACGCTCATCCAAAGATTCGGCTCGGCGCTGAATCTCAACATCCACTTCCACATGCTGTTCCTCGATGGGGTCTACGTGGTGAGCCCGCACCACGGCAATCGGCCTCGATTCCAGTGGGTGCGTGAGCCGACGTTCCCGCAACTGATGCAACTGGCCGACACCATCGCTCGCCGGGTAGGGCGGCTGCTGGAACGCGAAGGCTTACTGGAGCGCGACGCCGAGCAGCTCGACTTTAGCGATGTGCTGGAAGAAGAGGACCCAGCGCAGGCAATGGAGGCTTTGCGGTTTTCCGCGCCAGCGGAAAGAAGCGAAGTCGGAATGCCGTTGCGCGTGCAGGCAATGGAGGCTTTGCGGTTTTCCGCGCCAGCGGAAAGAAGCGAAGTCGGAATGCCGTTGCGCGTGGCCGATCTGGTTGGCCACTCCATCACCTACCGCATCGCCGTGGGCCCGCACCGAGGCCGCAAGGTGTTCACGCTCCAGACCCTGCCAACTGCTGATGAGGAGGACTGGGCAACTGGCGGGCCCGGTAAAGTGGCGGGGTTCTCCCTGCACGCTGGCGTCGCGGTCAAAGCCTGCCAGCGCGACAAGCTTGAGCGCCTGTGCCGCTACATCTGTCGTCCACCCGTTTCAGAAAAGCGCTTGTTCCTGACTCAGCGCGGCGACATCGGCTACACGCTGAAAACCCCGTACCGCGACGGGACGACGCACGTGATGTTCAAACCGCTGGATTTCATCGCGCGGCTGGCGGCACTCGTCCCGCCACCGTGCCTGAATCTGACCCGCTTTCATGGGGTATTCGCACCCAACAGCCCCTGGCGCGCCAGGATCACGCCGGCCCGCCGGGGCCGGGGTGCGAAGCCCACAAATCCAACCCGAACCGAAGACCGCACACCGGCTGAGCAACGATCGGCGATGCGCTGGGCGAAGCGCCTCAAGCGGGTCTTTCAGATTGATGTGGAGACCTGCCCGAGTTGTAGCACAGGCCGGCGGCCAGGTGTGGTTTGCCGAAGGCAAGAAGCGCCTGGCAAGAGGCCGACCGTGCGTGGCACGGTCCAGATCATCGCTTCCACGCGCAACGGCTTCGCTCAGGGGCTTCTTGCCTTCGGCAAACCGCCCCATCGCTCTTGCCTGCAAGCGCAACGGCTCCACTCCAGGGCTTCTTGCCCTGCGGGCAAATCGCCCTTGCGTTCCCGCCTGCGCTGAGGACCCACCGGTGATCGAGCGGATACTGACTCACCTGGCCAATAAGGATCTCCCGGGTCTGTGGGCGGAAAGCCGGGCGCCGCCGACGGAGCGTATCGGCTTGCCTCACTGAACTGTAGAAAACCGAATTCAGGCCGCGTTCCATCCGTGCGCGGCCCGGTGGCGCTCGTGCCGAGAGAGGCCAACATCGGCAAAAGCGGGGTAGCAGGCTATTCGATTGGCCCCGACAGAGGAAAATTGGTTGAGATTCCGCCTGTAGCCGGTGCTAAACGTCGGCGCTGGACGGCTTCGGATACCGCTGAAAATCAGGAAATAGGCCGCTTATACTTCCTATACGCTGGCGGGCAGGGCGCGAATGTAGGTGTCGGCCTGGGCTGCGGCGCGCAGCATGGCCTTGTCCCAGCGGCTGGAGGCGTGCTGTTCGGACACGCGCTTGGCCTCCAGCACGAAATGCCCGCGCTTGTACAAGTCGATGTAGCCGCGCGTGGTGCTGCCGTCGGGGTGGTGGATATCGACCCGGCGCTCGAACACGTAAGTATCTTCGGCGTCGTTGTCGGTGCCTGGCTCCGGGCCGGGCAGATCGAGCAGCTGGCACAGCTCGGTCAAAAACAGCTGGTAGTTGGCGCGCTCCTTGCCGCGGGCGTCCTGCCAGCGGTGGATGAAGGCGTCAATGGCCGAAGAGGTCGGCTGGGTGCTGTCGTTCATGGGCGGGTACTGCCAGATCCCCGAATCTGCTTGAGGTCAAGACTAGCAGATCGTCGAGCGGCATTACCCGGCTTTTGCTGCCCACTCGGCAGAGGCTGGCAAGCAGCGACCTGCCCTGTGTGTCAGAGATCTGAACACTACATCTCAGCTAGGTGGCCGCCTCTTTTGGCTGGATGATCTTGACACTTAACCATAGTAGGCCAGAGTGACCAAGCCGGTCGGGAGAAGAACGGCCAGGTTGTAGACACCATGTGCTGCAGCGGCATGGACCCACGTGCCGGTTCGTAGTGTCAGGAATCCGAGGCCTAATCCACCGAGGCCCAGCAGCAGCGCGTAAGCGATATTGCCGCTGTACCAGGAAAAAGCGGGGAAGTGAATCATGGTGAACAGGATGGCGCAAAAGATCACGCCAAACACGGGAAGACCATTCTGGACAAACCTTCTCAAGAGTACGCCACGAAAGAAGACCTCTTCGACCGCGCCGACGAGCGCGGCCAGCAGCGCGCCAAGTAACAGCGTGTTGCGATCAATGCCGAAGGTTGCCAGGGTGGGCATGTTGTCGGAAAACTCCAGCAGCCCAAGAACTTCTGCGGCAGAAAATACCAGCGTCACCAGGATACCGATCACCAGCCCGGCACCGACACTGAGAGCCAGTGAACGCCGCGCACGTGCGCGCTGGGGCCATACTGGCCGCGCGGGTGAGGCGCTTCGGGGCATCCACCACAGTCGAATGATGAGCCAGGGGATCAAGGCCAGATGTAGCCAAAATGCCACCAACATTGTAGGTGGCCCGCTGACGGCTACGATCTCCCATTGAATGACAGGAGCTGGGCTCCGATGTCCCAGAATGTCCAAAATCTTCCACGGCACGCTTGGCATTGTGAAGTAGGCCAGCGGCGTCGAAAAGCTGACTTCGATGATGGTAATTTGCGCGGCTTCATCGGTGCCGGCAATGTCCTTCTCGCGCACTGAGTGGCGACTGCCCCGAGGGAGCACCTGCTCCAACGCTTCATTGATGTCATTCAGGCGCCGCTCGTCTGTGTCGCGGAACTCAATGGTGAACTCGACGTCGAGCGCAAACAACTGACGATCTGGCAGCAGCGAAGGCGCTGTCAGAGCGAAAGCGATCGTCAGCGGGATGACAAAGAACAGGGCCATCGCGATTTCTCCGATGGTCTGCGCCAGAGCACGGAGGCCGCGCAAGGCCGGGCGGGAGTTCGCAGTAGCGGGCTGGATCTGCTGGTTCACTAGATTCGCTCACATTCGATCAGCACTCGTAGTGTGCCTCATTTTCAAAAGACAGTATCGGCGAAATTCTCTTGAAAGGCCTCACTCACCAGTGGCTTAGAGGTCCCATCAATCTTTTGTCAACTAAATGATGTCTTGCGAATAGCTGCCGTTTGCGACATGACGACGATGTCGTACGATACAGCGAATTAAGCTTGGCTAGATGCGGGGCCGATGTTCTTGGACCCCGCAGAAGCTGTCATAGTTTATAGATCGCGGATGGTGAGCGTTCCACGTGCACCCACTGGGATATCCCACCACCAGGGTGGCGTCCAGTCGGAACTGCCGGACCAACCACCGCCATGTCCGCCCGAACCACCGGGCTGCTGGGGAGGCGGTGGCGGCTGTTCAGGATCGGACTCCGGCGGCTCGGCACAAACAACAGCGCCTCCTTGACCGCAGTCTGCGAATGTAATTGACGCGATACCATGTGCACACGCTTGGGTAAGAGTGCGCATAGCCACCCAATTTAGGCCCGCGCAAACTCCACCGGTCCCAAATTCGTCGAGAAGGTAGATGCTGATGCCGACAATGCCGATGCGCCTTGTGAACCTTCTCCAGTCAAAGCCCGGTTCCTGGCCCTGGTTCAACAGATCGCCGTCGTACCCACCAAATTGATAGAAAGCGTCAAACTGGCTGGACGCTGGCGGAAGACACTGACCTCCCTGCACAGCACCTGGGGGTGTTGGATTTTCGCCGCCGGGCGGGATCGGGAAGGGACCTAGTCCCCAGGACCCACCGTCCACGGCGTTGTTTTCAAGTGTTAGAACAGCTGGTGGAAGAAAGCCTCCGCCAGGAGTTTCGAAAGTATGTCGATTCAGTACAAACGAAAACTCTGTTTCCACGCCCTCTGCTGTGGTTATCAGAGCATCCGCGATTATTTCTGTTCCGTCATATTTGAGAAAGGCGTCCATGATCTGAAACCCTCTGGCCTTGGCTAGAAAACCTTTTTGTCGCGAAGCAGCCAAGCAGCCAAGAAACGAAGCTAAAAAAACTCTTGTCACTCTTAGTTCCTTGGCTGCTTTGGATCCAAAAGGTTTCCCCGCGCTGCCGGCGCGGCCGCCATAGCCCAGCTGATTTCACAAGAGCCGTCAGGACCCACGCCGACCTGGCCTGCGGAATAAAATCTT
>JAFIFV010000027.1 GCA_020831845.1 Ectothiorhodospiraceae bacterium
CCGGGTTCAACCCGGGCGGGGGCGGCATCGCGGGTGCCTATATTGCCGCCGACGACCTGGAGATCCGGATAATGCTGCTTGATCCAGCGCACCCTCTCCAGCACGCCCCTCGAGTGACCGTGCGCCGTATCCACCACGACCAGATCGACACCTGCGCGATACAGCGCCTCGATCCGGGCTTCGGTGTCACCGCCGGTGCCGACGGCAGCCCCCACGCGCAGGCGGCCCTGCTCGTCCTTGCAGGCATTCGGGAAATCCTTGGCCTTCTGGATATCCTTCACAGTAATCAGGCCGCGCAGCTGGAAGGCGTCGTTGACCACGAGAACCTTCTCGATGCGGTGCTGGTGCAGCAGTTGCAGGATCTCTTCCCGATCGGCACCCTCGCGCACGGTCACCAAGCGTTCCTTGCCGGTCATGACCTCCCGAACCGGCGCATCCAGTCGGGTTTCAAACCGAAGGTCCCGACTGGTGACGATCCCCACCAGATCATCCGCGCCCTCCACCACCGGGACACCGGAGATGTGGTGGGCGCGCGTGATTTCCATCACCTCGCGAATCGTGGTGTCCGGGTGGACACTGATCGGCTCCTTGATCACACCGCTCTCGAACTTTTTCACCCGTCGGACCTGCTCCGCCTGTTGCTCGAGCGACAGGTTCTTGTGAACGATGCCGACCCCGCCCTGCTCCGCCAGCGAAATGGCAAGGCGCGCCTCGGTCACCGTGTCCATCGCGGCGGAAACCAGCGGGATGCTGATTTCGATGTCGCGGGTGATGCGCGAGCGGAGGTCAACGTCGCGGGGCAGGACTTCGGAGTAGGCCGGAAGCAGAAGAACATCATCGAAGGTGAGAGCTTCCTGAGCAATTCGCATAGACAGGCTACCTTGCTGAATCGGTTGAAGCGTCCGTGACACCCCGGGCGGGGAACCCGCTGGCATGCCACCACGCGGCAGAAAGTTAGCCGAGTATTATATGAAGCGGAAGGCCTCCGGGTAAAGGAACTACTGCGCCTTGATGAGAACACGAGCGCTAAGGAAGCGCTGAAGTATTCACGCTGCCGCGTTACGGTCGGATTTTTCGCGATGCAAGGCGCGGTGCGCAGCGCCGTGGTCATTCCACGGTCAAGCGCCGCAACAACGCAGCGCGAAAAATCTGACCGTAACCCTTGGGCTCGGCCGGTTTTCGCCCGTGGCGGTGTCGCAAGCCACCCCAGGTAGAACCACTACCTGCGGCGTCTTGCTCCTGGCCACGAACGAAAACCGGTCTCGAGCGCGACAACGTGAATACTTCAGCCCTTCCCTAACAGGGGAATTGATCAGCGTTTCCCTCACTCCTGCTATCATCCCCGCATGCATGAATCCGTCGACACCACGAAAAGCGATAGTCAGTCCGGCCGCGTTGTGCTGACCGTCTCGCAACTGAACCGGGAAGTGCGCGAGTTGCTGGAGCAAGGGCTGCCGGTGTTGTGGGTTGAAGGCGAAGTCTCCAACCTGGCACGCCCGGCCTCGGGCCACTGGTATTTCACCCTGAAGGACCAGAAGGCCCAGATCCGCTGTGCAATGTTCAGACCCCGGAACCGGCTGGTGCGCTTCCAGCCGGACAACGGCACCCAGGTGCTGGCCCGGGGACGCATCAGCCTGTACGAGCCCAGGGGCGATTACCAGTTCATCGTCGAGAGCCTGGAAGAAGCGGGCGATGGTGCCCTGCGCCGCCAGTTCGAGGCATTGAAGCAGGCGCTGGAGGCCGAAGGTCTTTTCCGCCAGGAACGTAAACGAGCGCTGCCGGCCATACCCCGCCGCGTCGGTGTAATCACCTCCCCCTCCGGCGCCGCCATCCGCGACGTGCTGCAGGTCCTTCAACGTCGCTTTTCCGCGATGGAGGTGCTGGTCTACCCGGTGCCGGTGCAGGGAAAGGGTGCAGCCGAGCAGATCGCAGGCATGATCCAGTTGGCGGCTGATCGCAACGAGGTGGACGTCCTGCTGCTGACCCGGGGCGGTGGTTCGCTGGAGGATCTCTGGGCATTCAACGAGGAAGTGGTGGCCAGGGCCATCGCAGCCTGCCCCATCCCGCTGGTCAGCGCGATCGGACATGAAGTGGACGTCAGCATCGCGGACTTCGTGGCCGACCAGCGGGCGCCCACGCCTTCCGCCGCCGCCGAGCTGATCAGCCCGGACGGACTGGCATGGCGGGAACGCTTCCGGCAGCTTGAGGACAGGCTCGCCGGCCGAATGCTGGAGACCCTGCGGCGCCTGCAACGACACCTGGATTTCACCAGCACCCGCCTGCAGCAGCAACATCCGGGAAGACGCCTGCGTGACCACAGCCAGCGGCTGGACGAACTCGACATCCGGTTGCGCGGCACCATCCGCAGACATCTGCAGTTGAGGCAGGGACAGCTCGGCCAACTGGAACAACGGCTACAGCGCCAGCACCCGAACCTGCTGATCGGCCTGGGGCGGGAACGCCTGCAGGGATTGGAGGGGCGACTGCTCGGGGGGCAGAAACGCGAGCTGCGACGCCAGGGGGATCGCCTGCGCGCCCTGGCGAGGGCGCTGGAAGCGATCAGCCCGCTGGCCACGGTGAGCCGTGGCTACGCCATCCTGCAACGCGAGGACGGCACAGTGGTGAGGCACGCCTCGGCGGTCTCCAGAGGCGACACCCTGTCCGCCCGACTGGCCCATGGCCGGCTGGTCTGCAGCGTGGAGGAAACGGTGCCGGAAGATGCCGAAACACAAGACTGACGAGCTCTGAAAAAAACAGTTTGCAGCCCGGAAATTCCAGTGTATATAGAGGCCGTAACCAGCATGGTTGCGTGCCTGCACAGGAGAAACACGGACATGGGGCGCAAACTGGGTAATTCTGCTGAGCTTTATGACAGTGCTGTTTCCGACGACCTCGGGGAGACGGAAGGCTGGTTCGACGAGGAGCCGGTGCCCACGCGCCGCAGCCAGGGAGCGAGACCCGCGGCGGTGAATCACCGTCGTGCCATCGAGGAACTACAGGAGCAGCGCCTGCTGCGCTCCATGCTGAAGGACGACCTATCGGCAGAGTTCCCGGAGCTCTAACCTCCTCAGGGAAGCGCTGATCAAGTCGCGCTTCCCTCGGCTTCGAAGCGGCCTCTGTCATGCGGACCTGTCAGATCCGCCCTGGGCGCCCTGGCCACAATGCCCGAGGGATTGATGAAATCGTGGCTGCGATAGTAGTGCTGCCGGATATGATCCATATCGGTGGTTTCACCGAAAGCCGGCCGCTGGTAGAGATCCTTCAGGTAGTTCCACAGGTTCGGATAATCCATGATGCGGCGCTCCGAACACTTGAAATGCACGGAATACACCGGGTCGAAACGCACCAGCGTGGTGTACAGGCAGATATCGGCTTCCGTAATTCTGGCTCCGCAGAGGAATCGCTGCTCTGCCAGCCTGGCATCGAGCTTGTCCAGCCCCTCGTAGAGCGCTTCAGCAGCCTCCTCATAGGCTTCCTGCGACTTGGCGAAACCGCATTTGTAAACGCCGTTGTTCACTGGTTCGTAAATGGTATCAATTGCGCGCTCCACCTCCTCCAGCAACGCCGGAGGCGCGTAATCCGTCGTGTCCTGCGCGACCGCGTTCCAGTGATGATCGAGCATGCGCAGGATATCGCGTGACTCGTTGTTGACGATGGTCCCGGCACGGATATCCCAGAGCACCGGCACTGTCACCCGACCGGTAAAAGTGGAATCTGCGGCGGTATAGATCTCGCGCATGAAACGCGCATTGTGTACCGGATCCGGAGTACTGCCCGGATAATCCCGGAACTCCCAGCCATTTTCCAGCATCAGCGGATGCACCACCGATACCGGAATGGCGTGCTCCAGGCCTTTCAGCCGCCGGATGATCAGAGTGCGGTGAGCCCAGGGGCAGGCCAGGGAAACATACAGATGATAGCGGCCGGCTTCCGGGCGGAAGCGCGCCTCCGGTTCGTCGCGTACCCAGTCGCGGAATTTCGACTCCTGGCGTACAAACCGGCCCTTGTCGTCCGGCTCGTAACCGGCTTCGTACCAGACACCCTCGACAAGACGCCCACCCATTTGAAACCTCCGAAGCAATAAATGTCCGATGAATAATAGTCCAATATCGTACTAAATACCAGTGCAGCGATTGTAGTCCCTGCGGATTCAGAAGCGGATGCGGCCCGTGAGGATGTCGCGGAACATCACGAAATCACCCATCAGACTGTACAAGGGATAGGTAAAGGTGGCGGGGCGATTGTGCTCGAAGAAGAAGTGCCCCACCCAGGCGAAACCGTACCCGAACAGCGGCATCAGAAGAAACAGCCACGGCGTCCAGGTGAGCAGCGCAATCAGGCCGGTAAGGAGCACCAGCGTGGTGCCGACGAAATGCAGGCGTCGGCAGGCGCGATTCCGGTGTTCCTCCAGATAGTAGGGATAGAACTCGGCAAATGACGCAAATGTTCGGGACATCTTTGGCTCTCCTCGAAAGTGCACCTTGGCCAAGCGCCACTCCGGCGCAGCGCTGGAAATCTGCAGCAAAGCGGCGACAATATCCTTCAGCGCCTCATTGAACGTCCACCACCTCGCTTACGCAATTCCGCCCCGCGTTCTTGGCGCAGTAAAGCCCGCGGTCAGCGCGATCCAGCGTCTTCCACACCGATTCCGGGGCGAGGTACTCCGCCACGCCAACGGACACGGTCAAGGGTTCAGCCGCGTGTCCCGGCCGACGGCATTGTTTCTCCACGCGCCGCCGAAGCCGCTCGGCCACCCGGCGCGCCTCGATCAGCTCGGTATCTGGCAACAGAACCAGGAACTCCTCTCCCCCGTAGCGGGCCAGTTGGTCGATCCCCCGCAGTTCGTCGGCGATGGCATGGGAAAAAGTCATCAGAATGCGATCCCCGGCCAGATGGCCGAAATCGTCGTTGATACTCTTGAAACGGTCGATATCCAGCATGAGCAGGCAGAACGGCGAGCCGGTGCGCACGGAGCGTTCCCGTTCCTGTTCCAGCAGGAACAGCATGTGACGGCGGTTGAACAACTGCGTGAGGTCATCGCGAATAGCCAGTGCGTTGATCTGCTCCATGGCGCGTTCCAGCTCTCGGTTGGTCTCCGCCAGCCTTGCGCGCAATCCGCTGACGTTGCTGCCCAGCCAACTGAAAAGCGGCAACAACAGAACCAGTGCCATCAGCTGCAACAGCTCCTGCTCCAGTTCCAATGCTTCAGGCCTGCGAAACATGACGATCAGTAGCACCGCCCCATGACTCACCAGCGCAAGTGCGGTCAACGCCAGGAACTGCCGCGTATGGAGGCGGAAAACACCGAACACGAAAATAACCACGTAGAGCAGTAACAGCCCGCCTCGCCCCGCGTCCACGTGATAGCTGGCCAGCGTCAGCGTCAATATGCCACCGATGATCTGATACATCGTCAGGCTGGGATCCGAGAAGCGCTGATTGCGCCCGCTACTGAACAGGAGGAGCAGGGCCAGGTTGATGGTCAGCGCAAACAGCGTGACCTGGATATATCCGGACGCGCTCATGGCGCCGGCCAGCACGTAGAACAGAAAAAGTAGTGAACTGAACAGATAGGCGCCGAGCGCCATCAGAAACCGGCGCATGCGCAGGCGCTGCCGTGGATCAGCAGGCGGCATATTCAGACGACTGGAGCAGCCCGAGGCGGCGTGTTTCATGAGGGCAGCCCCTTCGCATGGTCCCTGACACGGGAGCGAATGCTTGCTGTACGGTCTTGTTATCGTTATGGAACGAGGAAGCGCGACAACGCACACGCTTTCCTGAATATATCCGGAATGGACCCGGGGAACAAAAAAACGCCACACCCGGTGGGCGTGGCGTTCGTTTCAGCGGCGCTGCGGCAGAACCTTACTGCCGGGGTTGCTGCTGTTGCGGCATCTGCTGCTGCATCTGCGATTGCATCTGCTCGAAGACCGCCAGCAGTTCATCGGTCTCCGGGTCTTCGGCGCGCATGGCATCCAGCATATTGTCCTGGAAGCGCTCCTGGGCCCGGACCACCTCTTCATCCTGCATGGCAAGCTGCTGGCCTTCCTGGAGTTCCATCTGGAGCTCCTGGGCCTCTTCCAGAATGGCCTGCCGGCGCTCGTCGCTCAGATCCTCGTTCTGGAACTCAGCCTGCAGCTCTTCCAGGCGGGCGAGCCCCGATTCGGGATCGAAACCGGCGTCTTCCATGGTACGAATGACCAGGTCTTCAAGTTCGTCAGCCTCTTCCTGAAGCTGAGGATTGTTCTCAATCGCCTGCTGCTGGATAGCCATCAGTCGCTGCTGCAACTGCTGCAGCTGCATCTGCGGATCGCCCTGCTGCGGGGCGCCGCCCTGTTGCTGGGCCTGCGTCACACCAACCGTACCGAAGGTCAACGCGAGCACCGCAAGCATAACGCCCAGCGTACGAGTGAAAAATGTAGACTTCATAACGAGCAGGTTCTCCTGTTACGGCATAAGCCAAGCCGGTACGATACCAGCTCCGGATGGAGTGCTGTCAAATTACCCCTGCGTGGACCTGTCCGGAGGCGACCCTTGCGGCCTCCTCTCGCACAGCGCTCCTGTCCCGGTGGACAGCGGCATCGTCGGCGGGGTTCAACCAGGATTGGGCTGCAGCACGTGTCGTGTGCCGGTAGACTTTCGGATCCACGTACTGTGCGGGTGCCCCATGCATGCCCTGAAACTCGAGAACCTGAACAAGACCTACGCCAGCGGCGTGGTGGCTTTGCGCGACGTCAATCTGGTCGTGGAGGAAGGCGATTTTTTTGGCCTCCTGGGGCCAAATGGCGCCGGCAAATCCACGGCCATCGGCATCATCAGTTCCCTGGTCACGAAGACCAGCGGCCAGGTGGCGGTGTTCGGGTATGACCTGGACACCCACCGCTGGGAAGCGAAGAGCGCACTGGGCCTGGTTCCCCAGGAATTCAACTTCAACAATTTCGAAACCGTTGAGCAGATCGTGCTGCACCAGGCGGGTTACTACGGCATCCCCCCTCGGGTCGCCCGCAGGCGCTGCGAGCGCTACCTGCGGGAACTTGGCCTGTGGGAGAAGCGTCGTGCAGCCTCCCGCACGCTGTCTGGAGGCATGAAGCGTCGGCTGATGATCGCGCGGGCGCTGGTTCATGAGCCTCGCCTGCTGATCCTGGATGAACCCACCGCAGGGGTCGACATCGAACTGCGGCGCTCGATGTGGGAATTTCTGCGGCATATCAACCGGAGCGACGGAGTGACCATCATTCTGACGACACACTATCTTGAGGAAGCCGAGAACCTGTGCCGTAACATCGCCATCATCGATGACGGTGAAATCGTCGAGAACACGGACACGCAGTCGTTGCTGACGCGCCTGGGAACGCACGACTTCATCCTGGATGTGCAACAGGATCTGGACCGATTGCCGGAAGGGCTGGAGTTTTCGCTGCGCCCCCTGGGGCCACGGCAACTGGAGGTCGAGGTGCACAAGGATCAGACGCTGACCCGGCTGTTCGCACAGCTCGCCGAGGCGGGCATCCATGTCAGCAGCATGAAGAACAAGTCCAACCGGCTGGAAGAGCTTTTCCTGCGACTGCTCCGGGACCGCGGCCCGGAAGACCGGCGCCTGGCCTGAGCATCTATAAGGAACCCGCATGTACTGGCGACGCACGCTGATTGCCCTTGCCACCATTACCCACAAGGAAATCCAGCGCTTTCTGAGAATCTGGGTCCAGACACTGCTGCCTCCGGCCATCACCATGGCGCTGTACTTCATCATCTTCGGCAACCTGATCGGGCCCCGGATCGGACCGATGGATGGCTACAGCTATATCGAGTTCATCGCCCCCGGCATCATCATGATGGCGGTGATCACGAATTCCTATTCCAACGTGGTCTCATCATTCTTCGGCGCCAAGTTCCAACGCCACATTGAGGAAATCCTGGTATCACCCACGCCGAATGCGGTCATCCTGCTGGGCTATGTGGCGGGCGGGGTCAGCAGAGGCCTGCTGACCGGATTCATCGTTACACTGGTATCGCTGTTCTTCACCAGGCTGCACATTCATAACCTTCCCGTCACGATCTCCGTCGTCTTCCTGACATCGGTACTATTCTCGCTCGGGGGTTTCATCAATGCCGTCTTTGCCCGGAAATTCGACGACATCTCCATCGTGCCAACGTTCATACTGACGCCGCTGACCTACCTGGGGGGGGTGTTCTATTCCATCAGCCTATTGCCGGAGTTCTGGCGGTGGGTCTCCATGACCAATCCGGTGCTCTACATGGTCAACGCCTTCCGTTACGGCATACTGGGGGCATCCGACATCAACATATGGACCGCCTACGGGCTGATCCTGTTCTTCATCGCTTTGCTGGGCAGCTTCAGTCTCTACCTGTTGCACCGGGGAACCGGGCTGAGGACATGAAAAAGCCCGTTGCCTGGGTGAGGCAGCGGGCCATGTGAAAGGGCTGCTTCCCTTGGGGGCTCAGCCGACCTTCAGGTCATCCAGGGAACGGCCCTTGCCTTCCCATTCCTTGATCCAGGCCGGCTTGCGGCCGCGGCCAGACCAGCCCTTGGTAGGATCGTCCGGGTGGCGGTAACGCATACCCGCCCCCTGTTTGCTGTTCTTGGGTCCGCCACTGCCCAGCAGGTCCTGCAAGGTCAAACCGTAGCGCTCGGCCACGTTCTTGAGTTCTTTCTGGGCTTCTTTCACGTCCTGCTTATGACGGCGCTTCAGCTCTTTATCGATGTCCTTCTTGAGCTGCTGCAATTCATTGGAATTGAATTTTGACAGATCCATTCTTGCTCCCGAACAATAACTTTCAGTTTTCCAAGCCCGACAACAATGACTGCGAGCCGACAAAGCTACCCGCCTCAGTGGCCCTCTGGCCAAATCCCGAGACTCAATTGCACGAGGCCTTAAAGGCTCTTATTTCATCGGGTAACTGCGTGAAACAATAAATCAATAAACAACGTTTCGCAATATCGCGGCCCTCTATCTTACAGTGGGAATATCAAGCGCTGGTTCGCGGCAGCCGGGGCAAGCAATTTGGCAGGGACGCATCATTAAGGAAGCGCTGAAATATTCACGTTGTCGCGCTCGAGACCCGTTTTCGTTCGTGGCCAGAAGCAAGACGCCGGATGCAACGGCATGCTTGTCCACGCAGGGCACGATGCCCGTTCCTGATCAATGTTATAGTGCGCGCCTTGGTCGTTTCAGCCGGAGCCCAGCACCATGCAGCAACGTATTTCCGCCACACCAGCGGTACTGACCGTTGAACTGGATCTCGATTTGGTCAACCGTGGGGCACGCCCGCCAGCACCGCTGGACCGGGATGATGCTGAAGCTCTGGGCTGGGCGCTCGCCGAAGATCTGCAACGCATGCTGGGCAGTCTCAACGATTACGGCCTGGTAGTACTGGGCGGGCTGTATGATCTGACGGAACTGCTGCAACCCGGTCTTGCGATGGTGGACATTCTCATGGATCTGTACCAGCGCAGCCTGCCTGACACGCGCTTCCAACCCCAGCTCATGTGCATCGGAACGCAGGGCGAACAGTTTCCGGTGCAGGCCATTGCCCCCACGCGACAGCCTGGCGCTGGCCCCCTGCTGGCCATTCCTTTCCTGTTTCTCGGCACGCCCGAAGACATTGATCGCCTGAGCACCAAAATGGAGAAAACTCTGCTTGAAAAAGGCCAGGCTTCTCTGAAAACCGGACAACTGATCACCGACAGATTCGGTGTTCAGCCCCTGAACCTGAGTTACGCCACCTTCAATGACCTTTGCGCGTTGCTACGTATTCAGTTGGAGCATAATGGTTTCGCCGGCTTGTGGCAGTTGCTGGAGGCGTCGTTGTTTCCCGGCGACAAACCCACAAGGGTGTCGCTGGATGGCGGCAATTTGTTTCTGATAAAAAACAACGTCTGTTACACCCGCTTTTTGACTTACGATGCGTGGGCCACCTTGCACCCGGAGACGGAAAAGCTTCAGCAGGGTTATGCCGATTGGCAACGGAATCAACGGCAGTACGTTGCAGGATTGCAGGCGCATGGTATTACCGTTCTGCCCCACCTGCCTGGGGACAACGGCGATGACCTCTCGGAACAGGATGTGGTGCAGGCATATGCCGACGCCCAGCACCAGGCCTTGCCGGGGGAGCTGGATTTCGCCCAGCAGGTGGTTATACCCGCGGAAACGCTGGACACCGCCGCCCATTTGTCATTGACGGAACACCGAATGACGCAGCTGGGCCCGGTGGCCTATTCCGTGATCGCCGAATCCGGCGACGGCTCCATTCTTTTTCTCGCCCATGAGTACCCGCTGGTGCCGCGCGCGGTGCAGACGATTCCTGAGCGCTGGAACGCCATCGCGGCTGAGTTGGGGCTGGAGCTGGAGACGTTTCATCCCGGCGAGATGATTACAAGCAGCAATGGCAGGACCTTGCTACCGTTGCCGGAGCATCCGGGCGGCGGGCACTGAACAGCCGCCCGCTACCATCCACTGGAATCAGGGATTGAGCCAGTAGTGGACCCAGTCGCCATCGTCCTGGCGCTGGTAACGTTCACGGTCATGCAGGCGCCCTTCCCGGGCATTCCAGAATTCGATCATCGAAGGCACCACCCGATAACCGGACCAGTACGCCGGACGAGGTACATCCTGGCCATCATAGCGTTGCTCCAACTCCCTGACGCGCTGCTCCAGCGCCGAACGGTCGTCCAGCGGCTCGGACTGATGCGATGCCCAGGCGCCGATCTGGCTCTGTCTGGGCCGCGACGCAAAGTACGCATCCGCTTCCTCGTCACTCACCGCCTCGACATTGCCTTCCACCAGCACCTGAGCCCCCATGGGCTGCCAGAGGAAGCACAACGCCGCCAGAGGATTGACCGTGATCTGACGGCCTTTCCGGCTGCGTCGATTGGTGTAGAAAACGAACCCCCGACTATCCACCGATTTCAGAAGCACCGTACGCGCCGAGGGACGCCCATCCTCCCAGGCCGTCGCCAGCGTCATGGCCGTGGGTTCCGGCAGCTCCCTACGGCGTGCCTCGTTAAGTAATGCCTGAAACCGCTCAACTGCCTCTTCCAGCATAAGCCGCCCTGTCTTATTGGTTGGTATTCGACGCAGCGGTGTCATCCACCGCCTGGACTCTCAATTCAAGACCATTCATGGACACCACGCGAACCACCTGTCCGCGTTGCACGGGGCCGTCGGCCTCGGCATTCCACAGCTCGCCCTGCAGACGCACCTTGCCCCGGCCGCCTGAGAAATCCTCCACCGCCACGGCCGAATCCTGCAGGATCTGCTCCCGGCCGGAGGTCACCGGCTTCCGGTGTGCCTTGAGCGCCATGGTGGCAATGCCGAACACGATCAGCCCACTCACCGCCGTCAGGCTGAGGACCAGCGTCATGGAAAGCTCATAGGCAGCAACGCCGGTATCGATCAGCAACAGGGAGCCCAGGGCAAAGGCAACCAACCCACCGATGCCCAGTATTCCAAAGCTGGGCATGAATGCTTCCGCCGCAATGAAGGCGATGCCCAGCCCCATCAGGGCCAGGCCGGCATAGTTGATGGGCAGGGCCTGGAAAGCGAACAGGGCAAGGAGAATGGAAATACCGCCCAGTACGCCGGGAACGATGGCACCGGGATTGGCCAGCTCGAAAAACAGACCGTACACGCCGACCAGCATCAGTATGTAGGCTACGTTGGGGTTGGTGATGATGGCGAGCAGCTCGTTACGCCAGTCACGCTCCACCACCTGGACCTGCAGGCCCTCGGTGCGCAGCGTGACCTCTCCCACCGAAACCTTGACCGTACGGCCATCCATCTGGGCAAGCAGGTCTTCCAGGTTCTCGGCAACGATATCGATGACATTCTTCTCAAGCGCCTCCCTGGAGCCCAGGCTGGCAGCGTCCCTCACCGCCTCTTCCGCCCAGTCGGCGTTGCGATCACGCATTTCCGCCAGCGCCCGGATGTAGGCGATGGCATCGTTCAGTACCTTGCGCTCGCTGGCACTGGCGGGCTGACGGGGACGGTCGCGCTCCTGCTCACGATCGGCATCCTCCTCGCCGTTATCCGCCTCGCCGTTCTCGTCTTCGTCATCGTCGCCGCCGCCCGGAAAGCCAGGGCCACCACCACCGATCTGTACCGGTGTGGCCGCTCCCAGATTGGTTCCCGGTGCCATCGCCGCCACATGCGATGCATAGAGGATGTAGGTGCCGGCGCTGGCTGCTCTGGCGCCGCCGGGCGCGACGTAGGTTGCCACGGGAACAGGGCTGTCGATGACCAACCGGATGACATCCCGCATGGAGGTATCGAGCCCCCCGGGCGTGTCCATCCGCAGGATGATCAACGGGGCGCCGGCATCTCTGGCCTGACGGAAGCCACGCTGCAGGTAGTCCACGGTGGCGGGCCCGATGGCACCGTCCACCTCGAACAGCATGGCGCGGTTTCCATTGGCAGCGAGGTGGCTGCCATTCAAGCCAACCAGCAGCAGGAAGAGAAAAAGAAACAGGTAACGCGACATGGAGACCCCGCTTCCGGCAATTGTTATCGAAGGCACCGGGGAGCACCTCCCTTGATTGGACTGTCCGCCGGGAGCTTCGTTCAACCAGGAGGGTCAAGGCGCGGACGGCCCCCTGACCGAGGGCCGTTCACGACGTTTCCCTAACCCTTCAGGGCGCCCGTGATCCGCTTGCGGACATCGGCCACGTCACCCAGGCCGCCAATCGCCACATAGGTCGGCGCGGTGGGCTCGCCGCTGTCGGCCAGCTTCCGGTAGTAGTCTACCAGCGGTTTGGTCTGTTCGTGGTAGACTTGCAGCCGCTTGCGCACGGTTTCCTCGCGATCGTCGTCACGTTGAACCAGCGGTTCGCCGGTAACGTCGTCCTTGCCCTCGAGCTTGGGCGGGTTATGCTGGACATGGTAGACGCGTCCCGAGCCCGGATGCACGCGGCGGCCGCTCATGCGGCTGACTATCTCCTCGTCGGCCACCTGCAGTTCAACGATATAGTCCAGGTTGATCTGCTGATCCTTGAGCGCCTCGGCCTGGGCGATAGTGCGCGGGAATCCGTCGAACAGGAATCCGTTGCGGCAATCGTCCTTGGCAATCCGCTCCTTGACCAGCCCGAGAATGATATCGTCAGAAACCAGGCCACCGGACTTCATGACCTTTTCGGCCTCTAGACCCAGCGGCGTTCCTTCCTTCACCGCGGCGCGAAGCATGTCCCCGGTGGAAATCTGGGGAATGCCGAAATCCTCACAAAGATAGCCAGCCTGTGTTCCTTTGCCAGCACCCGGGGGCCCCAATAGAATGACTCGCATGCGCTACAGTCCTCCTCAAGCTCAAAACAAAAAAGAATCCGGTCTAGCGGCATGGGCCAGCGAATCGGAGCGCAGGAATCCAGGCTACCGTCGTCGGGCTGGCTGCCGGACTAATACCTCCGCCGCCGCCCGCCGACGGCCTAACAGAACTCCGATCCTGTTGATGGCGGGCATTTTTTTGGCGCTGAGCGTATCACCTGCCCTGGCCGACTGCAACGCGCCGCCGGAACCAAGGGCCAGCTGGTTCAACTGCGACCTCTCAGGCCGCTCCCTGACCGGCGTGGACCTCTCCCGTGCCCTCATGTCCCGCGTAAGTGCCGACGGAGTCGACTTCAGCGGTTCCACGCTGGAGAATGCGGTCCTCACGAATGCGAGCATGCAGGAAGCAGACTTCCGGGAAATCTCCGGGCGACGCGCCGACTTCGGCGCCAGCCAGCTGCGGGGAGCCAATTTCAGCAACGCACGACTGCAGGCGGCGCGCTTCACATCGGCCATGCTCGAGTCCTCCGATTTCAGCAACGCCGACCTGCGAGGCGCCCGTTTCGATCGCGCCAGGCTGACCGGGGTCAATATGGACGACGCTCAGCTCGGAGAGAGCAGCCTGTACAATGCCGAGCTTCGTGACGCCAGCCTCCGGAACGCCGCAATGGCGGGGGCGAACCTGTCGCAATCCACGCTCACGGGCAGCAACCTGGAGAATGCCGACCTGCAGGGGGCCAACCTCAGCCGCGCCATGCTGGAAGACGTCAACCTGAGTGGAGCCAACCTCCGCGGGGCCAATCTTGATCGCGCCTCGCTGGCCGGCGCGGACCTGACCGGAGCCGATTTGCGGCAGGCCAACCTGCGTAATGCCGACATCACCGGCACCATCTTCGACGACGCCCAGCTTGGTAACACGATCTGGGTCGATCGCCGGCCATGCCGCCGCAATTCCGTAGGCAGCTGCGACTGAAAGGCCGGGGCAGCACCTCGTTACACTAGTCCTGGATCTGAAAGCGGAACTGGCGTTGGCCCACGGCCTGACCTTCCGGATCGAAGACACGCTCGCTGACGGTGGAAATACCATTGCGGCGGACCAGCACCACGCTGGTGCTGCGTGTACCGTAGTGGGGGTGGCGGATGAAGGGCGAGGCCAGGAGGCTCTCCCACTCCGCGCCGATGCCGGTGTCTGGAAGACTGGATTCGGCCGGCAACCAACGGTCCGCCATCAATTCGAACAGGGACTCCGTCGTCAGTTCACCGCGCCGGCCGAGCAGGCCTTCCAGCCCCTCCCGCACTCGGACGAGTTTTGGCCAGGGTGTATCCAGCACACCATTACTGAGCCCGTAGACACCGGGCGGCAGCTCTTTCACCGTCTCCCCCGCCTGGTTGCAGTAGTAGTACATACGCTGGCCACGACTCCAGAGCAGATTGAAGCCGTTGTAGTCACCCCCGTGCCGGTGCAGATGTGCCTCAATGGCAGCCTGCGGCTCGGTCAGCGCCCGGACCACCAGCCCGCCACGGGACGGCGCGGTGGGCCGGTGCTGTTCCGGGTCCCGATAGTTGGTGATGGTGGCGAACCGGCCGCCTCGGGAAAGCCCGAGCCAGGTCCCACCGGCCCGCCGATCCACGCCTGCCAGGAGCCGAGGGTGCTTCCACCAATGCATGGCCGTGGTCGGCCGCTCGTGGAACTCATCCCGGTTTCCGGCCACCACCAGCGGGTAGCCGGGATGCACTCCGAGGGCAAACGCCAGCAGACACACGGTCAGGGTCTACGGACGGTCAGACGCAGCAACCGCCCGCCGTCACTCAATACGACGATATCGTCGCCGACCTGTACGGGCCGCCTGGAAAACCCGTCGCCGTGGAAGCGCTGACGCGCCAGGATGTTGCCGTCCTGAGCATCCAGCCAGGTGATACGACCACGCTCGTCGCCGAAGACAACGGTGTCGCCCAGCACCAGCGGTGCGGAAGGCTGCAGCCCTTCCGTCTGGTCCTGGCGCCAGATCGCAGCCCCGGTACGCCGGTCCAGCGCCCAGATGCGCCCGTTTGCCTCACTGACATAAACCCGTTCACGATCGACCGCCACACCCTGGCTGGAAGAGAGATCCCGGCTCCAGGAGGCACGCCCCTGCTGCAGTTCCAGGGCCTGCACCTCGCCCTGGTAAGCGGCCACGTATACCTCGCCGCGGAAGACCACGAAGCGCGAGGCGACGTCCCGCATGCGCTCCAGATCGGAACTGCCGCGTGGCTGACCGATCTGCGCTTCCCAGTTCAGGGATCCGTCGCTGCGGTTCAGATTGACCAGGGTCCCATTCGGCAATCCAGCCAGAATACGACTGCCCACTGCCATGGGGTTGGCTGCCCCCCGCAACGTCAGCGGCGGCATGCTGCGCTCGTAAAGCCAGCGACGGGAACCGGTGTCCGCACGGAGGCCGAATACGCGCCCGTCCGCGGCCTGGACGATGACGGTGTCGGAGGAAATCAGCGGCATGGCCAGCACTTCACTGGTGATGCCACTCTCCCAGAGAATACTCTCGTCGGACGGATCGATGCCCAGCACCTGTCCGCGGCGGGTCACGACGACGATCAGGTCGTCGGACACCGCCGGGCCAGCCGAGAGGGAACGATCCAGATCCAAGCGCCAGAGCCGCCGCCCTTCGTCCAGGTCATAGGCGGAGAGGCGGCCACGGCGGTCTGCAACGTAGACCCGATCACCGGCCACCACCGGATCGAACGCGTCCCCTGGCGCTTGAATGCCTCGGCCCGCATTCACACGCCATACTGTTTCCACCTCCAGGCCATCGCGAGTGTCTTCCAGCCCATCAGCAGGCCAGTCGCGGCTTGGTGTGCTACTGCAGCCGGCCAGCAGGCCCAGACTCAGCAGCAACGTCAGGCAGCGTTTCACGCAGCGTTTCCTCCCGACTGCAGGTCGTTCCGCTTCAATTCGATGTACTCACGGCGGCTCTGGCCCAGATCCTCGAATTCCAGGGCCGCCTCGTAGGCGATTCGGGCGCGCTCCCGCTCGCCCTGAGCGGCGTATGCATCACCCAGGCGTTCCTGATACTGGGCACCGAACTCGCCGTGGTCGGCCCCGTCCAGCAGGCTGATCGCCTCCGAGGCCCGATCGGACGCAATCAACACCTGGGCCAGCCGCAGGCGCCCCAAATGCTTGAAGGACGACTCGCGGGCATTGTCCGCCACCCACTCCAGGGCTTCCCGCGCGCGCTCCAGATTGCCCCGGTCAGCGTGATATTCCCCGAGTTGCAACCCCGCCATGGCCGCATACGGCGTGCGCGAGTAGTCATTCATGATCCGCTGACCGCGCCGCGCCACGGTATCTTCGTCGGACCCCGTCTGCCGCGCTTCAAGCAGTTGCAGGTAGGCCATGGATGCAGCCTCGGACTGGCGATCCTGGTAGGAGTTCCACTGCTGCCAGCCGACCACCCCACCCACGGCAATAATGACACCGGCCACCAGCGCCTTGCCGTTCTCCTTCAGCCAGTCCTTGATCTGTTCTACCTGTTCGTCGTCACTGTAACGGGCCAACTTAGCCTCCTTCCTGTTCCGCAAATGCCGCACCCAGCAGGGCGGGCAGTTCATCTCTGGGCACGGTGTGCTGAGGCTCATCCGCGCGCAAATTCTTGATACTGACGGTTCCGGCGGCCAGTTCATCGGCCGCCAGTACCAGTGCGTAGCGCGCACCGCTGCGGTCCGCGCGCTTGAACTGACTCTTGAAGCTGCCGCCGCCGCAATGCATCTGCACGCGTAACCCCGGTAGCGCGTCGCGCAGCTGCTCGGCCAGCATCAGCCCCGGCGCCGAGGCCTCCTCCCCCACCAGAACCAGGTAGAGATCCGCCGCGGGCCTGGCCGGCACCCCGCCGGCCTCCTCCACCAGCGCCACCAGGCGCTCCAGCCCAAGGGCGAACCCGATGGCCGATGTCGGCTTGCCGCCCAGTTGTTCCACCAGGGCATCATACCGGCCGCCCGCACACACCGTGCCCTGCGCGCCAAGCCGATCGGTGACCCACTCGAAGACTGTTCGACCGTAGTAGTCGAGCCCGCGCACCAGCCGCGGATTGACCTCGTAGGCCACACCGGCCTGCTCCAGCAAGTTGCAGAGCTGCCGGAAATGGGCGACGGAATCGGCATCCAGATAGTCTCTCAGCGCGGGGGCGCCGTCCAGCAAGTCCTGGGTGTCACTGTTCTTGCTGTCAAGAATACGAAGAGGGTTGGTATCCAGCCGGCGACGGCTGTCCTCATCCAGGCGCTCCCGATGGCCGGAAAGATACTCAACCAGCGCTTCCCGGTATCGCGCCCGTGCTTCCGGGGTACCCAGGCTGTTCAATTGCAAACGCACATGATCCAGGCCCAGCTCACGCAGCATTCGGGCAGTCATGGCGATCAGCTCGGCATCCACGTCCGGGCCGGCCAGCCCGAACACCTCGGCGCCGATCTGGTGGAACTGGCGCAGGCGGCCCTTCTGTGGCCGTTCATGGCGGAACATGCTCCCCATGTACCACAGTCGCGGCTGCTGGTTGTGCAGCAGGCCGTGCTGAAGGCAAGCCCTCACGCATCCGGCCGTGCCTTCCGGCCGCAGGCTGAGGCTATCGCCGTTGCGGTCCTCGAAGGTGTACATCTCCTTCTCGACGATATCGGTGACTTCGCCGATGGTCCGAGAGAACAGTTCGGTTTTTTCCAGCTGAGGCAGGCGGATTTCCTCGTAACCATAACGCGCGAGCACGCCGGTCAACACGCCTTCCACGTGACGCCAGACGTGTGTCTGCTCAGGAAGCAGATCACTGAAACCGCGTACCGACTGTATCTGGTTGCCCACCTGGCCTCCCCTGTTCGAACTCTCACAATGCCCCGTGGCCGCGGAAGACGCCGCCGCAGCCGGAACGGGCACTCGGATGAATCTGCTTCCAGGCTACCGGGCCTGTGCTGAATCTTTCGGAACATGCCACCGTGCCCGGCGCTATCGTGCGGCTTGCAGGCAAGGAATGACAATGGTTCCTGACGGACCGGAATTAGTTCGGAACCTGTATCCGTACCACGCGGCCCGGGCGCCGGTTGCCCAGCTCGACATCCTGATCCTGGTAGCGGACCGCCACATGGTTGGCATCACCAATCACCACCGAGAACGGTGCGGCCCCCCGAACGCGCTGGGAACCGTCTTCCTGAATCAAGCCATACAGCAGGCGCTCACCATCGGCATCATAAACCTCCACCCAGGATGGCCCTGAAAAGTCGAGCAACAGCTCTTCCGACCCGCCGGCGGCCGCGGATTCCGGCGCCTGCTCCTCGGCGCTGGATGGGACGTCCGGCTCGGCACCAGCCAAGTCGGAACTCTCGGCTGGTGGGGCGTCCACCGGCTCGTCATCAGGAATCTGCGCACTCGGGGGGCCGGCCAGATCATCGGTGAACAATTGCTCCTCGTCCGGCTCATCCAGCACCAGGCCGTTGTCGTCAGGATCAAGCCCCGGGGGCACGGCGGGATCAGGCGTCTGGGTTTCAGGAGCTTCCGCCCCCCGCTCTGCCATCTCGGGCCTGGGTTCCCCAGCAGGCTCCTCAGGCGTGGGCTCGGTGGCCACCGGCGTCACATCGACTTCGTCAGTCGGATACAGCCAGACACCAATCCCTACCAGCAAGGCGATCACGCCGCCCAGCATGAAGCCCCGCATCATACCCGGACTGATGTCGGGCGAGGTCTTGACCGGACGACTCACCTTCAGAGGTTTCGCCGACTCCTGGGCAGCATCCCCGGGGTAGCGGGACAGCACCTCATCCACGTCCAGTCCCAGCAGCAACGCGTAAGACCGCAGATAGCCCTTGGTGAATGTGGAAGGCGGCAGCGCGGCGAAATCGTCCGCCTCCAACTGCTCCATCATGGATTTCGACAGGTGCAATGCGGCGGCGACATCGGCCACCGACATGCCGTTCTCGACACGCGCGACGCGCAGAACCGCGCCCGGCCCGAGCCGCTTGCCAGCTTCCTGCGCCTCCTGGGAATGCTCAGTGCTCATCGATCAACCAGACGGAGATACTCGCGGGCTTCTTCGGAGTCGGGATAATCGGCACGCAGGCGCAGGCCGTAGCTTGACGCCTCGTCACGGTTACCCAGGGCACGTTCGATGCGCACCGCCAGCCACAGCGCCTGCGCATCCATATCACCCACTTCACGGTAGCGCTGCATGTAGCCGCGGGCGGACAGGTATTCCTCACTCTCGAACTGCAGCTCCGCCATCCGGCGCAAGGCTGGCGCAAAGGAAGGCGAGCGGTCCAGCGCCCGCCGCAGGTACTCCCGGGCCTTGTCATGATCACCGGCGCGCAGCGCACAAAATCCCGCATTGGCCAGCGGCAACTCGCGCCGCTCGTAGAGTGGATCCCTCAGCGCACGCTGGAACTGCTGTTCAGCCGCAGCATACTCTCCACGATTGCAAAGGAAACGACCATAGTTGTTATGTGCGGACGGGTTGCCGTCATCCAGGCGGACCGCGCGACGGTAATGGCGCTCCGCATCCTCATACTCTTCCAGCCGCTCGTAGAGCACGGCAATTGAAGAGTGCGCCTGGGCGTTGCTGCCGTCCTGCTCCACCGCCTTGCGCAACGAGTCCATGGCCTGGTTCAGGTTGCCTTGCTGCATGTAGCTGATTCCCAACTGGGTGTTCACCATGGAGGCCTGTTTCATATCCCCGCGCTGCTGATTGGACGCACAGCCGGACAGCAGAAAGAACACAAAGGTCAGAACCAGCAGACGGCGCATTTCCATAGTCACTCCACGGCCTGCAGCCGTTGTTCGCGCTTGAATCGACGTTTCGTCCGATCAGCCACCTTGCCGACCAGTTGCCCACAGGCGCCATCGATGTCTTCGCCGCGGGTTTTCCGGGTTGTGGAAACCAGCCCTGCCCGGCTCAGAATCTGGCTGAACTGCTGAATGCGCTGGTCGCCGGAACGACGATAACGCGCTTCGGGAAAGGGGTTGAATGGGATGAGGTTCACCTTGGAGGGTATATCGCGGATCAGCCGCGCCAACTCCCGGGCGTGCTCATCGCTGTCATTGACGCCGTCCAGCATCACGTACTCCCAGGTGATGCGGCGATGGGGCTTGTCGGCTATGTATCGGCGACAGGCCTCCAGCAGCTCGGCTATCGGGTATTTCTTGTTTATCGGCACCAGTTCATCCCGGAGCGCATCGTTGGGCGCATGCAGGGAGACTGCCAGACTGATGTCGCTGACTTCCGTTAACCGGTTCAAATACGGCACCACACCGGAGGTGCTCAACGTCACCCTCCGCTTGGACAAACCGTATGCATGATCATCCTTCATCAGTTCCGAGGCAGGCACCACCTGCTTGAAATTCAGCAACGGCTCGCCCATGCCCATGAACACCACGTTGGTCACCTGGCGTCCCGGCTCCTCCTCGTCCAGCAGCTTGTTGACATACCAGAGCTGGCCGATGATTTCAGCGGTGGAGAGATTGCGATTGAAGCCCTGCACACCGGTGGAGCAGAAGCTGCACTCCAGCGCGCAACCCACCTGCGAGGAGATGCAGAGCGTATCCCTGCCCTTCTCGGGAATGAGCACGGTTTCCACTGCATTGGCACCGTCAAGCCGCAGCAGCCACTTGCGGGTGCCATCGGCGGAGGTCTGGTCCATTACCGCTTCGGGCACCCGGATCTCCGCCACCTCGGACAGTTTCTGCCGCAAGGCCTTACTGAGGTCGGTCATGCCGTCGAAGCTGATCACCCGACGCGCGTGCACCCATTTCAGAATCTGGGACACGCGAAAGGGTTTCTCGCCGAGTTCGGCGAAAAACCCTTCCAGCGCCTGACGGTCCAGGCCCAGCAGATTGATCTTGCCGGAGCCGGGGCCATGCTCGGCGACAACCTTAACGGGAACAGATTTCATCAGCCTTGAAGAAATACTCGATTTCCTGCTTGGCGGTTTCCGGCGCGTCGGACCCATGAACGGCGTTGGCGTCTATGGATTCCGCATAGTCGTGGCGCAGAGTGCCGGCGGCGGCTTCCTTCGGGTTGGTGGCACCCATGATCTCGCGGTTCTTGCGGATGGCATCCTCGCCTTCCAGCACCTGCACGACCACAGGCCCGGAAATCATGAAGCCCACCAGGTCGTTGAAGAACGGACGCTCCCTGTGGACGGCATAGAAGCCTTCCGCCTGCTCGCGGCTCAGCTGCATCATGCGCGCAGCCACAATCTTGAGCTGGGCCTTCTCGAAGCGATTGTAGATCTCACCGATGACGTTCTTCGCCACGGCATCGGGTTTGATAATGGATAGGGTACGTTCCACAGCCATCCGGAAACTCCGTCAAGTGAATTTAAGTCGTTTGGAATAATCCCTGCGGGAGCCTCTGATCTCCCTGAAAAAAAACACCAGCCGCCAGCAGCAGACGTTCTGCGGAGGCGGCTGAGACGAAAAGTCTGCTAGTGTAACGCTTGCCGGTTTAACCGGCAATTTGCCGATCGCACCGGAGCGGCTATCAAGGAGGTATCCCAGGGAAGCTCTGAATAACTCCCTAGACGCTGAAGGATTCCCCGCAACCACACTGCGCGGTGACGTTGGGGTTACGGAAGTCGAAGCGCTGGTTGAGCCCTTCACGGATGAAATCCACTTCCATGCCATCCAGAAACGGCAGGCTCTTGCGGTCCACCACTACCTGCACACCGTGCTGCTCGAATACCTGGTCGTTGTCGGTCAGCTGCTCACCGTAGTCCACCGTGTAGGCAAAACCGGAACAACCGCTGGTACGTACACCCAGACGCAGATACCCCCCCTGCCCCTGGCGGGCGGCATGGGACTTAACGTGTTCGGCTGCCTTTTCGGTCAGTACGATCCCCATAATTCACCTCTTTTCACACATTCGCGACGATGTAGCGTCATCCAGCGCCGCGCGCAGCGCATCCTCGACCACCAGCACACGCGACAACAATGCGGGCTCGAGATCCAGCGCCTCGGCCACCAATGGTGGCAAGGGGGCGGACAGCTCTTCCGGCGACCTGCCCTCGCAATATTCCGCCACCCAATCGCTGCTGGCGATGGCCGCCGGACAGCCGAAGCACTCCCAGCCCGCCCGGGCGATCCGGCCGGAGCCGTCGAGTCCGATCCGGAACCGCACGCGTATGCCCGATTTTACATGACCGGAGGCCCCGTTGCCGACAATCAGGCCTTCGCCGTCGAACAAACCCGCCCGGCGCGGATCACGGAAGTGCTCCAGAACCTTGGGGCTGAAGGCGTTCATTGCAAGACCTTGGACCCCGCGGAGACCGCCGCGTTCCCCTGCCGGGCCTCCGTGCCGATCTCACCGCCTTCCTCGCCACGGACCGCGGAGAACGACCGCAGCCGGCGCAGCCCCTGCAGCACGCTGCGGGCGACCCGGTCCACGTCCTCTGCACGTGTGGTACGCCCGAGGCTGAACCGGAAACTGCTGATGACCAGCGTGTCCGGAACACCCATGGCGCGCAGCACATGGGAGGGCGTGGCGTCGGCACTCGCACAGGCGGACCCGGTGGAGATTGCCACAGCGTCCTCCAGTTCGGTCTCCAGCGCCTCCCCGTGGACGCCCTGAAAACCGACATTCAGGATATGCGGGGCGCCATCCCAGCGACCATGCAAGACGACACCGCCCGCTTCCGATAGCCGGTCCCAGAGGCGCCGGCGCATGGCCAGCAGGTGCGCCGAATCGGTATCGATCCGCTCCGCGGCAAGCGCACAGGCAAGCCCCATGCCGGCGATCTGGTGGGTCGCCAGCGTCCCCGGCCGCATCCCCCGTTCCTGCCCGCCGCCGTAAGCCAGGGGCTCAATCCGCAGACGGGGCCGGGGCCTTACATAGAGCGCACCGACTCCCTTGGGGCCATACAGCTTGTGGGCTGACAGGGAGACCATATCCACCCCCCAGTCAGCCACGGCCAACGGCAGCCGGCCGGCGCTCTGGGCGGCGTCGACGTGGAATAGCACCGGGCAACTCCGCAGCGTATCGGCGATAGCCGCGATATCATGGATCACGCCGGTTTCGTTGTTCACATGCATCAGCGACACCAGCACCGTGTCGTCCCGCACCGCATCCAGCACCCGTCCCGGACAGAGGCTGCCGTCCGGCGCGGGATCCAGCAAGGTGACTTCCGCACCTTCGCGCTCCAGCGCCGCACAGGCTTCCAGTACCGCCTTGTGTTCCGTCCGGCAACTGACGAGATGCCGCCCGCGCCCGCGCTTCATGGCAAACCTGACCGCTCCCAGCAATGCCAGGTTATTGGCTTCGGTCGCTCCGGAGGTCCAGACGATACCTTCGGGCTCGGCACCGACCAGGGCGGCCACCTGTTGCCGGGCCTTCTCCACCGCTGCCGCCGCGCCGCGCCCGTAGCAATGCCCCCTGGAGGACGGGTTACCCATGGCATCGGCCCCGGACAGCCAGCGCATCATCACCTCCACAACCGCCGGGTCCACAGGTGTGGTGGCGGCATGGTCGAGATAGACAGGCGGCGCCTCAGTCACGGCCCCCATCCTCGGTGGCGGCATCAGATTCCACCGCGGTGGAGCTGCGCGTACCGTGCCCGTTCTCCATTTCGCAGCAGCTGAGGTCCGGCAGCTCAACGTCCTTCAGCGCCCCGCCCAGATGGCGAATGGCCTGGCACATTTCCTCCAGACGCTGGTCGGTGGCATGGATGTGGTCCAGCATGGAGTTGATGGCGTTGCTCACCGGGTCCGGCATATCGGTCTGGCCGTAGGCGTCGAAGCCGATCTTGCGTGCCGTTTCCTCGCGCTGGGCGGTGCGCCCGGGAGGGCGCTGCCCCGCGATACGGGCGGGAATCCCCACCAGGGTGGCCCCGTCCGGCACATCTTTCAGGACAACGGCGTTGGAGCCCACGCGGGCGCCGTCGCCCACCATGATCGGCCCCAGCACCTTGGCCCCGGCTCCGACCACGATATTGTTGCCCAACGTCGGGTGGCGCTTTCCCTTGGCCGTGCTGGTGCCGCCCAGCGTGACGCCGTGATACAACGTGACGTCGTCGCCGATTTCCGCCGTCTCGCCAATCACCACGCCCATCCCGTGGTCAATGAAAAAGCGCCGGCCGATACGCGCCCCCGGGTGAATCTCGATGCCAGTCAGCCAGCGTGCACCCGTGGATAGAAACCGGGCCAGCCAGCGCAGACGCCAGTTCCACAGCCGGTGGCAGAGACGATGCCAGAGCAACGCGTGCAGGCCAGGGTAGCAGGTGAGCACTTCGAAAGCGTTACGGGCTGCCGGGTCCCGATCCATCACGGAGCGGATATCTTCTCTCAGACGTTCGAACATTGCGTATTCCCTGAAATGCGGGGACAGGACCTGCAAGCAGGCAATCAGGGCGGCGCGCCGGCCGCTCTTCAGTAACAGGGCCGGCTACAACAGGAGTAGCTGTAACGCGTGAGGATCATGCTCTTCATGGCTGAATGTTAACGCTTCCAGGACCTCACGCCAATTCCGAACCGTCCGCGGAGTTCATTCACCACCCTGCTCCCGGGCGCGTTTGCGCTGCCCGGGCAACGTGCCCTCCATACCCATCTCGATATGCGCCAGGATACCTCGCAGGATCTGGTATTCGTTGTGATCCGGCCGGGCCCTGTTGAACATCAGCCTCAGCCGCCGCATCAGGACACGGGGATTTTCCTGGCGCAGGAACTCGATTCGGACCAGAACCTCCTCCAGGTGCCGATGGAACTGCTCCATCTGCTCTGCCGTCGCAGGCGGCCATTCCGACGCCGGTTGTGGTGCCGGCGCCCCCGCCAGAGCGGCCTGGCGCAGCTCGTAGCTCATCACCTGCACCGCTGCCGCCAGATTCAGTGACGAGTAGTCCGGATTGGCGGGAATGTGTACCACCCGGTGGCAGCGATCCACCTCTTCATTGGTCAAGCCGGTCCGCTCCCGGCCGAACAGCACCGCCGCCG
Source organism: Ectothiorhodospiraceae bacterium (assembly GCA_020831845.1). Lineage (GTDB taxonomy): Bacteria > Pseudomonadota > Gammaproteobacteria > Nitrococcales > Aquisalimonadaceae > LSCE01. The sequence goes on from JAFIFV010000027.1 coordinate 25,216, forward strand.
GGTAGCGCGCCGACTCCATCACCACCCGGCGGGCACTCTCGGAGGGCAGCTCGGCCGGCGAGGAGAGGTTCCGGGTGCGAGCGGAGAGCCCCACCACCAGCCCGGCACCGGCCAGGGCCTGGTCCAGCGTGTCGTGAACACGGGCCTCGGTCAGCACGTCGTCCGCACCGGATGCCATGGTGGACGCATCGGCATGCGGCCACTGCCGGGGATTCACCAGGTGCAGCTCGTGCAGCCCCATGGTCTTCATTGCGCGGGCCGCCGAACCGATGTTGGCGGCCAGTTGGGGTTCAACCAGAACGATGCGGATATCTTGCAGTTTCATCAGATGGCGCCCACGAGAAACGCTGACGTACCCAAGCCGGGAATGCAGGCGCGACAGTGTACCCGCGGCAGGGTCGACATGCCATTTCGGGGCGTGATTTCTTCACCTGATAGCGTGTTCCTGCTATTCTGCGCAGCCTTGGGAAGGTGGCACCCGCTCCCGCTCCAAACTCCTTTTCTGACATCGAGCGAAACCAGATGAACCCCATGGTCAACATTGCGGTGCGCGCCGCGCGCAGCGCTGGAAACATCATTGCCCGCCACGTTGACCGCCTGGACCGCATCCGGGTGGAGTCCAAGGGGCTGAACGACTTCGTCAGCGATGTCGACCGCATGGCCGAGCAGGAAATCATCCAGGTCCTGCAGAAGGCCTACCCGGATCACGCCATCGTCGGCGAGGAAACGGGCCGGCACGGTGAAGCCGACTACCAGTGGATCATCGACCCGCTGGACGGCACCACCAATTTTCTGCACGGCCTGCCGCATTTCGCCGTCTCCATCGCGCTGCAGCACAAGGGCCGACTGGAGGTGGGCGTGATCTACGACCCGATGCGGCAGGAGCTGTATTCCGCCGAGCGAGGCGGCGGCGCGAACCTGGACGGGCGAAAGCTGCGCATGCGCCAGCAGAAATCCTTCAGTGGTCGGCTCATTGGCACCGGTTTTCCCTTTCGCCAACCCCAGCACATGGATGCCTATATGGCCATGTTCCGCGGTGTGAGCAAACGCGCTTCCGATCTGCGTCGCGCCCGCGCGGGGGCGCCGGCTCTGGCCGATTTTGCCCCCGGCCGGCGGGCCGGTTACTGGGAAATCGGCCTGCAGCCGTGGGATCTGGCGGCGGGTGCGCTGCTGGTGCGCGAGGCTGGCGGTGTGGTGGGCGATTTCACGGGCAGGGAAGGCTTCATGCAGAGCGGCAACATCGTCGCCGGCAGCCCGAAGCTGTTCCACGATCTGATGCAGGAGGTGCAAGGCCACTGCACCCCGGACCTGCTCAAGTAGGTGCCCCTCCGTCAGGGAAGCTCTGATTGCTGCGCTATCCGGCCAGGGCCCGCGGCTCCGGCAGCGGTTCCAGGTGTCCCCGGAACTGGCGGGCGCTCTCCTCCCAGGTGTGCTTCCGGGCATGCTCGACACAGGCTCGAGGGTCCAGGCGAAGCGCTCCTTCCACGGCGACGCGCAAATCCTGATCCAACACCCCGGTGACACCATCCACCACCACGTCCAACGGCCCGGTGACCGGGTACGCCGCCACCGGAACCCCACAGGCCATGGCCTCCAGCATCACCAGGCCGAAGGTGTCGGTACGACTGGGAAACACGAACACGTCCGCCGCTGCCAGTGTGCGGGCGAGTTCCCCGCCCTGGCGGAAGCCGGTGAATCGCACCTGCGGATACCGCTGCCTGAGCTGCTGCAGATCCGGTCCGTCGCCGACCACATAGCTGGTACCCGGCAGACCCAGATCCAGAAACGCCTGGATATTCTTCTCCACCGCCACACGCCCCAGATACAGGCTGATGGGGCGGGGACCGGAAAGAAAGCCCTTGTCTCCCGGGCGAAACAGTGCCGTGTCGACGCCGCGGCTCCAGTGCACCACGTTGTCGAAACCACGTCTGCGGAGTTCGTCCTGCATGGCTGGCGTGGCCACCATGCAGCGGGTCGCCGGGCGGTGAAAACGCCGCAGCCAGGCATAGGTCCAGCCTTCCGGCACCGGAGCACGCAGCCGCAGATACCGGGGGAACTGGGTGTGGTAGGCAGTGGTGAAAGGCCGTCCCCGACGAAGACACCAGCGCCGGGCGCTCAGCCCCAGGGGCCCTTCCGTGGCAATGTGGACAGCGTCGGCCTGCAACGCATCCAGCAGCCGGTGGACGGCGCTGCCCGCCATCACCGCCAGCCGGATCTCCGGATAACCGGGGCAGGGCATCGAGCGGAACAGGCCGGGGTGGATCACCTCCACCTGGTCCCCGCGCTCCCGCAGCTGATCGGTCACCCGGCTCAGCGTTGTCACTACACCGTTGACCTGCGGCTCCCAGGCGTCCGTCACCAACGCGATGTTCATGCCACCTCTGCCACGGCGGTCGCTTCGTCTTCCGCCATAACCGTGCAGCGGGCATCGGACCAATGCAGCAGTTCCAGCACCCCGTCGTGGCGTTCCACCAGCGAGGTGCAGCTCTCCACCCAGTCGCCGTCATTGCAGTAGAGCACGCCCTCCACCTGCTTGATCGCCGCATGGTGAATGTGGCCACAGACCACGCCATCCAGGCCCAGGCGCCTGGCTTCGAAGGCGGCTGCCCGTTCGAAACGGGTGATATAGGTCTGGGCATTTGCCACCCTGCGCTTGATATGGGCCGCCAGCGACCAATACGGCGCGCCGAGGGCCCGCCGCAACCGGTTGACCAGGATGTTGGCGCGCATCAGCGTGTCATAGGCTCCGGCCCCGAGCAGCGACACCAGACGACTGCACTGAACCACCGTGTCGAACTGATCCCCATGGAGTAACAACAACCGCTTGCCGTCCGCAGTCGTATGGATGTACCGGTCAGTGACCCGGAGCTGGTCCAGGACGGTACCGTCGTACTCCCGCAACGGGGCGTCGTGATTGCCGGGAAGATAGACCACCTGGGTACCGCCCAGCGCCTTGCGCATAATCTCCCGCAACACCTCGTTGTGGGCCTGTGGCCAGAAGATCCCGCGCTTGAGGGCGCGTATGTCGATGATATCGCCGACCAGGAACAGGTATTCGCATTCCGTGGAACGGAGGAAATCCAGCAGGTATTCCGCCTGCGCACCGCGGAAGCCGAGGTGCGTGTCGGAGATGAAAATGCTGCGATAACGCGTGGGACGGATGTAGCGAACTGTTTCCATGACCCAGGTTCCTCTACGCTTCTGCGGTATGGGAAACGCTGAAGGATGCTCACGGGCGTGCTCGACACCATGTCTGACCGAGCACTTGAGGCTCCCGATGTAGCTTGAGAAAACCGTCTGAGCCACAGGGGGAGGCGCCCAAATCGTTCAGCCCTTCCGTACGCGAGGAGTCTGAAGGCGTCATGTGACAGTGGAATGTCGCCCCGTTGCCAGTTCCATGACAACGGCAGATGCCCTGCTCGCCGGAACCTGGCGGGCAGGGCCGGACTTGCGCGCAGGGGGCGGAAAGGCCACGCTGTTGCCGATAGCAAACAGATCTTCCGGGAGACCAGGCTATGCGTCGACTGTGCTGCGGAATGGGCTTGGCGGTAGTCCTGTTGCTGGCGGAAGCCGGCGCCGCCCATGCCGGTGGCTGGCACGCGGTGGCGTTCATGTACCACCGCTTCGGCGAGGACCGTTACCCATCCACCAGCGTGACGCTGGATCAGTTCGAGGCCCACCTTGACCACCTGCAGGAGGCCGGGTACGAGGTCTGGCCACTGGAGAAAATCCTCCGGCACGTGCAGTCCGGTGATCCCGTGCCAGACCGCACGGTGGCGATTACGATTGACGACGCCTACGCCTCCGTGTACGAGGAGGCCTATCCGCGGCTGAAGGAACGCGATCTGCCGTTCACCGTGTTCGTCGCCACCGACCCGGTGGACCAGGGACTTTCCGGATTCATGCGCTGGGAGCAGATGCGGGAGATGCAGGAGCACGGCGCCACATTCGCCAACCACTCCGCCACCCACGACTACCTGGTCCGGCGACGCGACGGCGAGTCGGAACAGGACTACCGCCGGCGCCTGGAGGCGGACATCAGCAAGGCTCAGCAGCGCCTGGAGGAGGAGTTGGACGCGGACCGCATTCCCATGCTGTTTGCCTATCCGTACGGCGAGTACAACCGCATCGTGGCCGAGGTCGCGGAAGAGCTGGGCTATGCAGGCGTTGGCCAGCACTCCGGCGCCATCGGGCCCTACACCGACCTGCGGGCGGTTCCGCGGTTTCCGATGGCCGAGGCTTACGCCGAGATTTCCGAGTTCCGACAGAAAGCGGGCGCACGCGGCTTGCCGGTGGAGGAACTCACCCCCTGGGATCCGGTGATCGGCGAGGAAAACCCGCCGCGCATGCGTATCCGCCTGGGTGAGAGCGAGGCCCGGCTTGGCCAGTTGAGCTGTTTCGTCAGCCGTCAGGGACAAGTGGAGGTGGACTGGGAGGATCGTGAGGCCGGCGTGTTCTCCGTGAAGCCTCCGGCGTCGCTGGGTGTCGGGCGCACGAGGTACAACTGCACGGCCCCATCGCCGGAGTCAGGGCGCTTCTACTGGTTCAGCCAGCAGTGGATTCGACTTGGCGAAAGCTGACTGTTTCCCCGCTCGGGGAAACAATCCGGCATTTCGGTGATGGATCAGGGGTATTCCCAGCGCGCCTCGAAGCCGCGAACGTCCACATGCACGAAGGGTCCGCGATGCGGGCGCGGGCCGTAGATGCCCAGCCCCCCGATGAAGTTCACCGGCCCACGGCGGCGCTGTACGCGCTCAACGATACTCGCCAGCAGCCGCGCGTCATTCACGTCACTGCGGCCGTCGCCGTTCAGGTCGTCCATACGGCCATGCGGCGCCCTCTGGTCGATATAGATATCCGCCGCGCCGCCCCAGATATGGCGGCTGAATTCGCCCTGCCCTATGCTGGCGTTGTACCACGGGGTGCGAAACCCACTCATGATGGTCAGCGTGTCCGCCGGAATACCCTCGGCCCGGACCTCCTCCAGTATCGCCTCCAGCAACAGCAACAGGCGCTCGCGCAACACCACGTAGCGAGGATAGTTGCCGCCCTGCTTGGAGACGAACTGGCCCAGCGTGAAGTGCGGCGATACATGAACCGACCGGGTCGCCGGTGTCACCTCGATGAAACCCGGCGGCGGCTCGTAGACGGCCAGTCCACGGAGCGGTTTCTGGGGATAGTGGCCTACCCGGTAGCCATTGATTCTGCCCTGTCTGGTTGCATGCCGGGGCACCTTGACGAATACGTTGAGCGTCATGATCTCCTGCGTGTCCAGGCGCGTGACGCGCAGCACATGAAGCCCCGGCGTCTGGGGCGCGCTCCACTCCCAACGCGCCCTGCCGGTCACCCGCGTGAAGCCACCGGGATCGGACATCAGATAGTTGCCCTCCCTGCCTCGCACCACTTCCAGTTCCATGTGCTCGCCCGGCATCACGAACAGACCGAACACCCGGTATGGGTTGATGTCGTCGCGGAAGCGTACGGAGAAGCTAAGCCTGTCGTCGCCCACGGCGATCGCCTCAGCGGGAAACCATGCCGCTGGGAGCAGTATCAGCAGACACAACACGGCGACCGGACCTACCGGCTTGCGGCAAATGATGGGGAACACGATTCAGGGACCTCACAGCAACGGTTACGCCGCACCCGCAAGGACGGTGCCGGGGAGCAGCCCGGCCAGGCTGCTCCATTACAGACATCTTAGACCACGAACCAGTGCAGGAATGATCAGCGAATCACAGATTGGCCACTGCGCGGGGCGGAGCCTGAAGAGCATCCGCCACACGGCTGTCGCGATTGTACAGATCGTTGCGCAGATGCACGACTCCCTCCTTGTCCACCCACGCAGTCAGGTACTGCAGGTACACCGGCATGGCCCTCGGCAGGGTAATCGTCTGCTCCCGACGCGAATCCAGAGCCGTTCGGATGGCCATCGGCGACCAGCGAGCACTGTCGGCCAACAGGTACTCTGTCAGGTCCATGGGCCGTTCGACCCGGATGCATCCCGAACTGAACGCACGGTCTGCCCGCTGGAACAGATCCCTGGATGGGGTATCGTGCAAGTACACGGCGTACTGGTTGGGAAACATGAACTTGACGGTGCCCAGCGCGTTCAACGGCCCCGGGCGCTGGCGGAAACGATAGGGGAAGCGCGCGGCGGACAGCGCGTGCCAGTCCACGGTGCTGGCATCGATCTCACGCTGGCTGGCGCCCCAGCCCTGGAACAGTTGGAAGCCCATGCGATCGAAATAATCAGGGTCGCGCCTTATCTGGGGCAATAGATCACGCACCGCAATGGAGTTCGGGACCTCCCAGGAGGGATTCAGCACCAGATAGGTCATCCGCCCGGAGAAGACCGGCGTCTGTCGGTAGTCCCGCCCGACGATGACGCGCTGGGACATCACGGTCTCGCCTTCCTCGACAACCGTCATCTCGAAGCCGGCGATGTTCACCATGATATAGCGCTCGCCCAGGTCCTGCGGCATCCAGCGCCAGCGCTCCAGGTTGACCAGAATCTGCCGTACCCGGCTCTCGGCGGAAATGTTCATTACCGCCAGCGTATTGCGGCCGACCAGCCCGTCCACCTCCAGCCCGTGCCGGGTCTGGAAGCGGCGCACTGCTGCATCCAGCTCGCGGTCGAAGCGTTCCGGCGCTTCAAACTCGGCCGCGTCCAGATCAGCGGTCTGGATCAGCCGCTGCCGCAGCAGCGCCACCCGTTCCCCCTGGTCGCCCAGACGCATGGTAGGGCCAGCCGGCACGTCCACCAGGCCCCCATCGTCCACAATCCCGCGGTAGTGTGCCAGCGCGTCCCGTAGACGCGCATAACCCGCGTCCTGGGGCAGCAGTTCCCGCAATCCCTGGTAGACGGCACCTTCCTCGATCGCAGCATTGAGTAGCGCGTGCAGGTCGCCGCCGCGCCGGTTGATACGCCATTGCGGGTCGACGTTCTCCGGATCGAGACGCCCCAGCAGACTGTGCGACCCCAGCGTGATCCAGGTACTGCTCAGCAACAGCTCGATGTCCACCAGGTGTCGAGGCTCGACGGCGTCCTGCTCCTGCAGATCACGGAGCCGCGCCAGGGCGTCCTGCACCCACTCCTTCTGATAGTCCTCGGGGTTCATGCCCTCGCGACGGGCGTGCTCGAGCGCCCGAAGCAACTGGTTCGCCATCGGGGCATCGCCATTCTCGTCCACCCAGGCAGGACGATACAGCCGCTCCTGGTAGAACCGCCGTACCGCCTGCGACCCCATAATGGTATCCGTCCCCGCCACAAGCGGCTGATCCGGCGGGATGGATTCCACTCTGTAGCGGAGCGCCTCCCGCAGCGGGTCGTCGCCCTCGGCAACGGCGGTGCCGGGAATCCACAACGGGGAGAGCAGAATGAAAACAAGTAACAGGTTCTGGTGGCCGCGAGGCCGCAGGAAGCGGTTAATCCACATAACTCTCCATGGGACGCCAGTTTATGTCCCCACCCTCTTCGACGTTGTATTCCAGCAGCAGATGGCCTCGCACATGTCCATCCTCGAAGGTTGCCAGCACCCACCGACCGGTCAGTACATGCGTTTCAGCGGCCACGAAATACATCGTGCCGCCCAGTACCCCCTGCTCGGTGATCAGCTCCCGACGCCGCACAAGGTCGGCCACCAGGTCATGCTCGGGATCTTCCAGCCCGAGACGCTGCAGCCGTCGTCGGTGATAGTCGCTCAGCCCCGGCGATGCCGTGCCGCCTTCCAGCAAAGTGACCGAGCCCTCCGGGTGCTGCGCGGCCTCGCCGGCCCACCGCTCCTGCGCCTGGCATCCTGGCAACAGCAACAGGTAACCAGCCGCAACCAGCGCCGGCAAGCCCTTCATGCCTGCCCCACCGCCATCCGCTTGCGTTCAAGCCGACGCAGGAACTCTTCCAGAATGATTCGGTAGAGATCATCCTTGAGGTATCCGTCCTCGATCCCGGCATCCAGATTGGGATTGTCGTTGACCTCGATGACGACCTGCCGACCCGTGGTCTGTTTGACGTCCACGCCGTACAGTCCGTCTCCGATCAGGGAAGCCGCCTTTACTGCCAGGCGCACCACATCCTGCGGCGCCTCTGTGGTGGGAAAAGTGCGTGCGCCCCCCTCCTTGAACTGTCCCTTCGGGCCATGCTGGACAATCTGCCAGTGACCCTTGGACATGTAGTACTGACAGGCAAAGATGGGCTTGCGGTTGAGCACCCCGATACGCCAGTCGTATTCCGTGAACAGGTACTCCTGAGCCAGGATCAGGTCCGAGCGGCGGAACAGTTCGTCGGCTGCGGCGGCAAGACGGTCCGGCCCTTCCACTTTGACAACTCCCCGGGAAAACGAGCCATCCGGAATCTTCAGCACCATCGGAAAGCCCAGTTCCTCTCCCAGCTGTTTCAAGTCGTTCGGACGGGCGTGGTGGAGGATGCGCGTTTTCGGCGTCGCAATGGCATTGGTCCGCAACAGGTCGGCCAGATACACCTTGTTGGTACAGCGCAGGATGGAGTTGGGATCATCCATGACCACCAGCCCCTCGCTTTCCGCTTTCTTGGCAAAACGGTAGGTGTGGTCCGAGATCGCCGTGGTTTCACGTATCAACAGGGCATCGTATTCACCCAGCTGGGCGAAATCCCGCTTCTGTATCAGCTCCACATCGATTCCGAGGCTGCGTCCTACGCGAACGAAGTTTTTCAGCGCCCGGGGATTGGAGGGAGGCAGTTTTTCCTCTGGATCGTGAAGTATGGCCATGTCGTAGCGATAGCGGCGGCGTTGCCGTTGCCTGCGCCAGACGTGCCGGCTGAAGCTGTCAAGCGCTTCGGCAAAGGTGTCTTCCTGGTCCTCGCTGAGCTTGTGCAGCGCACCGGAGCGGATTCCGCTGATACGCCACTTGCCCTGGTGACGGAACTCCACGCGCAGCAACGGCGCGGTGAACGTCTCGAAGATCTGCCTCGCCAGGTCCGCCAGCCCGGCATCGCGGGTCTTGCCGAAATAGATATCCAGCACGTAGCGGTCATCCTTGGACGTCCCGGCCTTCTGCATCAGCTTCTGCAGCGAGGCGTCCAGGTCTTCCGTCTCAAGACTGTAGATCGCCCGGTGGCTAAGGTCGTTGATGGTCCGCACGGTGGGGATCACCTTGTGATTACGCGCTTCCGCCAGCAGCGAGCAGTAGTAGCCCAGGCTCAGGTACTTGTAGCTGCGACACAGGTTCAGCACACGGGCGCCGGAAGGGGCGCTACCGGGCGCACCGAACAGATAATCGTCCGCCGTGATGACCTGCTCACTGGGATAATAGGGTTTCCAGTCGCGCAGATCCTCGACAACAATAATCACTTCAGCCATGGGTCAACCGCTGCTCCTTTTCTGGCGACGACGATGCAGTATGACGACCGCTCGCTGTCCGGACCGGCCGTAGCGCGCCATGCGGTCGAACTCCACCCGGGGTATGGGCATGTTGACGCAGTCGGTCACCGTCTTGCCCGCCTCCTCGTCCACATAGGGATCGGTCACGTACACGTAGCGTTCGTCGAAGCCGGTGACCACGACCCAGTGTGGAAACTTCTCCCGGTAAATGCGATAGGAACTGATCAGAACAATGGGAATGCCGCCGCGACGAAAGGCGCGTTCCAGTTCGGCTACCGGGACGCTCCCCAGCGTCACCGGCAGACCGAGCCGGGCTATCTCGTCGATGAAATCTTCCTGAACCAGTTGCAGGACTTCCCGCTTCTCGGCGCTGCGCACCGACTCCAGGAACATCGGACCGTCCTGCTTCAGGTAGAGGCTGGCGCCAAATCCCCTGTGGTAGGCGGCCAGGGCGAGGCCATGCGGGCCGCAGCCGCCGTGTCCCGAGGTCATGAACACCGTCGTGGACTCCCGCCAGATGCGCAATTCCAGGCGACGGTCCAACGCCAGTTCCGGACGCAGCGCCTTCATGGCCATCATCAGGCTGGCAGGCCCACAGGTGAAATCCAGCGTTTGCCGGTAATACGGAACCCGGGCCAGTGCGGGGTCCAGATGCGGTCCGAGATAGCGATGATAGCGTACGGCATCCGCCGCATCCTCATAGTAGCCGGCATGAACACCGAACGCCCGGTATTGCAGGCTTTCGAACAGGGCCTGAGAGGCAGCATTGTCTTCCCGCACCTCCAGCCTCATCTCGATGGCGCTCTCGTCCAGGGCCGCCTGTTCCGCGGCCGCCACCAATCCCGCCGCCACCCGCTGGCCGCGGAACTCAGGTGCGGTGGCGATGGAGTAGATCCTGGCAAGTGATATACCGCGACGGAACAGCACCAGCACGTAGCCGGCCAGCCTGCCGCCCCGCTCATCCAACAGTGTCACGGCATGCCCGCGTGTCAGCAGATGACGGAAATTCCGGCGACTCAGGCGGTCGGTCTTGAAGCAGCGGTGTTCCAGGTCGAGCAATGCGGGAAGATCGTTCAGGTCGGCAGGTCGAATCATGCAGGTTCCGTTTGGGAGGCAGGGAAACGCTCCCTGCCTCGTGAATGCACTTGTAAGGGAGGACGCGGCGCCCGTCAAGTGGCCCGATGCGCGCCGGAATCCGCCCGGCGCAGGCGCGGTCCGCCGTGCCGGGCACGCGCCTCGTTGATGCGCAGACTACGCCCCCCCAGTTCCTGCCCGTTAAGAGCGCTGATGGCAGCCTCGGCATCCGCCGGCGGCATCTCCACGAAGGCGAAACCGCGCGGGCGGCCGGTTTCGCGATCGTTGATCAGTTTCACGGAGCGCACGTCCCCATGCGCTTCGAACAAGGCACGCACCTCTTCCTCCGTGGAGGTATAGGGGAGGTTTCCTACGTAAATCGTCTTGAGCACGACCATTACTCCACGCTGCAGTGCTGACCGGCGGGCTGAGCAACATCGACGGTGCAGCGAACCCGTGGCGCCGCAGCCGGACATGGGCCTGCAGACACCACACCAGGCCCCCGACCAGACGGCGGGCCCCTGTGGGAAAGATTCGGCCCCGGGCGGACCGGCTCCCCAAGGAGCGCCGCCGTGCAGCAGCACACTGAAACAGAAGGACTTGGCTGTTGCGGAAACCGCGCACGCTCCCCTGTAAAGGCATGGACCAGGAAGTGGCCCGCGTCAAGGCGCGCGGGATACCGGTGTAACCACAGCCACGTGCACCGCGCGGGGCAAGCGCCGTTCAGAAGAAATGGAAGAACATCCAGGCCAGCAGGAGCACCGCCAGGGACTCGAGGAGTAGTTGCCGCTGTCGGCGGCTGCCGGCCGGCTTCAGCCTTACCGGCCCCACGCCAACCACCCAGAGCATCAACGCGGCGGCCGCCACTCCCACCAGCCAGAGATGGAGCACAGGCAGCAGTTCCGGAAAAAGCGCCGTCGCAAGTACAAGCAACGCACTGACTGCGGCTGTCCAGCGCAGCACGAAACGGTCCTGCCGCCGCTTCCCCAGGTCGGAGAGCCGCCACCCCCCCCAGGATACGGCCAGCACCAGCGCAAGCACCATCTGTTCAGTCCCCGTGTTGTGGTGTTCTCCCCAGCCTGCCGCAGTAGAATAGAGCGACATTCATCGGACAGAAAGGTTAGCCGTTTCCATGAACCCCAACATGGCCACTTGGGAAATCGTCGTTATCGGCATCGGTGCCGCGCTGCTGATCATGTGGTTCCTACCGGGCATCCGGGCGTCGATGAAACGCGCGGAAGAGCAGGAGGAAAAAGATTGGCGCGGTGCCCTGCTCCCCATTTTCATGGTGGCGCTTTTCGTTCTCGTACTGGTCATGCTGGTCTAGGGAAACACTGATCAATTCCCGCGCTCGCGTTACAGCTGGATTTTTCGCCCGCGGCGGTGTCGCAAGCCACCCCAGGTAGAACCACTACCTGCGGCGTCTTGCTCCTGGCCACGAACGATGCGGTCTCGAGCGCGAACGTGGGAATTGATCAGTGTTTCCCTGGAGCGGAATGTCAGCCTCGTCGAATCAGGCTTGAATCGCCGCGTCGATCAGTGTCTCCGCCGCCCGCTTCGCCTGGGCGGCCAACGAAAAGTCGCGGGTGATCTGTATCATCACCGTCGCACCTTCGATCAGCAGAACCAGCTGCTGCGCCAGCGCTTTCGGATCCCGGGCGCCCGCCTTCTCAGCCAGCTCGGTCACGTACTCCACGCGTGTCTGCTTGTGTAGAGCTGTCGCCTGATGGATGGCATGCTCCGGATCCGGATACTGCACCGCCAGGTTGATGGACGGGCAACCGCAGAAATCCGGACGCCGGACCCACTTGTCCATAAAATCGAACATGATCAGCAGCCGCGCTCGGGGAGAGAGATTTTCCGCCTCCACGGCCTCCTCGAATTCCTCCCGCAGCTTCTCGTTGAAACGCTCAGCGGCGGCGAGCACGAGGTTTTCCTTGGACTTGAAGTGCTTGTACAGGGTCATTTTCGCCACCCCGGCCTCCGCCAGAATACGGTCAATGCCCGTGGTGTGGCAGCCGTTCCGGTAGAACAGCTCGGTGGCGGTTTCCAGCAACTGGTCTCTGCGCGTGCTCGTCGCGTTGGTCACTGCGGCTCCTCCCATTACTTATCTGTTATTGGGATATTTCGTCGGTCATGTTCTGTTGTTTCTCTAGAAGTATACCGCTCGGTCTACACCTGTGCCATACCGGCGACACAGCACATTATGAAAACCCTACCCCCCGGCCCCTATTCTGGTCATTTTTCGCTCCAATGCCGTCAGCATGGCATCGGGTTCATCTTCCACCGTCAGCAGGGCTCGGTGCTCCGGGCGCACGAAACCGGCCGATACCGACTGGTCAAGGAACCGCACCAGATCATCATAGTAACCACCCACATTCATTGCCCCGCAAGGCTTGGCATGCATGCCAAGCTGGCCCCATGTCAGCATTTCGAACAGTTCCTCGAGCGTACCAAGCCCACCGGGCATGGCGATGAAACCGTCAGCCAATTCCGCCATCAGGGCCTTTCTGGCATGCATGCCGTCAACCACATGCAACTGGGTCAGGCCGGGGTGTGCCACTTCCTTGTCCACCAGCAGTTGGGGAATCACGCCGATGACCTCGCCACCGGCCTCCAGCGCCGCGTCGGCGATCACGCCCATGAGGCCAACGCTGGCACCGCCGTAGATCAGGCCCACGCCACGCTGGGCCATCCGCGTGCCCAGGGCTTTCGCCGCCTCGCCGTATGTCCCTTCCACCCCTGTGCGGGAACCGCAGTAAACACAGATTCGTTCCATGCAAGCCTCGTCTATGCTCTGATACTAACCTGACAGAATGGTTTGTCATGCCTTGGCGTTGTTTGGCGGCTTGCCGGCGAGGCGCGGGAGTGTCGCCGCGGCCATCCCGCTGCGCACACACGCGATGCTGGCGTCCAGCAACTGCTCTGCAGCGCCGGCCGGAGCTGGGCTGTGCGTCGGTCATGTAGAACTGGCTGAACCCTTCTCCATACGCCTCGTGACGCCAGCCATACAGACAACTGAAGCATGACAAACCGTTCTGTCAGGTTAGTCACCAGGTGAGCGCCCGCCTGAGCACGGCGGACGCGGGTCTCCCCAATGATCAATCCGGCCGCGGCCCAGCCCGGCCAACCAGGAGGAAGCATGCGTACTACATGTCGCGGTTGCAAGGCAGCAGCCCTGTCGCTGGCGATTTCGGCCTGCATGATGGGCGGAAACGCACAGGCACAGCTCCAGGAACCGGAACGGTTCTACGTGGGCATCGATCTGCAGAACTGGTTCTTCAACCCTGATGGCGCCAGCCGCGCCAGCGATTTCGGCGTGCGTGCCAAATTCGGCGCCCGCGTGGCACAGCAGATCGCGCTGGAGGCGCATGTCGCCACCGGGGGATCGGACCGCATCGGAGGCGGGGCGATGGTGGAACCCAGCTACCTGCTGAGCGGTCTGGTCCGCGGCGATCTTCCCATCTCGCGCTACAGCAGCCTTTACGGCGTGGTGGGCTTCTCGCAGTTGAACTACGACATCGGCAACAGTTCGGAGCGCGAGGGCAGCATCAGCTTCGGTATCGGTGGCGACTTCCAGGTCACCAATAACACCTACCTGAACGTGGATTACATACGCTACATCAGTGATAGCGACTTCAACTTCGACGCCCTGAGCCTGGGCGCGCGCTGGGCGTTCTAGCCACGGTTCCGAGCGGCGGGGGCCCCGCCCCCCCCCCGCCC
>JAFIFV010000028.1 GCA_020831845.1 Ectothiorhodospiraceae bacterium
GTGTGGGCGAAGCCTTATAAACGCAGACCCACCATACTCCGGCCGTCGCGGGTTTTTTTGCTGCCGGACTGTCTATGAGCGGGACCTCATCGACAAGCCTACAGGGACTTATTTCCGGGGTGTCCGGAAGAAAATCTCCCGGCGACGGCCTGAGTATGGTGGCTCTGCGTTTATCCGGCTTCGCCCAGACGTAGGGTGTGCAAGCTCTCAGCTTGCGCACCGGTCCCCATGCCGGGAAACGGTGCGCACCACGGAGTGGTGCACACCCTACGGCTGCTATGTTCCACCCTCTCTACGCCAGGGCGGCCTCGTGAAGAGACCGCCTAACCCAGGCCGCAGGCATGCCACCGCCCTCGGCCGGAAAAAACACCGCTGCGCATCGCTGAGCCGGGGTGCACACCACGACAATCGACGTGCGTGTGGTGCAGAGGCCTCGGGAGACTAGACCGTGAGGTGCTCCTGGATCAGGCTGTCGTCCAGATCCGCCATCTCGCCCTGCGCCACGTTGCGGCCGTTGTTCATGATGTTGAAGCAGTCCGCGGTGGCGCGGGCGAAGGGTAGCTTCTGCTCCACTAGGAGGATGGTCAGTCCCTCCTCCTGGTTCAACTTGCGGATCACCGCGCTGATTTCCTTGACGATGTTGGGCTGGATGCCCTCGTTGGGCTCATCCAGCAGCAGGATTTCCGGGTTCAGCACCAGCGCACGGCCGATGGCCAGTTGCTGTTGCTGGCCGCCGGAGAGATCGCCGCCACGGCGGCGGGCCATCTCCGCGAGCACCGGGAACAATTCGTAGATGCGTTTGGGAATACCCTTGGAGCGCTTGCCGGCCAGCGGCACCTTGAGATTCTCTTCCACCGTCAGTTGGCCGAAGATCTCCCGCCCCTGGGGAACATAGCCGATACCCAGCCGGGCACGCTCCTGGGGCCGCAAGCCGACGATGTCCCGCCCCTTGAATTGCATGCTGCCGCTTTCCACCTTGATCAGGCCCATGATGCATTTGAGCAGGGTGGTCTTGCCCATGCCGTTGCGGCCCATCAGGCAGTTGCAGCGGCCTTCCTGCACGTCCAGATCCACGTCGCGCAGGATGTGGCTGCCACCGTAGTACTGGTTCAAACCCTTGATCTGCAGCATCTCAGTCTTCCTCCCCCAGATACACTTCCCGCACCCGGGGATCGTTCTGCACCTGGTCCATCGAGCCTTCCGCCAGCACGCTACCCTGGTGCAGCACGGTGACCTTGCGGGCGATGGAACGGACGAAGTCCATGTCGTGCTCCACCACCACCACGGAATGCTTGCCCGCCAGCGAGACCAGCAGCTCGGCGGTCTGTTCGGTCTCGTGTCCGGTCATGCCGGCCACCGGCTCGTCCACCAGCAGCAGCCGCGGGTTCTGCATCAACAGCGAACCGATCTCCAGCCACTGCTTCTCGCCATGGGACAGCGAACCGGCCTCCTTGTGGCGCCGCTGCTCCAGACCGATCAGTTCCATCACCTCGTCCAGTTGGTCCCGCTGCTCGCCCCCCATGTGCCAGAACAGGCTACGCAACAGACCGCGGTCCGTGTGCATGGCCAGTTCCAGGTTCTCTTGGACGGTCAGGTTCTCGTACACCGTCGGCTTCTGGAACTTGCGGCCGATACCGGCCTGGGCGATGGCATGCTCGCTCATCCGCAGCAGATTCATGCGGCTGCCGAACCAGGCCAGGCCCGCATCGGGCTGCGTCTTGCCGGTGATGACGTCCATCAGCGTGGTCTTGCCGGCGCCGTTGGGGCCGATGATGCACCGCAGCTCGCCGTCATCCACGTACAGGGTGAGCGCGTCCAGCGCCTTGAAGCCGTCGAAGCTCTTGGTGACATCCTCGATATACAGAATCGGGCCGTGACGGGCGTCCAGCAGCGGCGCCGGGGCGGCTTCCTGGATGAACGGAAAGACCCGGTCGCGGCGGCGGAACTCCTGCAGCATCTCTATCACGCGACTCATGCCTGACCTCCCCGCTTGAAGAAGCGATCGAACAGTCCTACGACGCCGCGCGGGAGGAACAGCGTGACGAACACGAACAGTGCACCCAGAAAGTACAGCCAAAGGTCCGGATAGACCGCGGTGACCCAGCTCTTCATGCCATTGACGATACCGGCACCCGCCAGCGCGCCCACCAGCGTGCCGCGGCCGCCCAGCGCGACCCAGACCGCCATCTCGATACTCTGCGCCGGCGCCATCTCGCCCGGGTTGATCACGCCGGTCTGCGGAACGTACAACGCTCCTGCCAGGCCACAGAGCATGGCCGACAGCGTCCAGACGAACAGCTTGTAGCGCAGCGGATTGTATCCGGTGAAGCGCACCCGGGATTCGGAATCCCGGATCGCGGTCAACACGCGTCCGAGCTTGGACGTGACGATGAAGCGACACAGCAGGTAGCTGAGAATCAGCGCGAGGCCACTGATCAGGTACAGCGCCAGCCGGGTATCCGCATCCCGTACCGAAAAGCCCAGCAGGGTCCGGAAATTGGTCAGCCCGGTGTCGCCGCCGACACCGGTTTCAGTGCGGAAGAACAGGAGCATCATCGCAAAGGTCAACGCCTGGGTGATGATGGCGAAATACACGCCGCGTACCCGTGAGCGGAATGCGAAGAAGCCGAACACGAAGGCCAGCACCCCGGGCACCAGCAAGATCATCAGCGCGGTAAACCAGAACCACTGGAACGGCACCCAGAACCACGGCCAGTCGGACTGGCCGAGGAACTGGATGAAGTTGGGCACGCCGCCGTCCGCAAAGTTGTTGCGGGTAAGGTGCATGCCCATCACGTAGCCGCCCAGTGCGAAGAACGCCCCGTGGCCCAGCGAGAGTATGCCGGTGTAGCCCCAGATCAGATCCAGCGCCAACGCCACCAGCGCCAGGCAAAGAAAGCGCCCCATCAGGGTCAGCGCCCAGTTGGGGACATGAAAGAACGAATCGGGCGGCACCACCCGGTTCAGCACCGGCATCAGCACCAGCACCGCGGCGACCAGCAGCGCGAACAGCAGCCAGCCGAGAGGGCTGTGCAAGGTCGCTATACGTGTAATGAACAGTTGTCTCATGATGTGCTTTTATCCCGTTAGTCTTCCGCGGAACGGCCCTTGAGCGCGAAAATGCCTTGTGGGCGCCACTGGATGAACACGATGATCGCTGCGAACAGGAAGATCTTCGCCAGCACTGCACCGGTGACGGGCTCCAGGAACTTGGAGAACACGCCCAGCCCCAGCGCAGAGAACACCGAGCCGAAGATGTTGCCCACGCCGCCCAGCACCACCACCATGAAGCTGTCGACGATGTAGGCCTGGCCGAGCTCCGGGCCGACGTTGACGATCTGGGACAGCGCAACGCCGCCGAGACCGGCGACCCCGGCTCCGGCTCCGAAAGTCCACATGTCCACCCGGTTCGCGGATATGCCCATGGCGGCCGCCATCTGGCGGTTCTGCATCACGGCGCGTACTTCCAGGCCCAGGCGTGTGCGGGTCATCAGCAGCCAGACGAGTGCGACCACGAAGAAGGCGAACAGGATCACGCCCAGCCGGCTGGTGGAGAGGGACACGCCCTGCATCAGCTGCACGCTGCCGGAGAACCATTCCGGACTGACGATGCGCACGTTCTGCGCGCCGAAGATGCTGCGCATGGACTGAATCAGCAGCAGGCTGATGCCCCAGGTGGCCAGCAGTGTCTCCAGCGGCCGGTGGTAGAGGAAGCGTATGACGCCTCGTTCCATCAGGATGCCCACTGCCCCGGTGACCAGGAATGCGGCCGGCACGGCGGCCACCAGGTAGAAGTTGAAGAACTGGGGCATGTGCAGCGCGAACAGGTTCTGCACCAGGAAGGTGGTGTAGGCACCGATCATCAGCAGCTCGCCGTGCGCCATGTTGATCACACGCATCAGGCCGAAGATGATGGCCAGGCCCATGGCCGCCAGCAGCAGCACGCTGCCCATGGACAGGCCGTAGACCAGGTCGCTGAAGAAGCGCGCCATCTGCTCGCGCCGCTCGATGGCGGTGATGGCATCCTGCGCGGCCTGCCTCACCTCCGCGCTGGATTCCAGCGGCTCGCCGTCGTCATCGGTGCGCAGGAAATTCTGCAGCGTTCCCTTCAGCCGGGAGGAACGGATCTCGCCGATGGTCTGGACAGCGTCCAGGCGTACCTCGGGGTCGTCGGCGTCCAGCTGCAGACGCGCCACCGCGATGCGCAGAAGACGCTGCACCTCAGCGTTGGTCTCCTGCTCCAACGCCTCCTGCAACTGGGGCAGCATGGCGGCCTGCGGCCGGTCGGCGAGTTCCTCGGCAGCGGCGCGGCGCAGGTTGACGTCGTCGGAGAAGATCTGCAGCTGGCCGATCACCGGGCGCAGGCTGCGTCGAATGGGATTGGTCAACGGCGGCTCGGAAAGTTCCAGGCCATCCCGCGACACCGACGCCCCGGAGATGGCGTCACGCAGCTCGCCGTCCAGCGGATCCTCGATCAGCACGCGCTCGTCCTGGTCGTAGTAGAGACGGCGGTCCTGCAATGCCAGCAACACCGGCAGCCCATCGGCGTCGCCCAGTTCCGCCAGCGCGTTGATGGCATCCCGCACGTCCTGCCAACGGGAAGACGCGAACTGTCGCACCACCTCGGCGGTGTCGTCGGCCAGGCCATCAGTGGGACCGGGCGCCGCCTCCTGCTCAGCGTCAGCCAGCGCCTCGGCCCGCTCCTCGGCGGTGGGTTCATCGGCAAGCAGAGAGCCGGCCAACGCCAGGCATAGTGCCGGCATCAGCAACCATCGCAGATTACTCATTGAGTGACTCCAGCCGGGTACCGCCGGGAGGTGGCGCCCGGAGTTCGCTTAGATGGGGGCGCTGCGGCGCAGCGCCCCGTCGATGACCAGGATTCAGAAGTCCAGGTTGTGGGTGGGCTCGGTGCAATCGCCACAGACCCAGGGATAGCGCCAGTTGGCCACCTTGTCCTTGCTGTCCTCCAGGTACGGGCTCCAGGGCTGGGCGCGCACCGGACCGTCGGTCTCCCAGACGGTGGCGAACTGACCGTCGGCCTGAATCTCTCCGATCAGCACAGGCTTGTGCAGGTGGTGATTCTCCTCGTCCATGCAGATCTCGAAGCCGGAGGGGGAATCGACGCACTGGCCGTAGACGGCCTGACGGACCGCGTCCACGTCGGTGGTGCCGGCCTGGAGCACGGCCTGGGCCCACATCTTCATGCCGATATAGGTGGCTTCCATGGGGTCGTTGGTCACGCGATCGGAACCACCCGGCAGGCCGGCACTCTCGACGTATTCCGCCCAGCGTGCAGTGAACGCCTCGTTCTGCTCGGTTTCCACCGACATGAAGTAGTTCCAGGCAGCCAGGTGGCCCACCAGCGGGCCGGTATCCATGCCGCGCAGTTCCTCTTCACCCACGGAGGTGGCCAGTACCGGAATGTCGACGGCGTCGATCCCCTGGTTGGCCAGCTCCTGGTAGAAGGCCACATTGGAATCACCGTTCACCGTGTTGATCACGGCCGTGGAGCCGGCATCGGAGAAGCGGCGGATGTCGGCCACCACGCTCTGGAAGTCACTGTGCTCGAACGGAAAATACACTTCCTCGATAGCGTCATCGTCGATGCCGTTGGCGTTCAGGAAAGCACGGACGATGCGGTTGGTCGTGCGAGGGAACACGTAGTCGGTACCGATCAGGTAGAAGCGCTCGGCGCCGCCACCCTCTTCACTCATCAGGTACTCGACCGCCGGGATGGTCTGCTGGTTGGGCGCCGCGCCCGTGTAGAAAATGTTACGGGAGGACTCCTCGCCCTCGTACTGAACCGGGTAGAACATCAGGCCGTTCAGCTCTTCGAGCACCGGCAGCACGGCTTCGCGCGACACCGACGTCCAGGAACCGAAGATCACCGCGACGTTCTCGCGCTCCAGCAGTTCGCGCCCCTGCTCGGCATAGCGAGGCCAGTCGGAAGCCGGATCCATCACCACCGGTTCCAGTTGCCGCCCCAGCAGTCCGCCTTGCGCATTGATATCCTCGATCACCATCAGCGCCACGTCCCGCAGTGAGGTCTCGCTGATGGCCATGGTGCCGGAGAGGGAGTGGAGAATGCCCACCTTGATCGGGTCGTTGGCCTGCGCGGTACTGCCGAAAGCCAGCGTCGCCCCCAGCAGCCCTGATGCTGCCAGGGTTCCCAGTCGTGATTGCATGGAAAGCCGACGCCCTGCGCCTTTGTCGCTCATAACTGCCTCCGAGGTCGCGGATTGGTCGTGTGACCTGTTATAGAGTCCCGGAACGCGGGATTGCGCTCCCGGAAGGCAGTTTTGCAATGGCTGTGCCACTGGGGTTATCGCGCCATATTTCAGTGCATTAGAGGACAATCAAGGCAATCAGCGGGCAGGAAACCTCAGTATTCGCACCAAAACAGTGCGAATCGCATACAAGAGCAGCCCCTTCTGGTGCGTGGCCTGCACCAGAATGAATCTCGCTCTAGGAGACACCGGCCTGCACAGGCTGCAGCATGCCTTCCCGGACAATGAAGTCGACGATGCTGTCCAGGCCCTGACCCTTTTGCATGTTCGTGAACACAAAGGGGCGCTCGCCCCGCATCTTCCGACTGTCGCGGTCCATGACCTCCAGCGAGGCACCGACGCCGTCGGCAAGATCGATCTTGTTGATGACCAGAAGGTCCGAGCGGGTGATACCAGGGCCGCCCTTGCGTGGGATCTTGTCGCCGGCACAGACATCGATCACGTAGATGGTCAGGTCGGAGAGTTCCGGACTGAAGGTGGCGCTGAGGTTGTCACCACCGCTTTCCACGAACACCACGTCCAGCCCCGGAAACCGCTGGTTCAGCTCGGCCACGGCGGCGAGATTCATGGACGCATCCTCGCGAATGGCGGTATGCGGGCAACCCCCCGTTTCCACGCCGATGATGCGCTCCGGCTCCAGCGCGCCGCGCCGGGTCAGGAATTCGGCGTCCTCGCGGGTGTAGATATCATTCGTCACCACGGCAATCTGGTAGTGATCGCGCATGGCCTTGCACAGGGCTTCGGTGAGCGCCGTCTTGCCGGACCCCACCGGCCCGCCGATGCCGACGCGTAGCGCTTGCTTGGTATTCATCGGTCAGTCTCCTCGAATCGCGACGATGCCATGACCGTCGTCCTGGATTCAGCTACGGAACAGTCTCGAATACTGGGTCTCATGCAGGCTGCTGGCAATGGCCACGCCAGGCGCGGTGCCGCCGATGTCGGCCTCCTCCAGCGCCAGGCCAGCCGCGGCGGCGCCCCCCACCGGTTCCGCCAGCCCGAACAGCAACCGCTGGCCGGCCGTCTGGCCCAGCGGCACCAGTTTGATGGCTGCCGCCACCTGGTTCTCGCACCAGGCCCAGAGGTAGGCTTCCACGCCCTGCTCCAGGGGAATCTCCCAGCGCTGCAACGCCAGCGCGTAAAGGGCAGCCCAGCTCGCACGGGCGTCGCCGACCCACTCCGCCGCCTCGTCCAGGCCCAGGTCGCGCAGCAGCCGGGCCAGCGCCTGGCCCAGATGACGATCCTCGTCCACCAGTTCACGGGTCTCGCGGCTTGCCAGCAGCCAGCCGCTGAGTTGGCGCACCCGTGCCACATCGTCTCCTGCCCAGGCGGCATGCATGCGCGCCAGCAATGGCACGTCCACCCGCGACAGAGCATGCCGCAGCTGCCCCTGCAGCCAGTCGTCCACTGCGGCTTCGTCCCGCACCCAGCCGGCCTCAACCGCATATTCCAGTCCTCCGGAATAGCTGTAGGCACCAATGGGCAGGGTCGGGCTGATCAACTGCCACAGCCGCCGGCTCGCCAGACCGGCGTCAGTGGGCATGGTGATGGTGCCCATGAGCATGGTCATCGCCGTGGCGGTGGCCGCCACCGTAGGCCCCGGCTTCCGGCTCGAACGGCGCCTGCTCGCAATGCACCCCCAGCCCCAGACCCCGCACCATGTCATCCAGCACATGGTCGTGCAGATAGCGGGCGAAACCGGCGCCGATCTGCAGCGGGACATGGCGGTTGCCCAGGTGATAGCACACCCGCGCCAGTTCAGGGGCGCTATCGCTGCGGACGGTGCTGACGGTCTCCGCGGCGGCCTCCACCAGCACCATCCGGCCGTCCTCGGCGCGCAGCCGGTCGCCGCCCCGCAGGATCAGGCCGCGTTCCAGAAACACGCCCACCTCGGTACCGTCCGTGAGTTCGGCCCGGAAGCGGCTCTTCTGCCGTACGTGAAACGGCAGCCGCAAGACGCCGGCCGGTTCGCCCAGGCCCTGTACGATACGTTCAGTCAGTCGCAGCATGTCTGTACGTGCCTTCTAGAACAGGAAGTAGCGTTGAGACAGGGGCAGTTCCTTGGCGGGCTCGCAGGTGAGCAGTTCGCCGTCGGCGCGCACTTCATAGGTTTCCGGGTCCACTTCCATGCTGGGCATCCAGTTGTTGTGGATGAGATCCTGCTTGCGGACGGACCGGCACCCTTTCACGCCCTCAAGTCGACGCTGCAGACCCAGGCGCTCGCCGAGGCCGGCATCCAGCCCCGCCTGGGAAACGAAGGTCACCGACGTTTCCGTGAGCGCGCGGCCATAGGCGCCGAACATGGGGCGGTAGTGCACCGGCTGAGGCGTGGGGATGGAGGCGTTCGGGTCACCCATCGGGGCACAGGCGATGAAGCCGCCCTTGAGGATCAGCGACGGCTTCACACCGAAGAACGCCGGCTTCCACAGGCACAGATCGGCCAGCTTGCCGGGCTCGATGGAGCCCACCTCGTGGGCGATGCCGTGTATCAGCGCGGGGTTGATTGTGTACTTGGCCACATAGCGCTTGGCGCGGTGGTTATCGTTGCGGTCGGAATCCTGCGCCAGCGGGCCGCGCTGCACCTTCATCTTGTGCGCCGTCTGCCAGGTGCGGATCAGATTTTCGCCCACGCGGCCCATGGCCTGGGAGTCGGAGGAAATCACCGAGAACGCACCGAGGTCGTGCAGGATGTCCTCCGCCGCGATGGTCTCCCGGCGAATGCGCGATTCGGCGAAGGCCACGTCCTCGGGAATGCGCGGATCCAGGTGATGGCAGACCATCAGCATGTCCAGATGCTCGTCGATCGTGTTCACCGTGAACGGCCGCGTCGGGTTCGTGCTCGACGGCAGCACATTGGATTCGCCGCAGACCTTGATGATGTCCGGCGCGTGGCCGCCGCCCGCCCCCTCCGTATGGTAGGTGTGGATGGCGCGGCCCTTGAACGCGGCAATGGTGTCCTCGACAAAGCCGGACTCGTTCAGGGTATCGGTGTGGATGGCCACCTGGATGTCGTATTCCTCGGCCACCGAGAGCGCGCAGTCGATGGCCGCTGGCGTAGTGCCCCAGTCCTCGTGCAGCTTGAGGCCGAGCGCACCCGCTTCGACCTGCTCGTTCAGGGCGGCTGGCAGACTGCCGTTGCCCTTGCCGAGGAAGCCCAGGTTCATCGGGAATGCCTCCGCCGCCTGCAGCATGCGGTGGATATTCCAGGGACCGGGTGTACAGGTGGTCGCATTAGTGCCAGTGGCCGGCCCCGTACCGCCACCGATCATGGTGGTCACGCCGGAGGTCAGCGCCTCCTCGATCTGCTGCGGGCAGATGAAGTGGATATGGGCGTCGATGGCTCCGGCGGTCACAATGCTGCCTTCCGCCGCAATCGCTTCCGTACCCGGACCGATGGCAATGTCCACGCCTTCCTGGGTATCCGGGTTGCCGGCCTTGCCAATGGCTTGGATGCGGCCGTTCTTGATGCCGATATCCGCCTTGACGATGCCCCAGTGGTCAAGGATAAGCGCATTGGTGATGACCAAATCCACCACCTGGTCCGCCGTGCGCTGGCTCTGCCCCATGCCGTCGCGGATCACCTTTCCACCGCCGAACTTCACTTCGTCGCCGTAGACGGTGTAGTCCTTTTCCACCTCGATCAGCAGCTCGGTATCGCCCAGCCGGACCCGGTCACCGGTGGTGGGGCCGAACATGTCGGCATAGGCTTGTCGCGGTATCCGGATACTCATGCCTGGCTCTCCGTCAACGAACCCATGACCTTACCCTGGAAGCCATACACATGGCCGCTGCCGGCGTAGCGCACAAGCTGCACCGTCCGCGCCTGGCCGGGCTCGAAGCGCACCGCGGTGCCGGCGGGAATGTCCAGCCGGAAACCGCGGGCCTGCTCGCGGTCGAACTGCAGGGCGTTGTTGACCTCGTAGAAGTGATAGTGCGAGCCGACCTGTACCGGGCGATCACCGCTGTTGGTGACGGACACCGAGCAGGTTTCCCTGCCGGCGTTGAGCTCGATATCCCCGTCCGCGGGGAGAATCTCTCCGGGAATCATTGTGCCTCTCCTTCAGCGTATCGGTTCGTGGACGGTCACCAGCTTCACGCCATCCGGAAAGGTGGCCTCCACCTGTACCTCGGGAATCATCTCGGCGACGCCGTCCATGACGTCGTCTCGGGTCAGCACCTCCGCACCCAGGTTCATCAGTTCGGCGACGGTGCGGCCGTCTCGGGCCCCCTCCAGTATCTCGGCGGAGATCAGCGCCATCGCTTCGGGGTAGTTGAGCTTGAGACCGCGCGCCTTCCGCCGCTCGGCAAGCAGCGCCGCGGTGAACAACAGCAACTTGTCTTTTTCTCGTGGCGTCAGTTCCATCTCAGGTCTTCCAGATACGTGGTGGATGGGGAGGCACGCCGATGACGGCCTCGCGGATCAGACTCCAGGCCAGGTGCAGCGCCTCGCGCACCGGCTCGGCGCCGTGGCCCAGGCACCTGCAGATCAGGACGTCGCCCAGCCGACTGATCCCCAGACGCAGGCCGTCACGGCTGGCCAGTGCCTCACGCAGGCGGTTCTCCAGCCCCTCCGGGGCGGGGGTGGCGATACAGGTTCCGATCACTGTCCGGCCGTCCAGCCCCCAGGGCGCCGTGAGCAGGCGGTCCCCCGCCTCCAGGTTGAGCCGGTCGTGGAGCAGCATGGCGTCGCCGCGCCGGATCTGCGTCTGCTGTGTGCAGACGCCGGACAGAAAATGATCGCCGCTGCCCGGGCGCCCCAGGCACAGCACATCGAAGGTGATCAACCGGGCGTCGGCATGCAGATCAAAGCGGTTATCCAGCAGCGTGCGGGAGGCACCGTGCAGAATCGTCTCCGCAGGCAGGAACTCCAAGCTGGCGGCCTCGGAGACCGCGAAACGCTGCAACTGGTAGGCGCTGGGCCCGGCCGTACGGTAGAACTTGGCTGCGGCGGGCGTGGTGATCAATGCGTGACTGGCTCGGTCCAGCCGGATATCCAGTTCCAGGCTATCCCCCCCGACCACGCCGCCGGGGGGATGGATCACATAGGCATGGCATGGCGCACCTTCCGGATGGAAGGTGCGCTGCACCAACAGCGGACCATAGTGCCTGCGCCTGGCCAGTATTGTTCTGTCGTGCCGGCGCCGAAACTCCAGCGCCAGTCTGCCCCGCCAACCGGCGGTGAGCTGGGCGGTATCGATGGCTTCAGCCACGAAACACCCCGTTCGTCTTGTGAGAGGGCGACTGCCAGGCGGCAGCCGCCCGGCGCGTTATCAAAACTCGGTGGACACCGTGAAAGCCCACTGTTCCTTGTTGCCGGAGATGTCGTTGTCACCGTAGGCAACGCTGAAATCCAGCCCAGCATAGCTCACGCCAGCGCCGAGCAGCCAGTAGACCACGTCATCCGCGTCGGAATCGTCCACGTCCACATAACCCAGGTCACCGAACAGGAAAGTATTGGCCGGCAGGGCATATCCCAGGTTCAACTCGTACTTGATGTAGTCGCCGTCGGATTCATAGATCACATACAGGGCACTGTCCAGATCCATATAGGCGGCGGACAGTCCAGCGTAGATTTCGGTGAATTCGGCGGAGCCGCCGGCACCGGGGTAGAAATAGTGAATGGCGCCGAGGTCAATGCCGAAGGTATCGCTCAGGTCGGTGGCAAAACCCGCATAGACGTCCATTTCCAGATAAGAGGGGTCGGCATCACCGTAGCGGACCGAGGAGTTCCAGTTACCAATATAGAGCCCGGTCTCGTGCTCCAGGTCGAAGCCACCCTGAATGGCCGGACGACCGCCGGTTTCGCTGGCGCCCTCGAAGATGTAGTTGCTGGTCACGGCCAGGTTGCCGCTCCAGGAGAAACCCGCACCCAGGTCGTTGGCGGACACCTGGGATGCACCCAGCAACAGGCCCGTGGTTGCCACGGCAGTCAACGTCTTTTTCATTCCCAATGCCTCTGTTGTGATGAAGCTGCAGATCAAGCCAAACGTCGCCGACTTGTTGCGATCGGGAGTAGCAGAAGCTGTGCCAAGGCAGACAATTCTTTACCTGTCATGCAGTTGGCGTGTCCAGAAAGGGATGTGGACAGACTGGTCTGCACCAAGGCGGTACGGGATACAGCCGATCTGGCACCATGGCGGTGCAATGTTGGTCGCATGCAACAAAGAGCGGGAATGTCGGAAACCGAACCCGGAAACGCGAAGAGCGGCCCCGGGGCGGGTCTTCGGCAACGATCGTTCAGGCGAGCTCAGTCGTCGACGGAAATGCCTGCCTGCTCCAGCATATGGACCACCGAAGCACGCACTTCCTCGTCGCTGAGGTTGGGGTTGCCGCCGCGTGGCGGCATGGCGCGAATACCGTTGATGGAGTTTTCCACCAGGGTATCGAAACCCTTTTCCTCATACAGACTGGCCCAGGCATCCTCATCGCCGGTACGAGGCGAGTTCATCACGCCCTGGGAGTGGCAGGCCATGCAGACCGACTCGTAGACATCGCTGCCGGTGCGGACCACGTCCTCGTCATTACCGTTGCCATTGGCCGCAGCCAGTTCAACCGGCGCCGCATCACCGTCACGGTGCACAGCACCGACCGGCCGGAGATTACGTTCTGCACGCTCGCGCTGAAGCTCGGCGCGCGCCTGCTCATCCCCGCCGAACGAACCGGCAAACATGGCCAGTGCAAAAATAATCAGAGAGAGGACGGTGAGGGCTACCATCACCAGTCCAAACGTTCTCATGAATGCGGAATCGTCCTGCTCGCTCACCCTAACCCCCTCACATGGAAGCCACCCAGGCACGACCGGCCGGCGGCGCTTTCTTGCAGGGGTGGGAGTATAGCGGGAAACACCCGCACGGAAAAGCGAGTCCAACGCCGCGGCGCCTTGGGAGTTGATCGGCGCTGCCCTTGGACAGCAAGCCTTTCCGCTTCTAGCCTGAAGGAAGCGCTGAACGAAATCGGAGCGACACGCGGGAACGGCCAGATGGATCATATCGGCTACCGGGAAGCATTGCGTCAGACCAGCGCCGGCACCGAGGCAGTGTTTCCCCAGGCCGAGTTCCGGCGTCGGCAACACGCCCTCGCCGAAGTGATGCGACAACACGGTCTGGACGCCCTGCTGGTCACCAGCCCGGCGGACATCTATTACCTGACCGGTTATGCCACCTTCGAGGTGTCGGTGCATGCCGCTCTGATCTTCACCCCCGGCCAGTTGGTACTGCAGGTGCCTTCCATCGAAACCGGGCCGGCGGTGGCCTGCACCCGGTGCGAGCACATCCTGGGCTACCGCTGGGAGAAGCCGCAGGATATCGCTGCACAGCTCGTCTCCGCGCTGGGGGACCTCGGCGTGCGCACCGTGGGTATCGACTACTGGAGCCCTTCGCTTCGCGCCGGAGTGGTGGACGCGCTACGAGGCGCCATGCCCGGCTGCAGTTTCACCAACGCGTCAGGCCTGACGGGCCAGCTCCGCATCGTGAAAACGCCGCTGGAGCTGGAATGCCTGGGGCGCAGCGCCGCCATCACCGGCCAGGCGCTGGACCAGGCCGCCGACGCCGTGCGGGCGGGGGCATCCGACGCCGATGTGGCCGCCGTGGGCATGTCGGCGATGCTGCGAGCGGGCAGCGAATTCACCAGCATGCCTGCCATTGTCACCGCCGGCCGGCGCTCCGCGATCATTCACACCAGCCATGCACGGCACCCGATCCAGCCAGGGGACCCGGTGTTCATGGAATTCGGGGCCGCTTGGCATCGCTACACCGCACCGATGATGCGCACCGTCATCGCCGGCCGCGCCAGCGCCGCCATGCGGCGTGTCCACGCCGGCTGCGAAAGCCTGTACCGGAGCCTGATCGCCGCCATGAGACCAGGTGAAACCTTCGACAATGCGGCAGCGGCGGCGGAGTGCAGCCTGGCACCATTGCAGGAGGAAGTGTTCTTCTCCGGCGTCTACGGCTATTCGGTCGGTGCCCAGTTCCCTCCTTCCTGGGTGGAGGGCACCGGTTTCATCGCCCGGGGCCAGCAACAGCGCTTTCGGGAGAACATGGTGTTCCATCTGCCGCTGTGCCTGCGCGTCCCCGGTCACTGGGGCATCGGGTTCAGCGAGACGGTGCGGGTGACCGCAGCCGGTGCCGAACCGATCACGTCGAATCGCTGGGAGCTGCGCGAGCAGGGCGACACGTCGGCGACGGCCGAAAGCTGATGCGCCCCCCCTGCAGCACGGCGTCCAGTGTCTGCAATTCGCCGCTGTCGCGGAACTCGCCGAGCAGAAAGCGGGCCAGCGGCACTTCAACATGGTGCCGCATGGCGCGCCGCAGCGACCGGGCACCGTAGCGCCGGTTGAAGCCCAGCCGCGCGATATGCTTGCTCGCCGGCGGATCCAGCCGGAGTTCCACATTGTGCTTGCGCAAACGACGGTTCAGCCGCCGCACCTCCAGCGCCACCAGCTCCTCCACGACGCCGTCGCCGATCCAGTTGAACACGGTGACGGTATCGATGCGATTGACGAATTCCGGCGTGAACCGCCTGAGCAACTCCTTTTCCATCAGCCGCCTCACACGAGCACCGCGATCCCCGGCGATGCGGGCAAGCAACCGGCCGAACAGGCGCTGCCTGCGCTCCGCGTGAACCTGGAGTCGCTTCGCCCCGAGATTGCTGGTCATGAACACCAGCGCGTTGCGGAAACTGTACGTGCGCCCCCCGGAAGCCACGGTGAGCAGGCCGTTGTCAAACACGTTGAGCAGCGCCAGGATGACTTCGTCCGAGGCCTTCTCCAGTTCGTCGAACAGCACGATGCCCGGCTTGCCCAGGCTGCCCTCGATGCGCTCCTGATCCAGGATCGTGGTGCCTTCCTTGCTGCCGACGTAGCCCGGGGGTGCGCCGGTCAGCGAGGCGGCGTAGTGTTCCTGCGAAAGCGTGTTCATGTCGACCCGGCAGAAGGCATCGGCATCCCCGTGCAGTGCCCGCGCCAGGGCGCGGACCAGCTCGGTCTTGCCAACCCCGGTGGGACCGAGGAACAGCGCAGTGTGCAGCGGCTTCGTCGGGTCGGATATATCGGCGCGGACGACCTGCAGCATATGTTCCAGGCTATCCAGCGCCTCGTCCTGGCCAAGAATCTCGCCGCGCACCGCACGCATGATGGCGGCGACGTCGAAACGGTAGCGACTGCTGATGCCACCTGCCGGCAGCGGCGCTTCCGGGGCCAACTCACTCACGTTCACCTCATCCAGCCGCTGTTGCTCCAGCCGCCGGCGGTTGGTTTCGTCCAGCATGTCGTTCAGGAATGGCATGCGGCATCCTCGCGGCAATGGCGGCGGCCGCTCCGCGTTCAGCCGCCGCCGCTTGCGGACCGGCCCTATTCGGCCGCCTCATCTTCCTTGGCGTCGTAGGGAAGATCCTTTACCGGCGCGCTGGCCACGCCCACCTTGCGGCGGGTGATCTTCTCCACGTCGTCGCGGGCCTTCTCGGCGTCGTTGACCCAGGTTCGGTAGAACTCGAACGGACAGTCCGCCACGCCGCGGTCGCCGTCCCCGGAATCGTGCATGCCGGTATAGCCGCGATGCAGCAGCTTGAACAGGTGGTTCTGGGACTGGTCGTTGGCGCGGGCGTCGCGGATTTCCGGAACGGAAAGCTGGGCGTACTGGATACCGTTCTCCTCGGTGCCGCACTCACCCAGACTGCGGCCGTCGAAACCAATGACCGCGGAGTGGCCGAAGTAGCTGTAGACGCCATCGAAACCGGTGGCATTGGCGACCGCAACGTAGCTGTTGTTGGCCCAGGCCATGCACTTGGCCATGTTGACCTGCTGCTCCTTGGCCGGGTACATGTAGCCCTGGCAGCGGATGATCAGCTCGGCGCCGCGCATGGCGCAATCGCGCCAGATCTCCGGGTAGTTGCCATCGTCACAGATGATCAGGCTGATCTTCAGTCCCTTGGGACCGTCGCTGACGTAAGTGCGGTCGCCCGGGTACCAGCCCTCGATCGGGCACCAGGGAATGCACTTGCGGTATTTCTGGACAATCTCCCCCTTGTTGTTCATCAGGATAAGGGTGTTGTAGGGCGCCTTCTTCGGGTGCTCCTCGTGGCGCTCACCGGTCAGGGAGAACACGCCCCAGGTGTTTGCCTTGCGGCAGGCCTGGGCGAAGATCTCGGTTTCGTCGCCCGGGATGGTTGCCGCGGTGGCGTACATCTCGTCCGGGTCGTACATGATGCCCATGGTGCTGTATTCCGGGAAAATCACCAGATCCATCCCGGGCAGGCCCTGTTTCATGCCGACGATCATGTCGGCGATCTTCTGGGCGTTCTCGAGCACCTCCGCCTTGGTGTGCAGGCGCGGCATCTTGTAGTTCACGACGGCGACGCCGACCGTATCCTTGCTGCTGGAAATATCACCGTGACGCATGATTCAACTCCTATTCAACTCATGACACGTGATGCCGGGGACAGCCCCGGTTGCTTGCAAAACTGGCGCAGCGCCAGCTTCAGAACGTGAGAAACTCATCTGCGATCTCGTCCGTAAGCTCCTCACCGGTGCCCGCTACCGCGACCCGCCCCTTGTCCAGCACGATGAACTGGTCCGATGCACGGCGGGCGAAGGGCACGTTCTGCTCCACCAGCACGATGGTGATACCCATCTCCCGGTTGAGCCTGAGAATGACGTCCTCGATCTGCCGCACGATGTTGGGCTGGATGCCTTCGGTGGGCTCATCAAGCAGCAGCACCTTCGGGTCCATGGCCAGCGCCCGGGCGATGGCCAATTGCTGCTGCTGGCCGCCGGACAGATCACCTCCGCGACGGCCGATGAATTCCTTGAGGATCGGGAACAGCTCGAAGATGTAGTCCGGCAGCGTGCGCTTGCCGTCGGTGCGGGCATAGGTACCCATGAGGATGTTCTCCCGCACCGTGAAGCGGGGAATGATCTCCCGGCCCTGGGGGATGTAGCCGATACCCAGCCGGCCTCGGTCGCAGGTACGCATGCGCCCGAGATCCTTGCCACCGAAGGAGAGGTTGCCGGCGATACCGTCGGTCAATCCCATGATGGTGCGCAGCAACGTGGTCTTGCCCACGCCGTTGCGGCCCAGGATGCTGACAATGCTGCCCTGCTCCACCCGGAAGCTCACATCCTGCAGGATCGGGCTCTTGCCGTAGTAGGAGAACAGCGCGCTGGCTTCAAGCATGGCCGTTCCCTCCGTCGCCGAGATAGGCTTCGCGGACGGCGGGATCGTTCTCCACCTCCTCGATGCTGCCCTGGGCGAGCAGTCCGCCCTGATCCATGACCGTGACCGTCTCTGCGATCTGGCGCACGAAGCTCATGTCGTGCTCCACCACGATCATCGTGTGGCTGCCTTTCAGGGAGTTGAAGATCTCCCCGGTCTTGCGGGTTTCCTGGATGGTCATCCCGGCGGTGGGCTCGTCCATGAGAATGAGCCTGGCGTCCTGCATCAGCAGCATGGCGATCTCCAGCCACTGCATCTGGCCATGGGACAGGTTGCCAGCCTTGGTATGCAGCTCGTCGCCCAGTTCCACCAGATCCAGCACCTCCCGCATGCGGCCCTGTAGCCGGGAGCGGAACACGGTCAGGGAAGACAGCACTCCCGGCCGGGCGGACCGCGCGATCTCCAGGTTCTCGACCACGGTCAGCTCCCTGAACACGGTCGGGGTCTGGAACTTGCGGCCGATACCGACGCGCGCCCGCTTGAACACGGGCAAACGGGTCATGTCCCGGCCGTCGAAGAGGATCGCTCCCCCAGTCGGCGTGGTCCTGCCACAGATCAGGTCCAGCGTAGTGGATTTGCCGGCGCCGTTCGGCCCCAGCAGGCAGCGCAGTTCGCCCTGCTCCAGACTCAGGTCCAGCCCATCCACCGCACGCAGCCCACCGAACTGGACCGAGAGGCCTTGCAACTCCAACTGCGCCATCTCACCGTCCTCCCTTGTCGTGGGTGCCGGAGACCACGCTCCGGCTTATGGCCAGTGACTCTCGGCGCTCAAGCCGGGCCTGGCGGTAGAACGCGATGACACGCGCCAGAGCACCGTGGAACACCCCGAACAAGCCGCGCGGCATGACCAGCACCACGAGAATGAACAGCATCCCCAGGAACAGGGTCCAGCCATCGACGAACAGATCGGAGAGCCGGCCTTCCAGCATGTTGACGATGATCCCGCCCAGCGCGGCAGCCACCAGCGAGTCCCGACCGCCCACGGCGCACCAGATCACGATGGCCAGACTGAACGGCACCCCCATGTAGGTGGGCGATGCGAACTCCAGCACCAGCACGTAGAGCATGCCGGCCCAGCCGGCAATGGCCGCGGAGGCGCAGAAGGCCAGGGTTTCGTAGCGGGCGACGTCGTAGCCGAAGAAGCGGACGCGGTCGGGGTTCTCCTTGATCGCGCGCAGCACCAGGCCGACCTTGCTGCGCACCAGCGCCAGTGCCAGCACCAGCGCACAGATCAGGCAGCCGGCCACGAAGTAATAGAAGCTCAGGCTGTAGTTGTCCGCCGTCCAGCCGAACAGCTCCAGCGGCGCCAGGCCGGTGAGACCGTTCTCGCCACCGGTGTAGCGCTGCTCCTCCACGAACACCAGTTGGATCGCCACCAGGAAAGCCAGCGTGATAATGGCCACGAACACACCGGTGATGCGGCCGCGGAACATGAAAATGCCCATCACCGCCGCCACCGCCGCCGGCACCAGCAAGCCTGCGGCGATCGTCACCGGCAGCGAGTGGAACGGCTCCCAGAACCAGGGCAGGCTCTCCACGTTGGTCCAGCCCATGAAATCGGGCATGCCATCCGGCATGTTCACGCTGGCCTTCAGCTTCAGGTGCATGGCCATGATGTAGGCGCCGAGCCCGAAGGTGGCGGCCTGACCCAGGTTCAGAATGCCGGCACAGCCCCAGGACAGTGCCAACGCCATGGCCACCATGCCCAGCGTCAGATAGCGAGCGAATGTATTCAGCTCGAAGCCGTCAAATCCCAGACCCCAGGGCACCACCACCAGCAGCAGCAGGGCGAACAGCGCATAACCAATGCAGTCGAACGAGAAATTCCTGTTCATGCTCCCCCCTCAGCGACGAACCTTGTCCGGGAACAGACCCTGGGGCTTGAACCGGATCAGCATGATGATGGCGAGCAGCACGGCCACGCGGCCCAGCGTGTCGTTCATCAGGAAAGAGAACAGCGCGGTGGCTTCGCCCACCAGGCCGGATGCGACCGCCGTCCCCAACAGGCTGCCTACGCCGCCGACAATCACCACCAGGAAAGCGTCCACCACGAGATAGGTGCCCATGCCGGGCGTCACGCTGACCAGCGGCGTGACCAGAGCCCCGGCGATACCGGCCAGACCGGCGCCGTAAGCGAAGGCCAGGGCGTAGATGCGATCGGTGCGGATGCCGTAGCACTCGGAGATTTCCTTGTTCTGGATCACCGCGCGCAGCTTGGTGCCGAATTCGGTGCGGGTCAGCAGGTACCAGGTCGCGGCCAGCACGGACAGCGAGAAGAACACCAGGAAGATGCGGTAGTTCGACATGACCACGCCGCCGATGGCCACGTTGCCGTCCAGAATCGTGGGCCGCGCCACGTAGCGCGAATCGGAACCGACACCCATACGCACCAGTTGCTGCAGCACGATACCGATGCCCCAGGTGGCGAGGATGGTGTCCAGTGGCCGGTGGTACAGCCAGCGGACCACGCCGCGTTCGACGGCCAGCCCGATCAGGCCCACCATCAGGAAAATCAGGGGCAGGGAAGCCAGGATGCCCAGCCCCAGGTAACTCTGCAGCAGCCAGGCGCTGTAGGCGCCCAGCATCACGAATTCGCCGTGCGCCAGGTTGATGACGCCCATGGCGCCATAAATGATGGCCAGGCCGAGTGCCACCATGAGCAGGATCGATGCCATGCTGAGCCCGGCAAAGGCCTGATTGAAGAACACATCCATCGGGATATTCCTCGGCTGCGTGTCCAGCGCCCTGCCCGGCCGGGCAGGGCGCCCCTGCGGTTGCGGCTAGCCGCGCACCAGGCCCTCGCCGGTACAGCTCTGGCCCTCGTAGGCCCAGTAGGGCTCGGGCGCCATACGCTCCTCGGACTGCAGCACCACCTCCGCCTGCCCATTGCTCTGCCACTGGGCCACCTTGGGCCAGAGATGCGTATGCAGGTTCTCGTCGATCAGCACCTCGCCCTGGGGAGCGGTGATGCTCAGGCCCACCGACGCATCGCGGATGGCTTCCGGCGTGATGTCGGCCGGATCCAGCTTCTCCAGCGCGGCCTTGAACTGGTAAACCTGGAAATAGGCGGCTTCGCTGACGAAGTGGGTGACCTGGTCCTGACCGTATTTCCGCAGATAGGCTTCCACGAAGCGCTCGTTCTCGCCCGACTGGTGCCCCATGAAGTACGGAGCGGATGAAAAGTGCCCGGCGGCGGCCTCGCCGCCGATGGCCTTTACCTCCACCTCGGAGCGGGTGAGGCTGGCAACCGGAAGCTGATCGGGGTCGAAGCCCGCTGCATGGAACTGCCGCTGGAACGCGACGTCGGAATCACCCACCAGCGTGCAGAAGATCACGTCCGGCTGCTCCCGACGGATGCGGTTGATCACCGAGCTGAAGTCGGAATGGCCCATGGGCACGTATTCCTCGTGCACGGGCTCGCCACCGATGCGGTCCAGGATGATCTTGCAAACATTGTTCTCTTCACGCGGATAGACGTAGTTGTTGCCGATCAGGTAGAAGCGGCCACCGAAGTTCTCCGCCAGCCAGGGCACGAACTCCTGCTGCTGCTGGTTCGGCACGGCACCGCCGTACATGACGTTGCGGGAGCATTCCCGCCCTTCGTAAAGCGTCGGGTACCAGTACAGGTTGTTGCGCCCCTCAACCACCGGCAGTACTGCCTGCCTGCTCGCCGAGGTGTATGACCCGAACACGCTGACGCAGCGGTCGCGGATGACCAGCCGGCGGGCGCGATCCGCGAAGGTGGCAGGATCGGATGCCGGGTCCTCCACATGCGGCTTGAGCCGCATGCCGTGGATGCCGCCGTTGTCGTTGATCTCCTCGATCGCCATCATGCAGGCGTCGTGCAGGGTGCTTTCCACCACCGCCACCGCCCCGGTCAGGGAAAACAGGACGCCGACGGGAATCTCCCCATTGGCGGCCCAAGCGCCCTGGCGCTTGATCCAGATGCCAGGGAAACCCGCGACGCCCACGGCACCGGTGGCCGTTACCCCTTTCAGAAAATCACGTCTTTTCATTGCCCGTCTCCAGCTCTCTCGGTGTATTCGCCGGGATCAGTCGCACCCGGCGAATTTTTCAGGAAACAAAAAAAGCCCCTCAGCCAACGACAATTGCCGCTAAACCGAGGGGCCGCTCTGCCCGTTTTATGCGAACACCATCATTATTGGTGGCCTTCGCTGACTTTCAGTTAAAGCATACAAACAAATCCAAATCAAGGGCTAAAAATAAAAAATTACGAGAATAAAAACCACAAATAAAAGGCAATAGAAACCCTCTGTCTGCACCTGAAATAATGCAAACAACAAACCCCTGATAACCATCGGCAACAGAGAATCACTGAACAAAACCCGCGCTCACGTTACAAACGGGTTGTTCAGCGCTTCCCTAGGCATTCCTGGTCAATGATTGCATGCTTCACGGTAACCGGCGCCATTGCCCCACCGCTCCAGCCACGTCAATCTCTGCCCTAGGGATGCGCTGATTAATTCCCACGCTCGCGCTCGAGTCCGATTTTCGTTCGTGGCTAGAAGCAAGGTGCCGTAGGTAGTCATTCTACCTGCGGTGGCTTACGACAACGCCACGGGCGAAAATCGGCCGAGCCCCGGGGGGTTACAGTTGGATTTTTCGCGATGCTAGGCGCGGTGCGCAGCGCCGTGGTGGTTCCACGGTCAAGCGCCGCAACAACGCAGCGCGAAAAATCCAACTGTAACGCGAGCGCGGGAATTAATCAGCGCATCCCTAGACTCAGGAGGCCTGAAGATTCCGCTTGCCTATCTACTCGGTTGCTCTATCTGGACCAACAATAACCCCTCCTCAGAATCAGGACTTAACACTCTTCACCTCCAGCGAAGACACCCTGTCAACCTGATCTCCCTTGGAACTGATATTACCCAGAATGCCATCAGCATTGATAATCGCCTGCGCAATATCGGCTGTTGTTGTTCTTTTTGCCATGGCCTGGGATCGAATTGTCTTGTATGCCTCGTCTTCACTAATGCGGTGTAATCGCATCAGAATGAATTTTGCCTGACTGATCTTCTGGGTATTCTCCACCTTGATCTTCAGCTTGTTGATGGTGCGCTCCACTGTTCTGAATTCATGCCAGATACGGCGTGCCATGACCATGCTGCTCAATACCCCGTAGGCACGCAGCGGTTTCGTCACCACGGCGTCCACGCGCAGGTCCAGCAGGTTCTGCAGCACCGACGGGTTCTCGTAGCCAGCGATACCGATCAGGGTAGGCCTGGCGTCCGTACTGTTACAGAACAGGCGCTTCATGCCGCGGGAGGGCGTCTCCTTGACTTCCGCGAACACCACGTCCACGCAGTCCGGCAATTTTCCGGGCAAGGGCCAGATAGCCTCCGCCCGGCAGCCGATCCTTGTGACCTGCTGCAACAGCTCCTCCGCATGGCTGTCGCGCGGGTGCAGCACCAGCACCCGCAATGCCCGCACATCTTTTATTATGTTGCTCGTCGCCATTGCTCCAGCCTGGTCAGGAGTTGATCAGACCTTCCCTGGGTGGCATAAGCCGTAGACTCCAGTCATTCAGCGCCGGCACCACCAGATAGGGATCCGGTTTGATGGGGCGCGTCACTTCCATTTCGACGATGTACTCACCGTGCTCATCGACCCGTCCGATACGGGATTGCAGATACGTATGGTTATTGTCGGCATCGATCTTCACGCGCCCCTGTGGCGCATCGAAATCGGCGCCGCGCAAGGCCTCGCGCAGGCGGTCGGTGTCCGTGGTGTTGGTGCTGCGCAGGGCATTGGCGAACAGGTGCACCTGGAAGTAGGCCGCTTCACAACAACTGGTGACATCCGAGACGGTGCCGAACCGGCGCTGATAGCGTTCCAGGAAGCGGCGGTTGGCCGCCGTCTGGATATTCCGGAAATAGGGCGCCGCCGTGATGTGACCGGCGGCGGCCTCCGCTCCCATGGCCGCCACCTCCGCCTCGTTGGTGGTCAGACTGGCGATGGGCACGCCCAGGTCCCGGCATGCCGCACGCCTGTAGGCACGATAGAGATTGATGGTGCCCGTACCCACCACGGTGGAAAAGATGACGTCCGGGCGAAGCCGATCGATCTCGCGCAGGATATCGTCGAAGTCATCGGGGCCGGCTTCCAGCGACACATAACGCTCGCCCACCACCTCCCCGCCTCCCTGGCGGACGATATTCCGCATGACGCGATTGGACTCGCGCGGATAGATGTAATCCGAGCCGACGAAGTAGAAACGGTTGCCGTAGTTCTCCATCACGTAGCTGGCCAGCGGCACGCTGTTCTGGTTCGGCGCGGCGCCGCCGTAGATGACGTTGGCGGAATACTCGAACCCCTCGTACAGGGTCGGGTAGAAGAACAGCGCATTGCGGCGCTCGATAACCGGCAGCACCTCCTTGCGGGTCGAGGACATGTAGCAGCCGAAGATGACGTTCACGCCGTCCTCGCTCAGCAGATGCTCGGCCAGTTCCCCGTAGCGGGCGACCACCGACCCGGGATCATAGATCACAGGCTGGATTTCGCGCCCGTGCACCCCTCCCGCCTCGTTGACCTCATCGATGGCCAGCAGCGCGCCATGGAGCTGCGATCGTTCGATAATCGCGGTCACCCCGGTCTGGGAGAACAATACCCCGACCCGCCATGGACTCCCTGCCTCGCTACCTCGCTGCATATCAATTTCCGCCCCCTTGAAAACAAAAAGCTCCCTGCTCGCTCGCCGGCATGCACACCGATAAGCGAATCAGGGAGCTGCTCTGCTCCGACTACGGGGAGCCTCAATGGCCCCGTGTATTACATAAACAATGCGTGATGAGAGTCAAATGTCAAGCTCTGCGAAAAGGTTTCGCCACTGAAACCCGATGCCAGAGTGCCGACCGTCATCAGTTGATCCGGACTGACCGATACGGATCCGAGGGCAGACGGAACCGCTGCCCGTCCGGTCTGCAAAATTCAGCATAACACGTGCCAACATGCGCCCTTCAATCAAAAATATTTTTATAAATCAAATTTCTGCAAGCAAATCCTGATCGACACAAACTGCTGATCATCTGCCTTCCATGCACCAGCAAAGAGCATGAAGGCCGTACAGATGCACGCTTCCGGGACACCGCTGGAGTCGGTCAGCACACCGCGGAGTCACGTACCGGATACGCTTGCATCTACGCCTGGGCTACCCGGTCAGCCGCAACGTGCGCCGGAGCCACGCGGTATCCAGTTCCCGTTCGACGCTGTCCGCAAGGCGGTCCAATTGCGCCATTCGGTGCGTCTGATAGTCCACCGCCGCGGCCTCCGTGTCCGGCATGCCCAGCCGCCGCAGCAGGGCCTGGCAGGCAGAAGGCAGATCGAACAGACCATGCGGATAGCAGCCCATGACCTGGCCGTCAGCGCTCACCGCGCCATCCGGCCGGCCATCGAGATCCAGCAAGGGGGATTGCAGACCCGGGCCCTGGGTTACGCCAACGTGGATTTCGTAGCCTTGCATGGCCTCGCCGCCAGGGACCAGCCTGCCGCTCACGTTGCGCAACTGCTTGCCGGGTACCAGACGGGTTTCCACATCCAGCAACCCGAAACCGTGGCTGCTGCCGGCCGGGCCTTCGAGACCGTCCGGATCGTGCACGGCACGGCCCAGCATCTGAAACCCGCCGCAGATGCCGAGCAGCGTGCCACCGTAACGCAGGTGGCGCCGAATGACCGGCTCCCAGCCCTGCTCCCGCAGCCAGGCCAGATCGCCGCGCGTGCTCTTGCTGCCGGGCAGGATGATCAGATCCGCCGGCGGCACCGGCCGGTCCGGCCCGACGAACTGCAGCGATATCCGCGGATGAAGCCGCAGTGGATCGAAATCGTTGTGATTGCTCATCCGCGGCAGTGCCGGCACCACCACACGAAACGCCGGCTCACCCTCCTCTTGGCCGGAGAGGCCGACGCTGTCCTCGGCATCCAGGATCAGACCCTGCAGGTAGGGGAGCACGCCGACTACCGGTCGGCCTGTGCGCCGGACCAGCCAGTCCAGCCCGCTGGCGAGCAACGCCGGATCGCCGCGGAACCGGTTGATC
This sequence comes from Ectothiorhodospiraceae bacterium, assembly GCA_020831845.1. Classification (GTDB taxonomy): domain Bacteria; phylum Pseudomonadota; class Gammaproteobacteria; order Nitrococcales; family Aquisalimonadaceae; genus LSCE01. The sequence continues at coordinate 25,543 of JAFIFV010000028.1, forward strand.
AGAAAGCCGGTGATCCGCTGCTGTTCCGAGGGCGCTATGATGTCCAGCGTGCCCACCAATTGCGCGAACACGCCGCCGCGGTCGATATCCCCCACCAGCAGCACCGGGCAGTCCACCGCCTCGGCGAAGCCCATGTTGGCGATATCGTTGGCGCGCAGGTTGATCTCCGCGGGACTGCCCGCCCCCTCGACAATGATCACGTCGTGGCGGGCGCGCAGCGCCTCCCAGGCGGCGAGCACGGTGTGCCGCGCCTCGGCCTTGTAGGCGTGATAATCCTGCGCGTCCATGGACCCGGCCACCCTGCCGCGCAGAATGACCTGGGCGCCGCGGTCGCTCTGGGGCTTCAACAGCACCGGATTCATGTCGCTGTGCGGCTCCAGCCCGCAGGCCAGCGCCTGCAGCGCGGTGGAGCGGCCGATTTCGCCGCCATCGACGGTCACCGCACTATTCAGCGCCATGTTCTGCGGCTTGAATGGCGCCACGTTGACGCCTTGCCTGGCCAGCCAGCGACAAAGCGCCGCCACCACCGTGCTCTTGCCGGCGTCCGAGGTGGTGCCCTGAACCATCAGCATGGTCACGCGACGCTACAACTCCACGCCCTTCTGCGCCCGGATGCCGGCCTTGAAGGCGTGCTTCACCACCTGCATCTCGGTCACGGTATCAGCCAGCTCGATCAGTTCCGGGGGTGCGTTGCGGCCGGTGACCGCCACGTGCTGCATCTCAGGACGGGCGCTCAGGTCGTCCAGCACGCGGTCCAGATCCAGGTACTCGTACTTCAGGACGATGTTCAGTTCATCCAGCACCACCAGCTGGTAGGCGGGATCCTGCAGCATGCTGCGGGCCACCTCCCAGGCCGCCTCGGCGGCGCGCACGTCGCGCTCCCGATCCTGGGTATCCCAGGTGAAGCCCTCGCCCATCACGTGATAGCTGACGCCGGGCAGCTCACGGAAGAAACGATCCTCGCCGGTGGTGAACCGGCCCTTGATGAACTGCACGATACCCACCTTCATGCCGTGCCCCAGCGCACGCGCGGCCATGCCGAAGGCGGAGCTGCTCTTGCCCTTGCCGGGCCCGGTGAGCACCAGCAGCACCCCCTGGTCCTGGTCGGCGGCCTTGATGCGCTGCTGCATGATCGCCTGCTTTTTCGCCATGCGCCGGGCGTGGCGCTCAGAATCCTTCGCGTTCTCCCGCATGCGTGTGACTCCCTTGGTGGATGGGTTGCCCGAGGAACAGATCGGCCACCAGTTCCGGGGCGGAGGGGAAGTAACCGTGGAAATAGCTGGCGACCAGGCTGCCGACTGTGTATACCGGCTCGGCCTCGGAATCGCCGCGGCTGCGCCGGGTATGGGCGACCGGTGTCGCACCGGTTTCCAGCCGTGAATGGTGGAACGTGTGCCCACGCAGCACGCCGCCGGGCAGGCTTAGCGACTGGATACCCAACCCCATCAGACGGCCGGCCATGACCGCGTTTCCCGGCAACAGGCCGGCCATGCCGTGTGCCGCCCCGCCGCCATCAAGCAGGTTCTCCATGCAGTACATCAGCCCGCCGCACTCGGCCAGGATGGGTTTGCCCGCGGCGTGGTGTGCCCGCACGGCTTCCAGCATGGGACGGTTCCCGGCCAACGTGGCGGCGTGCAGTTCCGGATAACCGCCCGGCAGCCAGAGCGCGTCCGCCGGCGGCAGGGCAACATCGGCGATGGGCGAGAAGTAGCGCAGTTCCGCGCCCATGGCTTCCAGCAATTCGATGTTTGCGCGGTAGAGAAAAGCGAAGGCCTGATCGCGGGCCACGGCAATGGTGGTTCCCTGCAATCGCCGGGGCGGTGACGGGGGCGCCACCGCTTCCAGCGTCACCTGGCGTGGCAGCGCATCCAGGCCGGCCTCCGCCAGCACCTCCGCCGCCCGGTCCAGGCGCTCGCCCAGGTCGCTGATTTCGCCGGCCTGGACCAGCCCCAGGTGCCGGTCCGGAATATCGAAGGCCTCGTGGCGCGGGACCGCACCCAGCAAACGCATACCCGGCGGCATGCTCTCCGCCAGCATGGTGGCATGCCGTGCGCTGCCGATGCGGTTGGCGATCACTTCGACGACCCCGACGTCCTCCCGATAGCTGGCCAGGCCCAGCGCCACGGCGCCGAATGTCTGCGCCATGCCCCCGGCGTCGATCACCGGAATCGCCGGCAGCCCCCCAAGCACTGCAATATCGGCGCTGGACGGATCCCCATCGAACAGCCCCATCGACCCCTCCACCAGCACCAGATCCGCTTCAGCCGCCGCCCGTGCGAGCCGCCAGCGGCATTCCTCTTCGCCGGTCATCCATGGGTGAATCTGGTAGACCGGCGCGCCGGATGCCACCTCCAGCACCATTGGATCGAGATAATCGGGACCGAACTTGAACACCCGCACGGTGCGCCCGGCATTGCGATGCAGCCGGGCCAGCGCGGCGGTGATCATGGACTTGCCCTGACCCGAGCCGGGTGCGGTGATCAGCGCGGCGGCGGCCGTGCCTCTGTAATGTGCGGGTGGCAAAGGCGTGTTCATCGACGGGCACTCTCTGTTGGCACGAACACCGGGGCGCCGTGCAATTCCACCGAGGCCAGGCTCTGGCCATACAGTCGCTCCAGGGCCGACGGCACCAGCATGTCCCGGGCCTTCCCCCAGCACGCGTTCCCGTCCGGATACAGCAGCAGCAACTGGTCGCACCAGCGGGCGGCAAGATTGATGTCGTGCAGGCACATGAACACCGCATCTCCGGCCGCCGCCCGCTCCGCCAGCAGGCGCATCACGGACACCTGGTGATGCAGATCCAGATGATTGGTGGGTTCGTCCGCGAGCCAGACGCTGGGAGTCTGGGTGATTGCCGTGGCCACCGCCAGGCGCTGGCGCTCGCCGCCGGACAGTGTACCGACGGAGCGCTGCTCCATGCCGGCCAGATCCATCCGCCGCAGCGCCTGCAGCGCCGTGTCGATGTCCTCCGCGGTTTCCACGTCCCAGGGCGAGAGAAAGGGATGCCGGCCGATCATCGCGGTTTCCAGCACCGAGGCGGGGAAGCTGTCGTGGCGCTCCTGGAATATCACGGCCAGGTGCCTTGCCACGGTCCTGCGCCGCAGGGACAGCAACGGCTTGCCGTCCAGCAGCACCTGTCCGGAACGCGGCCGGCGCAGACCGGCCAGGGTGTGCAGCAGGGTCGACTTGCCCGCACCGTTCGGGCCCAGCACCCCCCAGACCTGTCCACCGCGTATGTCCAGGTTCAGCGGCACGCCGTCGGAGCGGCCGGGAATGTCGATGACCAGTTCGTAGGCTTCCAGATCCACTCAGCGACTCCTGTAGAGCAGGAACAGGAAGGTGGGCACCCCCAGCAGGGCGGTGATCACGCCCACGGGAAGCTGCTCCGGCGCGATCAGGGTGCGCGCCAGCGTGTCCGCCAGCACCAGCAAGGTGCCGCCGGCCAGCGCGGAGGCCGGCAGGATCAGGCGCTGGTCGCTGCCGAACAGCAGCCGCAACATATGCGGCACGATCAGGCCGACGAAACCGATGGTGCCGGCGGTGGTGACGGCGGCGGCGGTGAGCAGGCTGGCGGCGACGTAGACGCTCCACTCCAGCGGCCGCACGGCCACCCCCAGCGTCGCGGCCTGGAGCGGGCCGCGGGCAAGCACATTCAGGCTGCGGCCAAGCGGCACCACCACGGCGCAGGCAACCGCCAGCGCGATCAGCGCCGGCCAGGGCGACCGTGCGTAGGCCAGATCCCCCATCAGCCAGTACAGCATGCCGGGAATGCGTTCGGTGGGGCCTATCACCAGCATGAAGGTGATCATCGCCCCCCAGCCGGCGGCGACCACGACGCCGGTGAGCAGCAGCCGCATGGGCGTCCAGGAACCGGTCCCGTGGGCCAGGCCGAACACCAGTACCGTGGACAGCAGCGCGCCGACGAAGGCGGAACCGGACACCCAGGCCGTACCCAGGCCCAGTAGCATTGCGCCCAGGGCGCCGACGGCGGCACCGCCCGACAAGCCCAGCACATAGGGATCGGCCAGCGGGTTGCGCAGCAGCACCTGCATCAGCGCTCCGGAGACCGCCAGCAGGCCGCCGGTGGCAAAGGCCGCCAGCGCGCGCGGAATGCGCAGTTCCACCACCAGCGTGCGATGCAGCGGCTCGCCCTCCCCCAACAGCACCGCCCAGAGGCCGGAAAACGGTACAGCCACGCTGCCGATGGCGACTGCCAGCAGCAGGGCGGCCAGGGCGATCGCCGTAAGGAGAAGTAGCGTGGGAAGCAGGCGCGGCACCAACCCGGCGGAACTCCGGGAAGAGGCGTCGCCCAGAGGACCAGCTCCGGTGTCAGCGCCGCTCACGGGCGGTCTCCAGATGGTCGCAGATGATACGGCTGCCTCGCACGATGCGCGGGGTGGGACGCTGGATGGAGGACGGCGGTACGAAGAACAGGTTGTCGCGTCGCGTCGCCGGAAGATCGTCGAACGATCGCCAGCTTTCCACCCAGGTGGTGTCCTCTTCGCCCATCCCGCCGGCCATGATGGCTTCCGGCTGCGCCGCCAGCACCGATTCACGATCCAGCCGGGGCACCAGACGTTCGATATGACCGAACACGTTCACACCCCCGCACATCGCGATCGCCTTGCTGATCAGGTGGGTGTCGTTGACGGTCATGATGGGGTCATCCCAGATCTGGAAGAAAACCCGGACCGGCGGGGCATCGGCGTAGCGCTGTTCGAGTTCGGCCATCTCGGCCTGGAATGTCCCGGCCACCGCTTCGGCCGTCTCCTCCGTGCCGGCCAGCCGGCCCAGCCGCCGCAAGGTGGATGCAACGTCTTCGAACTCGCGCGGCTCGCTGAAGTACAGCGTCATGCCCAGCGATTTCAACCGATCCACCTGTTCCTGCGGGTTGCCGCTGGCCCAGACCACGACCAGGTCAGGGTCCATCTGCAGCACCCGCTCCATGTCGATGCGGGTATGGCTGCCCACGCGCGGGACATCGTTGGCAGCCTCCGGATAGTCACTATAACGCACGGCCCCGAGGACGCGATCGCCGGCGCCGGCGGCGAACAGCAACTCGACGACCCCGGGCGACAACCCCACGATACGCTGGGCCGGCCGATCCAGGCAGATCTCCCGCTGCGCGTCATCAACCACGCAGCGGGGCTCGGCCGCGGCCGCGCCGGGCATGCCCAACGCGGCCAGCAACAGTGTCAGCCCGGCCAGCCCTCTCATCAGCGGTGCCCGTAACGCACGCTGAGAAAGGCGGTGCGGCCGGCCTGGTTGTACAGCTCGCCATCGAAGAAGCGGGCCACGGCGTACTCCTTGTCGAACACATTGTCCACGGTCAGACGGGCAGACCAGTTCTCGGCGAAGCTCCAGGACGTGCGCAGGTTCAGCAGCCCGTAGCCGGCGAGGCGGATGTCGTTGGCCGCGTCATCGTAGCGGTCGCCCTGCAGAACCACGCTGCCACCCGCGGACCAGCGGGCATTGATGTCCCGGTCCACGTCCAGACGGGCGCTCTCGGTCGAGCGCCGGCGCAGGCGGTTATCGGTTTCCCGGTTCTTGGGGTCCATGGCGGTTACGGCGCCATACACCGTCCACTCGCCCAGGTTCGCCCCAGCGCCCACTTCCACGCCGCGGATACGCGCCCGGTCGACGTTCTCGGCCAGCACGATCAGGTCACGCACATCGGTCTGGAACACGGCCACGTCCCAGAACCAGGCCTGACGCCGGCCGGACACGCCCACCTCCGTGGTACGTGAACGCTCGGGGTCGAGATCGGGGTTGCCGAAGTTGGGGAAGTACAGGTCGTTGAACGACGGCGCGCGGAAGGCGGTCCCGTGGCTGATGCGCACGCGGTGAATGCCGTCGATGTTGTAGCCGGCGGCCACGGCGCCGGTGACCTGCTCGCCGAAGGCCTCGTTGTCGTCCCAGCGCAGGCTGAACTGGAAATCGGCCGGACCGGCGTTCAGGAACAACTGGCCGAACACGGCGTTGTTGTAGCGGCTGTCCTCGTCGTAATTGGTGGAGCCGGTCACCTTGTCGTGCAGGTACTCCGCGCCCAGCACCAGTTCGTGCCGCCCGAGCATGAAACGGTTCAAACCGCGCACCGTGCGCGAGCGCGTGTTGAACTCGCTGTCGTCGTCGTTCAGGGCTTCGTCGCGACCTTCGCTGACACTCAGTTCGGCGATCCAGTTGCGGGTCAGCGGGTAATCGGCGGAGACACCCAGTGTCTGCACCAGATAGTCCGTGTCACCGGTATCGAATTCGGTATTGCCTTCGGCGCGGAACCCGGTCACCCCGACGCTGCCTCCGTTTGCCAGATGCTGGCGCACGCTGCCGATGCCCGCCACGCTGTCAAAACCCTTCCGGTCGTCCCCATCCCGCACCGGAATGCCATCGGTCTCGAACCAGTTGGCAGCCAGGCTGTAGGAGGTGTTGTCCACCCGACCCGATACGCCGCCGCCGATCTCCTGGCTGCTGTTGGAGCCCGCGCCGAGCTGTATCCAGCCGGGCGGGTCGCCCTCGCCTTGCGGGGTGAACCCCTGCACCACGCCGCCCACGGCGTCGGCCCCGTAGATGCTGCTGCGCGGGCCGCGGACGATTTCCACGCGGTCCAGCAATTGCGGCGGGATGAACTGCCACGGTGCGCCGCCGCTGGTGGCGGAACGCAGCCGGACGCCGTTGATCAGCAGCACGGTGGACTCGCTGCCGGTACCGCGCATGAAGAGCGTGGTGTTCTTGCCGTAGGCGCCGTTGGTGATGAGGTCCACCCCGGGCTGGCCGCGCAGCAGCTCGGAGAACTCCCGCGGCTGCTGCCGGTCCAGGGTCTCGCGGTCGATGATGGTGACCGAGGACAGCGAGTCGTCCACCGTCTGGGCGGACAGGGTGGGTGTTACCACCAGGGGCGGCAGTTCCTGGTCTTCAGCGGCCAGCAGCGCGGGAACAAGGCATGCAGCGGCAACCGCCGTGATTGCGGGAATACGGTTCATCTGATCGAGCCCTCGGGCCGCGCCTACCCGCACGGCCGGTATCCGTTGGATTTGTTGTGCCGGGAGGGCGGAGCGTGATCGGGAGCGTTCGCGGGCAGCGTCCAGTCCCGATGCCGCCCACCGCAGCTTTCGGTTATTGGATACGGGCCGGTATACGGGCTGATGAGCAGGTGGATTCACCCTCGGTTGACCGCCTTCCCATGCCCATTGGGCACAGTGGCGTAGTTGGTCACCGTTAACTCAATCACCGTTGCGGGGGCAGCGTTGGATTTCGGGCCGTACCATTCATGGCCGGGCCGTCACCAACTTCTCGTTCAACCCCGGCTGCGGAAGCAGCCGGAAGCACCGCGTATCGTCCGCGCAAACTAGCAGGCGGTGCGGGGAGCGTCAAACCAGATCGCGCAGGGCCGCGGCCAGGCGTTGTTCCGCCGTGTCATCCGGCGGCAGACCGAATCGCAGCGCCGGCGGCTGCACGAAACGGCGAACCAGAATGCCGCGCGCGGCAAGACCATCGTGGAGCGCCTCGGCGGCAGGGGTTTCGCAGTAACAGAACAAGGGCGTGCTTCCCGCGGGCGGCAGACCCGCATTCGCCAGCAGCCGGGCCAGTCGGAGGCCACGCTGGTGCAGACGGCTTCGCGTGTCCGCCTGCCACGCGTGGTCGGCCAGCGCCTGTTTCATCAGCCAGCGCGTGGGGCCGGACACGGCCCACGGACCCAGCGCCGTGTTCAGCGCATTGCACACCGCCGCGGGCCCGGAGACCACGCCGCCACGGGCGCCGGCCAATCCGAAGAACTTGCCCAGCGAACGCAGAACAAGCAGGCCGTCGGGGCCGGTCCGGGCGGCCATACTGTGCTGCGGCGTGGCGTCCACGAAAGCCTCGTCCACCACCAGCCAGCCGCCGCGGGCAGCCAGGCGACGGTGCCAGCCCATCAGGGTTTCCGTCGGGAGCAGGCAACCATCCGGATTATTGGGCTGGATCCAGACCGCCACATCCACGCGATCGATGACTGCATCCATGTCCTTCGCCGGCACAGCCAACACCTCATGCCCGGCCAGCCGCCAGCGATGGGCGTGCTCGGCGTAGCCCGGCACGGGCACGGCAACGACGCAGGCGGGGCGCAACAGCGGCAACAACTGGATGATCGCCTGGGAGCCGGGCACCGGAAGCAGGCCGGCGCTATCGGCCACACCCAGCCATCGCCGCGCCACCTGCTCCAGCCCGTCGTCCTCTTCCGGCAGGCGCTGCCAGATCTCGCCGGGCACGACCGGCACCGGCCAGGGCCAGGGGTTGAGACCGGTGGAGAGATCCAGCCACTGGTCGCGAGGAATCCCCCAGCGTCGTGTCGCGGCGTTCAGCCGCCCGCCGTGATCAGGTTCCACACCAGCCCTCCCAGCAGAATCAGGCCGAGCCACAGCAACACGGCTCGCCGCACCAGTGCAATTGCGGCATGGATGCTGGCGGCACTGGCCGCCTCCCCCTCTCCCAACGTCGGTCTGTGCCTCATGGCACCGTGGTACGGCGCCGGGCCGCCAAGGCGCACACCCAGGGCACCGGCGCCGGCCGCCATCACCGGCCCGGCGTTCGGGCTCTCCCACACGGCAGCCTGGGATCGCCAGCAGGCCAGCGCCGACGCCGCGTTGCCGCAGAGCGCGTAGCTGGCAGCCGTCAACCGCGCAGGCAGATAGTTGAGTACGTCATCCAGCCTGGCCGCCGCCCAGCCGAATCGCAGGAAGCGCTTGTCCCGGTAGCCCCACATGGCGTCCAGCGTATTGGACAACCGGTGCATGACAACCCCGGGCAGGCCGGCGAGCAGGAACCAGAACAGGCTGGCGAACACCGCGTCGGCACCGTTCTCCAGCACGGATTCGGTCGCCGCCGCGGCCACCTGTTCGGCGTCCAGGGCAGCGGTATCGCGGCTGACGATCATGGCCAGCGCGGCGCGGGCCTGCTCCAGCCTGTCCTCGGCCAGAGGGCGGGCCACGGCAAGCGCATGCTCCTCCAGGCTGCGCAGGGCGATGGCCAGATAGAGTCCGACCACTTCCACAGCCAGCCACAACCAGAACGGCAACAGCCACGCCAGGAGCAGGGCCAGCAGCGCGGGAGCACCCACCAGCAACGCCACGGCAGCCACCCCGGCAGCACGGGATCTCCCAAGTCCCCGGCGTTCCAGCGCCGCGTGCAGGGTGGTACCGGCCGTGCCGAACAGCACCAGCGGATGCCCACGCCGCGGCTCGCCCAGCAGGCGGTCGGTCAGTAGCGCGGCAATGATGATGGCGAAGGCGAGCATGAGGCCTGCAAGCTTACAACGCTTTGCAACGACTGCCATCTGCGGGAACCTTGACACTCCGGCATGCGCCACAGACCATCTCAGACTCTCCAGCCAACAGGCCCCGGACGGCATGCGAAGCCCAGATCCTGCTCCAGCCATTGCGGCACCCGACGATCACTTCCGGCAACAGGCGCTGGCCCGCCAGAACACCCTGACCAAACCGCCCGGCTCGCTCGGACGCCTGGAAAGCCTGGCGGCCGACATCGCCGCGCAGCAGGGGCGGGCCGAGCCGTCTGTTGGCCGAGTGCACATCACCGTCTTCGCCGGGGACCACGGCGTTTGCGCCGAGGGCGTGTCGGCCTTCCCCCAGGCGGTCACTGCCCAGATGGTGGCCAACTTCGCGGCCGGTGGCGCCGCCATCAACGTGCTGGCGCGGGCGCTGGGCGCGACACTCGACGTGGTCAATGTGGGAACAGTCGAACCCCTGCCGGCCATGGATGGCGTGCGCGAGCAACGCGCGGGCGACGGCACTGCCAACATCTGCCGGGAGCCCGCAATGGACGGGCCGCAGCTGACCCGTGCGCTGGCCGCCGGGGACCAGGCGGCGGCGCGGGCCGCTGCCCAGGCTTGCGAGCTGTTCATCGGCGGCGAGATGGGCATCGGCAACACCACCGCGGCGGCCGCCGTGGCCTGCGCGCTGACCGGGGCCGCACCGGCCGACATGGTGGGACGCGGCACCGGCGTGGACGATGCCGGCCTGGCGCGCAAACGTCAGGCGGTTCAAAACGCGCTGGACCGGCACGGCAATGACGCCAGCCCCATGACGGTGCTGGCCTCGCTCGGAGGCTTCGAGATCGCCGCGCTGGCCGGCGCCATGCTGGGCTGCGGTCACCGACGCATCCCGGTGCTGGTGGATGGCTTCATCACCAGCGTTGCGGCGCTAGCCGCGGTCCGCCATGCCCCGGCCCTGCGCCCGTGGCTGCACTTCTCCCACCGCTCCGCGGAAGCGGGGCACGGGGCGGTGCTCAAGGCACTGGACGCGGACCCGCTGCTGGATATCGGCATGCGGCTGGGCGAAGGCAGCGGTGCCGCGATGGCCGTGCCGCTGCTGCGCCTGGCCTGCGAACTGCACAACGGCATGGCCAGTTTCAGCGATGCCGGCGTCAGCGATGGCAGCTAGGCACACGTCCGTGGACGACACCACCTGGGTGGACCTGCTGCGCCATGGCGAGCCCGCCGGCGGTTCGTATTTCCGAGGCAGCACCGACGATCCGCTGACCGACCGCGGCTGGGCCCAGGCCCGCACCGCCGCAGCGGACGGAGACTGGGATCTCATCCTCAGCTCCGACCTGCAACGCTGCCTGCGATTTGCGGAAACACTGGCGGAAGAACGCCGCCTGCCGCTGACCGTCGATGCCCGGTTCCGCGAAATGCATTTCGGTGACTGGGAGGCCCTACGCGCCGACGACATCCCCGACCGTGCCGCGCTGCAGGCTTTCTGGGCCGACCCCGACGGCCACACGCCGCCCGGCGGGGAATCCGTGCCGACGCTGATCACCCGCGTGAACACGGCACTGGACCAGATCCTGGAACGGCATCGGGGGCAGCGCATCCTGCTGGTCTCCCATGCCGGCGTCATCCACGCCGTCATCGCGCGAACGCTGGGTATCAACATGGCGGCCGCCATGCGCGGGTTCCACATCCCCCACGCCTGCCGCACGCGGTTGCGGGTGGACCGTGGCCCGCAGGGCGATATGCGCTGCATCTGCCACCACGGAGCGCCGGGCTGATGCTGCATGCCTTCGCCGTCGCACTCACCCTGCTCACACGCCTGCCGGTCCGGCTGCGCCGGACGCCGGATGACCGCAGCCAGGGCCTGGCGGTTGCCATGTATCCGCTGGTGGGCCTGGTGCTCGGCGCCCTGATGTGGCTACTGGCCGCCGGCCTGGACCTGCTTGCCGCTCCCTCCCTGCTGAGCGCGATACTGCTGGTGACGCTGTGGGTGGCGATCACGGGCGCCCTGCATCTGGACGGCCTGGCGGACAGCGCGGACGCCTGGCTGGGAGCGCACGGCGACCGCGAGCGCGCGCTGCGCATCATGAAAGACCCGGCCTGCGGCCCCGCCGGCGTGGTTTCGCTGCTGTTGGTGTTACTGCTGAAGACGGCGGCCATCACCGCCCTGCTTGATGCGGCTGCGCCACTTTGGTGGCTGCTCGCAGCGCCGGTCCTCGGCCGCGGCGCCTGCGCCGCATTGTTCCTGTGCCTGCCCTATGTACGTGACCAAGGGCTGGGGGCGACAGCGGCCGGCAATCTCCGGCGCCGCCTGACCTGGGGCATGGTGATCGGCACGGGCCTAGTGGTATGCGTTCCTGTCGGCCTGGCAGGCATCGTAGCGCTGGCGTGCGCCGCGCTGTGTCTCGGCGTGATCTGTCGTGGATTGCGGCGCTGGCTGGGCGGTTTCACCGGGGACACTGCCGGGGCGACGCTGGAGCTGGTGGAAACGGCAACTCTGGTCGCGCTGGCGCTGACCGTCACGGCCCAGGTCGGACTCCCTTGAGGTAGGTCGGCAAGCCGGCCACGGTCAGCACCACGGTATCGCAGTGTGCGGCCAGTTGCTGATTCAGCAGGCCCAGGCGGTCGGCGAACTGCCGCGTCAGCGCGTCCATGCCGATGGTACCGAGCCCCACCTCGTTGCTGACGATGACCACCGGGCCGGGGTAGCCGCCCAGCGCCGCCAGGAACCCCTCGATCCCCGGCTCCACTTCGCCGGCATGCAGCAGATTGCTCAACCACAGGCTCATACAATCCACCAGCAGGCAGGGCGCGGGGCCAGCGTGCCGTGCCAGTACGCCCGCGAGATCCAGCGACTCCTCCACCAGCCCCCACCCCTCCGGCCTGCGCTGCCGGTGTCGCCGGATGCGTTCCGACATTTCGCCGTCCAGGGCTTCCGCCGTGGCCACGTACACCACCGGCGCGCGCGAGGCCGTTGCCAACTGCTCCGCCAGCAGGCTCTTGCCCGAGCGGATCCCCCCGAGTACGAGAGCGTGATGCGCCAAGACGTGTTTCCCCTCTGTTCCACCTGCGCGCAGTGTAACCGCCCACCCGGCAAAACGTATTGAGACGATGCCGGGGCTCTGGTACTTTTCCCTCGTTGTCATGTCTCTGTCACGCATGACACCCGGCGCACCGGAACGCGCCATTGTTCCCCGCAACAACAGCAAAGGATTGCAGCCATGGCCAAGGACACCGGCAAACCCGCCGCCCGGCTCACCGACATGGGCGACAAGCACGACGGCTTCCCCGCCACCCCCATCATGGAGGGCAGCCCCGCCGTGCTGATCAACGGCCGCCCGGCGGCACGCCAGGGTGATGCCCTGGTCCCCCACACCAAACCGAAGAAGCCCTCGCACCCGAGGAACATCGCCGAGGGCAGCGCCAGCGTGTTCATCAACGGCAAGCCCGCTGCCCGTCTGGGCGACGCCATCAGCTGCGGCGGCGTGATCATCGGCGGCTCCGGCAATGTCTTCATCGGCGACCGGCCGAAGAACACCAACCCCATCCTGCCCGAGGAATGGGATGCCTACATGCATCACCTGATCAAGGACAGGATCACCAGAAGCCTCTACCAGCGCCAGGAGCTTGCGGCCTCGCTGGCGGTGAAGTTCCGGGGCGAATCCGGCGGCATCGCCTCCTGGCAGTGGTACTACACCCGCATGCTGGGCCGGGAGGAAGCGCTACCGGCGCTCTCGGAACTCCACGACCCGCTGCAGCGCAAGGGCCTGCTGCGCGCCCGCAAGGAGGACCGGGACTTCCGCGCCCTGATCGGCCAGGTGGAGGAAGAAGAGGAGGAGGTGGAACTGCCGAAGGAAACGCTCTACATCGGCGTGTTCTTCGACGGCACCTGGCGGGACCGGGAGGTGGATGCGGCGCGTAGTGATGCGGATATCTCCAATATTGCCAAGCTCTATGATCTGTACGACGAGTACCCAGCAACTCAAAAAGCTATCTACATTCGCGGCATCGGCATAGAGACCCGTGCCCCCGTCAACCTCCCGACCCAAGGCGGCTACTACTCGGGCACCGATGTGCCGGTGCAGGAACCGGCCATGACGCTGCCGGACGGCCGCGAAGTGGAGCACCCCGTCCTGGGGAGTGCCTTCGCCGTGGGCCACTCAGGCGCCAGTGAACGGATCCGCGAGGCGCTGGATGAAGTCGTGCAGGCCATGGGCGATCCGGACTATTACGACTGGGTGGTCCTGGACGTCTTCGGTTTCAGCCGCGGAGCCGCTTTGGCCCGCCACTTCGTCAACGTGATCAACGATGCCGTACCCACCCGCTGGCACCCGCACGACTGGCCTTTCCAACTGCCAATGGAAGTCCGCTTCGTGGGGCTATTCGACACGGTGGCCAGCCTCTATATCCCACGCAACAACCACACCTTCGATTTCAACATCAACCTGGGCGCCGGCAGCGCACAGCGAGTGGTGCATCTTACGGCCGCCCACGAGGTGCGGGCGAACTTCCCGCTCAGCTCATTGGCGGACGCCAACGGCAGCCTACCCGGCAACTTCACGGAACACTCCCTGCCCGGCGTGCACGCCGATCTCGGCGGCGGCTACGAGAACCCGAACCCCGAGACAGGCGAGAACGTGGAGTGGATCCCACTGCGCCGTCACGTCGGCGTGCTGAGCCGCGACGCCTACGCCCGGCCCTACGGCGGCGCAGCGGAGTTCGCCTCTCTGCCCTATGGCGAATGGCGCAGTCAGACGCTCCGCGCCTACCAGCGGCAGACTGAAGCCGAGGGACGCACTGTGCGGGAGTTCGGCGACCACATCATCGAGGGGGAAGAACGGCACACGCGAAAGGAACTTGCGATTCACTATCTGCACATGATGCATGAGTATGCTGTTCAGGCCGGGGTACCTCTCCGCGCGCTGAACCCGGAAGGAAGAGAGGGCCACCGAATCCCGCCCGACTTGACGCGGAGATACCAACGCTGGGAGTCGGCAGGATCAGATTTGTCGGCGGCACGGAATACAGCCTTCCTGGGAACGTATATCCACACTTCCGAACAGCGGGGCAGCCTGGTCAACGCACCTACGCGCTCCGGCCTGCGCGAGGTTATTGCAAACACGCAGAGGGACAGTCAGGCAGAAGCGCCAGCGCAGGAGTTGGCGGAACGATGAGGAACACAAGCAAGAGACTACTCCGCTTTCTAATGTGGCTGCCGCTGCTAGCCGCCCTCGCTGGCTGCGCCTCCAGTCCTGGGCCGCCCTATCCCTATGCGTTTATAACCGGGGGGGGACCAGAGGGCTGGCCTGTCTGGGTCGAAGACCTAGTCTTCGACGAAAGTTTACGCGTTCCCGCGGGCTCAATCAGTGGGCGCAGTTCTTGGGACTTACCTCCGGAGGGCGGGAAAACCGCCGTAATGGGGCCTCGCCCTGTCCCCAACTCTATGTCCGCACGCTGGTTCTCCCACCGCACGCTGACCTTCTACGAGATCGATCTGGAACTGCCTGAAGACACGGAAGAACGGGTACATGAGTTCTACAGGCAGCACCCACCCTCCGACTACAGACATGCTCTGATGGTGGGCATTTCTGGGGATGGTCGCGTGCGGCTCTGGTGGCGGGCCATATGCAGAGGGTTCTGCGGAGACGATCCCGCCTACCTCCCCATCGTCAAGGAAGCGGTGGGGCAGCAAAAAGATGTGGATCCGGAGAAATACCGGGTTTGGACCGAGGAACTCCGCGAACTCGGCCGCATCCCCCCAGACCCGGAGCCACCTCCGCGTTAGGG
>JAFIFV010000030.1 GCA_020831845.1 Ectothiorhodospiraceae bacterium
TTGGCCGCTACCCGCACCGCACGCTGGTAAGGCGAGAGCCCGTCGCTTTCATCCGCCAGGCTATGGGTCAGGCGCAACCATTCCTCGCGGTAATCGTACTTGTTGCTGAAGAAATGCTTGCTGAGGAACACGCGCAGCCGCGCCCGCATGTCGCCGGACGCAAGAAACACCACCAGCACCACGGAACCGCCGGCGATGAGGACGATCTGGGCAAACTCGCCCCAGCTTCCGCCGAAATCCCGTATGTAGTATCCACCCAGCGAGATCAGGATGAGGTAGCCGCCCGCGGCGACAATGGCCGCGGTGTGGAAAGCCACATGCCGGGAGACGAATACCGGCAGTTCCCAACTGCGGTTGCGGGTGGCAGCGATGGCTATCAACGGGACCGCCAGCGCCTGCACCGCCCCGCGTGCCTGCCACACCATGTTGTCCAGTTGCCGGAACAGCAGGGCGTCGGAATAGAGATAGAGGTCGAAACCGAACAGCACCGCCATGCCCATGCAGAGAAACTTCATGGCCCAGCGCCGCTCCGCCGGCATGTTGCGGTAGAGCTGTTCCAGCAGCACCAGGCCAAGCAGCCCAAGCCCCAGCCCAGAGATGATAAACAGGCCGTGCAGACCCTCGGCAATGGGCGACAGCCCGGGCTGCAACCAGATGCGCTGTGCCAGCACCAGCAGGACCGCCACCACCGGGGCAACCAGCGCCGTCGCGGAAAGAGTGCGGATGAGACCGTTGTTGGCCCGCAGCGGCGCCAACAGCCAGACCAGGAACAGCAGCCATAATCCGGTGCGCAGCAGTTCCAGCAGCTCCACGCCGAGCACAGGCAGATCGAGATCCATGGGAACCCAAGCGAGCAGCCCGGCCCACACCGCCGTGGCCGCGCAGGCCGTGGCCAGCAGTATGCCGTGAATCCCCCCGCGCCAACTGGTGGCCATGAGCACTGCCAGGAACAGGAAAGCCAGCGCACAGATGCCGTAACTGACTGTTCCGATAAGGCTCATGCTCGCTCCTGTGTTTTTATTGTGATGATACTACGCCTGTTATCGGTGATGTCACGTGCTTCCCGCCGCCCTGAAAGAGTTTCCGACACACGCAAAAAGGCCGCCCCGCT
Source organism: Ectothiorhodospiraceae bacterium (assembly GCA_020831845.1). Taxonomy (GTDB): domain Bacteria; phylum Pseudomonadota; class Gammaproteobacteria; order Nitrococcales; family Aquisalimonadaceae; genus LSCE01. The sequence goes on from JAFIFV010000030.1 coordinate 1,112, forward strand.
GGGGCGGCCTTTCGCATCGGAAGCGTTGCGCCAGGCAATCAGGCCGTGGCACCGCCACCCTGCCGGCGAGCACGACGGCTGGCCAGGCCAACCGCCACCAGGCCGAGACCCAGCAGGCCCAGCGTCATGGGCTCCGGAACCGGGGTCACGGATTCAACAATCAGCACCAGATCGTTGAAGTCCTGATCGCTTTCCTGGTAAGGCATGTCTTCCCAGGCCAGTACCCACTCGTTGGAGAGCCACGGCGCGTCACCAGTGTCGTAGAAATCGGCTGTCATGCCGTCTCCACCTTGGAAGGCAACCATCTGGTCTTCACCGTCGTTCAGGTCCGCATTGGAGAAGAACAGGTTCCCCACCACATCGTTTTCCAGATAGAAACCGAAGTTGGCTGTGGAGAAGCTGGCCTCGTCCACGAGCTCCTGAGTATCCAGATTGACCGTCTGGAAGGTGTTGTCCTCCAGATCCACCGTAATGGTGCGCTTCTCGGCGTTTTCGTTACCACCACCGAACACTTCCAGACGGTTGCTGGGATCGTTCTGATCGTAGAAGCCAAACGCGTTGTTGTCGGCGTTGCCGGCAATCGAAACGATGAACGTGGCAGCGGAAGAGCCCGAGGCGCCGATCTGCCAGTTGGCATGGGTTTCGTACTGCTCGTTGACATCGAAATCCTGATCGTTACCCAGCCAGCCGTCGAACAGGGACTGCAGGTCCTGCCCCGGGCCGTCATCGCTGGTATCACTGATCAGGTCTGCAGTCGCAGTGCCTGACAAGGCCAGCAAACCGGCTGCTGTCATGCTCGCGAACGCTTTCATAAGTCACCCCGCCTTACGTTGTTGCTCCTTGAATGTCCGGTAATCCGGGTTCATCAGGATAGGTGCAAGTCCTCTGCCAGCCGCTGCAGCCAAAGCCGCCGAACCTCCCAAAAAGCTGATCAATGGGAAAAAATTCGGAGACCGCGTCTATCATTCAAAAATCGCTGGAACGCGCAAAATCTCAAAAAAACAGAGAGTTGTTAAAGTTCTCGACAAAAAAAACCGCCCTCGAGGGGCGGTTATTCACTACAAGACCGTTTAGCTTAGGCTGCGGTACGGTCGGTCTTGCGGCCCGAGCGACGAGCGGCGAATGCCACACCCACCAGACCAAGACCCAGCAGACCCAGCGTCATGGGTTCCGGAACCGGGGTCACGGATTCCACGATTACAACCAGATCGTTGAAGCTGCTATCGCTCTCGGAGAGCTGCTGGTCTTCCCAGGCCAGCACCCACTCATTGGCAAGCCACGGGGCAGTACCCTGGCCGTAGAAGTCGGCCTCATAACCGTTGCCGTTGAAGGCCACCATCTGGTCTTCGCCATTGTTCAGCTCCCGGTCGGAGAAGAACAGGTTACCGGCCACGGCGTTTTCCATGTAGAAACCAAAGTTGGCGCTGGAGAACACCGCCTCGTCGATGGTTTCCACAGTGTCCAGGTTCACCGTCCTGAAGGTGTTGGACGACAGGTCTACGGTGATGGTGCGCTTCTCCGCCGAGTCATTGCCGCCACCGAAGACTTCCAGCCGGTTGCTGGGGTCGTTCCGGTCGTAGAAACCGAAGGTGTTGTTGTCGGCGTTGCCGGCGACGGAAATAATAAACGTCGCAGCGGACGAGCCGGACGCGCCGATCTGCCAGTTCGAATGAGTTTCGTACTGCTCGTTCACATCGAAGCCGTCACCGTTGACCAACCAGCCATCAAACAGGGACTGCAGGTCAGTACCCGGGCCATCATCAGTGGTATCGCTGATCAGGTTTGCGGAGGCGGCTCCCGACAGGGCGAAAACACCAAGTGCTGCAACGGTTGCAAATGCCTTCATAAATCATCCTTCCATCATGCGTCTTCCTGAATGTCCGGTTTCCCGGTTGCCCTACCCCCTCTGCAAACCCCTTGCCAGCCCATGCGGCATAGTTCACGTAACTTCTCCAAGAAGCTGATCATCAGGAACAAATCCGTTGAAAAAATCTATCAACGTCCACCAAGGGGCGATGCGCCCGAGCGCATAAAGACAGGACATGTCAAAGATGCCGACACAAAAAAAACCGCCCCCGAAGCGGGGGCGGTTCAATTTCAACAGCAGTCTGGCACTGGTTCAGGCGGCGAACTTGCCCGCACTGCGACGGCCGGTACGGCGAGCCGCAAAGGCCATGCCGATCAGGCCCAGGCCCAGCAGACCCAGCGTCATCGGCTCCGGAACCGGGGTCACGGACTCGATGATCAGCACCAGGTCATTGAAGTCCTGGTCGCTGTTCGCGTAGGGCTGATCTTCCCAGGCCAGCACCCACTCGTTGGACAACCAGGGGGC
>JAFIFV010000031.1 GCA_020831845.1 Ectothiorhodospiraceae bacterium
TTGTGCCGGGCCTTTTTGGTTTTTGCGGGGTTGTTTGGGGGGGTGGGTTGTTTGTTTTGGTGTTGGCTTGCGGCCCACCCCAACCATACCAAACACCGTTTGTTGGGGGGTTAGCGCCAGCGAACCCCAACAACCTCTCCCGGTACCCCACCGCGCATTGTTTCCTGCGGTTCAATGTTATGATTCGCCGCAATAACAACCCATTCATTGCAAGGACGTCTTCATGAAGATCCTGGTTACCGGCGCCGCCGGCTTCATAGGCAACGCGGTCTCAATGTACCTGCTGGAGCGGGGCGACGAGGTGGTCGGGCTGGACAACCTGAACGACTACTACGACGTCAGCCTGAAGGAAGCCCGGCTGGAGCGCCTGAAGTCCTACGGGAAATTCCGCTTCGTGAAGCTGGACGTGGCCGACAGGCCCGGCATGGAAGCGCTGTTCGAGAAGGAAAAGTTCCAGCGTGTTATCCATCTGGCCGCCCAGGCCGGCGTGCGGTACTCCATCGAGAACCCCCACGCCTACGTCGACAGCAACCTGGTCGGCTTCATGAACATCCTGGAAGGTTGCCGCTACAACGCGGTGGAGCACCTGGTCTACGCGTCCTCCAGTTCGGTGTACGGCGCCAACAAGTCCATGCCGTTCTCCATCCACGATAACGTGGACCATCCGCTATCCATGTACGCCGCCACCAAGAAAGCCAACGAACTGATGGCGCACACGTACTCACAGCTCTATGGTCTGCCCACCACCGGTCTGCGCTTCTTCACGGTGTATGGCCCATGGGGCCGGCCGGACATGGCGCTGTTCCTGTTCACGAAGGCGATCCTCCAGGGCAAGCCCATCGACGTGTTCAACTACGGCAAGCACCGCCGGGATTTCACCTATATCGACGACATCGTCGAAGGTGTGGTGCGCACTTGCGACCATGTGGCCAAGGCCAACCCGGACTGGAACGGCGAGCGGCCCGATCCCGGCACTAGCCTGGCGCCTTACAGGCTCTATAACATCGGCAATAGCCAGCCGGTGGAACTGATGACCTACATCGAAGTGCTGGAGGAGTGCCTGGGCCGGAAGGCGGAAAAGAACCTGCTGCCGCTGCAGCCGGGTGACGTGCCGGATACCTACGCCGACGTGGACGACCTCATCGCCGACGTGGACTACCGCCCCGGCACGCCGGTGGAGGAAGGCGTGCGCCGGTTCGTGGACTGGTACCGCAGCTACGCCCCTGAACTGTTCCGGTAAAAACCGCCACACGGAACGCTTTCTGGAAGGCGTCGGCGTGGTGTAGGGGGGTAATCGCCAGCGGCGATTGCCACCAATCCGGCCGACAGGCCGGAAAACCGCCCGTATTCACGCGCTGCGGCGTTCGCACCCCGACTCAAGGCTCCGTGGCGGCAACCTCCGGCGGATGGGGGTAATCCTGAAACTCCTCCGGCGCCTCCGATGCTTCCCAGCGCAACCGCTTCAGCACGCGTTGCACCGGTAGCAGTTCGCGTTCGGCGTAGCCGATCAGGTTCCCGTCCTCGGAAAACGTATATTCGCGGTCACGCTTGCACTGTCGCTCTTTCTCGCCGCGGGTGCGTTTGACCTCAATCGTCTCGGAGCAAACCCATACATAGCTCAGGTAGGGTTCGCCCAGTACATCGTTGGCGATCCACCAGCGGGCGGCGGTGGCTCCCTCGTTGCCGGGGTTCAGGTAACAGGCCACCACGCTCGCCAACCCATTCGGCTGCTCGCTGATCCGCCTTTCCAGGCAGTCGCCCGCGACACCCTCATCGTCGTGCAGGTCCGCCAGTGAATCGCCCGGGTGAGTCGCAAGCATCACCAGAACGGCCAGCACGGCGGGAAGCGTCGAAGCACATGATGCATGCATGATCACACCCGGCTCCTCCTGCAGCTCAATGTCTACAAACGATGCGGGAATCGGCGGCGCGGTGCATCGCCCAAATGGGGTATGGAAAAAGTGCCGCATTCATGCTGCTGTGAAGGAGTTCCTATACTTGAAGACTGATGTGATCGAAGCAGGGGGCAGCAGTATGCCTGCATACGGAGGAGCCGCAGCGCGAGGCCTGCCGGGCGAGAGCAAACGCTGGTACGCCGTGCACTGCAAACCCCGGCAGGACGCCCGCGCCGAGGAACACCTGGCCAACCAGGGCTACGAACTGTTCCGGCCACGGGTGCGGGTGCGCATGCACCAGGCGGACGGCGCCAGGGACAGGGTCGAATCCATGTTTCCCCGTTACCTGTTCATTCGCCTGGACGCTCTTACCGAGAACTGGGGCCCCATCCGGTCCACCCGTGGTGTGGCCGGCCTGGTGCGCTGGGGCGACCACGTACCCACGGTGCCGGAAGAGGTGATCGAGAGCCTGCGAAGAAGGACGGACGAGGAGGGTTGCCTGGACCTCACCGGGCAGAACCCGTACCAGCCCAACGACAGGGTGCGGATCACGGAAGGCCCGTTCGCCGGGTACCAGGCCTTGTACCTGGCCAACAGCGGCCGGGAACGCGTGATCGTGCTGCTGAGCATCCTCCAGCAAAGCCAGCAGATCACGCTGCCCGCCCACGCCATCACCCGCGAATGAACCCGCCACCCGCGTAGGTTGCGGGTGAGCCATAGGCGAACCCCAACATCAAAAGAACGAGCAGCCCCCCAGCAGTTGCCCTCATCGCTTCCAGACCGGAACATATCCCGACAACATGGTTCCCGAATCCAGACGCTCGTCACTGGCCGTCGAGGTGGGGACGAGCAAGGCGAACCCCAACAGCCTGACCGGACCGACTGACCATCAGAACTGGAGAAAGCCCCATCCCATGAACGTACTCACCAGAGCTGCTCTGGAACAATGCCTGGAAGAGCACTTCGAGCTGCATTTCGGCCAGGAAGCCGTGACCGCGAGGTTGGTCCGCGTCGCCAGGCTGACCGGACCGGGGCAGGGCGGCGAACCGTTTAGCCTGCTGTTTCGCGCCGACATGAAGCAGGCGCTGCCGCAGGGCATCGTGCGCATCTCTCATCCCCGGCTTGGGGATCATGACGTCTTTCTCGTGCCGGTGGGGCAAGGTCAGGACAGCATCGACTACGAGGCGGTGTTCAATTAACGAAGCACTTTCTCAAGACTGTTCTCCGTGGTGCATGCGCGTTCGCGGCGTGCGCTCCATGAACTGATACACCCCCCCTGTTTCTCCCCGGGCGACAAAGCCGAGGGCCCGGTAAAACGGCAGGATCGGGTTGTCCGGCTCCACATGCAGCGTCAATGGCAGGCCGGACTGCTCGGCTTCGTCGATGAGTTCCTCCAACAAGGCTCTAGCTATGCCGCGCCGGCGAAAGTGCTTCGCCACGATGATATCCATCAACCGAATCTCGGTTTCCGAACGGTAGACGTAGTAGCGCCCGGCCCGTTTTCCGTCCACCAGGATCACGCAGAGCGCCGCGCCGGGATAGTTCTTGCGGTAATGCGCGTCCTGGGCCTGGAACTGCATGGCCACAAAGGCCTGCTTCTGGGCGTCGCTCCAAGGCACTGACTGCAGCTCGCCCCGCCGCGTTTCCCCGTACATGTCCTGCAAGGCGGGCATGTCATGTTGTTCTGCTGGTCGCAATTCAATATGATCTCGGATCATTCTGTGACGCGGTCCCGGGTTTTCATCGCTTCTTCCTGCGACTGTCTCATAACAAGAAATTACGGGCACCAGGCGAGAGATTCCAGTGGCGCAACCCTACGTTGGCGAGATTCGCATGTTTGCCGGGAACTTTGCGCCTTTAGGATGGCGATTCTGTGACGGGCAGTTGCTGCCGATCATCGAAAACGAAGTCCTGTTCCAGCTTATCGGTACCACATACGGTGGAGATGGTGAGTCGACGTTCGCCCTTCCGGACCTGCGTGGCCGGGCGCCCATTCACCAGGGGAATGGGCGGGTTATGGGGGAGCATGGCGGCCAGGAATATGTCTCTCTGACTGCGGCCCAGGTACCTGCCCATGACCATGCCCTGGTGGTGGGGTCGCCACAGGTCGCGGCTCCCGGCGCACAACGTTCGTCGAACCCGGTCGGCGCTGTCGCACTGGCAGCCACGACACGTTCGTTTCCGTACCGTGAGGCGCATCAGGTGAACGCCGGAACGCAGAGCGGAACGCTGGCAGCCGATGCGGTGGTGTTTGGCGGACAGCAGCAATCCGGCGAGGTCGGAGCCGGCGATCCACATGAAAACCGCCCGCCCTATCTGGTCGTGGGGTTCATCATCTCCCTGTACGGCCTGTTTCCTTCACCGACCTGACCAGGAAGAATCAGCATGGCTGATCCGTTTCTCGCAGAAATCAGAGTGCTCCCTTTCGGCTTTGCGCCGAGAGGTTGGGCGCTCTGCGATGGGCAGCTCATGCCCTTGTCACAGAACACCGCGCTGTTCTCGCTGCTGGGGACGATGTATGGCGGGGACGGCAAGAGCACCTTCGCATTACCCGACCTGCGGGAGCGCACGCCGATTCATCCGGGCCAGGGCCAGGGGCTGGAACTTTACGATATCGCCCAGACCGGCGGTGCCGAATCCGTGGCGCTGGAAACGCGGCATCTGCCTGCCCACAGTCATCAGGTGGACATGGATCTTCCGCCGGACGCGGCCGCCCCTCGGGTGGCGGTGGCGACGATTCCGGGCAACTCGAACCAGCCGGGTGACGGCAAGGTGCTTGCCGCGGCATCCGGTTCCACGCCCTATGCCGAAGAGGCCACCCAGCAGACCGACGGCATGATCCCCGCGGAGCTGGGAATCACCGGGCAGGGAAACCCGCATTCAAACATGCCTCCTTATCTCACTTTCAATTTCGTGATCGCCTTGCAGGGTATTTTCCCGTCAAGGAACTGATCGGCAGGGCGAGAGGAATGACCAATGGCCGAACCGTTTCTCGGTGAAATACGCCTGTTCTCCCTGAACTTTGCGCCGAACGGATGGGCGCTCTGCAATGGGCAACTGTTGCCCATCAACCAGAACCAGGCGCTGTTTGCACTGCTGGGTACCACTTACGGCGGCAACGGCACGACCACGTTCGCTCTCCCGGATCTCCGCGGCCGCATGCCACGTCACGTCGGCCCCCAGACCCACCTGGGGCAGGCGGGTGGAGACGGCACTGTCACGCTGGCGTCCCAGCACCTTCCTGCCCACGGTCACACGGTGAGCGCTTTGCCCATCAGGGCGGGGGCCGGCACCACGGAGGGCCCGGGCGGAAACTATCTCGGGGCCTCCGGCCGCGAGCCGATGTTCGCGAATGCGGCGGGGCCGGAGCGGCTGGCGACGCTCGATGCCGACAACGTGTACCAGGGCCAGGTTTCGACGGTGGGCGGCAACGAAAGCCACCAGAACATGTCGCCGTATCTGACCATATCGTTCTGCATCGCGTTGCAGGGGATCTTCCCGTCGCCGAATTAGTACAACAAGGACAACAATGAAAAACGATTGGGGTGGGCACGTATCGCGGCGGCGGTTTCTGGCGCTGTCCGCATCGGCGGGCGCCGTGGCCGCGCTGCCTGGCTGGGCCTTGGGTGCGGCCGGCCAGGCGCTGCATGCCGGTGGCCGCCTGGCTGTGCTGCTGCCTGGCGATGCGCCGACCGTCACGATGCCGCTGCTGGCTGGCCTGGAAGCCGGCCTGGCGCCGGCCGGGCGAGACCGGTCAACCTTGATTCCCCGCTATTACGGAGGCAGCCACCCCGGCTTCCTGCAAGCCGTTGCAGGGGCGGGTGAAACCGGCTGCGATGCGCTGATTGCCGTGGTGAGCGTCGGCCGGCTGCGACAACACCGGGAAGCGCTTGAGTCCGTGGGAATGCCGGTGCTGGTACTGAACGCAGGCACCGAAATCGTCAGGGAGTGCGAGATCGGCGCGCCGTTCGCCCACCTTTCCCCACCGCTGTGGCAGGCGGATTGTGCGCTGGGCGCGTTCGCCGCAAGCCGCCTTGGCGGTCGCGGCGCGTCCATTGTCTCGGCCTACGACGCCGGTTATGACACCCACCTGGCCTTCCACGCCGGTGTGGAGATGGCCGGAGGCGGGATCTGCAACCAATTCCTGGTCTCCGGAAACGGTCTGGACGAGTGGCGCTCGGCGTTTCGAACGGTGCTGCGCGAACAGCCGGACTTCGTCTATGTCGCCGCATCCACCGTGGCAGCGATCAGGGCACTTGAGGCGGGCCGGTTGGAGCGCCGAAGAGACGTACCGCTCCTGGGGACCGCCTTCATGGCCGCTCCCGACGTACTGGCAGCGGCGGGCGGCAACGCCGAGGGGCTGATCACCGCCAGCCCGTGGCCGGACGCCTCATCGAGTGGCGAAACGCCGCTGGATCTCTGGTATGCGACCGGTGTGGATGCCGGTGCTGCCATTCTTGCCGCCACGGAGCGCCCGCTGGCATTGACCGCCAGATACCGAACGACCGGCGGAGCCTGTGTTCGCCATTTCCCGTCGCACGCCGTCGCCGCACCAGCGTATCTGTCCCGTATGCAGCGCCAGATGGATGGTGCGCTGTACCGGGTCACCGAGCCCTTGCCCGTTGGTGGCGCCGTGCGCGAAGCAGTGGCTGGACTCCAGGCCGTCCCGAGAACGGGTTTCCTGAATATCTACCCGCTAACCACATGAGCGCGGTCGTTCCGTTGCAGGACTCTGGACATTCCCGATGAGAAATAACATGCCAAGATGCAGAGGGTGGATGGTCCGGGTCGGAGGGTGGCTGGCGTTGTCCGGCCTCGTTCTCTGGGCCGCCAGTGGCTGGGCGCTGGACCACGAGATCGATGCCGGCTTCGCGCCGGACTTCGTCGCGTCACCCGATCGTGTTTCAGGCCTGGCGGCAGCGGATGCCGAGACGTTCTATTACGTGTCGGAAGCGGATGGCTTGCTCTACCGCTCCAACCGCGACGGCAGCGGCCAGCAGCCGCTGCCGATAACCCAGGGCGGCAGCCCCCTGGTGCTGAATCAACCTGCCGGGATGGCCGTCGGATCGAACGGCTGGCTGTATATCGTTGATAGCGGGGCAGACCGATGGCTGGCCTTGAACGGCGATCAGGAACTGGTCTTTGCCTCAGGCGGAACCGGCACGCTGCCGGGGCAGTTCAACTGGCCCCTTGATCTCGCCGTGTCGTCGGATACCGTGGCGGTGAGTGACCCGCTGAATAACCGGGTACAGCTCTTCAGCGCCGTGGATGGCAGCTTCATCCGGGAGTACCGCTCGAATCAGCCCTTCGGGCTTGCGCTGACGAGTCCCGCTGGCGTGGCCTTTGGTGCCGACGGCACGCTGTTCATCGCCGAACCGGCAACCGGTCTCGTCCACGCCATCGCGCCGGATGGTTCAAGCAGTCGCCAGATCAGCGGCGGCGGCCTGATGGAGCCGTTCGATCTCGCCGTGGACCGTCTGCAACGACTGCATGTGCTGGACCCCTCCCAGAACCGGGTTTTCGTGTACGACGAAGACGATGTGCTGCTTGGAAGCTATGCGGCGTCCGACGTCGGCGAACAAGCGCTGCCCTACGTGCTGGCCATCAGCGAGCTGGACATCTACGTGTCCGAGGCGACCACTCCCCGCATCCACCGGATTGGCGAGGCGGAGCTGCGGCGCGTTCCCGAGCCGGAATTCCAGTTGGAGGGTGGCCTCTATTACGTGCCGCAAATGGTGACCGTGGCGAGCGGCTCATTGGGAGAGGAGGTTCGTTACACCACGGACGGCAGCGCCCCCACTGACGAATCGCCGCTGTTACCGGACCCCTACGAAGTCCCGTTCGATACCACGGTCGAGTTGAGCATCCGCAGCTTCAAACCGGGCATGACGCCGTCCGAGACGGTGACCGCCACCTATCGCGTCACGGGGACGGTGGCCACGCCGGTGGCATCTGTGCCGGCGGGCCTGTACCAGGAGCCGCAGACGGTGGAACTGCAGTCGGCGGCGGAAAGCGAAGTCATTCATTACACGCTGGACGGCAGCGACCCTCTGGGCTCCGGCCAGGTTTACGATGAACCGTTGCTGCTGGAAGAAGACACCGAAGTGACGCTGCGTGCGGTGGCTTCCCGGCCGGACTGGTTGCCCTCGGCAGAGTTGACCGTGGATTACCGCATCACCGGTACCCTGCAGCCGCCCGCGTTTTCCCAGCCGGCGGGCGCCTACATGGAGCCCGTGGTTCTGCAACTGGACGCTGTACGCGCCAGTTCGGAAATCCGCTTCACTGTGGACGGCTCGGAACCGGGGCCACAGTCGGCCGAATACGTGGAACCGATTGCCTTGCCAATGAACAGCACCACCACTGTTCGTGCGCGCGCACTCGAGGAAGACTGGATCAGCTCCGATACCGCATCGGCGACCTACCATATCTATCCGCCGCTGGAGGCCAGTGCCGACGAAGAACCGCTGCTGGATACCACGGTGGACCTCGTCTCCGGCGAAGAACTGACGTTCACGGTGAACGGTGGCGAGGGCGACTACCAGGTAACAGTCGAGCCGAACGCCGCCGGCGTGCCCGGAAGCATCGAGCACCTGGGTAACGGCGAGTATCGCTTCGTGGCGCCGGATACCGGGGCCTTCGCCGGGGAATACACCGTGCGGATAACGGACCCCGTGACCGGTTGGACGGGCGACTTCACGGTCCGGGTCCCGCTCGCCATCGCCGCCGAGCGGTCGACGCTGCTGGGCGTTCATCCCGAACTGCGCGATGCCGCCGTCGTGGTCCGTGGCGCCTCGCCCGGCGCCATGATCAGCCTCGTCATTGACGGCACCGGCGTCAGCGCGCTGGATCCCGCCCCGGCGGAAGATCTCCCGGCCCAGGGTAATCCCGCAACGGTGCTGGTCCGCGCCGCCGAGGTCGAAAACGATCCGGTCAGCGTGGAGGCCACGGCGACGGCCACCGGATTGCCTGACAGCGAACCGCTCGTGCTGACCGCACTGGTCGGCGTGGTTTATCGCGGCGAGCTGAGCGACACCTGGCCCCAGCCGCTGGAAGGCGTGCAGGTATTCCTGCGGGAAGGCGGGGATTCCTACACGCATCCGGAGCTGGGCTCCCTGGACGTGCTCTCCGGCGAGGGCGGCGACTTCCTGCTCGCCGCTCCGGTGTCCGCCGGAGTACGGGACCTGTTGTTCCGCGCCCCGGATATGCTCGATGAGGTTGTGGATGCCGGCGACTGCCTGGGTGAAAACGGCTGCGCGGTTCAGATGAGCTATCTGGACACCGCGGTAGTACCCGTATTCGGTCTGCCCGGTGGGGTCTACACCTCGCCGGAACTCGCGGACGGTCTTCCGCTGAGCGGCGAAGGCCTCATTCGATACACGCTGGACGACGCAGGCGTGACCGTCGATTCTCCCGCCTATGATCTGCCTCTGCTGCTTCCGGCAGGGCAGTCCACCACGGTGCGTGCACGGGCCTACGTGGAACGGCAAAACCCCTCGGCGGAGGGCCTGGCAACCTATCATGTGTATCCGACGCTGAACGTGGAATTCGAAGGCGAGCCTGTCGAGTCGCTCACTGTCGGCCACGGCGACTCCCTCACTTTCCAGCTTGATGGCGGCAGCGGCGACTGGGAGGTGACGGCGGCCACCAACGCGGCAGGCATGTCCGGTACCCTGGAGCAGACCGTGGATGGCTGGCGCTTCACCGCGCCGGATCAGGGCGCCTTCGCCGGCCGCTACACGATCACCGTCCGTGACCGCATCACCGGGGCGGAAACGGCCCTGCACGTGGAGGTACCGCTTGCGGTTTCCGCGCCGCGGAATACCTTGCTGGGGGGCGCCCCCGAGTGGCGGGAGCTGAGCCTGACCGTGGCCGGCGCCGAGCCCGGCGTCACGCTGTATGCCGTGAGCTCCGACGCCCAGGCCGCCACCGTGCAGAACTCCGCCGTGGCTTCTGACGATGCCGCTGCCGGAAACCCGGCCCTGATCCTGGTGACCGCGGTTGCCGGTGTTTCCTCCGACAGGCAGTTCACAGTCGGCGTCAGCGCTGCCGGCGGGCTTGAGGGCATCGGGCCCGAGCTGCTGGCCATGCGGGGCGCTGTCTACGTCGGCGAGGTGGAAGACACCTGGCCCCGGATCCTCGAGGGTGCGGAGATCGTTCTGCAGGATGGTGACGCGGCCTACGAGCATCCGGAGCTGGGAAGCTTCAGCGCCCAGACGGACGCGCAGGGCAGGTTCGAGTTGCCGGCGCCGCAGGGCGATTACCAGCTGCGGTTCTCGGCCGTCGGGCTGGAGCCTGCCGTGCGGCCGGTGGCGGATTGCGATTCCCTGAACGGTTGCCTGGTGCAGCTGGAATACGCCGAAACCGCCGCTGCACCGGTGCTCGCGCCGCCGCCCGGGACCTATCTGCCGGGGCAGATCGCAGACGGCGTGACCCTTGGCGGTGAGGGCATCCTGCGCTACACCGTGGATGGCTTGCCCGTCTCCGTGCTGGCGTCCCGCTACGAAAGCCCCATACAACTGGCGAATGCCGCAACCACGGAACTCCGCGTCCGAGCCTACGAGGAGGGTCGGAACCCGTCGCCCGAAGTGGGCGGTGCCTACCTGGTTTATCCCGAGGCGGTCGTGTCCATCGATGGGGTTCCGGTTGCTGCACCCGAGCTGCTCCCCGCAGGCCAGAGCCTGTCCTTCCGATTGGAAGGCGGCAGCGGTCAGTTCGAGCTGCATGCCCAGCCCAATGCGCAGGGCGTCAACGGGCAACTGGAGCAACTGTCCGCGGATCAGTGGGCTTTCCACGCTCCGGACTCCGGAGCCTTCGCCGGCACCTATCGCATCGTGGTCACCGATCTGTTGACAGGGCGCACCACCACCGTCTCCGTGGATGTCCCCCTGGCGCTTGAAGTCAGCGCCAATGCTCTCCTGGCTGGAGCCGACGGCAGGAACAATGCCTACGTCACTGCGCGGGGGCTCCATGAGGGTGCGTCCTTCGCGCTCAGCCTGACCACGGACCCGGAGGGCCAGGAAGACGCGGTAACGGTCCTATCCACCCAGGACCCGCATCGACACCTCGTGGTGGTGGACAACACATGGTTCCAGGCGGGCGTGCTCGAACTCACGGGAACGTCGCCAGGCATCGAACCGGGCCTGGCCGAGATCGCCGTGGAACGGCCATGGACGCTCAGTGGCGTCGTCACCACGCTCTACGGGCGGATCTACACCGCCAGATTGCAACTGGTGCGCATGGGCGCTGACGACTGGGAACTGGTGCTGGACGCGTCCGGGGAGCCTTTCGAGGCCTACACCAGCACGGATGGCCTCTTCACGCTGGCAGTGCCGCCGGAACCCCCGGGTCAGGAATACCATCTACTGGCGACCTCGGATGGCTATACCGCGCAGTTCCAGGAGATCTCCGGCTGCCGCTTCGCGCTGTGCTTCTTCTACCTGACACTGGAAGAGCAAGTTGCCGCGCCCCGTTTCTCGCCGCCCGGAGGCCAGTTCAACGAGCCCCGCGAGATCACGCTTGAGAGCACGACAGCCGATGCCACCATCCGCTACACGCTGGATGGCAGTGACCCCGTCGAAGGCAATGGCATCACCGGCCCCAGCGGTCTGCGCGTAACGCTCTCCCGCACCACGACCATCCGTGCCCGGGCTGAGAAAGCCGGACTGGTGGCTTCGGAGACCGTACAGGCCGAATTCCGTTTCCGCCCGGCGCAGGACGGCGGCTTCTTCGACGGTCGGGACAACGAAGGCCGCGGCGGGCTGGGCGGCGGCGGTGGCGGCGGTGCGTTGGGCCCGTGGACATTGCTGCTGCTGTTGCTGGCGGGTGCCGCGCGGCTGGGTTGGTACGGACGTTCCAGGAAACAACGGTGAATATCATGGCGAAGGAGAAATACATGCGGATTCCCGGAGCGCGACGCCTGCTGCTGGCTGCCGTCGTCACGCTACCTGCGCTGTCGGCAGCGCACGCTGCTGCGCCCGAGGCGCACACCCTGCTTATCCGCCCGGCCACCGTGCTGGATAGCGGGGAATTCGCGGTATCGCTGCATCTGGCCCGGCAGTACGGTCGCCAGCCACAGGGTATCAATCCCAATCGGGCACAGGGCAGGGCGAACTACGACAACACCCGGCTCGGCCCCCTGGCTGCCCGCTACGGACTGGGCCACGGCCTGGAACTGGGTGCCGCCATCGCGCACAACAACAACAGCGGGAGCCGTGCCGGCGACCCGGACGAGTCCGGGCTGGAAGGCGTCACGCTGTTCGGTCGCTACCGGCTCATGCCCACGGTGGCCATCGAGGCCGGTCTGCATTTCGCCGGATCGGACGACGTCGCCCCTTACCCCCGTGACGGCCTGGATCTGTATGTGAACGTCTCCGCGTCCCAACGTATCCGGGAGCGCGGTTTCCTGTACGGGCAGCTTGGTGCCACGGTGACGGACGAGGACGGCACCGGCGGCGTGTATGAGAACTGGGGCGTCGGTGCCGGCTATCAGCTCACCCCCCGGCAGACGCTGAACATCGAGTTGGTGGGGGATACCGCACCGGAACGTTATGCCAGGGGCGCGCATACCGAAGTGCTGCTCGGCACAACCTTCGCCGCCACACACGCGTTCACGGTCAAGCCCTACGTCGGCGCCGGCGTCTACGATCCCAGCCCGGACTGGTCGCTCGGCCTGACCCTGGAGTACATCCGCCGCTAAGGCGATGCGTGGGGCATGGGTATACTGCAGGCCAGTCCCCTGACAACAAGGCTCGGTCCCCGTCTCCCATGAGCACACTGAAAACACTCGTCGGCCTGCTTTTCATGCCCGTACCCCTCGCGTTGGGTGTCATGCTGCTGGGGTTGGTGTTCCTGCTGCTAAGGCGTCGGCTGGTCGGGACGGGCATGCTGGTGATGGCCCCGCTGCTGGTGGGGTTGGCCTCGTGGGGGCCGGTGGCGGACAGCCTGTTGCATCGGCTGGAAAGGGCGCACCCGCCGCTGCTGGATGCCAGCGGCCTGGAAGACGTCCAGGCCATTGTCGTGCTGGGCTCGGGCTATTACGCCAACGAGCGCCTGCCCATCACCTCACAGATGACCGACACCAGCCTGGTGCGGCTGGCGGAAGGCGTCCGTCTCTACCGGCAACTGCAGGATGTGCCCTTGCTGGTGGCCGGCGGTTCCCGCGACGATGCACCGCCCATTGCCGATGGCTACGTCCGCGCCGCGCGGGCGCTGGGGGTACCGGAGGACGATCTGTTGCAAATGGACTGGCCGGTGGACACGGCCGAGGAAGCCTACGGCACGGTGGAGATGATGGGCGAGGGCGCCACCGTCATCGTCGTGACCTCCGCCTCCCACATGCGCCGTTCCATCCGGCATTTCCAGCACGTGGGCCTGAACCCGATACCCGCCCCCACCCGCCACAAGGCAGGCATGCCCGGCGAGGCCAGCGTGGCCTACTGGATTCCCGGCTCCATCCACCTGCGAAAGACCGAACGCGCCCTGTACGAATACATGGGCCTGATCGCCTACCGGCTGGACCATCGCTGGCGCTAATTCGGACGTGCGGCCGGCGATAGCAAGCGATCCGGCCGAAGGCCGGAAGCGGTAGGGTGTGCACCACCCTGTGGTGCGCACCGTCTTCGGCTAGGCCCGGCGCCCAGGCCTCGAGGCCAGCGCTGCGGATACCCGCCCCCAACGGCAATAAACCACCGCTTTAACGCAACATCCTGCGCTCCAACCTCACCCGCCAAAATGCGAAAATACGCCACGGCGTAGGGTGCCCAGAGCCGAAGGCGATGCGCGCCATACCGTTGATTACGGCCCCGAAATCGACGCCTTCCCGGCAGGCGTCGGCGGATCACAAGCAGGAGAGATACAGGATGGCCGCCATAGGCGAAGAGAAGGTGCTGAGCGTTCATCACTGGAACGATTCGCTGTTCAGTTTCCGCACCACGCGAGATATGTCTCTGCGCTTCGAGAATGGTCATTTCGTGATGATTGGCCTGAAAGTGGGGGACAAGCCGCTGATGCGGGCGTACAGCATCGTCAGCGCCAACCACGACGACTACCTGGAATTCCTTAGCATCAAGGTGCCGGACGGGCCGTTGACATCGCGCCTGCAGCACCTGAAAGAGGGCGACACCCTGTTCGTCAGCCGCAAGCCGGTAGGCACGCTCGTCATGCACGACCTGCTGCCGGGTCGCAACCTGTATCTGCTTGCCACCGGCACCGGACTGGCCCCGTTCATGAGCATCATCCGGGACCCGGAAGCGTACGAGCGCTTCGAGAAAATCGTCCTGGTGCACTGCGTGCGCTACGCCAGCGAACTGGCCTACCACGACTACATACGCTATGAACTGCCGGAACACGAATACCTGGGCGAGGAGATACGGAAGAAACTGATCTACTATCCCACGGTGACCCGCGAGGACTTCCTGCACCAGGGCCGCATCACCGACCTGATAGAAACCGGCACGCTGTGCGAGGACATCGGCCTGCCCCAGCTCGACCCGGAAACCGACCGGGTCATGCTCTGCGGCAGCCCGTCCATGCTGAAGGACCTGACCGCCATGCTGGAATCGCACGGCTTCGAAGGTTCCCCCCAGCAAGGCCAGCCGGGCCATTTCGTGATCGAACGCGCCTTCGTTGAAAAGTGACGACTGGTGGCAGAGGAGCCCGCCGCTTATTCACTACCGCTGCACTCAGATGGGGGCGCTCAGTGCGCCAAGCCGCGCACAACCTGCATCATGCAGGATGTTGCAAAATGGCAACCATGGCCTTGTCACTAATCACCGAGTAAGGCACAGTCCAACTTTAAACAGATAGCAGGCTTATGATTGCGGATCCTCCCGGTTGTGCTACACGACGAGATCGGACTGCAATCACATAAGGGGCACCATGCGGCCACCTGCAGCGTGTTCTAGAATGATCCACACTTGATAAGAAGCACCTTGTGCCTGACTGTCGTCAGGTATGAGGCACTACAGCCGCGACAAGGTGCGTACATCCAGCGAGGGTGACCTCACCAACAACAGGCGCCGTCTAAGCGCCGTGCGGATCATTAACGAAGCCTGGGGAGGGGGTTGCGATGGCCATGCATCGCGATCAGGGCAACAATTGCCATTACTTGACGAGCACCGCCTCGGCCAATGGGGAGCCTTTGCCCTAGGGCGGTAGCGTCCCTGCAGGTGTTGTATTGGAATTGTGTGCAGGTGGCGCAAGCTCTGCGCACGGGAATGGGCATAGCGCACGGAATGGGATTACGCACGTTGATAGGCTGTAAATGGCTGGGCACTATTTGATGTCAAGTAGGGCAGAGGGTTGCCTAAGTGGCGATTATGGCTCTGGCAACCTCGTAATCGAGCGGCGTTTTCACAGAGGTGCTAGCTGCGTTTTGCGTCGGTGCGCATCCGACAGGCGGAAGTGGCGCTGAGTGTGCCTGGGGCTATGGCGGATCACTCATCGCTGTGGTGCAGCGTGATAGTGCCAGTCTATGAGCATTGGAATCTCGTTCCGGCGTTGTTGGCGTGTTTCCAGGCGCAAACGTTGGAAGAAGACAAATTTGAAGTCCTTTTGGTGGATAACGGATCTACGGATTTCTCGCCGCCCAAGAGCATGCCTGCGAACACACGCGTGCTCCGTTGGTTGGAGCCGGGTTCCTACGCGGCGCGTAATGGCGCGGTGCAGGAGGCTCGTGGCCAGTGGTTGGTCTTCACCGACGCAGATTGCTTGCCGCGACAGGATTATCTGGAGCAGCTAGTACGGAAGGCCAAGCGTTGCCATTCGTCACGGACATTGCTGGCCGGTGCGATACGTATGCGGCCCTCTGAAATGCGACGATCAGCGTACGAAATGTACGACTTGGTCAAGGGGATCCCGCAGGACTGGTACGTATCGCGTGGTTACGCCACGACTGCCAACCTGGCTGTGCCCACAACCCTGTTCAGAAAGCTTGGTGGCTTTGATACGAGCAGGTATTCGGGGGGGGATGCCGCATTCTGTAGAAAGGCCGTCGCGGAAGGAGCTGAACTCGTTTACGTTCCGGAGGCAATTATAGAGCATCCGACGAGAACGACCTGGCGAGAACTGGCAACCAAGGCGCGACGCATAAAAGGTGGGCAACTTACCGCAGGCTCCACGCGGCAGCGAGCCGTGTGGTTATTGCGAACCTTTTCCCCCCCCGTGGTTGCCCTCTGGCGTTTTATGCGCACAAAGGAACAACCGGTGCACTACCGGCTTACCTCCGTGGCGGTACAACTGCGAATATGGGGGGTGGAAGTGACGGAAGCAGTCCGTCTCGCTTTCGCTTCTCCACCGGAACGAAGGTAGAAAAATTTGGATCGAGGGCCGTGGAGCAGGAGGAATCATTCGGGCTCCTATAGTTTACCGGTTACAAGAATGATAGACACGGAATGGCTGCTATCGCAGATAGCCGCGGGTGTACCGCTTGCCAGTGCATTGCCTATGCAATTTAGAGGTGGATCAGAACCATGCCTATGCAAACAACCCTAAAACCCCACTTATCGCCGGAACGCAAGAGTGCTGCCCCGGAATTCGCCGTTGTTTGGTTGCCGACTGGGGGGCCGGCTACGGTGGCGGTTGAAACCGAGCAGGCCGCAAAAGCGTTGGCTGAGAGTCTCGGCAGCTCCTCGGCGCAGTCCCTTAGCGGAGTTGAGAGTGCGCGACAGGCACTGATCCGCAGTCCCGTCGCCCATCTGCTAATCGTGTACCCCAATCCTGAGCGATTGCTTGCCGAAGCCATGGTCAGCGGTATTGAACCGTCCGAAGCCCTGCAGGACTGGATGGCAGAAGCCGACTTGCTACTTGCTCTCTACCGGGGCCATCGACGGCGGATCTCGCTGATCGAGGCAGAGAAGGCAGTTGCAAACCCTTTGGCCTTGGCTCGCGCCTTACAAGAGCGTACAGGCGCCCATCTATCTGCGCTGCCACGCTTCCCTTCCGCGCAGGATACGCGTGCGCCCGACGCCCTGTTGGCGCTAATCGCCAACCAGTCTCTGCAACAGGATTCTTCCGCGCGTACCCTGGCCGCTGAGCTGGAAGCCAGCTCCCTATTATTGTCTTCGGGTGAGCCGCTGACTGCCGATCCCGACCAGGCGTTCCAGTTGGCAATGAAGGCTGCGGAAGGCACGCGAAACTCCGTCTCGGAAATTGCCTCTTTGCAAGAGCGCCTTCAGTATGTGGAGAAGGCCTTGCAGGACACCCGTCAGCAGCTTGAGGACGCGCAGAAGCTTGAGCAAGACAAGGAAAGCTTGATGCAGCAGCTCAAGGCGGAGCTAGACGAGGCCCGTGAACAGGCCGAGAGCTCCCGGAGCAGTGGGCGCGATTTCGAGCAGGACAATGAGTTGCTTCTCCAACAATTGCATCAGGTCCAAGAAGAGCTGGAAACCTACTTTCTTGACTATACCAAGCTGCAGAGCAAGATGGCCGATGCTCAATCTCGCCTGCAGGAGGCAGACGCGGCGTTGAAGGAAAAGAACAAGCTAATCCGAAAACTCGATGCGCAGAAACGCGCGCACGAGCAACGTGCTGCGGAGAAGGCGGAAGAGCTCAAACGCTTGCGCAATTCCCGTTCTTGGAAAATCACGCGCCCGCTGCGTGGTGCTAATATCTTTGCCCGCTAGATGCATCAGGAGAGTGGCTGAACATGATGGATGCCTTGCTACAAAGTCAGCGGCCCCTTGGCACTATCGTGCATATCGGCGCAGGGCATTGCACGGAGCTGGAGGCCTACCAACTGGCTGGAGCGGAACGGATCGTCCTCGTTGAGCCAAACCCTGAAGCAATTAATGTATTGCGCCGCAAGGCTGTTGGCCAGCTCCATATCGACGTGCTGCCGTTTGCCATTACTGCTGGGGAAGCTGGCGACGCCCATCTCCATCTGCTGAGTGTTCCCGGGCTCAGCAGTCTTGCTCGCCCAACTGGCCTCTTTGCGCTGTATCCCGCGATTCGCGTGGTTGAGCAGCTGTCTGTGGATACGTTGTCGATTCAACAGTTGCTGGATCAATCGCCATTGCCAGACAACAAGCGGAATTGGTTAATTATCGATGCCCCTGGGCTTGAGAGCCAGCTCGTCTCCGCGCTGGCGGGCCTGTCAGCGCTGCACCGTTTCGGCACCGTTCTCGTCTGTTGCGGACGTGATGAGCACTACGAACTGGCAGCGCCCGCCGACAACGTACTGGGCGCGCTTGAGTCACAAGGCTATGCCCCGCAATGGATGCCCGCAGCTCAGCAGGATCCGGACCGCCCATGCTATTACCTGTACCGTGATCCGGTTCGGCTCGAAAACGCCTGGCTGAGGCAAACGTCTGAGGAAACCCGACACTCGCTTGAATATGCTGAACAGGAGTTGAATAGCGCACGCAAGGAAATACAAACCCTTCAGCAGGAACTTTCCGAACTCCGGAAGTGGCATGCAAAAGCCGAGATATTGGAGAATGAGCAGCGGTGCCTCCGCGCCTCAATTGAGCAAAAGGATGCTGAACTGGCCGCCGCGCGCAGCGATGTGGCCGTTGCGCTCAGACTGCAGAGCCTCCGAGAGGCGGATCTGAAGGATCTCCAGCAACGCTATGCTGAGCTACGAGAGGCTAAGCTGGAGCGAGACGATCTGCTGGCACAGGTTACCCAACGCTTGGACCTTGCAGCAGAATACCTTCATCAGCTGAAAGGCCAAGGAATGGATGAACAGCTGCGGGAAACGCTGGAAGGCGCGCCCGCTCCAATCAAGCTTGCAGACGGCGCCGCTAGTAAACGCAAACCAAGCAAGTAATGTCTGTCTAATGAGTCAGCTATCCGACACCAATAATCTCATGCAGGCTATCGATGATGCGCGCGCGTTGCTCAGCGAGCACGCGCCCCCGCCGCCGCCGCGCAGCGCGCCGGCCGAACCGCTGCCTAGCTTGCTGGAACGGTGCAAACGCCTCTGCACGGAAACAACAGAATCGGAGCCGATCCGAACTATCCACCATTTTGCATGTACCGGCGGTACTCTTTTTGCTAAATGCCTCGCTTCCATGCCGAATACCCAGGTGCTGAGTGAGGTGGATCCGTTGAGTCCACTAGCGGCAATTTCCGGGCGGATGTTTTTCCCCACTGATCTGATTTCTCTTGCTAAGAGCAGTTCTCGTGGTGCTGACGAAGGCTTAGTGACGGAAGTATTTCTTGGAGGCTTGCAGGCTTTATACGATGATGCTCTCAAAAGGGGGTTGCGCTTGGTTTTGAGAGATCACGCGCACAGCCATTTTTGCATTAAAAATATAGAAAAAAGAAGGACTACAGCGGAAATAATTTCCGGTCGGTTTCCGGTTGTTTCGGTTGTGACAGTGAGGCATCCGATAGACTCCTATTTGTCTCTTGTTGAAAATGGATGGCGTCACTTCGAGCCGAGATGTGTCGAGGAGTACGCGGCGAGATATTTTTCTTTTCTAAGTGCCTATAAAGAATCCCAATTATTCAGGTATGAAGACTTGGTTGATAATCCTCAGAAAGAGGCAAGAAAAATCTGCGATGTGCTTGGTCTTCAGTATGAGGATGGCTTCACGGATGTGTTTTCGAGCTTCAAGCTGTCGGGTGATAGTGGGCGAAATGGGGCTATTATATCCAAGAGGGGCCGTCGAAAATACGATAGCGAAATAAGGTCTGATTTAGAAAGTTCGAAATCATTGCGTACGCTATGCGAGAAGTTGGGGTATGAGTTTGACTTAGCTTGTAAGTGATATCTTTTATTTAGGTTTTGTTTGCGCTTTTATTGGTTCCGAAACCTGTTATATGCGGTTTTGGTCTTTTTTCGCAGGCTGTGGCTCGGTCCAGTAGGATATTTTAATGAATAGAGAGTTTGTTTTCTTGAGTAGGCAGTTGCTTACGTTGTATACATCTATGGCGAAAGCAGACCATGAATTGATGAAAGAAGATGTGCAGGCTTGGTCGCATTTGTTACGTAGGCGGGTAGAAGTACTGGGCTGTGAAAATTCGCGGATCACGTATGAGCGATACGCTCGCCTAATGGCGTTGAGATTAGACGCTAGCAAACAAGCACTGGCACCAACCTCAACAACCATCTCTACTACTACGCAGACTCTGGGGGGGCGGCTCCTCCCTGAATTGACACCGACGGGAAAGCCGGGCATTAGCCTAGTGACCTGTTGCATGAATAGAACCGAGAATCTTCTAAAGGCGTTGAAATCATGGTTGGTGGCAGATGATATATCCGAGATAATCATCGTTGATTGGTCTTCAAAAGAAAGTGTTGATTTATCAATTAAGGAAGCCGGTATCAGAGATGGCAGGATCCGAGTTGTTAGAGTTGAAGGTGAGCCGCGTTGGATCCTTTCATATGCTTTTAATTTAGGGTTTAGACTCTGTGTGTACGACAAAATACTGAAGGTTGATGCTGATATTGTGTTGTCAGATTTGTTCTTTGAGCAAAATAGTCTTGAGGAGAAAGCTTTTATAGCTGGGAACTGGAGGAGCGCAGACGCTGACCAAGCCTATGTCAACGGCTTCTTTTTAGCGTCGAAGAAAGCGCTCTATGAGGTCGGTGGTTTCAATGAGTATATTACCACTTACGGGTGGGATGATGATGATCTCTATGGTAGGTTGGAGCGCATTGGTTATCGGAGAAAAGATGTTGCGCCGGGAAGTGTTTACCATCTTTCGCACGCAGATGAAGTGCGTACTGGTCTGAGTGGTAAGAGCGCACCTCTTTCTCTAAGGGAGGCTCTTCTATCTGATCCGGCATTCTTGATTCGCAGAAACTTCCATATCTCTAATTTAATGCCCCCTTGGCAAGGTTGTTCCGCCCCGGTCCAATTTCGAATTTTGAGTGATACTGGGAGTGACATCATAGAGCTAAGGCGTCTCGGTCTGGACCCGAATGAAGTGCCTGCACACATCCGCCAAAAATCGACCGTCAGCGCTTTGCGAGAGGTTGTTGCCAAACGGCTGGGTGGGAGTGTGTGGCAACTTTCCCTTGAACAGCTCAATTGGCTTCTTGAGCGGCCGGCGTCCTGCGTGTCAGACGTAGATGTGCAAATTTCTCGCATATTTGCTGGGAAAATTCCGCCCGCTAATGGAAATTATCTTGTGTTGAAAGGGTTGAGAAGATTCAAAAAAAGAAAGGAACTGGTCGAAATAGTAACCCGTGCGGCTATTCTAGCTAGAAAGCAGAATCTCACACCTGTGTTAGCTGCAGATGCAGGGCAGCTACCTGCTGATTTGAGAAACAACATTCCAGCCATTTCGGAGCTAACCAAACTGCCTGAGCTGAAGGAAACCACGCTTATGCAGTTGGCAGTTGGATCAGTTCCTGTTGATGATGGCCATCTTTCATTGTCACTGGACTCTGAGGTATCCAGCGAGAGCGTGGTCACAACACCGATGATCAGTGTTTCCCGGAGAAGAATATTTATCGACGCCCAACATGGCCTTGGCAACCGCTTGCGCGCCTTGGCCTCAGCGGCGAGCATCGCCCAGAGATCGGAAAGTGAACTTGTCATCGTATGGGAGCCGGATCACCACTGCGATTGTTTGTTCTCAGACCTGTTCGACTATAAAGGAGCGGTTGTCGAATCGAGGTTTCTGGAGCAGGCAGGTGGTCTTGGGTGTCGTACCTACAACTACATGACAGTCGAGGCAGACGCCGAGAAAGGTGCTCAGATCTCACTCGAAGGCCGATGCGATATCTATGCTAGATCCGCTTTTGTTCTGAACAGCAGGCTGACTTCATGGAATCAGGAGAACGCTTTTTTGCGATCTCTGGAGCCAGTTGACGAAGTGAAGGCACTTGTCAGCTCGGTCCGGCGTCCGAATGATGTTTCAGCGCACATTAGGATGGAGGGTGGCCGGAAGGATGAGCATCTTCCATACGAGAGCCCTGACAATTGGTCAGAGGAGGACCATGATCTTATCGACTATTGGCGATCAAAGAGCCACTTTTCGCATTTCATGCGTAGAATAGATCAGCTTATCGCCAAGGGAGGGGTTGGCCGACTATTTCTCGCGGCAGACCGACCTGAAACTTACGTCGAGTTTCAGAAGTACTATGGGGACCACCTGACGTGGCTTCCCCGCGATGTATTCGATCGGTCGGCGGTGCAGTTACGTTACGCTTTAGCCGACGCGATACTGCTTGGGGACTCGCCTGTCCTCCTAGGGAGTACGTGGAGTTCGTTTTCTGAACTTGCTACCAGACTATCGTGCCGCGATGTGACGGTAGAGATGAGTGGTAAAGATTTCTAAAGGTCTTGATTAGATGAAGAGTGTTGCAGTCACCGGAACCCGTGGATGCGTTCCAGGCGTCGCTTTTATGGACACAAAAGAGGCTATGAGGCGGGTAGGGAATAATTGCGGAAACCTTGTTTTTCAGTATGCAACATGCGGAATTATTCGCGATAAGATAAGAATTGTCGGCCAGGATGTGCCTTGGGATGCAAAAAAAGTAAGAGATAAGTGTAGGGTTGTAGTGGTTCCTTCTGCCAACTTCCTAAGAGAAGGCTTTGATTTTTCGGGGTTTGTTGATTTTTTGGAGAAAACAGAGCTCCCTTTGGTTTTTGTGGGTCTTGGTGCGCAAGCAAATGACGTCTATAAAAAAAAGTTCGACTTCCACCCTAGCGTTGAACGTCTTATTTCCATTATGAAAGAGCGATGTGCTGCGGTTTCTGTTAGAGGGGAGTACACGGCGAGTGTGTTGGAAGGATATGGAATTCATGGTTCTGTTGTTACTGGGTGCCCGTCAAACTTTATAAATAAGTCACCCGATTTAGGGGCGGTCATCGGGGAAAAGCTAAAAAAACCTTTGAGGAGCTTTATAGCGCACACAGACGAGCCATGGCCGAAGGTCAACAGAAAGAAAGAAGTGGAGAGAAAGTTATTCGGATGGAGCCTTTCTGGTTCTGGTATCACGGTGCAACAGGCAGTCCCCACAATGATACAGTATCTGCGCCTCAATAATGCTCATTCCGCGGGCGATGTAAGATCGGGCTTTGGGAAGGCGTTGGCGAACGCCCTAGCGCCAGGTGTTTCGCTCGAGACCTTTGAAGATTTCTGTCGGACTCGGTTGCGAACGTACTTCTCCGTAGATCAATGGCTTGAAGATAGCGCTGCACATGACTTTTCGGTAGGGTTGCGGCTTCATGGAAATATGGTTGCTTGGCAGGCCGGAACTCCAGCGCTGTGGATAACGCATGATTCCAGGACGAAGGAACTTGTTGAAACAATGGCGCTTCCGAATATAAGTATCGAGGATTTTATGGAAAGATGTGAGACCGTTGATGATGCGCGAGTGATGGCTGAAAATAGTTTTGATAAGAATTTATATAATAAGCGAAGAGAGCATCTTTCTGGTCAGCTTCTTCGAGTTTTCGATGCCTGTGGTGTGAGGTATAAGAAAACCAAGCGAGATGAGCTGTAATGAGAGGGCTTTATTGGGTTTTCGGCGTGAATGGGTCTGGGAAAAGTACAGTTTGTAATCGCCTGAAAAATCTTGGTTACAACGCCGTCGAGACTGATAGAGAGATTGCTGGTTGGGTGCATACTGAAAGCGGTGCCCATATTCTAACTCAATCTAAGCCCTTGCCTCCGGGCTTTCGTGATAGTCATAGGTGGTGTTGGATAAGAGAGAAGTTTGAGGAAGTCATCAGTAAAGAGGAGTGTCGGCCAGTATTTTTCTGTGGATCTGCTTCAAATGCGTGGGACTATTCTGACTTTTTTGATATTAAATTCGGGTTGTATGTGGATGAGGTGACCCTTGTGCAAAGGCTGCAACAAAGGGAGCCGTCAAAGTGGAAGAACGAGTCGGATCTCTTGAGTAAGGTCTTGGAGCGAAGAAAGAAGTTCGTGGATACAAATTCCAGGCGGGATGTGGTGCTTGTTGATGCGTCAGGATATCCTAGTGAAATTGTCGAAAATATACTTTTGCGTTGCGGACTTCAAGGTGGGGAATGATTGCACGAAGGAATATTATAATTTATGACTAAACGAGCTCTCATTACTGGAGTAACCGGCCAAGATGGCTCCTATCTTGCGGAGTTGCTTCTGGCAAAGGGTTACGAGGTTCATGGTATCAAGCGCCGTGCGTCCATGTTCAATACCGAGCGGGTGGACCACATCTATCAGGACCCCCACGCCTCTGATCGTCGTTTTGTGCTGCACTACGGTGATCTCACGGATAGCTCCAATCTCACGCGTATTCTCCAACAGGTCCAGCCGGATGAGGTGTACAACCTAGGAGCGCAGAGTCACGTAGCTGTGAGCTTCGAGGCTCCCGAGTACACGGCGGATGTGGACGCTATGGGGACCTTGCGACTTCTTGAGGCGATTCGTTTTCTAGGGTTGGAGAAAAAGACGCGCTTCTACCAGGCGTCGACCTCGGAGCTATTCGGACAGGTGCAGGAAGTACCGCAGAAGGAGACCACGCCATTCTATCCTCGTAGCCCCTACGCGGTGGCCAAACTCTATGCCTATTGGATCACGGTGAACTATCGCGAGGCCTACGGCATGTACGCCTGCAATGGCGTGCTGTTCAACCATGAGTCACCGCGCCGAGGGGAAACATTTGTGACGCGGAAGATCACCCGTGGCTTGGCGAACATCGCCCAGGGGCTGGAACGGTGCCTGTACATGGGCAATATGGATGCTTTGCGAGATTGGGGGCACGCCAGGGACTATGTGCGCATGCAATGGATGATGCTTCAGCAGGAGCAGCCGGAAGATTTCGTGATCGCAACCGGGGTGCAATTCTCGGTGCGCAATTTCATTCATATGGCAGCCGGTGAACTGGGCATCCGTTTACGTTTCGAGGGAAAGGGGGTAGAGGAGCGCGGAGTTGTCGATGCTATTGAGGGGGAGAAGGCACCTGCGCTGAAGCCTGGAGATGTGATTGTTGCGGTAGATTCCCGCTACTTCCGCCCGGCCGAGGTGGAGACTCTGCTGGGCGATCCTACCCGGGCAAAGCAAAAGCTCGGCTGGGAGCCGGAGATAACCGTGCAGGAGATGTGTGCTGAGATGGTAGCGCATGATCTGCATAATGCTCGACGTCATGCCCTGCTGAAACAGCACGGTTATGAGATTCCCATACAGGTGGAATCATGAGCGTGTCCGCTCAGCGCGATCAACGTGTATTCGTGGCGGGCCACAGAGGCATGGTCGGTTCTGCCATTGTTCGACGGTTGGACTCGCTTGGTTATAGCAACATTGTCCTTCGGACGCGGGATGAGCTGGATCTACTGGATCAACAAGCTGTGTCCCGCTTTTTTCAGCAGCAGTCAATCGAGGGGGTGTATATTGCTGCGGCAAAGGTGGGCGGCATTCTGGCTAACAATACCTATCCGGCGGAGTTTATATACCAGAACCTCATGATCGAGGCTAATATCATTCATGCTGCGCATCAGGCCGGAATCGGAAAACTACTGTTTCTGGGCTCCTCCTGCATTTACCCCAAGCATGCCGAACAGCCGATGCGGGAAGATGCCTTGCTGACGGGCGTGCTGGAGCCGACCAACGAGCCTTATGCCATCGCGAAGATCGCGGGAATCAAGCTCTGTGAGAGCTACAATCGACAGTATGGTTACGATTACCGCAGCGTGATGCCCACCAATCTGTATGGCCCGAACGATAACTTCCACCCGCATAACAGCCATGTGATTCCGGCACTGATCCGGCGCTTCCACGAGGCCGTGCGGGATGGCGCAGATGAGGTGGTGATCTGGGGTACCGGGGCTCCGATGCGGGAGTTTCTGCATGTGGATGACATGGCGGCGGCCAGCGTTCATGTAATGGAGCTGGATGCGGAAACGTATCGAGCGCATACCCAGCCCATGCTTTCACATATCAACGTCGGCACCGGCGTGGATTGCACCATTCGTGAGCTGGCAGAGACCGTGGCGCGGGTGACTGGTTTCGCGGGCCGGCTGACGTTTGATACAAGTAAACCGGATGGTACGCCTCGAAAGCTCATGGACGTGTCCCGCCTGCGGCAGTTGGGCTGGGTGGCGAGCATCGCGCTGGAGGATGGGGTGAGGGATGCCTATCAGTGGTTCCTTGAGCACCACGACCGGATAAGGAGCTGACGATGTACCTGACTGGCGAGGCGTTTCGCACTGTTATTGGCGCCACGCCCCTGGTGTCCATCGACCTGGTCTTGCGGAACGAATCTGGGCAGGTGCTGCTCGGGTTGCGCACAAACCGGCCAGCTCAGGGCTTCTGGTTCGTGCCCGGCGGGAGGGTGTTTAAAGGCGAAACGCTGGATGCGGCGTTCATGCGGCTGACCAGCGAAGAGCTGGGCAAGCAGATGACTCGAGCGCGGGCCCGCCCCCTCGGGATTTACGAACATTTCTACACTGACAGTGTGTTCGGCGAATCGCCTGCCACGCATTACGTGGTGCTGGCATATCAGTTGTCGCTGAATTTGGTTCTTGAGGAACTGCCCACCGCCCAACATCGCAACTATCGGTGGTGGGATACCGTAGATATGGCGACGAGTGAGAATGTCCACCTGCATAGCCGTACATATGTCGACGCCTTGGAAACGGGACTGTCTTGAAACCAGGGCAGTTGTCTTGAGGCCCAGTCAGCCCTCTGTTTCGGAGAAAACGATATCTTGCGTTTTCAGGGCAACTATGGCCGGCTGGACTAGCCCGGTGGGTGCTGTGTGATTGTCGCCTGCGAGCTAGGTCGCCGATCGCACCGCCAGCCCTTTGCTTACCCGGCGATTCGGCAGATGTGCGAGGGTTGGATTCGCTTCATCGACAAGCCTGCCGATGCCGAATTGCTACTGTTTGCCCACCCGGATGACCTAACTGAAGCCGCGGAGTCCACCTGGCAGCTGTTGCAACGCTCACCCGGCAAACGTGTGGTTCTGCTCTCCGAAGAACCATTCTGGGACACCATATGGGGAGCGGGAATCTTTGAACGGGTCCACCATCTGGAACTGCCGCATGGCCACCTGCCGTATACTTACCTGAATCATCACACCTCAAGCATATATCGCTTCGAACGGGTGCCGTATTACCTGTTGACCGATCACCGTTTTTTTCCCCGTTATGCCAGGCGCTTCCAGCGCAATGCGGGGCTTAGTGCAAGGGAATGGGGGAGGCAGTTTGATCGGGTACGCCTGAACGCTGCGTTTATTGCTGAGCATCGGAGCGCCGAAAAATTTGACGTAAGCTACCCGGAAAGGGACGTTTACGGGCTTGCAGCTTACCGCACGCGTTTGGCAGCGGCATACGATACGGGGGAAGTGGTGCGGCAGGGGCGCGGGTGGCAGAAGGGACTACGCCGACAGGAGTTGATTGACTGGCATCTGGACAAGCTGCAGCGGTTCGACATGCAATGCCGCTTTGTATCCGCTATTGAAAACACGCACCAGCTTGATTATGTGTCGGAGAAATTTTTCGATGCGTTCGCCATGGGCGCAATCCCACTATACTTGGCCGCCCCGGCGCATAGCGTACACCGCATTGCGTGTCCGAAAAGCTGGCTGAATCTCTTCGGTATCGATGTGCCATCTGCGGTTGAAGCAATTAGCGGCTTTTCTGCTAATGATGTGTTCCTGAATGCCTACGCCGAAACCCAACACGCACTCGCCAATCTGTTTCGTTCGCCCCGTGCGTTCGTGCGAGAACGAGAGCGTTTGGCATGGGCGTTGCGAGAGGAATTTACGGGAGACTGAAATGGATCTTCTTTCACCCGCCGGGGCTGCGCGAGCAGGCCCGCGTTTGTCGCTTTCCCAGAAAGTCGGTCCATCGGTGCCTTGAGGTCGTTTTGCGGCGGCTGCGCTCGGTGCGTATGTCCGGGTAGCGGGTACCGTTGGCTGATGTGCCGGCGCGGAACGCGAGGCCCTTGAGGGCACCTTGGCGATGGGTGGCGATCCGTTGTATCGTCCCGCCCACTGGCACCGAATCTGAGGCGTTGACCTGTGGATCTGAGATAAGGTAAGAGCGCTTGAGCGAATCGATTGGTCCGCACTTGCTCGACATCTCTTGGTGCCGACGCCGGGCATTCGAATGACTTTGGGAAGGTGTACAGCGCGCCTTGCGCTCTCGCGTGCGAACGCCCGGCGGATGCATTAAATGACAAATTTCCTGCGGTGATGGGCTCCGTGCCCTCGGATCAGATTCATTCTGAAACCGTTGTCCCCGGTTCGGTGACCGGTAGACCGTGAAGTCGCACGGTGCCGGCACTCGCTGCCGCCGCCCACACGATGAGGTCAAAGCTAAACCATGCAGCCAGTACAGAAGCTGATGCGCTTCGGCTTCAATCTCTGTCCCCAACCACTTCGGCATTTCATCCGGGATCGCCTGCCGGCGGAGCTTGCCAGACGTATTCTGCAGAATCTCTCGGACAAGGATGTAGCCCGCTTTCATGGGGCACGCGCTAGAAAGCTCGAGTCCAAGCTGTGGGGTGGTTTCTCCGAGCAGGCGCTGCTCGACCTGGAGGCCATGAAGGCTGATCCATCCATGGACGCTCGAAATGCTTCCTACGCTGCGTTGGCGTTGGCCCGCTGGTACTGGGTGAAGCAGGACGTTGAGCGCTCACTTGAGAACGCTGTGCTGTGCCGCTCGCTGTACGCGGCCAAGGGGCGCGAACTCAAGCAGTGCCTGCTTGAGGTGGACTGCCTGATCAAGCTGGGCAGGCAGGAAGAAGCGCGGGAGTTGGTCCGCCAGCATATCGAGCGGCGCGGCGAGGACAGGCACCTGGTTCTGGCCATGGCCAACACCTACACCGATTTTGACAGTAGCACTGGTGGCGAGGATGACGCCGCTCGCCTGGAGTGGATAAACAAGCTGTTCCAGGCCGAGGGACTGCGACCGATTGCCAGGATGCGTGAGGAGGCTCCACTCCATCTCGACAACTTGACGGCTAAAGCGGGGCGAACGCCTGCGGGTGACGATGTGCAGTCCATGGTCACCGTGATCGTGCCGGCATATAACGCCGAGGGCACGCTGCCCGTTGCATTGGAGGGCTTGCTGGCGCAGACGTGGCGGAACCTGGAAATCCTGGTCGTGGATGATGTGAGCAGCGATTCCACACGGGATGTGGTGCTGTCCTACGCGCAGCGGGACAATCGGGTGCGCTTGTTGCCCCGGGCAGAGAATGGCGGTGCATACGCGGCGCGCAACACAGGTCTCGCCGAGGCCCGCGGCGACTTTATCACCATCCACGACTCCGACGATTGGTCCCACCCGCAGAAAATCGAGATTCAGGCGCGGCATCTGCTGGAAAACCCCGACGTGCCGGCGAATGGTAGCTACTGGGTGCGAGTCCACCCCCACTTGTACTTCCGCGGCACGTCCAGGCCTTCGGGCCAGCTGATTCAGTGGAATCACTCGTCCTTAATGCTCCGACGTTCCTTGATGGAGACCCTCGGTGGGTGGGATAACGTCAGAGTGGCTGCGGATTCCGAACTTATCCGCCGACTCGAGGCCTACACCGGGGCTAGTGTTGAGCGCCTGTTGCCCGCAGCGCCCCTTTCGTTCGCTCTGGAGGACCCGACCTCCCTCACGCGCACCGGGGCCACCCATGCCTACACCATGTTTCACGGAGTGCGCAGGCAGTATCACGAGGCCGCTCGACATTGGCTTGAAACTACCCCGCCCGAGGAGATTCCGAACGCTTTTCGTGGGGAGTCCCGACCTTTTCCGGCCCCGGGCCTCATCACGAAGGAGCGTCGCAAGAGCAGTCAACTTGACGTGCTGATCGTCACGGATTTCAACGTTCAAGGCGGCGCCTACGTTTCGACCATGAACTACGTCCGGGCCGCGTTGCGGGCGGGATTACGCGTCGGGCTATTCCAGTGGCGGCGCTACAACCTGGATGCGGCCAAAAGCCTCAATCCTGAGGTCCTGAGTCTGGCTCAGACAGGTGCGGTGGAACTGGTGACGCCGGGTGAGGAGGTGCACGCCCAGTATGTGATTGTGGGCTATCCGGTGGTATTGCAACACGTTATCGACATGCCGCCGCAGCTTGATTGTGACCATTTTCTCATCGTTACCAATCAGTTCGCCTCAAGGCTGACGGACGGCGGGGACTGGCAATACGAGCCGTCTACCATTAGCGCGAATGTGCGACGACTCTTCGGCAAGACGCCCACATGGGCGCCGATTTCCGGGCGGGTTCGCGAATTGATGCTGGCGGATGGGCGTTACGGGCCGTTGCACGACCAGGACTGGGTGCCGTTGATCGACACCGAGCTTTGGTGTGCCCGGCCGCTTGAGTGGCGTGGCGCCTCCCGCGCTCGCCCCGTGGTCGGGCGGCATGGACGGGACCATTACACCAAGTGGCCGGCGGAAGCTGGCGCCTTGAAGGCGGCATATTGTGTCGGGAAGCCGTGCGAGGTTCGGTTGCTGGGCGGGGCAGCTCACGCGGAAAGCATGCTCGGTGGTAGGCCCTCGAACTGGCGGGTTCAGGACTACGGAGCCATGCCGGCAATGGAGTTTCTACCAGAGTTGGACTTCTACGTTCACTACCCGCATGAGTTGTACATTGAAGAGTTCGGTCGTGCTGTCATGGAAGCGATGGCGATGGGGATACCTGCCGTGCTGCCTCCGGTGTTCAGGTCTACGTTCGGGGAAGCTGCTGTCTACGCCGAACCTGGGGATGTCTGGGACGTGGTCGATACGCTATGGCACGACGAGCAGGCCTATCTGCAACGCGCCAGGTCAGGGCGGGACTTCGTAATGCGGCATTGTGGGCACTCGCGTTTCAGTGAACGGCTTGCTGCCATGGAAACCCGGCCCCCCAGCGATGCTTTTGACGCCCAGGGCAGCTAAGGGATTACTGGAGTCTCGCATCTTGAACCGCTACGGAGGTTACTAGCCATTCCAACGAAGCCGGAAGACTCGATTATTCGCCTATTGGCACGCTTGAAGGAGCAACAGAGCACCGTTCGAGCAGTGGAATCCGAAGCCGTAGTCGTCGCACGAAAGTTTCTGGCCCAGCGTGCGGGCGAAGCGGTTCATCACGCACCTTTCCGGGAACTGATGGCGCTGCTCGGACCGGATGCGGTGACGGAGCAATTGGTAAGAAAGGCTTCCGGTGCTCAACTTCCGCTTGCCGGCCTTGCCTCTTTCCGGCGTAGCCTTTCCATGAGAAGTCGGGGGCGTTCGCTTACTGGCCTGTCGCAGGAGTGGCCCCTCAACAACAAGGTCAAGGCGTATCGTTTTGCTGAGCTGTGCGGGGTGCCGTTCCCCAGGACCTTGCAGGCAGGTTCCTCCGTGGATGCGTTGGCCCATGACGCGATGACGCCCGTTGTGATCAAGCCCGAGCAGGGCGCTGGCGCCAACGGCGTTTACCTTGTTTTCGATCAGCACCGGATCAGGGATGTCGCACGGCGGCAGTGGCTGGAGTCGTGGAGCGAGATGATCGCCGCCATGCGGGCCCGGCTCGAGTCAGGGCGCTTGCGAAAGGATAGCTGGATCGTTGAGCAACTCGTGCTTGAGGATACGTCCTCGGGTGTGCCTGGCCGCGACCTTAAGTTCTACTGCTTTTATGGAGAAGTCGGGCTGGTTCTTGAGGTCAAGCGTGACGATGGCCTGCAGTACTGCGAGTGGGATGGGCAGGGTCGGGAGGTGTTCTCCGGCAAGTACGATCACGTGCGCTTTTCCGGCGAAGGTGTGACGCCGGAACAACTGGCTCTCGCGTCCAGAATGAGCGCGGAGATACCGGCGCCATTTCTACGGCTTGATTTTCTGCGCAGTGAGTTGGCTCCGGCTGGAATGGTGTTTGGTGAAGTCACGCCGCGCCCTGGCAACTATCATGCATTTAATGATGAGGTTGATCGCGTACTGGGCGAGCTTTATCTCGCGGCTGAAGCGAGGTTGCTGCATGATCTCGTTGCCAGGAAGAAGGTCTTTACTGTCTATGACCAAGCGCTCGGCCGTTAATCTACTGAGGTTCGGTGCGGTATGAACCTATACCACCGTGAGAAGGACTTCTGGGCGTGGTACGCCAGCGTCATGGCCGTGCTGATTCGCTGGCGGCCAGGTGCGACATGGTTTGTCGTCATCGCAACGGCCGTTGCCAGGGTGACCAGTTGGCTGAGTATGGTGCTGCCCCTCAAAGTGGTGCTGTTGGCGGCCTCCGATGGTGTACCGCGTTATTTCCGTTTCTTCATCGACCCCGATGATAAGACTTTCTGGATAGTCACGCTCACGCTCGGGGCCATCGCGCTGTTCATCGTCACGCTGGTCCTCGACGCTGTATCGACACGGATTGCACGAGCCGCCAGTGGTGACATTCTCGGCAGAGCCAACGAGCTGGCCGTGATGCAGGATCAAGAAGACGTTGCCCAGACCCATTACGCCCGGCTTTGCAAGGTGGCGGCCTACGGGCTGTTCGGGATGGCTGCGCTGTTCCTTTTATATCTGGTCAACGCACCATTGGCGGGTTTTCTCCTGGGGATGATGGTGGCCACCTACGCTTTCGCCGCCTGGGCGCTGGCAAGCAGTGACGATATAAGGCCGGGCAGGGCAAAGGTTTTTGTGACCGATAACCTTTCCTCGTTTCTCAGCATCGCATCGTCGATTGCGTTCCTGGGAGGGTTTCTCGTGATCGTGATCCCCTTCGCGCTGGGGTATGGCGGCAATCTGCTGTTTGCCATTGCTGCGGTGTTGCTGAGCCGACAGATGCTGGGTACCAGCACGGATGCTGTCCAGGCCGGGGTGATGTTGCAGCGGCGAAGGCACCGGATAAATGCGCTGGTCTTCCGTGACCAGCAACTTGAAGAGCAGGAGAAGCGCCAGCAGCTGGCCTTTCGCACCCTGTTCGACAAGCCCGCACGCCAGCAGCTGGCGATGCGCCATCTCGCGCCCGACGGTGAATCCGTGGAGGCGTGCTGGGAGGATTCCGCGCTCCGGTTCCTGCGGCTGCTTGCCATTACCAGCAAGGGTGCGAACGGCGAGTTGGTGCGCTATCAGCAGCAGGTTTATCCGCCTGCTCATCGCTACCGGCTGGACAACGAGGAGTTGCTTTTCGAGCATGTGCCCCGGGCGCGACTATTGGCTCCGGAGGTCATTACCCGATTCTCTGAAGGTGCATTCGAGTGCCAGGTCTGCGATTACGGTCAGGGCGTCCGGCTGGGCCAGGAATGGAAACAGTGGGAGTGGCGGATTCTTCAGCATTGCTGGGCCGTTGAAGCTCCCGTGCCCCTGGCTGATTCGTTCCAGGCGTCCCAACGTTCGTTACACGGGCGTTTCAACGCCAGGATGCTGGAGAAGTTGCAGATCGGGGTGGATTCCCCGGAAGAGGGGCGCCTGCTTGCAGCGCTGAAGCAGCAATTGCCGGCCATCCAGCGGCGGCTGAAGGGCATGCCCCACTACGTCTACAATCCCGACCTCATCCGGGAGAATGTGGTATTTGCCGACGATGATGGACAGTCGGTGCTTGTCATGGTCTGGGGCCGGTGGTCGCTGGAGCCGATTGGAGTTGCATTGCCCGCGGCCTGCAAGGATTCAGATCTGCGGGATGCGATAGAGCGGCTGACCGAGGAGGGGCGCGTAGCTTCTGGGTCGCTCGTTCCCAACGACTTTCGCGTGGCCAGTGCCTGTCGCAAGATTGAACGCCTGGTGGCTCGGGAAAAGCTTAAAGCCGCTCTGGCAGAAGTGGAATTCTTGCTCGGCAAGCTCGGCGACAGTGCGCATGACGGGGAATCCATGCGCAGCACCGCTCTCGGGTGAGTCGCGCCATGGGATGCGAAAACCAGAAGTCGTATGGCGTCAAGCCCCTGCGGGTCTCCGACCCCGCGACGGGTGTTTCCGTCATTACCCCCGCCCACAACGCAGTCACCCACCTGCGCGAAACCGTCGCCTCCGTGGCCGCGCAGGCGCTGCCCGTTCTGGAACACATCGTGGTG
Source organism: Ectothiorhodospiraceae bacterium (assembly GCA_020831845.1). GTDB lineage: Bacteria > Pseudomonadota > Gammaproteobacteria > Nitrococcales > Aquisalimonadaceae > LSCE01. Next base: position 33,736 of record JAFIFV010000031.1, read on the forward strand.
GACGACGGCTCGACCGATGGCACGCTGGCGCTACTTGAACAACTGCAGGAGGAGCATCCCCATCTTGAGGTCGTACGGCAGCGCAATCGAGGCGCAGGGGCTGCCAGGAATACCGGGATCGAGGCGGCTCGTGGCCGCTACATCGCGTTTCTCGACAGCGACGACGTGTGGCTGCCGGGCAAACTGGCTAGCCAGGTCGGCTTCATGGGGCAGTCAGGTGCCGTCTTCACCTACGGCGATTACGTGGAAGCGGAATATGGAACAGGGCGGGAGCTGAAACGGCATTCTCCGCCGGCCACTCTCGAGTATGGTGACTTGCTCAACAGTTGCCCCATCGGTTGCCTGACGGCCGCCTACGACCAGCATGCACTGGGTAAGCTCTACATGCCGCTGGCGCGGCGCGGACAGGACTGGGCGCTGTGGCTGAAGATCACCCGTGACGGCACCGTGGCCCAAAAATACCCCGGTTGCGAGGCCGTTTATCATCGGGTTTCCGCTAGCCTGTCCTCCAGCAAGCTCCGTAAGTGCATGGACATGTATCAGATCTACCGTCGCCATGAATCGCTGCCCCCGCTGCGCGCCCTCTGGCACCTCGGCCGGTTCTCGCTCTCCGTGCTGCGTAAGTGAACTCGGCGATTTCGGGTATGTCGTCATGGGAATGATGCCGTTGGGTGGGAGTGGTCGGTGCAGGCCGCGGTTATTCCTCCACGCTGGTCTTCACAAGACAGGAACGACCGCGATTCAGCGCTTTGCCGCGCTGCATCGCCAAGCGCTGTTGCGAGAACATGGATTGCTATACCCCGGCTACCGCATGCAGTGGGTGTTCTCGAATGAATCACACCTCGATTTGGCGCACGCGCTCTCCGAGGTGCCTAGACGGTTGCCTGCCCACGCATTGCCGCGCCTGGTCGACCGGTGGCTCCACCAGGCAGTGAACTCGGATGCGGATGTTCTGCTGAGCGCAGAAGCCTTCGCCCGGCATGTTGCGCCGGCTGACAAGCGCAACTGGCTGGAGCGTCGCCGCGCCTATCTGGAGCGCGTCAGGGAGTTGCTCCGGTGCTTCCGCGTAGAACCCATCATTGTCTTGCGACGACAGGATGAATTCATTGATTCCAGTTACCGCGAAGCCGTCATGCGGAATATGGCCAAGGGAGTGCTTTTCTTCGGGGACTACGTTCAGAAGCGGCGGGACGGCCTCCTGCGATACTGGGACAATCTGCTTCTCTTCGAGGAGGTCTTCGGTAAAATTAATGTCTTGTCGTATGACGACCTGTCTCGAGGGGGAGAGCTGACTGCCGCGTTCTTTGATTCTCTTGGTAGAGACGTTCGCCCGCTGCCGGACGTCGGTCGGGTACGAACAAGCCTCGGCGCTGGGCAGACGTTGGCGAAGCGCTACTTGAATGAGTTTTCCCGGCTGCGTAATCGCGCCCGTCTTCGTATCGTTCGTAGCGCTGTGATCAGCGAGTTGCTCTCGAAGAGGCTGCCGCCGGATCTGGGTTTCTGGAGTTCCGCCGATGACCGACGTAACTATCTGCAGCGGTTCGAGGGAGACAATCGTCGAATCCGAGAGCGCTGGTTTTCGGACCGAGACAGTGTCTTCGCGCCGGTTGCGCAGCGCGATGGAACTGTTGTCGATGACTTGCCGGATTCAATAAAGGCGGAACTGCGGCGGATGGCTCGCCGCTGGTGGCGGAATTGGTAGCCATGACAGCAGGTCCGCTGGGAGTTCTCGTGACAGGCGCCACCGGCTTCGTCGGCCGGGGTATGCTGCCTGCAGTTCCGTCCGCGTGGAGGTTGCGTCTCGGTGTTCGTCGGCGTACCACACCTCGCGGAGAACAAGCACACGTCGCGTTAGACCTCGAGTGCGTCGAAACACTGGATGCCGCGACCGAGGGCGTGGACTGCGTGCTGCACCTGGCCGGCCTGGCCCACGACAAGGGCAGCACCCATCGCCTGCCCGTGCTGCACGAGGCCATCAATCATCAGGGCACTCGACAGCTGGCGGAGGCGGCGGCCCGCAATGGCGTGCGCCGTTTCGTGTTTGCAAGCACCGCCAAGGTATATGGGGAGTTTTCTCCCCCGGAGCGGCCCTTCCAAGCGGATTCGCCGACGGCGCCCCAAGGGAGCTACGCGCAGTCGAAGTGGGCGGCGGAGCAGGCCTTGCGCGAGGTATCGGCCAGCACCGGTATGGAGGTGGTGATTGTGCGCCCACCGCTGGTCTACGGCCCCGGTGTGGCTGCGAATATGGAGCAGCTGGTGCGCTGGGTTCGACGGGGTGTGCCGTTGCCATTTGCTGCCGTGGAGAACCGGCGCAGCATCGTGGCGCGGGATAATCTGGTGAGCCTGCTGGTGCGCGCGGTGGAGCACCCGGCGGCGGCGGGGAAGGTGCTGTTGCCCACGGACGCTGAGGACGTTTCCACCCCTGACCTGATTCGTGCAATCGCCAACGCCCTGGGGCGGCCAGCCCGGCTGCTGCCTGTGCCGCCCGAGCTATTACTCTCGGGGGCAGGCCTGTTGGGGCGGCGGGCGATGATGGAGCGGCTGTGCGGCAACCTGCAGTTGGATGGGGCGCATACCCGTGTGCTGCTCGACTGGCGACCACCAGTCACCACGGAGTATGCGATGAGAGGGATGGTCCAGGCGCTTCCATAAGCGGTAATCGCTCTTTCGCTGCCTGCGTGCCGCACCGTATTTTCATTTTCTCGTCGCCTGTTCTGTCATTTGTGAGGCCGTCGTAGATTGGGTTACCTGCTCGTTATTGCGCTACTTCTGGTCTGCGTGACGATGTCCGCACTGCTTACGGGAGCTATGCGCCGGTTCGCGCTGCGGCGGCGGCTGGTGGACGTGCCCAACCTGCGCAGTTCCCACACACGTATCACGCCACGAGGTGGTGGATTGGCCATTGTTCTGGTCTGCCTGTTGGTGCTGGTGGTGGCCGGAGTGCAGGAGCTTGCCGCCACGTGGGCACTTGCCGGGGTGTTCTTCGGCGGGCTGGCGGTGGCGGTTATCGGTTACGTGGACGATCAAGGGCACGTTGCAGCGCGCTGGCGCGTACTGGTGCATGTTGCCGCCGCAAGCTTGTTGGTGGGCGCGGTGGGCTGGGTGCCACCGTTACCACTGGGGCCGTGGGAGGTGCCCATGGTTGGCCCAACCACTGCCTTGTTGGTGCTCTTCGTGGTCTGGATGCTCAATCTCTACAATTTCATGGATGGCATCGACGGCATCGCCGGCGTGCAGGCGGTGAGCGTCTGCGGTGGGGCAGCGGCGCTGCTCTGGTGGGCGGGGGAGTGGGAGCTTGCGCTGCTGGTGGCTTGCTTTGCCGCCGCTGCTCTGGGTTTTCTGTTCTGGAACTGGCCGCCGGCGAAAATCTTCATGGGGGATGCCGGCAGCGGTTTCCTTGGCTTCTCGGTGGCCGCACTTGCCGTGCTCACCTGGTCGGAGGCCGGTTTCAGCCCCTACGCCTGGCTGATTCTGCTGGGCGTGTTCATAGTTGATGCCACCTTGACGCTGGTGCGGCGGGTGCTTCGGGGGGAGCGTTTCTACGAGGCTCACCGCTGCCACGGCTACCAGCACGCCGCGCGCCGCCTGGGGGGGCACCGGCCAGTGACACTGGCGGTGGCGCTATGCAACCTCGTCTGGTTGCTGCCGTTGGCGTGGCTGGCAACGCTGTACCCGGTCTGGGGGGCAGTGCTTACGGTAATCGCCTGGGCGCCACTGGTCGCAGTTTGCGTGTATTTTCGAGCCGGAGTGGCGCTCCGGGGCGACACGTAGCGGGCTACTCCACTTCTGATACGCTTCATGCTATTAGGCCACAACACATTACAGGAATTCGGCACACGTGAAATCTGGCCTTAACCGCTTGCGGCGACAACTCAGTGAATGGCCGCGCTCATTGAAGCGCGGTGTGATGATCACTGCGGATCTGCTTCTTCTGCCGGTCGCGGTGTGGGCCGCGTTTGCGCTACGACTGGGCGAACCGTTTCATCCCTATTTCCTGCATAACTGGTGGCTGGTCATTGCCGTGCCGCTGCTTGCCATTCCCTGTTTTGCAGCAGCAGGCTTGTACAGCAATGTGGTGCGCTATATGGGCCCGCAGGCAGCCGTGTCTGCCCTGAAGGGTGTGGCCCTCGCCTCGCTGGCGTTTGTGGCGATTGTCGCTGCGCTACGATTGCAATTCGTGCCTCGCAGCAGTTACCTGCTGTTTTTCGTGGTCGCCTTCATGCTGTGTGGCGGCATCCGCTTTCTGGCTCGCACGTGGTTTCAGGCGCTGTTGCGCAAGCGCCAGGGGCGCAGCGCCGTTGCCATTTACGGTGCGGGCCCTGCCGGTGCCCAGCTGGCTGCCGCGCTGGAAGGTGGTGTCGAGTTCTACCCTCGGGCGTTCGTGGATGATGACCCTCTGCGGCAGGGCCAGGTCATCAACGGCCGCAAGGTCTACTCGCCAGATCAGCTTTCCCGGCTTATCGACCGCTACCATCTCACCCACGTGCTGCTGGCCATGCCGTCCCTGCCGAGGGAGAAGCGCCGCCGCATCGTGAACAACCTCGAGAAACTGCCTGTTCACATCAAGACCATGCCGGAGATAGCCGACCTCGTCTCCGGCCGAGCCCGCGTCTCGCAGGTGCGGGAGGTGGACATCGACGACCTGCTGGGCCGCGAGGGCGTGGCGCCGGATGAGACCCTGGTCGCTCAGGCGCTCACGGGGAATTGCGTGATGGTGACCGGCGCCGGGGGGTCGATCGGCTCGGAGCTCTGTCGGCAGGTGCTGGCACGGCGTCCTGCCGTGATGTTGCTGTTCGAGCAGAACGAATTCGCGCTCTACCGGATCGAGCGCCAGCTACGGGCGTTGGCCCGGGTCAATAGACAGAAGGTGCGGGTGATTCCGCTGCTTGGCAGTGTGGTCGAAGGCGTCCGGCTGGAGGCCATCATGCGCGCCTACCGGGTGGATGTGGTGTACCACGCCGCTGCCTACAAGCATGTGCCCATCGTCGAGGAGAATGTGCTGGAGGGCGTTCGCAACAATGTTCTGGGCACCCTGAGCGCGGCGCAGGCCGCGGTGGCCGCCGGGGTATCGTCCTTCGTCCTGGTGTCCACCGACAAGGCGGTCCGCCCCACCAACGTCATGGGTGCGAGCAAGCGCATGGCGGAGTTGGTGCTTCAGGCGCTGGCGGGCGTGCCGGGGCGGCGCACCTGCTTTTCCATGGTGCGCTTTGGCAACGTGCTGGGCTCGTCGGGTTCCGTGGTGCCAGTGTTCCGAGACCAGATCCGCCGCGGCGGGCCGGTGACGGTGACGCACCCGGAGATCACACGCTATTTCATGAGTATTCCAGAAGCGGCTTCGCTGGTCATTCAGGCCGGTGCGATGGCGGAAGGGGGCGATGTGTTCGTGCTGGACATGGGCGAGCCGTTGAAGGTGCTTGAGCTTGCCCGCCGCATGATCCACCTGTCCGGTTTCAAGGTACTGGATGACGACAACCCCGATGGCGATATCGCCATCGAATTTACCGGCCTGCGTCCCGGCGAGAAACTCTACGAGGAGCTGCTACTGGGCGACAACGTGGCAAACACTGACCACCCGATGATCCTGCGCGCTCAGGAGGTCATGATTCCCTGGCCTGACTTGCAGGATAAGCTGCGGGGGCTGACGGAGGCCATCGACGGCTTCGATGTGGAGTACGCGCTTGCTATTCTGGCCGAGGCGGTGGAGGGCTACCAGCCCTCCGGTCCTACCTTCGACTTGCTGGGCCGGCAGCTTGCCGTGCGCGCTCGGGAAACGAGTCCTACACGGAGTGTCGTTCCAGGCCCCAAGCCTCACTGATCATCCTCAATGCCGATGCGGTGCGTACGTTCTTCGCGCTAATGCATGCTTCAGCAAGCCCCGCCCGCGCATGGTGTTATTGCCTGGTTGTGATCTCTCAGCAGGTTGCCCACGGAGGCCCCTGCCACAAGCACGTGCTATTATTCGCTGCAAAATAACAAGTGATTGAGCTGTACGCTCCGATCACAAGGCCTGCTCACATGGAAAAACGTGACAAAGGGGTACCCAGTGAAACACTTCCTTTCGCTTGTTCTGTTGAGCCTGTCGGCGCTTGCGTTGTCGGGTTGTCTCGGGGGTGGCAGTAGCAGCGGTGGAGGGGGTGGGGGTAGCCGCCCTGACGCACCGACCCCCGGTGAAACCGCGGTCAGCGGCCGTATCACCGCTCCCAACGGTGAAACGCCGGTGCTGGGCGTCACTGTCTATTACAGCGATGGCGCCGCCGGCCTGTCGTTGCAATCCAGCAGAGTCGGTACGCTCGATCAGGGGTGCACGGCGCCACCGGCGGGTGCCGGGCCCTGGGCCTGTACCGATGAGCAGGGCTATTTCGTGCTTGACCTGGAATCGGTTGATCTGCCGCCAGGCGCCTTCACCCTGGGCTTCTTCAAGGGTAAGTGGTCCGGAAGCGCCAGCGTGGAGACACTGGGTGAGTATGCCGGTGTGCTTCCGTTTTCCGGTGATCCCGAAGAGGGTGCGCCCCGCATTGCGGTGATCACGGGCGACTTTGACCAGATCGAAACCGTACTGGTCGGGCTGGGTCTCACCAGTAATCCGGCCGGGAATGCCGCGCTGGCTCAGGTAACTTCGCAGTACGCTTCTCATAATCACCACGGCCACCACCATCGGCATGGGCATTCGCATGTGCACTTGCAGGCAGGCACCACGCCCGTGACCCTGGACGATGATGAGTTCGATTTCTGCGATCCCCCGGAGACGCCGCCGGGTTGGTGGCCACCGGAAGAACCGTGGCCGCCATACATCCCGCCTGAATATTGCGATGGAGAGCCCGGGGAACCCCCTGTCTGGCTGGGCAGCGAGACCTTCGATCTGTATATCGGTAACCGTGAGTACGGCGAAGACTACCCTGATATGTCGGTCCTCTTCGAACTGGGCGACACAGGGCTTCCGCAGCTGCTGGAGTACGACATCCTGTACGTGAACTGTTCTGCGCCTCCTCCCTCTGCGGTGAACTGGGAGAACATGGTGACGCAGTTCGTGGAGCAGGGCGGCTTCCTGTACGTCACGGATTTGTCCAGCGAATGGGTGCTCGCGCCGTTCTATAGCTATGTCAGCCCGACATCGGGCAGCGCTGATACTGGGGACACCGTGCGCGTCGTCGAGCCGTCACTGCGCAGCTGGTTGCGTGGGGTTAGCTGTGGCAACGGTAATGACTGCGTGAACAGCAGCGGCCGGTTTCAGCTGACCGGCTACGGGGATGATGTGCTGAGTCCTGAAAATCCCTCGGTGACCCCGCTGGTTACCAATGACGCAGGAAGCAAGGTGCTCACCCTCACCTTCCCGCACGGTACTGCGGACGGGCAGGTGTTTTTCAGCACCTTCCATACCGCTGACAACTTCTTCGGCTCTGGCGGCGCCACGGCGGAGGAGCGGATTCTCGAATACCTCTTCTACGCTGAGGGCGGCACCGCGCCCTGACCCTTGGCCTTTCGCAAGCCGCTATTCCACGCAGGCAGCGCCGATCCGGTCGATCAGTCCCTCGCGCTGCTCCAATGCCCGCCCGAGCCGCTCGGCTCGTTCCTGGTCCCCGGCCTGCATCGCCGACGCCTGTTTCTCGTAGATCTTGCCATCGTGGAGAGTTTCGAGTTCAAATAATTATCAGCAGCTGATAATATTTTTGTATGAGTTCGATAGCCCAGTGCAGCTGTTGGAAGATTTCTGGGCGGATGCAATGCGGCTGATGAATGCGCGGAGTTGAGAGAGACGACATGGCAAAGGCGATTATGAAGGTGGGCATTATGCCCCGCGAGCGCTACATTCAGCGGACATTGGAGATTGCCCGTGGCACTTACAAGCCAGGTGCAGGCGAGCCGAAAGCCTGGTTTGAGTCCATGAAGTCGCTAGCTGAAGTGCTGAGCGAGCCGAATCAGCATCTGCTTGCGTTGATTGAAGAACATCAGCCGCAGTCTTTAAACGAACTGGAAAAGCTCAGTGGCCGCAAAGCGGCGAACCTCTCCCGTACCTTGCGGACGCTGGAATCTCACGGCTTGGTCGATCTCCGGAAACGTAACCGGCGGCTGATTCCTACGGTCCGTGCCACGCGCTTTCAGGTGGACCTCGATGTGAAAGCTGCTCAAAGCGTCGGCTGACCACCGTGGAAGGAGCGTAGGCCGGAGAATGCGCGCGCTGCGTCATTTCAGCAACCCCGGTCGTTTTCTCCCCGGCCTACGTCCTTCCGCTCAGGCAGCTACTGCGCGCAGGTAGCGCCGATCTCGTCGATCAGGCCCTCGCGCTGCTCCAATGCCTGCCCGAGCCGCTCGGCTCGTTCCTGATCCCCCGCCTGCATTGCGGCCACCTGCTTCTCGTAGATCTGATAAGCCGAAACAGCTTCGAAGTACACATCCTCATCCGATGCCTGGTCGAACGCCTGCTTGAAGCAGGCACAGTCCAGGTTTCCGTCGAAATCCTGCTGGCTGATCGCACCGCATTGGCTTTGAAAAATGGATCTTGCGTGATCGATCTGGCCACCTTCTTGCGCCATTTCGAATGCCGCCTGGTTGTCGGCATCCGCGAAAAAGCCCTCGCGGGTGGGGATCTCGCCGGCCGTTGCGGCGTGGGAAACCAGCAAGGCAGCGCCGATGGCTGTCAGCATTCGCATCTTCATGGTGATTCTCCTTGTCGTTGTTATTTCATCCCTGGGAATTCGTGGGGGCTGTGCCGAGGCGGGACGGGTGGAAGAAGCTGTTAAACAGAATCAAAACACTGCCCCAGATGGCGAAATAGATGCCCAGCACCTGATGCAGCAGATTGCCACCCGTGAGCCAGCTGAATAAAAACAGGATCCCTCCAATGGCGATCGCCCAGCCGAGGACCGCAAGAATTCTCTGCTGCGCGCGGCCGGCATGAGGAAGGCTGCTTTTGAAAACAACCAGCAGGAACACGCCCAGCCCGCCGAACAACATCACCCCTGCAAGCAGATAATCCTCCATGGCAATGAAACCGCCGCCGACGAAATAGAGCAGCAGCAAGTAAGACCCGATCAACATGGCAACGGCGGCCACGGCCTTGGTGAAACGAAGTAGTGCGTTTTTCATGACAACTCCCTGTCGCGGTGTATGAACTGAACGATTCCTGGCTTGATAAGACGCTGTTCCCCGTCGTAGGTTGGTGGTGAGCGAAGCTAACCCCAACATCGCGATAACCCCAACATCATCGCCGCTCCCCAAAAGACCCTGCTTCCTCCCCCGGCTCCGCCCCCCAATCCCGCGGTAGCCGGCCCGTCTCAATAAACCGATGAATACTGGAAAATGCCCAATCTACGGGGCGTCGCGCATGCCCGTGCTTGACCGGGTTGAAATGGATGTAATCCACGTGGTGCCGGAAATCCTCTTCATCCTTGATCAAATGCTCCCAGAACCGACGCTGCCAGATGCCGCGCTCTTGCTTGTGGCTCCGGCTCGGGCGGTAATCCCCCCATTTTTGGCAGCAGCCAAAAGTAGAGGTTACGCGGCCATGGTCAGCTTCTGCTGCGGGGTGATCCCGCCCAGTGCCATGTTTGGCCGTTCATGATTGTATGACCATAACCACTGCGTGGCGAATAGCT
>JAFIFV010000032.1 GCA_020831845.1 Ectothiorhodospiraceae bacterium
GGTTGGGGGGGGGGGGCGGGGGGTTTGGGTGGGTTTGTGCGCTTGCCGCGTGGAGGCTAATAACGCCTTTTGCTGCGGGGTGGGGCGCGCCACCACCGGCATGCTTCGTTATTGAACCTGCTCCAGGGCATCATCCAGGATGTCCGATCCGATCGCAGAGCGATAGGATTCGTACACGTCCGCAACGCGGTCGCGGAACGCGCCCGGGTCCTCGATTTCGTTGACTTCCATGCCGGCTTCACGAAGGTTGTTCAGTATGGTTTCGTTGTTGCCCGCCACCGTCTCCCGCTGTCGCTCGATGGCGTTGCGGGCGGCCTGTCTCATGGTCTCCTTGCCGTCATTGTCGAGCCGGTTCCACATCTGTGCGGAGACCAGGATACCCAGCGCGTTATAGGAATGATTGGTCAGCGAGAGATAGTCCGTGACCTCCGGATACTGATTGGCATAGATGACCGCGAGAGGGATCTCCAGGCCGTCCACTGTGCCTTGCTGCACGGCCGAGAATACATCGCTCCACGCCATCGGTACGGGGTTGGCTCCCAGGGCTCGGAAGCTATCCAGGAACAGGTCGCTGGGCTGCACGCGTAGTCTGACGCGGTTCAGGTCCTCCGGCGTGTGAATGGGGCGCGTGTTGTTGATGACGTGGCGAAAACCGGCTTCGGCGAAGCCCAGGCCGACAATTCCATCATTCTCCAACGAGGCCAGCAGCTTCTCGCCCACCTCTCCATCGAGAACTGTATGAGCCTGGGAGTTGCTCGCGTACAGGAATGGAAGGTCGTTCAACTGGAATGCGGAGCTGATCGTCGCGATCTGTGTGCCGGTGATGACGCCGGCCTCCAGCGTGCCCAACTGCATGCCCTGCAGCATTTCGGACTCATTCCCCAATTGGTGATTGGGATAGAAGCGGATATTGAACTCGCCGGGGGCCAGGCTCTCCAGTTCCTCGGCGAAATACCGTGCGGCAATCGCGTACGGATCGGTTTCGCTGTCGGATGTGGTCCAGCCCATGCGAATGTTGGTCTGGGCTGCGCTGGACGCCGAGAAGCCGATGGCGGCGGCGGCGAGCGCGCCGACAAGAACTGCGTGCATGGAATGTGATTTCCGGGGTGTCATGGGGTGCTCTCCTCATTGTGTGCGACGTAGGCCGTCGCGATCATCGTTTATGCGAACTGGGAAGCTTCCTGCACTGTGCCCGACACCCTGTCGCACAGAACTTCAATTGGGTGTCGAGGGCGAAAACCGCTCAGGCGTCCTACCTGGCAGCGACATGAGAACCCTGTGGCCAGAAGTCTGTCGCGGTATTCGGCCGCAGGGGTCTGCCAACTCATGGCGAACAGCGCCCGGCTACGGTCCTGGTGCTCATACAGGTGTCCGTAGGTGCCTGCCATGCCGCAGCAGCCGGCGCCGTGCTGTTTGAGTTCCAGGCCGAATTGCCGGAATACCGTGGTCCACATTTCTCCGGTTTCGGGCACTGCGGTGGCCTCGGTGCAGTGCGGGATCAGATGGTAGGCGGCCTCGCCATCGGCATCGCTGCTGACCGGCAGTCCTTCAATCCCCGCTTCGCAGAGCCATTCATTGATCAGGAAAACGCCGTCAGCCGCCTGATGATCAGGGCCGGCGGCACACTCCTGCCGCAGGAACAAGGCGATACTGGGCTCTATGGCCAGCACGGGGATCTTGTTATCTGTGAAAGTGCATATGGTCGCCATCAGTGCTTCGCTTTCGCGCTTGAAGCGGCCGCGGTAGCCATGAACATGGGCTGCCTTACCGGTCGTTCTGGCGTGCAGCGGCTGAACATCCACGTTCAGTCTTCGCAGCAGTTTGATGGTTGCTTCGGGAACCCGCGCGTCGAAGCTCGTTGTGAATGGGTCCAGCAGCAGAGCGACCTTCGGCCCGGGCGCTGCCGCATAGGCAAGGTGGTGTAGGCGCCTGGCCAGTGAAGGCACTGAGAATCGAGGGGTGTCCACCACTCCCAGATACTGGCGGGCAAGCCCGCGGGCGGTTGCGTTCGCTGTGAGCGCATTGGCCAGCCCGGGCGCTTTGCGTCCCAGGGAGGCCAGGCCTTCTATCCTGGCCATGATCCGGTCCCGCAGCGGTCTTGCATGGGTTTCGTGATAGCGGTGGAGAAACCGCGATCGCAGCTCCGGCACCGCAACATGAACCGGGCATTGCGAGGCGCAGGCATTGCAGCCAAGGCAATTCGCCATGCTGTCGTAGAGCTGGCGTTCGATGCCGGAGTCACGGCGAGAGGAGGGTTCCTGTTGCTCCCGGAGCCACTCACGTACCAGTGCAGCCCGACCTTTCGGGGAATGCACACGATCCCGCGTTACCTTGTAGGAAGGGCAGATGGGGACGGTGGCATCCCAATCGAAGCACACTCCGTTGCCGTTGCATTCGAATGCCTTTGTCCATTCTGCTCTGATACCGGTCGGTACATCGCCATCGAGTGCGCCTCGGAAGGGAACCCCGTCAATGGGCACCACGCCATTGGAATCAGGGGAGGGCGTGACGATCTTGCCCGGGTTCAACCTGTTCAAGGGGTCGAAGATGCGTTTGATCTCTCCCAAAACCGGATACAGGGTATCCCCAAAGAATTCCTGCGTGAATTCACCACGATAGCCCTTGCCGTGCTCCCCCCACAGCAGACCTCCGTACCGCTTCACCAGGCCCACAACTTCTTCCGTGATGATGCGCAGCAGCCTGGCGTCCTTCTCATCCGTCATGTCCAGTGCCGGGCGCACGTGCAGGCAGCCCACGTCCACATGACCGAACATGCCGTATTCCACCCCATGCCTGTCGAGCAGTGCTCTGAAATCCCGTATGTAATCGGTGAGCCGGTCCGGGGGGACCACCGTGTCCTCCACGAATGCGATTGGCTTGCGGGGCCCCTTGGTTCTTCCCAGTAAGCCGACAGCCCTGGAGCGAATCCCCCAGATACGTTTCTGGTCTGCCGGGTCCTCAGCCAAGTGCCAGCCCTGGACGTGTCTTGCGGACGCCAGCTCGTTGACAAAGCGCGTGAGGCGCTCGTCGACTTCCTGCTCGGACTTTCCGATGAACTCCACGAAATTGGTCGCAAGCGCCCGCGCGGGAGTGCGCTCGCCTTCCATGGCGAGCCTGACCATGCCCCACGACGGGTCGTGTCGTGCGAGATCGTAGAGCTTCTCGTCAAGGGTTTCGATGGCGGCGGGTTCGTGCCGAAGAATTCTCCCGCAATCCGTCAGGGCGCTGTCGAGATCGCGGTAGCGGACCACAACCAGCTTTCGCGCCACAGGTCTTGGAATAATCCGCAGCGTGATATCCCGGATTATTCCCAGCGTCCCCTCCGAACCGGAAATCAGGCGATGGAGGAGCACTGCGCGGTCATCCGGAAATGCGTCGCGGAGGTTGTATCCGGTCAAGGAACGGCTGATCTTCGGGAAAACCGCTTTCACTTGCTGGCGGACCGGGTCGACCACGGCCCGTAGCCGCGCTGCCAGCTGGAGGCCGGGATCGCGGGACGTCGCTGCCTGATCCAGCTCGCTGCAGTCGTAGGCGCGCGCTTCCACCATCCTGCCATCGGCCAGCAGCAACCGGAGCGAGTCGACGAAATCGCCGGTTTTGCCGTACACGCGGGAGCCCTTGCCGCAGGCGTCGGTACTTATCATGCCTCCGATGGTCGCCCGGCTGGCCGTGGATATCTGAGGAGGAAAAGTCAGCCCGTGATCTGCAAGAAAATCATTCAGTTGGCCAAGCACAACGCCAGGCTCAACGCGGACCGTGCCGTTGGTGACATCGATCCCCAGGATGTGGTTCATGTGGCGGCTGGTGTCCACCACGACAGCGTCGGTCAGCGCCTGACCGTTCGTGCCCGTGCCGCCGCCCCTGGCGGTCAGTGCCAGGTCTTTGAACGACTCCGCTGATGCGGTTCGAACGATGGTGTCGAGATCCTGGCCGTCCAGGGGTGCCAGCACAAGAAGGGGCAGCACCTGGTAGACGCTATTATCCGTCGCGGCCAGCAGCCGGCTTGCTTCATCCGCGAGAATGTCGCCGCGATACCCCTCTGCTGCGAGACGGCGGCAGAATTGCTCGATGACCACGTCGTTGGAGGCCGGATCCCCTGCAACGCTCTCTTCTTCGGGATGAAGCACGAACCCTCCGGAGGACGTTCTTGGCTATAGTTGTAGGACAACTATACATGAAGTTTTTCGGTATCGTTTCCCTTTTCTATGCGATGAAATATATCATTCTGATATATCAAATATTTATTATCGTTGAATGTTGGTCTTTTTGTTTCTCTTCCTCGCTTGTCTCTTGGTTGTAGGATGATTTCCATGTGCGCCTTGCGTCCTTGTGCAGAAGTGTGAGTGACGCGCGGGGGCGCGGTTTCGGCCCCATTGATATCCGTGCCTCCGGCAGGCTTGGCGCATGCACGGTTGCTCGGACCGGAACCTCGCCAGCAGTTTCACGCGATAAGGGTTGGAACGTCGTGGGGGGGCTTTTCAGGAGCAGCGGGGGAAAGGCTTGTCCACGCAGCCCCGGAAGCCTGTTAGGCTGAAGATCGTTTTCGATCCTGACCTGCTGAAGGAGCATTCGGATGAACGAGACAACGCGGCCCACCGTGGCGTTCATCGCCCATGATGCCAAGAAGGAGGCGTTGACCGCATTCTGTGTGGCCCATCGCGACAGGTTGGAGCCGTGGTCGCTTATTGCCACCGGAACCACCGGCAGTCGCATCGCCGAAGCCACGGGACTGCCGGTGCAACGTTACCTGTCCGGGCCGCTGGGCGGAGACGCCCAGATCGCCGGCATGGTGGCCGAAGGCAAGGTGGCGGCCGTGATCTTCATCGTCGACCCCCTCAACGCCCACCCGCATGACCCGGACATACTGGGCCTGCAGCGGGTATGCAATGTGCACAACGTTCCGCTGGCCACCAACCTGGCCACCGCCGAACTGATTCTGGAACTGGGAAGCCTGCGGGGCTGAGCCGGTATTCTCACCGGCCAGAGCCCGCTCACTACTTCCCGTGGCCTCAGAACACCCTCAGAACACCGCGTAGCCGCCGTCGATCACCAGCGTGTCCCCGGAGTGGTAGCTGGACGCATCCGAGGCCAGGTAGACCGCGATGCCGCCGAAATCCTCCGGTTCGCCCCAGCGGCGGGCGGGAACGCGGGGCATGACCTTGCGGGTGAAGGCGTCGTTGCCCTGGGCTGCGGAGGTCATGTCGGTGGCGATCCAGCCGGGCAGGATGGCATTGGCGCGTACGCCGTAGCGGGCCAGTTCCACCGCGCAGGAGCGGATCATGGAAATCACCGCGCCCTTGGTGGCCGCGTAGGCCTGGTTGCGTGCTGCGCCCTCGATGGCGGCCAGGCTGGCCGTGGCCACCAGGGACCCGCCGCCCTCGCGTTGCGACATGTGCCTGCCGGCCTCCCGCAGGGTGAAGAAGACGCCGTCCAGGTTAACCGACAACACGCGCCGGTAATCCTCCGTTGGTGTCTCCATGAACGAGCGGTTCTTGCCGCCGCCCACGCCGGCGTTGGCGAACACGGAATCGACTCGGCCCATCGCTTCCACGGTTTCGGCGAAACCGTCGACCACCGCCTGTTCGTTGGCGACGTCCACCTGCTGGGCGCGCACGCGTCCGCCATGCGCCTCCAGTCGTGATTTCGCCGCCGCGTTGCGCTCGGCGTTGCTTCCCCAGATCACGATATCCGCGCCCGCCTGGGCCATGGCTTCCGCCATGCCGAGGCCGATGCCGCGGTTACCGCCGGTGACCAGGATCACCTTGCCGCTCAAATTGAATGGTTGATAGGCCATGCTGTCTCCTCCAGTGCTTGCTCTTGTTCAGCAAGTTGCAAGACTAGCACGCGGACTGTCGGACATAGCATTCACTGTCCACATTGTCGTCTCTGTCTCCTGCTCGATTTCCTCACCAGGTCCCGGCGGTCGCCGCCAGCACGGCACCTTGCTGGCTTTTGCTTCCTGTGCAGCATATGGCACGGAGAGTGCACCGCCATATTCCACACAGTCCAGGCGAATCACGCGGGAGCCCCCAATGTTTCGAGCCGTTAGCCCTTACGACACGGAAACCACCGTTCATCGTCTGAAACAGGCTATCGAGGCCGAAGGGCTATTACTGCTGTGCCATATCCCGGCGTCCACGAATGCCGCGAAAATCGGGCTTTCCACGCCGTTCCATCAGGTGCTGGAGGTTTTTCATCCCGCCTACGCCGCAAGGGTCTGGGCCGCCAGGGAGGATGCCGGCATCTCCATTCCCGTGCGAGGCCACGTCTACGAATCCACCGATGGATCGGTGCGGGTGGACTGGCAGCGTCCCAGCGTCAATCTCGGCATCTATCCGGAACCGGAGCTTGCAGCCATCGGGCGCGAGCTGGATCCCGTGTTCGAACGTATCGTGCAGACCGCCTGCTCGGAGAGTCACGCGGCCGTGCCGTGAACCAGGCTGCCAGGATGGCGGCTGGAATTCTGCAGTCGGCGCCAGCCAGGAGCGGCGGCACGGCGATGGCGAGGGAATGAGTGATGGGCGAGAAAATTCTTTATAGCGTTGATGAAGCCGATGAACTGGTGAAGGCCGGAAAGGCCATTCTGATCGACATCCGGGACGCGAAGGATTACGAAGCAGGGCATATTCCCGGCGCGGTAAACGTGCCGGACGTCTTCTATTACCTGGCCGAGACCAGCGCGGACGGTCTCGAGGCGCTGCACCAGCAGTTCGCCGAGTTGTTCGGCGCCGTCGGGCTGGACGGGAGCCAGACCGCCATCGTCTACGAGGATGCCCTGAACACGCGCTACGGCGGATCCTGCCGGGGTTACTGGCTGCTGGAGTATCTGGGGTATCCCAGTGCGGGCATTCTGGATGGTGGTCTTAAGGCCTGGGAGGCATCAGGACGCCCGGTGGATGCGGCACCGGTGGAAATGCCCGCCGCCAGCTTCCCGCTCAAGCCACGGCCGGAGATTCTGGTGACCCGCGATCAGATGCTGGCCGCCCTGGGACAGGACGACGTGGTCCTGCTGGATAACCGTGACCAGGACGAATGGCTCGGGGAGAGTTCCTCGCCCTACGGCAAGGACTTCGTGCCCCGCAAGGGCCGACTGCCCGGCGCCGTGTGGCTGGAGTGGTATGCGCTGATGGACGATAGCGACGTGCCGGCGTTCAAGTCGGAGGAGACCATCCGAAATATTGCCGCGTCCCGGGGCATCAAGCCTGAAGACGACATCATCATCTATTGCTTCAAGGGCGCGCGCGCTTCCAACACCTTCGTGGCGTTGAGGCAAGCGGGTTTCAGGAATCTTCGCATCTACCTGGGATCATGGAACGAATGGTCGAAGGATCCGGAGCTTCCCATCGAAGCCGGGCCGCCGGGGGCAGCGGCCCGACCCATCGCGCTGTCGGCCTGAGGCCGCTGTCATAGCGGCATGCACCGGCAGTGCATGCCGCTCTCCTGCTTCAGCTGCCCCGGACGTAGACGCTGCACCAGCCCTCGGCATTCACCTGCACGTCCTGGAACGCCGGGTGGTAGCAGCCGCCCCAGCCGGGTTCGGTTTCTCCGGACCAGAACGCGCAGTTCTTGCACTTCTCACCGCTCTCGTACTCCGCATGATCGGTGTCAGCCGCGTCGTTCACGTAGTCGTGGGCGTGGCCATCCTCGGCTTTCGGCTTGTCCGCGAGCGCGCTGCGGTGTGGGTGCAGCACCAGGGCGGCAACCGGTATGGTCGCGACGGTGACGGCCGCCCGGGAGAGAAATCTGCGACGGGAAAGATCGGTCTTGTCAGTCATTGTGTTGCCCCTCGTTTGTGGCTCGGTCAGTGTGTTTCGGCAGTTTCGGGGAAGCGCATCAGCGCTGCCCGATGGCACTTGCGTGCTTCTTTGTTGAAAGGATAGTCACTGGGACCGACGGCGGATTGACGCATGTCAATCAAGCCGGCGATTGGCCAGGTTCCGCTGCAGCAGCCCGAAGTGCTGCTCGAATCCCAGCCTGTCCCTGGGGCTCTGGCCGGCGAGCAGCACGCGGGAACTGCCGTCGTCGTTCGATTCCAGCCAGCACCAGATGCGGCGGTAGCGGACGAAGAACATCAGGTAGATGCCGGCCACCAGCATCAGGAAGCCGGTGTACACCACCGGCTTGCCGGGGGTACGGGTAATCTCGAAGCCAGAGGCCTGCTTCTGCTGGAAGCCGTTCAACTGCAGAAAGACCGGGGCGCCGTAGCGCTGCAGTGCCGGCAGCGTGGCCACCGAATGCTGGAGGAACGCAGCATCCTCCGTCGTCAGGCGCCGCTGCGGGTTCTCCCCGTTTTCCTCCAGCGCCAGCCGGTAGGCCTGTTCCAGCACCGCGTCCAGCAAGTGGGCCGGGAGTTCGTGCAGCAAGCCGCTGGCTCCGTCTGCGGTCCGGAACGCGCTGGCGGCACGGTAGCCTTGGGTGGGGACACGTGCCAGCAACTCGTGGCCGGTGAGTTCCAGCTGCCGGCGCAGTCGCGGGTCCTGCATGCCCAGTTCCTCCAAGAGCACGCCGACGCCGCGCGCCACCGCCAGCTCCGCCGCGTCTCCCCGCAGCACGGTCAGCAGGGCATGAAAGCGGCCGGGGCTGTCCCGGTGGTCGGCGGGGATATGCAGGTAGCGGAACGGTTCACCGCGGCTGCCGCGCACACCGCTGAGGAAATACCGTCCATCGTCCATGTCCACCGGGTACATGGTGTTCTCGAATTCCAGCGCCTGGCCGTCGGCGTTGCGTAGCAGATAGCTCAGGCTGGGGCCGATGTCGCCCACGCCGGGCTGGATGTTATGGCTCTCGAAATGGGTGAACTCCAGCGTGTAGCGGGCATCGCCCAGCCGCAGGCCCTGCGGCTCGAAGACCTGGCCGTCAAAGGCGAACGGGTCGTTGCCGTCGCCCCGCAGGGGCCAGGCGGTCAGCGCCAGCGCCGAGCCGCCGTCCGTGAAACTGGCCTGGTAGATGGTGTAGCCGCCATGGGACAGCGGGCGGTTCACGCCCACGGTGGCCTGCAGCGGCTCCTCCATGCCGGGGGCGAACAGCGCCACGTCGCTCTCGTAGGCGCGTGGTTCACCGCTGGCATAGCGTTCCACGCGGAATGCCAGCAGCCGCAGCTCGAACGGCAGATCCCGGAGCACGAAGCCTTCCCCCAGCGGCAGCAGTACCGCATTGGCGCGGTCGCCCTCGGGGATGGTGATGGAGCCGCGGAATGCGCCGCCCGCGGCCGGCAGGCGGCTACGAGCGGGCATCTCGGCCAGCGGTCGCAACCGGGTCTCGGCCTGCACCTGTCCGGTCCAGGCCTGCAGTTTCAGCAACAGGTTGCTGTCCGCCACGCCGCCGATGCAGATCAGCACGATGGCCAGGTGGGTGAACACGTAGCCCAGGCGGTTGCTGGCACCCGCCAGCCCGGCCACCAGCAGTGCCTGCCCGTGCCGTTTTATGCGGACCCGGTAGCCAAGTCGGCGCAGCACTGACGTCACGCGGTCGGCGAAAGCTTCCGGCGGCAAGGTGCTGGTCCATTCCCCGTGCTGGCTGAGCGCGCGCAGCGAACGCGCCTGCTGGTGCAGGCGGAACTGCCGCATTTCCTGCAGTACCGTGGGTGTGTGCCGCAGCAGGCAGACGCAGGTGGCGGTGACCAGTGAGCCCACAAGCAGCAGGAACCAGGGGGCCGTATAGACGTCATACAGCCCCAGGGCGTGGAAGACCTCGAACCAGAACGGTCCCAGTTTGATCAGGTAATCCTGGTAGGGCTGGTTCTGCTGCAGCACGGTGCCGATCACCGAGGCCAGACCCACCGCCACCAGCAGCGTGATTGCCAGATTCATGGAGCCGAGGAAGGCGAGCAGAGGGTGGTAGCGAACGCGCGTTCGCCGCGGCGTGGTGCCGGCGGTGAGGGCGTCGTGGTTCACGCTGCTCATGGTGCTGCCGCGTGGTGGTGGGCATGGTCGGCGTGGCCGCCGGTGAGATGCGCCAGCGGCGATGCCATGGTCCACAGTCCGAAGGCAAGCAGCAGCACACCCAGTACGCGCCGTGCCGTGCGGCTGGTCTGCCAGCCGCGCAGTGCCTGGCCGAACAGCGTGACGCCGGTCATTGCCGGCAGCGTTCCCAGCCCGAATGCCAGCATGATGCCGGCGCCGGAGACCGGATCGCCGGAGACGGCGGCGGCCAGCAGCACGGTGTAGACCAGGCCGCAGGGCAGCCAGCCCCAGAGGGCGCCCAGGGCCAGCGCACCCGAAGCCGATTGCACCGGCAACAGGCGCCGCGCATAAGGGCCGATCAGCCGCCAGAGGCGGCCGCCCACGACCTCGATGCGGCGCAGCCCGGACCAGTCGAACAGCAGGTAGGCGGCAACGGCCAGCAGCACCAGGCCGGTGGCCAGGCGCAGTACCATTCCCCATTCGGGGCGGGCGAGGGTGATACCCGGCAGCGAGAGCAGCAGCGCCACCAGCGCACCCATCAGCGTGTAACTGCCGAGCCGGCCCAGGTTATAGCAAAGCGCGTACTGCCAGCGACCGCCGCCACGGCCGGCGGTGGTAGCGCCCAGGCTGCTGGCAATGCCGCCGCACATGCCCAGGCAGTGGGGGCTGCCGGCCAGGCCGATGGCCAGTGCTGCGAACAAGGTGAGTTCCGCGGTCATTCTTCAGCCTTGCTCCCGTCTTGATCGTCGCGCTTCTTCTCGCTCTTGCGGTTCTTGCGGTCGGTTTCCTCGTCCAGCAGGACGGAGTAGGCCGGGGTATCCAGGTCGTCGTACTGGCCGCTGCGTACGGCCCAGAAAAATGCCCAGACGCCCAGCGCCACCAGGATCAGGCTGATGGGTATGGAGATGTAGACGATGGTCATGCGGAACCTCCTGCCAGCGCAGGCGTGGGAGCCGACCGGACGTGTGGTCGGCGTGCGGGCCGGGCAAGCCGGCGGGCGTTCATCACCACCACCACGGAACTCAGCGTCATGCCGATGGCGGCCAGCCAGGGAGGCACGAAGCCCATGGCGGCCATCGGCAGCATGCTGGCGTTGTAGGTGGCGGACAGGACCAGGTTCTGGCGAATCACGCGCAGCGTGTGGCGGGCGGTGTCCAGCCCGCGGGCGATGCGGTCCAGCTGGCCGCCTAGCAGGATCATGCCGGCGCTGGTCTGGGCCAGGGCGGTGCCCTCGTTCAAGGCGGCGGAGACATTGGCGCCGGCCAGCACGGGGGCATCGTTGATGCCGTCGCCCACCATCAGGACCACCGCCTTCTCGTCCTGCAGGCTGCGCAGGCGTACCAGCTTGTCTTCCGGCGTCATGCGTGCCTGCCACTGGGTGATGCCCAGCAGCTGTGCCGCTTCCCGCACCGGCTCCGGCGCGTCGCCGCTGGCGATCTCCACCTCGATGCCACGTGCGCGGATCGCGGCCACTGCCTCCACCGCCTCCGGGCGCAGCCGGTCGGCAATGCGGAAGGCGGCAATGGGGCCGTCGCTGTCCCCCAGCAATACCCAGGGGCCCTGGCTGTACTCCTCCAGGGGCGCAGTGCCGGGCAGTGCGCTGACCCAGTCGGGGCGGCCCAGCCGGTATTGCCGGCCGTCCACCTGGCCTTCGACGCCGGCGCCGCGCTGGATCGATACGGATTCCGCATCCGGCAGTGGCCCGTCCAGGCGGAAAGCGCGGGCGATGGGGTGTTCCGAGTGCTGTTCCAGGGCAGCGGCAATGCGGCGGGAGTCCACGCTGGCGCGTTCGTCCAGCGTGCGGGCTTCCAGCACGCTGAGCCGTCCCTCGGTGAGTGTGCCGGTCTTGTCCAGTACCACGTGGGTGACGCGGGCCAACGTCTCCACCGCGTCGGCGCGGGTGATCAGCAGCCCGTCGCCCGCCAGCCGGTTGGTGCCGGCGGCCAGCGCGGTGGGGGTGGCCAGCGACAGCGCGCAGGGGCAGGTGGCGATCAGCATGGCCAGCGTGATGGGGAATGCCAGGGCCGGATCCAGATGCCACCAGATGGCGAATACGGTGGCGGACGCGAATAGCACCACGGTGACGAACCAGCGGCCCACGGTATCGGCCAGGCGGGCGAGCGAGGGGCGTTCCGCCTGGGCCCGGCGCAGCAGCCGGCCGATGTGCGAGGCCATGGTTTCCTGGCCGACCTTCTCGATACGCACTTCCAGGCTGTCGTCGATGTTCAGGCTGCCGCCGACCACCGCGCTATCCACACCGCGGGCACGGGGGTCCGATTCCCCGGTCAGCATGGATTCGTCCACGCTGCTGCAGCCGCGCAGCACCACGCCGTCCGCCGGAATGGTGGCGCCGGGGCGGATCAGCACGCGGTCGCCCGGCTGCAACTCGCGGGAAGGGACTTCCTCCTCGCTGCCGTCGCTGCGCAGGCGCAATGCCGTGGCCGGCACCAGACGTGCCAGCGCATCGCTGGTGGCATTGGCCCGGTGGCGGGCCGCCATTTCCACGTAACGCGCCACCAGCAGGAAGAAGGTGAACATGGAGATGGAATCGAAATAGACCTCCGGCCCGCCCATGAAGGTGATCCAGACACTGGCGCCGTAGCCGGTGCCGATGGCCAGGCTCACGGGGACGTCCATGCCCGGGCGCAGGTTGCGCAGATCGCGGATCGCGCCCAGGAAGATGGGCAGGCCGGCGTACAGCACGACCGGCGTCGCCACCAGCATGCTGACCAGGCGCAGGAACTGTACGTACTCCTCGTCCATGCCCTGGTACTGGCCGAAGTACAGGCCCACGGCGAACATCATGGCCTGCATCATGCCCAGGCCGGCAACAATCAACCGGCGCAAGGCAGAGCGGCGCTCGCGGACGGCCTGGGAATCCGTGGTTTCCGGCAGTACCGGATGCGGCTTGTAGCCCAGCCGGCCCATGTGCGCCATCAGGCGGCTGAGTTGGACCTTGGCCGGATCCCAGCGCAGCAGTGCCCGACCCGTGGCGGGGTTGACGCGCACTTCCTCCACGCCCGGCGCGTCCGCCAGGCTGCGTTCGATCAGCCAGCCGCAGGCGGCACAGTAAAGGCCCTCCACCAGCAGCGAGGTCTCGCATTGGCCGGCGGCGTCCCGGTGGACGAATTCCTGCTGCACTCGGGCTTCATCGAATGTCCGGTAACGCTCGGGGTTGCCGTGGACAGCGTCTTCCGGCCGGCCGGTGGGTTCCGGCCGGAACTGGTAGAAGGCGTCCAGCCCGGCGCCGACGATGGTGCTGGCGACCGCCTGGCAGCCATGGCAGCACACCGGCTGTTCGATGTCGTCCACGGTGACCGTGAGCCGGATCTCACTGGGAATGGGTTCCCCGCAGTGAAAGCAGCCCTGGGCCTTGCTCATTGCGCGATCCTGGGTCTGGCGGCCAGCGGGACTTCGTCCTGGGACTGCGCCACTTCCTTCGCCAGCAGCCATTCGCCGTGATCCGGTTCCAGTCGCAGATAGTAGCGGCCGTCCACCGGCCGGCGCGCGTCGGCCCGGTACAGGCCGGTACTGTCACGCTGCAGTTCCAGTGTCACGTCGCGCTCGGCGTGGGTGGGGTGGGTGAGCAGCAGTTTCAGCCGTTCCGGCATGTCCTCCAGGTCGTGCAGGTGAATGGTCACCAGGCCGGCTTCGCGATCCAGCACCATGGTGCCGGCCACGCCCAGCTCCACCGCCGCGCGCTCGCGCTGGTCGTTCTTGTGCAAGGCGCGGCCGGCCTGGTAGTAGTTGTCCACCACCAGGCTGTCGCCCTTGGTGACGGCAACGGTGACCAGCGACAGACCCAGCACGATGGAAGCGGCCGGCGGAGCCAGCACGAACCAGAGCCAGAACTGCCGGTACCAGGGTTTTTCAGCGTGTTCGTTCATGGTCAGCCTCGCGGCCCGTTGAAACGGGCGGTGTTGACGGTACGGATATCGGGGTTGTCCTCGGACTGCATGATCAGTCGGAACGGATTGCCGGGGCCGCTCACCGCATCCCGCGGCACCTGCACCCGCACCACCGCGGTATCGGTGTCGCCGGCACCAACGCGGATGCGCTCGCTGTGGGTGTGAACGGTGATGCCGGGCAGGCCCTCGACGGTCAGCACATAGCTGTGCGCCACGCGGTCCTTGTTCAGTATGCGTACCGTGTAGACGTTCTCGATGGTGTTCCAGTCCACCTCGCGGTAGACCACGTTGCGGTCGGCCAGCACCTCCACTGCCAGCGGCATGCGCTGGGTCAGGCTGAACAGCACGCCGGCGATCAGGGCCAGCAACAGCGTGCCGTAGATCAGCACCCGGGGGCGCAACACCCGTGCCGGTTTGCCCTCCATCGCGTTCTCGGTGGAATAGCGGATCAGGCCGCGCGGGTAGTTCATCTTGTCCATCACGCCGTTGCAGGCGTCGATGCAGGCCGCACAGGCAATGCACTCGTACTGCAGCCCCTGGCGGATGTCGATGCCGGTGGGGCAGGCCTGCACGCACAGATTGCAGTCGATGCAGTCGCCCAGCCCGCGCTCGCGATGGTCGACGTTGCGGCTGCGGCCGCCGCGCGGCTCGCCGCGCTGGGTATCGTAGGAAATGATCAGCGAGTTGCGGTCGAACATCGCGCTCTGGAAGCGCGCATAGGGGCACATGTAGATGCACACCTGCTCGCGCAGGAAGCCGGCGTTGCCCCAGGTGGCGAAACCGTAGAACAGCAGCCAGAAGGCTTCCCAGAAGCCCAGGTTCAGTGTCAGAACGTTGCCGGCAAGCTGCGTGATGGGCGTGAAATAGCCGACGAACGTGAAGCCGGTGTACAGCGCGAACGCCACCCACAGTGCGTGCTTGCTGCCACGCCTGAGCAGCTTCTGCCGGGTCCACGGCGACTTGTCCAGTTTCAGGCGCTGCTGGCGGTTGCCCTCGGTCCAGCGTTCCATCCAGATGAACGCCTCCGTCCAGACCGTCTGCGGGCAGGCGTAGCCGCACCACAGCCGGCCGGCCAGTGCGGTGAAGAAGAACAGCGTCAGCGCGGCGATGATCAGCAGCAACGCCAGGTAGAGGAAGTCCTGCGGCCAGAAGGTGAGGCCGAAGATATGGAACTGACGCACCGGCAGGTCGAACAGCACCGCCTGACGGCCGTCCCACTGCAGCCACGGCAGACCGTAGAAAATGCCCAGCAGCACCACCACCGCGAGGTTGCGCAGGGTCTGGAACGGACCCTTCACCTCGCGGGGGTGGATTTTCTCCCGGCTGACGTACATGCCGGCATCGGTGGCTGCTTCCGGTTTGCTCACTGCGACTCCCGCGGCCCGCCGCTGACCAGGACCAGGGTGATGAGGCTGGAGGCCAGCCCCACGCCCCAGAACATGAAGAAGCCGATGGTATAGCCCGCCATGCGGCTGATCTGCCAGTCCGGCAGGGTCTGCATGTGCAGACTCTCGGGATCGATGCTGGCAAAGAACACCACGGAGGCCACCGCGGCCGTCAGGAACGACGGCCACAGCGTGCCTCCCAGGTTGCGCAGCAGTTGCGCCTTAGTCATTCCGCGCCTGCTCCTGTTCGGAGGCTGCTTCCTCGCCACTGTCGTCGCCTGCATCCTCCTCCTCGCGCAAATGGGAGGAGAGGCTGTAGACGTAGGCCGCCAGCAGATGTACGCGGTCTTCGCCCAGCAGGTCCTTTTGCGGCGGCATCCGGCCCTGACGTCCGTCGCGGATGGAGGTCTTGATTGCCTCCAGGCTGCCACCATAGGTCCAGTTGTCATCGGTGAGATTGGGGGCGCCCATGGCCTTGTTGCCCTGGCCGTCGGCGCCGTGACAAGCCATGCACATGCTCTGGTAGCGCTGCTGACCGCGCTGGACGAGCTCCTCCGGCGCATCCCGGCCGCTCAGGTTGAACACGTAGGCGGTGACCTCCTCCAGGCCATCGTCGCCCAGGGCGGCTCCCAGCGGGGGCATCACCGCACGGCGGCCGTCGAGAATGCTCTTGTGGATTTCTTCCGGAGAGCCGCCCCACTGCCAGCTGTTGTTGGCAATGTTGGGGAAGCCCACGCGGCCGCCGCCGTCGGCGCCGTGGCAGACCGCACAGTTGTTGCCGAACAACCGGCGCCCGGTCTGCATGGCTTCCTCGTGTTCGGCCAGCTCCGGAATGCTCATGTCGGCGTAGCGGGCGAACAAAGGTGCCACGCGTTCCTCGACGCTTTCCACTTCCTCCTCCCAGGCCCCGTACTGGGACCAGCCCAGCAGGCCCTGGTAACTGCCCAGGCCGGGGTAGAGCACCAGGTAGATCAGGCCGAACACGATGGTGATGTAGAACAGCCACAACCACCAGCGCGGCATGGGCCGGTTCAGCTCCTGCAAGCCGTCCCACTCGTGCCCCGTGGTTTCGTGCTCCGCGGCTTCGCCCGGGCGCTTCTTCGCCGTCCAGCGGATCAGCCAGACGCAGGCCAGGATGTTGGCCAGCGCGATAATGGAGATATACCAGCTCCAGCCGCTACTCATGCTCGTTCCCCTTGCGCCGTTGGCTGTTGGATTCCTCGCGGTTTTCTTCCAGCGGCAACTGCGCCGCCTCGTCGAAGCTCTTCTTCCGCTTGCCGCTGTAGGCCCAGATGACGATGCCCAGGAACAGCACCAGCAGCACCAGCGTGATCAGGCCGTAGAACGTGTTGATATCCATCGGTGTGTCTCCTTGATCAGCGGGTGCGCTCGACCGCGGTGCCCAGCGATTGGAGGTAGGCGATGATCGCCTCCATCTCGGTCTTGCCGTCCACCACCCCCGCGGCCTGCTCGAGCTGCTCGTCGGTATAGGGCACGTTCAGCCAGCGCCGCTGTGCCCGCATGCGCCGCGCCACCGTCTCGCCGTCCAGCGTGCGCTCGGCCAGCCAGGGGTAGGAGGGCATGTTGGATTCCGGCACCACGTCCCGCGGGTTCAGCAGATGGATCTCATGCCACAGATCGGTGTAGCGGCCGCCCACGCGGGCCAGGTCCGGCCCGGTGCGCTTGGAGCCCCACTGGAACGGCCGGTCGTAGACGAACTCCCCGGCCAGCGAGTAGTGGCCGTAGCGCTCGGTTTCGGCCCGGAACGGGCGGATCATCTGCGAGTGGCAGTTGTAGCAGCCTTCACGCACGTAGATGTCGCGTCCGGCAAACTCCAGCGGCGCATAGGGTTCCACGCCCTCCAGCGGCTCGTTGGTCTCGGCCAGGAACAGCATGGGCACGATCTGAACCAGCCCGGCCACGCTGATGACCAGCGCGATCAGCACGGCCATCAGGCCGATGTTCTTCTCGATGACGGAATGGTTCATGCTCAGGCCTCCTGCGCAGCAACTTTGACGGGGGCGGTTTCACGCACCGGCCGTGTCGTCATCCAGACGTTCCAGGCCATCAGCAGCATGCCGGCGAAGAACAGCACCCCGCCCAGCAGTCGCACCATGTAGTAGGGATAGGTGGCAACCAGGGACTCGATGAAGGTGTAGGTGAGCGTGCCGTCGTCGTTCACCGCCCGCCACATCAGGCCCTGCATGACACCGGCAATCCACATGGCGGCGATGTAGAGCACCACGCCGATGGTGGCGATC
Organism: Ectothiorhodospiraceae bacterium; assembly: GCA_020831845.1. Lineage (GTDB taxonomy): Bacteria > Pseudomonadota > Gammaproteobacteria > Nitrococcales > Aquisalimonadaceae > LSCE01. The sequence continues at coordinate 17,457 of JAFIFV010000032.1, forward strand.
CAGAAGTGCAGCTCGATGGCCTTGATGCTATGCATCTCTTCCTTGCCGTACAGCTTGGGAATCAGCGCGTAGATGGCGCCAAAGGTGATGAAGGCCACCCAGCCCAGCGCGCCCGCGTGCACGTGGCCGACGGTCCAGTCGGTGTAGTGGGAGAGCGCGTTGACCGTCTTGATGGACATCATCGGCCCCTCGAAGGTAGCCATGCCGTAGAACGACAGCGATACCACCAGGAACTTCAGGATCGGGTCGGTGCGCAGTTTGTGCCAGGCACCGGACAGCGTCATGATGCCGTTGATCATCCCGCCCCAGCTCGGCGCCAGCAGAATCAGCGAGAACACCATGCCCAGCGACTGCGCACATTCCGGCAGCGCGGTGTAGTGCAGGTGGTGGGGGCCGGCCCACATGTAGATGGAGATCAGCGCCCAGAAGTGGACGATGGACAGCCGGTAGGAATAGATCGGCCGGTTGGCCTGCTTGGGAATGAAGTAGTACATCATGCCCAGGAAGCCGGCGGTCAGGAAGAAGCCCACCGCGTTATGGCCGTACCACCACTGGACCATGGCATCCACGGCGCCCGCGTACACCGGGTAGGACTTGGTGAACGACACCGGAATCGCCAGGTTGTTGACGATATGCAGCACTGCCACGGTGATGATGAAGGCACCGTAGAACCAGTTCGCCACGTAGATGTGCTTGACCTTGCGCTGGACGATGGTGCCGAAGAACACCACCGCGTAGGACACCCAGACCACGGCGATCAGGATGGCGATGGGCCATTCCAGCTCGGCGTATTCCTTGCCCTGGGTGATGCCCAGCGGCAGCGTGATCGCGGCGGCCAGAATCACGGTCTGCCAGCCCCAGAAGGTGAATGCCGCCAGCTTCGGCGCGAACAGCGGCGTCTGGCAGGTTCTCTGCACCACCCAGTAGGACGTCGCAAACAACGCGCTACCCCCGAAGGCGAAGATCACCGCGTTGGTATGCAGCGGGCGCAGCCTGCCGTAGCTGAGCCAGGGCACGTCGAAGTTCAGCGCCGGCCAGATCAACTGCGCCGCGATCAGCACGCCCACGCCCATGCCGACGACGCCCCACACCACCGTCATCAGCGCGAACTGGCGCACCACGTTCTCGTTGTACTTGATTGTCGATTGCATCGATTGGATCCATCTGCCAGGAGGAGAGGTTCGGGACAGGTCCTTTCGAGGCGAATTATCGGAGAGCGCCGGTCAACGAATTTTGATGTGGATCAAATCGGGGGGTGGGGGGCGTGTGCAGCTTATTGCAGGCGCGGAACCGAAGCCCGCGGGCCGTAGTACGCGGGCGCGGCTGACAGGAGGAAAACGGTGGCGTCGGTTAGCCCAGCAGATCCTTGTAGGCATGCCAGCTGGCGTGCCCCAGCAGGGGCAGGGCCAGAGCCAGCCCGATCACGCCCAGCGCCAGGCCGATGAAAGTAACGGCGCTCAGCAGGAAACCCCACAGCAGCATGGGTCGCAGGTTCTTCTGCACCACGGTGAGACTGGCGATGGCTGCCTCCAGCACGCTGGTCTTCGGGTGGTCCAGCAGGTGGGGGATCGCCACAACGCTCAGCGCAAACGCGGTGAAGGCCAGTATGGCGCCGATCACGGTGCCCACCGCTGTCATTCCGAGCCCGGGCCCGGACAGCAGCAGCTCGCTATACACCTGGCCCGCTTCCACGGTGGGAATGGACGTGCCGAAGAACAGCGCGAACAGCAGGGTGGCCAGGCGGATCCAGGCCAGCAGGAAGATCATCAGCAGCACGCCCATCAACGCAATCTGCGTGGCGTTGGCACGCCAAGCGGTCAGGGCCTCGGTCAGCGTGGGTGATTCATCGCGCTCCAGGCGCCGACTCATCTCGTACGAGCCCACCGCCACCAGCGGCCCCATGAACATGAATCCGGCGAACAGCGGCAGCAGCCATGACCCCTGACCGGCCGCCCACAGGCCGCCCACCAGCAAGGCGCTCAGCACCACCCAGATCAGGCCGTAGCCGATGCTGGTGGCCGGGCAGCGGCGCAGATCGTTCCAGCCCGCCCGCAGCCACTGCCACGGCTGGTCCATGGAAACCCGGTTGATGATGATCGGCTGATCGCCGCCCAGGTCCAGCTTTGCCGCTATCATTGCCGCCATTCGCAGGTACTCCTCGGTTGTTGTGCGTTTATTTTCATCAAGTATTGCCGATCTCGCGCTTTTTCACGCCTGCAAGAAATTGCTTGCCGATGTTCCGGTTTTTCCGAACCGCGCAAGCGGTTAGTCTTGGCGGGGGAATAACACGAAGGAATGGACACGCCTTGAGAATCCTCCACACGGCAGACTGGCAGCTTGGGCTGAAGCTGCGTTTTCTCTCCGGGGAGACCGCCGCCCGGCTGCGCACGCAGCGCTTCGATACCATCCGTCGCATGGCCGAGTTGGCCAGGGAGCACGCGGTGGATCTGGTGGTGGTGGCGGGCGATGTGTTCGATGACAACGGCGTCGGCGGCGATACGCTGCAGCAGGCCAGCGATGCCCTGCGCACCTTCGGCGACATCCCGGTGATCCTGATTCCCGGCAACCACGACCCGGCCACGCCGGATTCCGCACTGCTGCGACTGGAAGCGCCGTACAACGTCCGCGTCTGTACCGATCGTAAGCCGGTTCCCGTGGCCGGCGGCACCGTCTATCCCTGCCCGCTGGCCCGCCGCCATGAGCGCGACGACCCCACCGCCTGGCTGCCGGCGCGGGAAGAGGGCGAGGGCATCCGCATCGCCGTGGCCCACGGCGGCGCCATCGCCTTCAGCGAAAGCACCGAGACGCCCAATTTGATTGACGTACCCGCGGTGATCGCCAAGGGCTTCGACTACCTGGCCCTGGGCGACTGGCACGGCGTGTACCGGGCCGACCCGCGCGCCTGGTACTCCGGTGCCCACGAACCCACGCGCTTCAAGGAGCAGACTCCCGGCTACGCGCTGCTGGTGGAGATCGGCGCGCCCGGCGCCGAGCCGCGTGTGGAACAGGTTCAGGTGGCCCGCACCCGCTGGCTGCGGCACGAGCAGGAATTCCACGACGACACGCAGGTGGAGGAATTCCGCGCCTGGCTGGATGCCCTGCCGGAACGTTCCTGGACGCTGCTGGAACTGGAGCTGCGGGGCCAGCTCTCGCTGTCCGCCCGGTCGGCGCTGGAGGCGCTGCTGGAGGACTACGCGGAACGGCTGGCCTGCCTGCGTCTGGCCGAGGACGCGGTGAGCGTGCAGCCCACCGAAGCGGACTTGCAGGCACTGGCCGGGGAAGGCTTCGTCGGCGAGACAGTGGAAGAACTGCGTGCCGGCGAACACCCGGCCGACGACGACGCGCTGCGCTTGCTGCACCGTTTGATGCGGGAGGCCGGCTGATGCACCTGATCGAGATCCAGGTGCGTGACTGGCGTGGCCTGGAACAGGCGCAGATCGGCCCCCTGTCCCCCCATCTGAACCTGATCACCGGCCCCAACGAATCCGGCAAGAGCCGGCTGGTGCAGGCGCTGTGGTACGGCCTGTTCGAAACCAGCAAGGGCACGGCCCAGTACAAGCAGGAACTGCAGTCCTGGCAGTCTCCGGGCAGTTCGCCCACGGTGACCATCCGCTTCGCCGCCGGCAATGCGGAGTACACGCTGGAGAAGAAATTCCTCAAGGGCGCCTATACCCGGCTGGCCGGTGGCGGCAGCACGCTGGATGGTGACGAGGCCGAGGAGCGCCTGCGGGAGCTGCTGCGCACCCGGCCCGGCAAGCGTACCGGCGTGGCCAACGAGGACCTGGGCCTGTGGCCGCTGCTCTGGTTGCGCCAGGGCGAGTCCCGCGTCGTACCCCACGATCACCTGAACGAGGACAGCCGCGGCTGGCTGCAGGATGCGCTGTCCACCGAAATCGGCGAGGCCACCGCAGGCCCTGCCGGGCAGTCACTGCTGCAGCGGGCGCGGGACGAATACGAACGCTATTTCACCGCCACCGGCCAGGAGAAGAAGCCGCTGCGGGAAGCCCGAGAAGCATGCGAGCAGGCCCGCGCGGCGCGGGATAAAGCCCTGGCGCACCAGGAACGGACCCGCCAGACCGCCACCGAACTCCAGCGGCTGGAAGAGGAACAGCAGGGGCTGGCCCCCCGGATCGAGCGCCAGCGCGGCGAACGTGATCGCGCCCGGCAGCGGGCGGAACAGGCGGCCCAGGCGCAACAGCAACTGGCCCTGGCCGAGGAGCAGGTGAAAACGCTGGCCGCCGAACTGGAGCGCGCCCGCCAGCAACAGGCGGAACGCGAGCAGCGGCAGCGGGAACTGCAGCAAACGCAGACCCGGCTGCAGCAAACGGAAGCCCGCCTGACCGACCTGCAGGCGGCGGTGCAGAAAGCGGAAGCGGAACTGCAGGAAAGCCAGCAGGCCGTCAGCCAGGCGGAACAGCAGCATGTCGCCAGCCGCGAACTGCTGCGACAGGTGCGGGCGGCAGCGGAAAACGCCCGTCTGCGCCAGGAGCGCGAGCAACTCGCCGCAAGGCTGGAGCAACTGGCCGCCCTGGCAAAACAGCGGGATGAACTGCAGCAACAGCTTTCCGCCTGCAAGCCGGTGACCGCGAAGCAGGTGCAGGCCCTGCGGCAGGCCGGGCAGGCGCTGGAACAGGCACGGGCCCGGCTGGAAGGGGCGGCAGCGGCCGTGCGCGTGCGCGCACTGAAGCCCCTGACCGTGGACGGCCAGCAACTGGAGCAGGGCGGGGAAACCGCGTTCTCCGTGGCCGAGGAGCGGACGCTGCGGCTGAACGACGTGGCCGAGGTGGTCATCAGCCCCGGCGGCGGGGAGCTGCCGCGGTTGCGGGATCAGGTTCGGGACGGCGAACGCGCGCTGGCCGAGCTGCATCAGGATCTGGCCGTGGTGGACCTGGCCGAAGCCGAGCAGGTGCTGGCGCGGCGTGGCGAGCTGGAAGGCGAACTGAAGACGCTGCGCCAGCGGCTGCAGGAAGGCGCGCCGGATGGGCTGGACCCGCTGCGGCAACGGCTGGCCGATATCGACGCGCAACTGGAGAACCAGCAGACACCCGCCGGCGAATTGCCGGATCTTGCCGAGGCCGAAGCCGCCGAGCGGGACGCGGAGCAGGTGCTCCAAGACGCCCGCAACGAACGCGACCGCCTGCAGCAGCGACTGAACGACAACCGGGTTGCGCTCAGCGGCGAGCAAAGCGCGGTCCAGGGCGCCCGCGCCGAAGAAACCCGGCTGCAGGGCGAACTGCAACGGCTGGGCACCGCCGAGGACCTGGCAGCCCGGGAGCAGCAGGCCCGCAAGGCCTGGGAGGAGCGCGTGGCGCTGCGGGACCAGGCCCGCCGCAGCTTCGAGGAACTGGGCGGTGAACGCGCCCGGACCGACCTGGAACAGGCGGAAAAGGCCCTGTCCGGCCTGGAGGAACGCAAGCGCACGCTGGAACAGGACATCCAGCGCCACCGCTGGGACCTGCAGAAAGCCGCCGAAAGCGCACCGTACGAATCCCTGCAGGAACAGGAAGCGGCCCAGGAGGCGGCGGAACGTGACTGGCAGCGGCTGGAACGCCAGGCCAATGCCGCCAGCCGACTGTGGGAACTGCTGCAATCCAGGCGCCGGGCCGCGCAGGAGCGGTTGACCCGGCCGGTGATGGAGCGTATCGGCCCGTACCTGGAAGACATCTTCCCCGGTTCCGCGCTATCGCTGGACGAGGAACTGCGCGTTACCGGGCTGCAGAGCGGCGACACCCGCGAGCATTTCGACGCGCTCTCCGGCGGCGCCCAGGAACAACTGGGCATCCTGGTGCGGGTCGGACTGGCCGAGGTGCTGCGCGGCGACGATACCCTGCCGCTGGTGCTGGACGACGCGCTGATCAATACCGATGCCCAGCGCATCCGGCAGATCCAGCGGCTGCTCTACCGCGCCTCGCGGGAACTGCAGATCATCCTGCTCACCTGCCACGGCGAGCTGTTCGACGCGCTGGGCGCCGACCAGACGTTCAGCCTGACCCCGGGTCGGCGGGCGGGGTAGCCGGCGCGCCGCGCATCAGCGCCTCGACGTCCCAGGCCCCGCTCTCTCCCCGGCTGCGGCCTTCCCGGAACAGCCGCGCGGCCATGTATTCCCCCAGCATGCGATAGCTCTCCCACTGGTCCTCGTCGAAGAACTGGTCGCTGGTGGGCTGGTGCGGGAAGCTGGGGTTGTTGCTCAGGTACTCGGCCAAGTCGGCCGGCTCCTGGCCGGTCATGGCGGGCTTGACGTAGACCAGCCAGCACGTCTCCGCGTCCGCCCTGTCGTAACTCACCCTGGCCAGCGCGAACTGGCGCGGCGAGAGGCTGGGCACAGAGGGTTCACCGCCGGCGCTCACCATCGCGTCCTTGCCGCGGCGCCGGCGCAACTGGTTCAGCGGCCCGAACACGTGGTCCAGTTCCATGGCAACCAGTTCCTCGGTGTCCAGGAAGCGGATGTCGGCGTCGAAATCGATGCGCGCCTTGCGGATCAGGCTGGCCAGGCCGTGGAAGGTGTAATCCGGGTCCGCCTCCGCATCCAGCATCACGATCAGCGGCACGCGCCTGCGGATCAGCTCGTAACCGGCCAGGTTCTCGAAATGACCGCCGTCGGACAGGTACCAGTGCGGCCACACGGTGCCCCGGAACCGTGCCAGTATCTCGGCGAACAGGAAGCTGTACACCGGCAGGATGCGTTCCACCATGCGCCGCCAGCCAGCGATGGTGGGTTGGTTGCGGCCGCGCAGCCGGGGTTTGGCGCCCGAATGCCACCAGTAGCCCAGCCGCAGGTTGGCCAGGCCGCACAGCAGGCTGAGGGCCAGCGTTGTGCGGAAGCCCGCCCCGGTGCTGAAGGCGGCGCCGGAGATGGCCACCAGCGTGCCCAGAGACAGCGGCTCCCAGGGGCAGGAGCCGGGGCCCTCGCTGTCCGGGTAGGCGAACGCGCGGTACTGGTGCTCCCCGACGGGGTAGACCGCGCAGCACTCGGTGGCCGACTCGAAACCGTCCTGCGGGCGGTTCGGGTAGAGCACGTGGTGGCGGATGCCCAGGCTCATGCCGCACGGCCCGAACGCCAGCCCGACGCCCTTGCGGTCCCGCCGCTGGACGCGGGAGCGGCCGTCCACGGTTTCGTTCACGGTGACATTGATCAGGTGCAGCGGCGCGGCCCGGTACGCCTTGCTGGTTTCCTCGGTGGCCCCGGCCTGGTAGGCCTCGAAGGCAATGTCATCCTCCGGCACCACGTGCAGCACCGAGCGATCCGGCCCCGTGTGGCGGCGGGGATTGGACGCGCCCAGGAAAGTGCGCGTGAGCCGTGCCATGTACAGCGCATGGTGGCCGGACCTGTTCACAAAGGTCTTCAATTGCCCGGCCAGCAGCACCACGATCAGGAACACGCCGGTGGCGAAGAACGCCCGCGTGCCTACGATGTCCGGCGGCCTTTCCGGCCGCAGCATGAGCACCACGTAGCCGTGACTGATACTGTGCGACAGCGTGCCCACCACCAGCAGGTACAGCGTGAGCAGCCCCACGGTGCCCACCCAGATCAAGACGTGACGGGGCAGGCCCGGTCGGTCCTCGCTGCGCGGCGCCAGGCGCGCGATCAGTTGCTGCGCTGTTGCCAGCACCGCGATGATGCCGGCGCCGCCGGCCAGCAAGCCGGAAAACGGCGGGGCCTGCTCGCTGAACAGCCACCAGTAGAGCGTGGCGCCGGCGCTGTCCACCAGCGTGACCAGCGCCAGTGCGATGAAGAACAGCACCGCCAGCATGTGCAGCTTGGATACCCGCTGGCGTATGCGGCTGGTTTCCTCGGCGGACGGGTTGGGTTCGCCCGGGTGGCCGGTGAACAGCCGGCGGATCAACTGCCGGTCCAGCGCAATCGCGAAGGCGATGGTGAGCAGGCCGACGCCCATCAGCCCCCAGGCGATGAGATTGGCCGGGCTACGGCCCTCCAGACCGAACAGCACCTTGCCCGCCAGCGCCAGCAATACCAGCAGCACCGGGGCCATCAATTGCAGCCAGGCCTCGCGCTGGGTGATGCCGCGCTGGTGCCCCACCACCCAGTACGCCCAGCCGGTGGTCCACACCAGAAACGCCAGTGCCACCGCCGCCGGCACCATGTACGGGCTGATCAGCAGCGGTTCATGCACCCGCAGCGGCGGCACGCGCAGGATCTCCGCCGCCGCCAGCAGGATGTACGGCAACTGCACCGCCAGTAGCAGCAACAGCACGAACAGGGCCAGCACCACATGCATGCTGACCAGGTTGCGCAGCAGCACCACGCCGCCAAGCAGGGTGTCCCCCGAGCCGGTGGGGGAGAGGTAACGGCCGTTCTCCCGCAGGTAGCGCAGCACGTCGCTGCGATAACCGGAGAGCCTGTCGGCAGGCGGTTCCGCGTCCTCCGCCTGCGGCTGGCCCGGGTGGTCCGGCTTGCCGCCCAGCACGTACTCCACATCGTCCACGCTGGTGACGACGGAGCGCGTGTGCAGCCGGCCGAGAAACGCCCCGAAGAAGCCGCCGCCGGAAACGGTGGAGAGGTAATCGATATGCCGCAGCAGTTGCCGGCGCGCCAGCCCCTGGAAGAAGCCCAGCGCAAACGTGGCGCTGCGGATTCCGCCCCCGGACAGGGCGAAGCCGACAGCCGGGCGCTGCTGCGGTGTTCCCGCAGCGGCGCGACGCTCGCTCAGCCGCACCTCTTCGCGGGCGCGGAGCTTGTCCGGATACGCCACATCACCGCCCACCCCCTGCATCCTCCCGGTGACGCCGCTTCAGCGCTGCTGATGCTGACCAGTCATGACCTTCTGGAAGCGTAGCTCAAGCACGACAGGCCGCCGCCACGGCCGGGTGCTGCCGGCCTTCGATGCCCGGCGGATTGGAAGCAGCTTGCGCAGTGCGTGTATCTTGGTGATGCGCCCCCGTGTAACGGGCTGTTTCCGGAACGTATCACCGGCAGGACAGGGACAGACCATGGCCTTTCATACTCCCGACCCGAAGCTGCGCGAGCTGGAACTGCGCAACGCCCGGCTGCGCGCCCAGGTATTCGCCCAGTTGTTCGGCGGGCTGTGGCGCCGGCTCAAACGCCTGGTGGGCCGGGGCCGACACCAGGGCGTTGTAGAGGAGGGTGCCGACGCACCCACCGACTGCAAGCCCGGCGACAAGGCCCGGCGGGGCTGACGCGTACGCCGGCCGGTGCGTAGCTACGGGCGGCGGTCCTCCTCCAGGCCTTCCTTCTCCGGCGGTATCAGGTCCTGCTTGCTGACCCCCATGGCCAGCGCCGCCGAACCGGCCACGAACACCGAGGAATAGGTGCCCACCGCGATGCCCACCAGCAGCGTGAGCGCGAAGCCCCGCATGATCTGGCCGCCGAATACCAGCAGACTCACCACCACCAGCAGCGTGGTGAACGAGGTGATCAGCGTGCGGGACAGCGTCTGGTTGATGGACAGGTTCATCACTTCCTCCGTGGAGCCCTTGCGTAGCTTCACGAAGTTTTCCCGGATGCGGTCGAAGATCACGATGGTGTCGTTCAGCGAATAGCCCACCACCGCCAGCAGCGCGGCCAGCACGGTGAGATCGAAGGGAATGCTGAACAACGACAGAAAGCCCGTGACCAGCGTCACGTCGTGCACCAGCGCGGCAACGGCGCTGGCCGCGAAGCGGTATTCGAAGCGCACCGCCACGTAGATCAGGATGCCGCCCAGCGCGTAGAGCATGGCCATCAGCCCGTCTTCCGCCAGCTCCTCGCCCACCTGCGGGCCGACGAACTCCACCCGCCGCATCTCCACGCTGCTGTCCTGCGCCTTCAGCGCCGCCAGCACCGAATCGCTGACCTGGTTCGCGTCCTGCCCCTGCCTGGGCGCGAGCTGGATCACCAGATCCCGCGCGGAGCCGAACTGCTGCACGGAGGCGTCGTCGAAACCGGCCTGATCCAGCGCCTGCCGTATCTCCGTGATGGCGGGCGGCTGCGCGTAGCTCACCTCCACCACCGTGCCGCCGGTGAAGTCCACGCCGAACGTCAGGCCGCGGATTGCCAGCACCGCCAGGGCGGTCACCAGCAGAATTGTGGTCAGAATGGCGGCGATACCGCGCCGCCCCATGAAATCGAATGAAGGGTTTTCCTTGAATAGCCACATGGGCATTGCTCCAGCACAAAGTCCCGAACCTGCGGCCACGCGCCGGAATGCATGAACGAGCGGCGCTCACGGAGCACCACCCCGAAACAGCGAAACGGAGCCGCAATAGTGATGGCTGCGCGATGAGCGCAGCAGGGTTCAGACGTGCGCGGGAGGGGCCCGAGGAGCGAGGGCAGAACGTTTCAGGGGAGAGGGCGGCGCCCGTTCACGGTTGCAGGCAAGCGCCTGGCAGCCGCCGTCAGCACGCACCGCCAACGGCAACGTAAGCGGCAATCCCGCGGCCCCGCCGCGGTCATCCTGACCGCCATCCAGCGCTTGCAGCCCCTTCGCCGCCAACTGGACCTGGATATCCAGCGGCAGCACCTCGGCCAGTTCGCTGGCATGCAGCGCAACGCTCGGCCGCAGGCTGCCCGAACGCTCCCCGGCTGGAGGCGTGAGCGACAGCGCCAGCAGAGCGGCCACCAGCAGAATCACAATACCCGTCGACCAGGCATGAGGCCCGTAGCGGGTGGTCGCGGTTTCTGCAGCCATCGGTTTCAAGAGCAAAGCGCCCGAAGGGGGGTAACGGAAAGCATATTGGGGCACAGAAACCCGTTTTCCACAATGGGAAGTAAAACAAGCGGAACTGTGTTGTAAGAAAATTCCTACAAAAATCATTGATATGTAAGCGTGCTATCCCGTCCGACCTGTGCTACTACTGAAAAAAACACAACAAGCGCGACGCCGCGTAGCTGATGTCGCATGGCGGTAGCGTGCCGGAATAACCATCACAGACGGCGGAAAGCCGCAGAAAGCCAGGTGGGCAACAACGTGACAGCAACCCCTTACCATTACTCCCCCATAGGCGGCCCGAGCGGATCAAGTCACCTGATCCTCTCGGGCCGCGTGCATTTACCGGGTTCGAACCCGGTAAATGCACCGTATGATTGAGGCGCGTAAACGCGACGTCACGCGATTACATGGAGACTGCGCTATTTGCCTGTGAGTGCTTGTAATATAAATAGATTTGAAGAGAGACTGGTGGGCAGGGATTGGAGTTATGAAGCGCTCAGAGTGATTCAATATCGCCGCGTTCTATCCAATCAGCGTTGGGCGCACGAGGCCGCCGGCCGGAGTGAGTAGCTGACGTGAAGATCCTATGGAGACACATCGTCGCGCGCTTTAAGCCGCGGCTCAGCTATACCGATATAGAAAGGATATTTCGGTTCTACGCGAGAGCGTGCGCTCGCGAGGAGCCCGTACTGGCGTACACGGACGCTCTTCGCAAGGCACACGCCGAAAGTGACCCGATCGAAGACTTGGTTGCGGTTGTCGCGCCTCGGCTTCGCGATATTGCGAACGAACGCGAAAAGGCAGAACAAGCGCGGGAATGTCGCGCAACGTTGTTGGAGCAGGTCGATCGAGCAGTACCTGATCACTTTCTTTCACGCGGCGGAGATGAGTCCCTGCGTCACGTCTGCCTTGCCGCTATATACAATCTGGAATCAGAGGAAGAAGTTCGCGGCAAGGAGTACGAGTCCTTGATGAGCTATTGCAGAGCACTTTGGGGTGAAGCCGCGTTGGCATGCCTTTATGAAGAGCAATTCGGTTCGTATATGCCTTTGAATGATTTCTCGAAACCTTATCGTGCAATGAGCGAGCTCTACGTACGCTTTCTATGCACCAAGCTCTTCAGCCACGTAATGAGCGAGCACGATCGTTCAGATCTTAAGTCCATTTCTGCAGCGTACGAGGCGGCGTGTGCCGACAGCACGGTGGCTGAACTCGGCGAAATCCGTTCGCACTATTTCGATGCTATTAGAAGAGGATTCGTTGATCATTTGTATCCTTTGCAGGAACGATTTGCCAGCCTCTCTCAATCAGCCCAAGCCTCGATTGAGGCGGCTTTGGGTGAGACGAGGTTAGAAACCTATGGGAGCGAATCATGAGTAGGCTCAACTGGCGGGGTGCGCCCAACAACCGCATGGAGACCGACGCTTGACTGCTCCCTCCCTTCGCTGCCGCTACGGTCGGTCGCCGTCAAGCGCGGCTCATGCGGGGCGTTCGGCACCCTTTGGAGGGAGTGTGGATACGATTTCCAAGATGCGAGACATCGACAGGCGGTATCGTTCGCTGACCGGGCTGACGGAGAGAAGGTTCTACAGCATCTTCTACAGCCGCATTGACGCCGCGGCCGCGTTGGTCTTGGGAATCAATCCTGGCGGAGACCCTGCGACGTGGAACGAGGATGAGCTCGCATCGCGTTCGTTCTACGAGAACGGAGAGCATGAGTACGTGGATTGCGCCTATGCGATCCAGCAGCCAATGCTGCCGCTCCTAATGCAGGTCTTTGGAGTGAACCGCGATGGCGTGAGAAAGATCCCCAAGTCGAACCTAGCCTTCCGTAGGTCGAACGGCGTCGACGCCTTTAAGGTCTCCCATGGCATGACCTTAACGCAAGGTCAGCGAGAGGCGTATCCTTTTGTTGAGGAAATAATCACCTATGTCCGCCCACGAATAATAATTCTTGAGGGTATTACCGCCCTTGATGCTTTCCGGCGGCTATACTGCGAGCCAGGACATGTTGGAGAGCTCGGCGAGCCATTGTATACGGATCATCGGGGGCGGCGCGTCCGTATTTTCTGCGGTCAGCTCCTACCGGTGCGGTGCCTCGCGCACTCGTTACCCGTTCTCGCGATCGGTCATCCGTCACATTTTGGGGGGAAGCCGGAGTTTCCGTTAGTGGTCCAGCGTGCAGCAGAGATCGTGGCAAAAATTGAAGTAGATGCTCGTCAGCCAGTGTAGGGAAGCCGAACAAGTCCATCGAGCGGACGCGCTAAAAGCTGGTGACCTTGCCCGGAAGGGCTGCAGGACACCCATGAAGCCTCTTGACGAACGGAAGGCAGTGCGGGGCAGGGGTGTGTCGTAGGGTGCTGGGGGGATGTTGGGGTTTGCTTTGCGCACCCCAACCTACATGCCGTCAGAGTAGCCAGTGCGTAATCCAGCCCGTTGCTTCGAGGACGAAGCCAAACGCGAGCCCTGTCACCATAATCCAGCTATGCACTAGCATGAAGCGGGAAAGTATTTGCTCGAACCGCGTCATGGAGAACGAGGAGGAGATCCGCTGGGCTTCAGAGGGTTCCAGGTTCCGGAAGCTTCTTCCCCAAAAACTCCTATGAATGACACCTGCCGCAATAGCTGCCTTTAACCAGGTGCTCTGAAGTCGGAAGAACATTCCTCTGCCCAGCAGATAGTACGTCACGAAGTCATCGAACTCTTTGCTTTCCGCTTGGAGCCGTTCACCCATCTTCCGCAGCAGCCACCAGCCAAAGAAGAACCAGTAAGCGCCAACGATCAGATAAACCCCGACGACAACGTAAAGGGTTGGCGATGCTTCGAAAAGAGCATTGTGAAGGTCTACGCTCATCTTCTTAGTTATGGAATTTGTTGGTTATTAATCTCGCGACATTTCCTAGAATGGGGGTCAGGCGATCCATGAAATCGCTTCCCCTAGAAGAGTCATGGTCATTACGATCAATACTATCCACAAATGGATAATCATGAACTTTGAGTAAAGTCGCTCGCCCCGCGACACGGAAAAGGTGTTGGCAATAGTTTCCGCCTCAAAAGGATGAAGCTTTCGGAATGTTCGCCCCCAAAGGCTGCGGTGAATGAGTCCTGCAGCGATGCCTGGAATGAGGATGTAGCTGAAAAGTGCTATCACGGCTCCTCTGTACAGGAGATATTCACACACGAAGTTGTCATAGAGGTCGTTCTCCGCGCGAAGTCTCCGCCCCATTTTTCGGAGAGGAAACCATCCGACCACTATCCAGACGCAAGCCAGCAAGGCGTAGCCGCCGGATAGCACGTAGGCTGTGTAAACGATATGCAGAGTCTGGTCCTGCAAGGTAGTTTCCCGTACGCCAGTTTGGTCGAGCGCTCTATATTCCGAGCATCCACAAGAATGCTTCCACAACGGCGACAACGATCAGACCAAGCAATACCACCCACGAATTGAAGAGCATGAGCTTTGAGTAGCGTCGCTCCCACTTTGAAATCAGGAACTTGTTTGCGATTTCTTCAGCTTCCGAAGGATGCAGATTACGGAAGGCTCTACCCCATAAGCTGCGATGGATGACGCCGGCGGCGATGCACGGAATCAGTAGGTAACTGAATAGTGCGATTGCGGGTGACTTGTACAGTAGGTGCTCGCGTACGAACTCGTCATAGCCGGCGCTTTCATTGCGAAGGCGGCGCGCCATCC
>JAFIFV010000033.1 GCA_020831845.1 Ectothiorhodospiraceae bacterium
GCGGGGGTCTGGGCCGGTGCCCGGGGACTTGGGCGCCCGGGTGGTGCTGTGAGTCCTTCGGCTGCTCCTGTTGGGGCTGGGTGTGGGTTTGGGGTTGGTCTGGCTCTGGCGCTTGATCTGGCTCTGGCTCTTCAGGCAGGATGGCCGATAGCTGCTCCGGCGTCAGCAAGGCCTCGATCTCGGCCGGCAACGACTCCGCCGCCCTTTCCCCGGCATCGAAAACCCGCAGACACATGCTGCAACGAACCAGCCTGTGCTGGCCGGTACACTGGTCTTCCGTGACCCGGTACAGGGTCGCGCATGCAGGGCACTGGGTGTACATCAAAGCCTCGCCAGATCCGGCAGGAGTACCGGATTGTCAGCGCACATTGTCGGAACGCGCGGGAGCCTTGTAAAGCATGCCGCCCCCACGAAGGAGGCGGGGTGCGCTCAGTCACCGTCAGCCCGAAGGCCTGTGATCAGTGCCCAGTCGCCGTCGATGAGGGGAGGATCGAGCAGAAATGCCGGTCGGTAGGCGGCGATGACGGAGTCGGCCTGCTGCTCGAGGATGCCGGACAACGCCAGCCGGCCGCCTGGCTTGACCAGGCGCTGCAGGCGGGGTGCCAGTTCGATCAGTACACCGGAGAGGATATTCGCCACCAGCAGGTCCGCCGGTGGCGGCTCCGCATCGGGCAGGGCGAGGGCCATGCGCTGGGCGACACCGTTGCGGGCGGCATTCTCCCGGCTCGCCGTGAGCGCCTGGGGATCATTGTCGACACCATGGCAGTGTCTGGCCCCGAGCAGGAGCGCGGCGATGCCGAGTATGCCCGAGCCGCAGCCGTAGTCCACGACCTGGGCCCCTTCCAGTTGCTGCTGATCCAGCCAGCGGAGGCAAAGCGCGGTGGTGGGATGGGTACCCGTACCAAATGCCAGCCCCGGATCCAGTTTCAGCACCACCGCATCGGCGGCCGTGACCCGGCCATTACTGGGGCAGACCCAGAGCCGCCGGCCGAACTGCATGGGATGGAAATCGTCCATCCAGGCCCGTTCCCAGGCCTTGTCCTGCAGCCGTTCCACGCGCCAGCCGCTGACCGCCGCGTCGCCCAGTTCACGTTCCAGGACGCGACGCAGGGCCTTGCTGTCGACATCGGGCTCGAACAGCGCCAGCACGGTAACACGCTGCCACAGCGGGCTGGTGCCCACGTCCGGTTCGAGGATCGGATCACCACCGGGGTCCTGAAAGGTCACGGACATGGCGCCCTGCTCCATCAGCACATCCTCGGCAGGCTGGCAGACGCTTGCCTCGAGTTCGCACACGACTTGCAGGAAGGCCACGATCACGGGGTCCTTTTGGAAGGGAACGGACAGTGCAGGCGAACTCGCCGCGCCCGGGGTTTACTCGCCGTCGGTAATGCAGTCCGCCGCCTGGTCCCGGGTGTAGAACTCGCCGTCGCGCACGAAACCGGCTTCCAGCGAAGGTTTCAGCGTCTTGGGGAGACCGCCCTCATCGCGCTCGATGACCACGGTGTCGGGAAGGCCGTCCAGGCAATGAAAGGGGGCGGGATTACCGCGGGAACACAGGGACCGGTAGACGGTACCGGTTTCGGCATCACGAAAGGCTGGAACAAATCCACTACAGCGGTTCTCCTGGCTTACACCGCCAGTGTAGCGATAAGCGAGGTTCTCCCGCTCAAGCCGCTGCTTCGTCATGACCCGTGCCATAGAGACACCTCGCGACTGATGCTGACGCATCCACCAATCTCACAGACTGGTGCACCAAATGTGAACTGTGCCCTGCTGCAGTGCACATTAGAGGCGGATTATAGAGAAGGAGTTCCCGATGTCCAGACCATGTGTGGAATTTTTGTGACAGCAACGGCGCGCCAGTGTCGCAAAGTGTCGACTGGCGCGCTTTCCCGCTGCGTCCGGACAGACGAAGCGGGGGTCAACCCTGCTCGTCGTGGCGCTTGACGGCGTCCAGCAGTTCCTGGCGCGCGGCGTCGACACCCTCCCAGCCCGTCACTTTCACCCACTTGCCCTTTTCCAGATCCTTGTAATGCTCGAAGAAGTGGCTGATCTGGTCCAGCAGGAGTTTCGGCAGGTCGTCCGGCCCCTTGACGTTGCTGTACATCGGGGTGAGCTTGTCCACCGGCACGGCGAGGATCTTGGCGTCCTCGCCGGATTCGTCTTCCATCTGCAGCACACCCACCGGGCGGCAACGGATTACCGAACCGGGCACCAGCGCGAACGGTGCCACCACCAGGACGTCAGCAGGGTCGCCATCGCCGCAAAGGGTGTGCGGCACGTAGCCGTAGTTGCAGGGGTAGTGCATCGCGGTCGCCATGAAGCGGTCCACCGTCAGCGCGCCGCTGTCCTTGTCCACCTCGTATTTCACCGGGTCCGCGTGCTGCGGAATCTCGATGATGACGTTGATATCGTCCGGCACCGATTTGCCCGCGGAAATTTCTGCAACGTTCATGACTGACTCCTTGCCTCTGGCATCTGTTTCCACACCTGCCGGTGTGGCTTCAATCATCGGACTACGAAAGTATGGAAAATCCGGAGGAGAACCCCTACCGCAATTCAAACGTGGTGCCCAGCAGCCTCGGCACCGAGGCATTCTTCAGCCGCACGTACTCGGGCAGGCCGCTCCGATAAGGCGGGTAATCCTCTCCTTGGATCAACGGCCGCAGATAGCGCAGGCAGGCCTCCGTGACGCCCATGCCGTCTTCGGCGATGTATTCCGGCGGCAGCTTCTGCTCCACGTTCGCCACGTCCGCCAGCGCCGCGCAGCCGATTTCCCACTGGTAGGGCTCATCCCGCTTGCGGACGATGGTGGGCATGACCGCATTACGACCCTCCAACGCGAACTCCACTGCCGCCGCACCCAGCGCATAGGCCTGATCCACGTCGGTCTTGGAAGCGATATGGCGTGCGGCCCGTTGCAGATAATCGGCCACCGCATAATGATATTTGTAGCCCAGTGCATCCTTGCACATGCGTGCGATCACGGGCGCAACCCCACCCAGTTGGGTATGACCGAAGGCGTCCTTGGAACCTCCATCGGACAGCAGCTTGCCGTCCGCGGTCATCAGCCCCTCGGAGACAACAATGACGCAGTAGCCGTGGCGCTCCACCGTGGCACGAACCTTGTCCAGGAAACGCTGCTGATCCAGCGGCACCTCCGGCAGCAGGATGACGTGGGGGGGCTGCCCCTCCTCTTCCGCGGCCAGCGCCGCGGCGGCGGCGATCCAGCCCGCGTGCCGGCCCATGACTTCCAGCACGAACAGCTTGGTTGAGGTTTCAGCCATGGAGCGCACATCCAGCCCGGCTTCCAGCGTCGAGACCGCGACGTACTTGGCCACCGAACCGAAACCCGGACAACAGTCGGTTACCGGCAGATCGTTGTCCACGGTTTTCGGCACGCCGATACAGGTGATCGGGTAGCCCATCTTCTCGCCGAGCTGGGACACCTTGTGCGCGGTGTCCTGGGAGTCGCCGCCACCGTTATAGAAGAAGTAGCCGATATCGTGAGCCTCGAAGACCTCGATCAGGCGTTCGTACTCCGCCCGGTTCTCCTCCAGCCCCTTCAGTTTGTAGCGGCAGGAGCCGAAAGCACCCGCCGGGGTGTGGCGCAACGCCGCGATGGCATGGTCGGACTCCAGGCTGGTATCGATCAGGTCTTCCCGCAGCGCGCCGATGATGCCGTTGCGACCCGCGTAGACCTTGCCGATGCGGTCCGGATGGCGCCGCGCGGTTTCGATCACGCCGCAGGCGCTGGCGTTGATCACGGACGTGACACCCCCGGACTGGGCGTAAAAGGCGTTTTTAGGAGCCATGAACCCCTACTCCTTGCTAGGGCCTGTTTACAATACGGCCGCGACGCCGCCCGCGGGTGCGGGCAGTATAAGGCACGGCCGACGACGGTCGATTGTTCTGGGCGGAGGCACGATGTCGTGCTTCCGGAAGCGCGGGAAGCATACCGTAAATTGCCTTTCAATGCCGAATGTGCAAGACAGGCGACACCGTCACGACCGGGCGACACGTATTCATGTGATCGCGTAACGGCCAGTATTGTACCGGGGCGGCCCTGTACGGCGCCGAGGCCGAGCGCCACCAGGATGCAACGCGGGTGGGCAGACACGGGAAACCTCCGGTGTTTCCCTGGACCGGATGCCACGCGACAATAGATGGCTTGCCAAAGGAGGAACAGCACAGCGTGAACCAGACCTTGATGCATTGGCTCGCGGTCTGCCGACTGCAGGCAGGCCCCCAGGACCAGGTATATTCGCCGAATCTGCTGCTGGTGGCGGTAGCGTTGAACGCAGGCCTTTCGCTGCTGTTCCTGTCGCTGTCGTCGGGGCACACCACGGCCGTCCCCCAGGCGCTGCTGGGAACGCTGGTGACGCTGGCTTTCACCTACGCCGCACTTCAGATCCGGGGGCTGACGGCGCGCTTCGTGCAGACCGCCACCGCGCTGTTCGGCGCGAACGCCCTGCTCACCGCCGCGGCCGTTCCCGCCGGCCTGGCGTTGGGGCAGCCGCAACCGGAGGAGGTGCCGGCCTGGGCAGCGCTCTGGCTGCTGGTCATCGCGGTCTGGACCGTGGCGGTGACCGGCCACGTCTTCCGGCATGCGCTGAACCTGTCCGCCGCCGGCGGGGTTGGCGTGGCAGTGCTACTTTTCATCGTGTCCATCATGGTTGGCCAGGCCATCCAGTAGTCGCCAGCAAGGACTCCTAATGCAACTGACTTTCCGCGCAGCAACGGCCAGGGCATTGTCATGGATGGTGCTCGCGCTGGCACTGTTGCTGGCGGCCAACGTCAGCGCCGACGAGGAGTTGGAAAAAACGCTGGAGCAACAGATCGCCGAGTGGCGGGCCGTTGTCGGCGGCGCCCAGGAGGCGCTGTCGAACGATTTCCAGGACCGTAGCCCGGCCTCGGTGATGTCCGAGCTGCGCTCGCTGCAGCGGGAGGCACAATCCGTCAGGCGATCGGCGCAGGCGCGGCTGGATGATCTGAAGGGAACACTGGAACAGTTGGGGCGGCCGCCGGAGGAAGATGAACCGGAAGAACCTCAACCCCTGCGGGAACTGCGAGCGTCGCTGCAGCAGGCGGTCGCCGATCAGAGTGCGCGCGTGCGTATTGCCGAGGTGGCGGAATCGCGTAGCGGTGAAATGCTGGAACAGATCGCCGGCTGGGAGCAACGGCGGTTTCGCCGGGAGCAGACCCAGCGCATGCCGCGCCCGACCCACGCAGATGTCTGGTACCAGGCCGGAGAGGACGCCATGGCCTTTGTCTCCAAACTGGTCGGCGCTCCAGTGGCCTGGTGGCAGGAGCGGCGGGCGTCCGATGAGTCGCGCTCCGCCATCGCCTTGTTCGTGGTGCTGCCTCTGCTGGGCGTTCTGCTGGGCTGGCCATTGCGCCGGGCCGTGCTCCAGCGCTTCGGCCGCGACCCTGCCGAGTATTCCCCCAGCTACGCCAGACGCATCATCGGCGCCATCGCCGACGGGACAGCCAACGCGCTGGTGCCGGTACTCATCATCAGCCTGGTGGTACTGGTGCTCTATTTGCAGGGACTGCTCACCGGCCTGTTCGCGGCCATGGTCTACGTCGTCTCGGTGGCGCTGGCGGGCTTTCTGGTGCTGTTCGGCATGTCCCGCGCCGCCCTGTCCCCGCACCATGTCGCCTGGCGCATCGTGCCGGTGGATCCGGCTCGCGTGGTGGTGCTGCTCGGCGCCATCCGGCTCGCCGCGCTGGTCATGGCGATCGGCGCCGCCGTACTCTCGTTGATGCTGCTGACCCGCTCCAACACCGAAGAGCTGGAGTCGATCTTTCTGTTCATCTACACCGTGATGGCGGCCACGACGGCGGCCTGGGTGCTCAGCCCCCGCTACTGGATCACCTCGGTCAAGGAATCCCAGGAAGCCGGGCCGGTGGACCAGGTATCCGATCACGAGGCGGAGACGAAGGCGGAGGAGGATCAGGAGGCGCAGCCACCGGAACAGGAGGACAGTTCCCGGCCGTTGCTGGACGTCCTGCGCGGCCTGCTCCGCCTGGTGGTGTTGACCGCACCCGTGCTGGCTCTGTTCGGCTACAGCCGCCTGGCGTATTTCATTCAGTCACGACTACTGGCCACGGCGCTGGTCATCGGCTTCGGGCTGCTGCTGCATATCGCGGCGCGGGAACTCATCCAGCGCTTCTTCCTCAGCCAGCCGGCCAGGCGCTACGGCTCGATGATCGGCGGTGTCCAGCGGCCGACCGAAGCCAGCCTGCAGGGCATGGTGTTCTGGACCAGCCTGGTGGCTGACGTGCTCATCTTTGTGCCGCTGATCTACGGGCTGCTGCTGCTTTACGGTGTACCGCCAGCCACACTGCTACTTTGGACGCAGAATCTGTTCTCCGGCATCGAGATTGGCGGTTTCACGCTGGCGCCAGGCAACCTGCTGGTGGCCGCCCTGATACTCTCCGCCGGCCTGATCGCGACCAATCTTTTCCGGCGCTGGCTCACAAACCGGGTGCTGCCGAACACCCGCCTGGAATACGGCGCCCGCAACTCCATCGCTGCAGGCTCCAGCTACCTGGGGGTGGGGCTGGCACTGCTCATGGCCATGGGCGCCCTGGGACTGGATTTCACCAACCTGGCGCTGGTGGTGGGTGCGTTGTCACTGGGGATCGGTTTCGGTCTGCGCAACGTGGTGGAGAATTTCGTCGCCGGACTGCTGCTGCTGATCGAACGCCCGATCAAGGTGGGCGACTGGATCATTGTCGGCGAGCACGAGGGTACGGTACGCCACATCTCGGTACGCTCGACAGAGATCGAAACATTCGACCGCGCATCGGTCATCGTCCCCAACGCCGACCTCATCTCCTCGTCCGTGATCAACTGGACGCACAAGAATCGCATGGCCCGGGAGAGAATAGCAGTCCGTGCCGCCCACGGGAGCGATACCGAGAAAGTGGCGCAAATCCTATTGCGTTGCGCGGCGGAACACCAAAAGGTCCTGCGCAACCCTCCGCCGATTGCGCTCTTCGTGGGCTTCGGCGAGTCCAGCCTGGATCTCGAACTGCGTTGCTTCATCGGCGACACCGACGACTTCATGACGGTGCGCAGCGAACTGCATTTCGCCATTGAGCGCGCCCTGCGTGAGGAAGGCATCGTTATTCCGTTCCCGCAGCGGGACGTTCACCTGCACCAGACGGCCTCCTCCGAGGCCAGCAAGGGTAACAGCAAGGCCACGGGCGGCGAGCCGCCGGACGAAGACCCCGCCACCGACTCCGGTCGACAACAGCCCTCCTGAGCCGCCCCCGGATCACAGGCAACCTTCATTGCCGGTCAGGGGCCACCTTTCCGGCAAACCTGATGTCAAGACGGATCATTCTGTTTTTATCGTTGTCCTACCGACTGCTTGCCTTGTCGGCGCCGTCGCGCCGGACACCGGGGCGGCCGCCGGCATCGCAGGCTTTCGACATTTCCGAGCAACGCTATGGAGTAAGCAATGCGCAAGACGTTTGGAAAATATGCCGCGATCGTCAGCTCTGCAGGTCTTGCCGCCGCCCTCGCCATCCCGGGCACGGCCAGTGCTGACAACCTCGAGCTCGGGCTGGGCGGGCAGTACACGCTGGGCGACCCGCTAGCGGAAAGCAACCAGTTCTCCGCCATCGAGCTTCGCGGCTGGAGTGACCGGCGCCTGGGCTTCGGGGTGTTCGGCTACTACGGCAACCTGGAAGCCGACGTCGATGACGTCAGCGTGGATGACGACGTTATCCGTGCCGGGGCCCGCGGTATGTACGCTCCCATCGTGCGCAACAACACCCAGTTCTACGTAGGCGCCGAGGCCTCCTACGAGGAATGGGGGGATATCGACGGATGGAGCGCCATGCCGCTGGTCGGCGTGGAGTACCGTCCGAGCACGGTCAGGGAGCTCGGCTTCCACATGGACGTGGGGTATCGGTATACCGACCTCGAGAACGACGACCTGGAAATCGAGCAGCACGGTCTGTCCAGCCAGGTGGGGGCCACTTACTACTTCTAGCGAAACACTGAAGTATTCACACTGTCGCCCGCCCGTCCCCAGGGGTCACGGGCGGGTGACGCGCCGGTCTCCGCGGGCCCTCGCCGCCGTCTGCCCTTTCGGACTCTCCCTGCGCTCCCATCCGATGGTACGCTGCGAACACGAAGCCGGCACCACATCGGAGACTCCTCACAATGCATGTCCACATTCTGGGTATCTGCGGGACCTTCATGGGCAGTCTTGCCCTGCTGGCCAGGGAACAGGGCCACCGGGTCACCGGCAGCGATCAGAACGTGTATCCCCCGATGAGCGATATGCTGCGCCGGCAGGGCGTCGAGATCACGGAAGGTTACGAAGCGTCCCAGCTATCGCCCACGCCCGACTGCGTCATCATCGGCAACGCCCTGTCGCGCGGGAACCCCGCCGTGGAAGCCGTGCTCGACCAGGGCCTGCGCTACGTTTCCGGCCCCCAGTGGCTGGCTGAACACGTACTGCAGGGCCGGTGGGTGCTGGCCGTGAGCGGGACCCATGGCAAGACCACCACCGCCGGGCTGCTGGCCTGGCTGCTCGAGGACGCCGGACTGAGCCCCGGCTTCCTCATCGGCGGCGTGCCCGGCAACTTCGACCGCTCGGCCCGGCTCGGCGACACACCCTTTTTCGTCATCGAGGCGGACGAGTACGACTCAGCCTTCTTCGACAAACGCTCGAAATTCGTTCATTTCCGTCCGCGCACGCTGATCATCAACAACATGGAGCATGATCACGCTGACATTTTCCCGGACCTGGCCTCTATTCAGCGGCAATTCCACCACCTGGTCCGAACCGTCCCCGGCAGCGGCCTGATCATTGCCAATGGTGACCAGACAAGTATTGAGGATACGCTGGACCTCGGCTGCTGGACCCCGGTCACGCGCATGGGGCAAACCGAACGCAACGACTACCGGCTTCTGGATAACGGCGAAGGCCGCCATGCGATCACCGGCCCGGAGCTGGAGCCGGCCGTCCTGGACTGGAACCAGCCGGGGGCGCACAACGCCCACAATGCACTGGCGGCGTTGCTCGCCGCCCGCCACGTGGGAGTACCGTTGCATCAGGGGCTGGAATCGCTGCGCAGTTTTCACGGCATGCGTCGGCGTCAGGAACTGCGTGGCGAGTCCGGCGGAATCAGGGTCTATGACGACTTCGCCCACCACCCCACTGCCATCGAGGCAACCATCGCCGCGTTTACGCCGCTGGTTGGGGGTGGCCGGCTGCACGTCATTCTGGAGCCTCGATCCAACACCATGCAGATGGGCACGCACCGCAGCCGGCTACCAGCGGCATTGTCAGGCGCCAACCACGTATGGCTCTACCAATCGCCCGGCATGGGCTGGCAGGTCTCTGAGGTGACGGAAGCGCTCGGAGACCGGGCCGAATGGGACGAGGACCTGCATCGCCTGGTTGACCGCATCGTGTCCCGGGCGGCGCCGGGGGACTGCCTGCTGGTCATGAGCAACGGCGCATTCGGCGGCATTCATGACAAACTGTTGGCGGCGCTGGCCGTGAAGGCGGGGAAATGACGCAGACCGACATTCGGGAGCAGGGGGTCACCCTGGCCATGACCGGCGCGTCCGGAGCCCAGTACGGCCTGCGGCTGCTGGAATGCCTGCTGGCGGCGGAGCGTCCTGTGTACCTGCTCATTTCCGACCCCGCCCGCGTGGTGATCGGATTGGAAACGGACGAAAACCTGCCGGGCCGGAACCGCGACGCGGAACGCTATCTCTCGGAGCGTTACCACACCACCGAGGGCCAGCTTCAGATCTGCGGCAACAGCGAGTGGACCGCGGCCGTGGCCTCCGGATCCGGCGCGCCCCGCCGCATGGTGGTCTGCCCCTGCACCACCGGCACGCTGGGCAGCCTGGCAGCAGGGACCAGCAACAACCTGATCGAACGCGCCGCCGACGTGGTGATGAAGGAGCGCGGCCAGTTGATCCTGGTGCCGCGGGAGATGCCGTTGTCCACATTGCACCTGGAGAACATGCTGCGACTGAGCCGGGCCGGGGTTGTGATCATGCCGCCCAGCCCGGGGTTCTATAATCGTCCCAGTCGCGTGGAGGAACTGGTGGATTTCGTCGTGGCACGCATACTGGATCACCTGGGCGTTGCGCAGGATCTGATGCCGCGTTGGGGGCACGGGTAATGCGTATCCCGCTGTTTCCCCTGCGAACAGTGCTGTTCCCGGGAGGGCCGCTGCGCTTGAGGATCTTCGAGACCCGCTACCTGGACATGGTCAGCCGCTGCCTGCGCGAGGACAGCGGTTTCGGCGTCTGCCTCATCCGCAACGGCAACGAGACAGGACAGCCGGCCGAGCCTCACCGGGTCGGCACGGTGGCACGGATCGTGGACTGGAGCCAGGGGCAGGACGGGCTGCTGGGCCTGGTGGCGCTCGGACAGCAGCGGTTTCAGATCAGCCACACGGACATCGCCGCCAACCGGTTGCTGTGGGGAGAGGTGGAGCCACTTGAGGATGCCGCGACCGCCGAACTGCCGGAACAGCCGGCGGAATTGCGGCGGCTGCTCGATCAGGTGCTTGCCCTTACGGGGCTGGGCTACGAGCACGTGCAACGGCAGGAGCGGGATGCGCTCTGGCTGGGCTGCAGGCTGGCGGAACTGCTGCCCCTGGACCTGGACCAGAAACAGCAGTTGCTGGAGCTGGACGACCCCATGCAGCGGCTGCGTACCCTGCAGCCGCTGCTACCCGCGCTGCGCCTGCCCTGAGCAGGCACCCCGGCTAGTCAAGCGCCTGGAACACCCGGCCCATTGCGTCCAGCGTTGCGTCCACCACGTTGTCGTCATGGGCAGCGGACACGAACCCCGCTTCGAAAGCTGACGGCGCCATGTACACACCCTGTTGAAGCATCGCGTGGAAGAACTGCTTGAAGCGCTCGCTGTCGCTGGCCATCACGTGCTGGTAGCGACTCACCTCTGCCTGGTCGGTGAAGAACAGCCCGAACATGCTGCCGAGCTGGTTCACCCGCAGCGGTACGCCGGCCCTGGCGGCACGCTCCCGGATCCCCTCGGCCAGCCGCTCCGTCTGACGGGAAATGCCGTCAAACACGCCGGGACGCGACAATACTTCCAGCGTTTTCAGCCCGGCTGCCATGGCGACGGGATTGCCGGACAGCGTGCCGGCCTGGTAGACCGGACCCAGAGGCGCGAGCTGCTCCATGATGTCGCGCCGGCCGCCGAAGGTGCCGACCGGCATGCCGCCGCCCACGATCTTGCCCAGGCAGGTCAGGTCCGGGGTGATGCCGTAGTGCGCCTGCGCGCCCCCCAGGTTGACCCGGAAACCGCACATGACCTCGTCGAAAATGAGCACCGCGCCGTGGGCGCTGCACTGCTCCCTCAGCGCCTGCAGGAACTCCGGCGTGCCGGGAACACAGTTCATGTTGCCGGCCACCGGCTCAACGATCACCGCGGCGATCTGATCCCCCCGCTCGGCGAAGACAGAACGCACTTCTTCGGGATCGTTGTAGTTCAGCGTGAGCGTATCCTTCACAACGCTGGCGGGCACGCCGGGCGAGGTGGGCGTACCCAGTGTCAGTGCACCGGACCCGGCCTTCACCAGCAGCGCGTCCACATGACCATGGTAGTTGCCTTCGAACTTGATGATGACGTCGCGGCCCGTATAACCGCGCGCCAGGCGCAGCGCGCTCATCGTGGCCTCGGTACCGGAGCTGACCATGCGCAGCAGTTCCATGGAGGGCACCAGTCGCTTGATCTGTTCCGCCATGCGGGTTTCCGCCTCGGTCGGGGCGCCGAAACTCAGGCCGCTGGCAGCCGCCTGCTGGACCGCTTCCACAACCTCGGGGTGGGCGTGCCCCAGCACCGCCGGGCCCCAGGAGCAGACATAGTCGATGTAGCGGGTGAAATCCTCGTCGTACAGGTACGGCCCCTGCGCCCGGCGGATGAACACCGGCGTGCCGCCCACCCCCTTGAAGGCGCGGACGGGTGAGTTCACACCGCCCGGAAGATGCCGCTGCGCGGCCTCGAACAAGGTCGCCGAGTGCTTCATGGAACCAACCTCCTGACTAATCTGAATACCGTGTCGAATCGGCCTGCCGTGCCGCGGAGGCCAGCGCCCGCGCCGCCAGCACTGGATCGGGTGCGCCGTGGACCCCCTGGATCACGGCGAGGGCGTCCACGCCGGCCGCCAGGACCGGAGCCGCATTGGCGGCGGTGATGCCGCCGATGGCCACCAGCGGCAACGGGAAGCACTGCCTCGCCTGTCGTAGCGTGTCCAGCGTGAGACGAGCCGCTCCGGGCTTGGTCGCAGACCCATAGACAGCACCGAAAGCCAGATAATCCGCCCCTTCTGCAGCCAGCGCTTCGGCCCGCTCCAGGCTGTCATAGCAGGACACCCCGATGATGGATGACTCTCCCAGTTGCCGCCTGGCCACCGCAACGGAGCCGTCTTCCCGACCGAGATGCACCCCGTCCGCCGCGCATTCCACGGCCAGCGCGACGTCGTCATTGACGATGAAGACCACGCCCGCCTGCCGACATAGTCCGGCGAGAAAACGGGCCTCCTCGAAACGGCGGTCATGATCCGTGCCCTTGTCACGATACTGAAGCACGGATACGCCGGCCGCCAGCAGCGGCTGGTAATAGCACGCCAGTTGCTCCGGCCCTCTCGGCACGCCGTCGGTCAGCAGATAAAGCCCTTGAATGGCGGGTTTCGCGTACATGCTAAGGAAACACTGAGTCATTCCCCGGGGGCGTTACTTTGGCAGGCCGGAGGCCAGGCGGCAACCACGCCCCACTCTGCCCGCCACCCTTCCGCGGCGCTGCGACACGCGATAGAGTGATGCGTTTTTGGTGGAAACCGTCGCGGGGCTGCGACGGCTGGCCCAAGGCATAAGCGGGAGCATCGATGGACTACAAATCGTACATGTGCGTGATTTGCGGATGGATCTACGAGGAAGAGGAGGGGTTGCCGGACGAGGGCATCGCCCCGGGCACGCGCTGGGAGGATATCCCGGCCAGCTTTACCTGCCCCGAGTGCGGGGCCGGGAAGGAAGACTTCGAGATGGTGGAGATCTGATACCGCACCACCGTCCAGGAATCAGGGCCGCATCGCAGCGGTCTCCTGGGCGAGTCGTTTTCTAGAGCGCCAGCACCTGCCGCATATCCACCCCCATCAGCCAGAGCCCGACGCCGGTTAGGGCGCCCAGCAAGACCATTAGCAGAACAATACTGAGCAGCCGTCGCCCCAGCCCCCCAGACGCCGCGGGCGCCACGGCGGCGGCCTGCGGCGGAAGCGACTTGCGTTCTGGCTTGCCGGCGACATGGCCATCCGGGTCGAGGAAGACATTGGCGCGCCGGCGTTTCTCGCGCGCGGCCTCGTGCTCGCGCCCCTCTCTCTCGGCCCGCTCGACCTCCTGCTGCAGCTTTTCCAGCTTCACCCGGTCCAGCGACTGATCGGAAGAGACCATCAGGAACTCGTCGGCCAGATCGCCTTCGAAAGCCCGGTCTCCCCCACCGGAAAGCTCCTCGTCATTGGCCTCCAGCAGTGTGGCGGATGCACTGCGCAGCACCGAGTTGGCCTCGGACAGATCGACCTCTCGGGGGTTGCCGGCGCCGAACTGGAAGGCGCGGTAGGTTTCCTGGACATGTCCCGCAGCGCCCGCCTGGCGCTGCGCTGGCTGGGCCTCGGGCGGCTCGTCATCCGCGTGCAGCCGGGCTTCCAGTTCCACAAGCTGCTCCGCCAGGCGGATGGCGCGACGCTGGGACTGCGCCCGGCCTCGCTCCGACAGGTTCAACGCCTTCTTCAGGGCGGAGACTTCCTCCAGCAGCGCCTCTTCCTGGTCTTCCGCACCACCGCCATCCACACCCTGGAGATCGCGCAGTGTATCCTCGAGCTGGCGCGCGCGCTGATGCTCCCGCTCGTACATCTCCCTCTGCCGCTGGAGTTCCCGCTCCATCGAGGAAAGCTCTTCTTCCGCGCTGCGCCAGGCACTCTGGGCGGCAGCCCGATAACGCTCCACCTCCTCCTGCACGGTGTGGCGGGCGGACTCCTCCTGCTTCAGGAACTGCTGGGAGAGTTCATCGTAGCGGCGCTGAAGCCGGGCCGCATGCTCCGCGGCCTCCTGCCTCTGGGCCTCCAGCGTGGCCACCTTGTCCTCCAGCTTGCGTCGCCGTGCCACTTCGGCCGCCTGCGCGCGCAAGTGTTCGGATTCCGCTCGCTGGCGAGCGGTTTCCGCCTGTGCCCGGTGGTAAGCCACCTCCTCCTCAAGGCGCTTGCGAACCGAGACAAGCTCCCTGCGCAGCCTGTCAACTTCCTGCCCGTTACCGGTCGACCGCTCACTCATACGCTTGGCTTCCATCGCCGCTGGCTCCATCTTGTCGGTGCGAAGACTGCCTGTTGCCGGCAGTCAACGCTGACAGCATACCCCAAGACAATGAAAACACGGCAATTCGCTGCCAGCCCTCATGCTGCTGGAACTAGCGGTACCCGCCGGTTCCGAGATTCAGCCCGCTGGGCAAGTGCTCCAGTCGGTACAGCCGGGACCGCAGTTCGCCATCCGGGAACAACTCCAGCACACGGTAACCCGGCGGCAGCGCATCCAGCGCGAACTGCTGCTGACCGGGTTTGAACTGAATGCAGGTGGAAGGCGTCGCCATGAGCTTGACACCCCGCCGCTCCTCATCGAACGCCTGGTGCACATGCCCCCACAGCACGGCCCGAACCCCGGGGTGGTGATCCAGCACCTGAAACAGCGCCTCGCCGTTTTCGACGCCGATGCGATCGATCCACGCAGACCCCATGGGCACCGGATGATGATGCAGGCAGATCAGCGCCGGCAGTTCCGGATGAGCGTGCAGCACCTCGTCCAGTTGTCGCAGCTCCGACTCCTGGAGACGCCCGCCGGGCTTGCCGTAGATGGAGGTATCCAGCATGACGATCAACCAGCCACCCGCCACGGTGTGGAACTGCCAGGTAACCGGCGGCTCCGCGAACTGCTTGCGCATCTGGCCGGCATGATCGTGGTTGCCGGGAATCACCAGGGTCGGCACACCGAAGTCCAGCAGCCGCTCACGCAGGCGCCCGTAAGCCACATCGCTGTAATCGTGGACCAGGTCGCCGGTGTGCAGCACAAGATCCAGCCGTCCCGCCTCGGCCCTGACATGACTCAACACGTCCAGGCAGGTCTGTTCGGTACGGACACCCGCCAGGTCATCGGACTCCGCCGCAAACAGATGTGTGTCTGTAACGTGGAGCACCCGCAGCGGCATGTCGTGCTTGGTGACGTCGGTCATCAGCAATGATTTCCCCGGATGATGGCTGTGCCTGCCCTTGTTATCATCGGCAATATAGCGCCAGGCTGCCTGTCCGTTCTGTCG
Organism: Ectothiorhodospiraceae bacterium; assembly: GCA_020831845.1. Lineage (GTDB taxonomy): Bacteria > Pseudomonadota > Gammaproteobacteria > Nitrococcales > Aquisalimonadaceae > LSCE01. Next base: position 15,375 of record JAFIFV010000033.1, read on the forward strand.
GCATCGTCACACTTCGTTCAGGGACGGGGCCAGGCGCGCCACACCGTGCCCTGACTGGTGACTCATGACCCGCAAGACACTCAATATCACCGACAACCTCGCCGCCTATCTGTTGCAAGCGCAACCGGAGCTCACGCCCCTGGAGCAACGCATGCTGGAGGAAACCGGTCGCATGACCGGATCGAGCATGCAGATCGCCCCCGAGCAGGCCAGCCTGCTCACGGTCCTGACCGCCGCCACGGGGGCAGAAAGAACGCTGGAGATTGGCGTATTCACCGGATACAGTACGCTGGCTGTTGCCCGTGCGCTGCCCCCGCATGGGCGTGTCGTGGCCATGGACGTGGACGCCGAGGTGACGCGGCAGGCCAGGGAATACTGGCGGGAGGCCGGGGTCGAGGAGCGGATCGACCTGCGCATCGGGCCGGCGCTGGAAACCCTGGATGCGTTGCTGGCCGATGGCGAGGCCGGACGCTACGACCTGGCATTTATCGATGCAGACAAGCGCAATTACTGGCACTATTTCGAAAAATGTCTCGCACTGATCCGCCCCGGCGGCCTCATTGTCATCGATAATGTGCTTTGGTCTGGCAAGGTAGCGGACGAGTCCGTACAGGATGAGCAAACCCTGGCGATTCGGGACTTCAACCAGCGGATACGCCGGGAGCCCATGGTGGATCACTGCCTGGTGCCCATCGCCGACGGGGTGACACTGGCGGTGAAACGTCATACGCCCCGCACGCGGGACCACGCCGGCCGGTTTTCCGGTCCGTAGAGCCAGGCTCGACACCCGGTAATAACGCCGGGGTACCGTGGGCGATCAGTTCACCCGGCCACATGGCCCGGACGCTGCCAGCATGCACCCGGACCGGATACCATTGACGAGAAGGTTAGCAATGATTCACGCGACGCGACGGATTCTTCTTCCGCTGGGCAAGGCGCTGGCTGTGCTCGGCCTCAGCCTGCTGCTGGCGGCATGCGCCTCCACCAACGGTCAGCCGGGTTCGCCGGAGCGTTTCCAGGAGGGGCGGGAGGCCTACCTGTCCGGGAACTACAGTCGCGCCTTCGAACTGCTGATCCGAGAGGCAGAGGACGGCAACCCGGAAGCGCAGTACACCGTCGGCTACATGTATTACAACGGCGAGGGCGTGCAACAGGACGAGGCCGCCGCGCTGCGCTGGATTCGCACCGCCGCCAATAATGGCAGCAGGCGGGCGGTGGAAGCGCTGGGCCAGATGGCAGGCATGGGGCCGCGCACCCCCCAACCGGACGGGGCGGACGAAGAGACCGAGGCGCCGGCTCCGGGCGCCCTCCCCCGCCAGTAACTGCACCCGCATCCACATACTATTTGTGAAGGCACGGGAGTAGCTTCACACCCTCCCGCTTATCGGCACTCCCTCCGCGGGCTTGTCCACCTCTTCGCCCGACTTCTTCCAATGCCTGGACAAAGCGCAAGAACATAAGAAAAAAGTAATCATACGCAGAACAACAATTTATTTTACGCAATGCTCTTTCTGCTGCCACCCTTGGGAAACGCTGAAGTCTTCTCGGGGGAAGATGCATGAACGAATTGATTCAGCACCAGCAGATCGAGCGCGTCGAGACGATGGACAGCGGGGTCCGGCGGCAACGGGCCAATGCCCTCCGTTTCCTGGCCATCGACGCGGTGGAGGCAGCGAGTTCCGGCCACCCCGGCATGCCCATGGGAATGGCCGACATCGCCGAAGTGCTATGGCACGATTTTCTGAAACATAGTCCATGCAACCCACAGTGGCCCGATCGGGATCGCTTCGTGGTCTCGAACGGTCACGGATCCATGCTGCTCTATGGCCTGCTGCACCTGAGCGGCTATGACCTGCCGCTGGAGGAACTCAAACGCTTCCGGCAGCGCGGCTCGAAGACGCCGGGACATCCGGAGCACGGCCATACCCCCGGTGTGGAAACCACCACCGGACCATTGGGACAGGGGCTCGCGAACGCGGTGGGCATGGCGCTGGCGGAGCGGGAACTCGCGACCGAGTTCAACCGGCCCGGCCATGAGATCGTGGACCATAACACCTACGCCTTTGTTGGCGACGGCTGCCTGATGGAGGGGATTTCTCATGAGGCCTGCTCGCTTGCGGGGGTACTGGGGCTCGGCAAGCTGACGGTCTTCTATGACGACAACGGCATCTCCATCGACGGCGAGGTATCCGGCTGGTTCCGTGACGATACCCCCATGCGCTTCGCATCCTACGGCTGGCATGTGGTGGGAGGCGTGGACGGTCATGATCCAGCCGCCGTCGCCACCGCCATCCGCGAGGCCGCCGCCGATACCACGCGGCCATCACTGATCTGTTGCCGGACCACGATTGGCTACGGCGCCCCCGGCAAGGGTGGTACCGCCGAAGCACATGGCGCCGCATTGGGAGAAGCAGAGGTGCAGGCTGCACGCCAGGCGCTGCGCTGGCCCCACTCCGCCTTCAAGATCCCTGAACAGGTGCGGGCGACCTGGGATGCCCGTGACCGAGGCAAGCAGCAGGAAAGCGAATGGAATCGGCGTCTCGAGGCTTACCGCAATGCCTTCCCCGATGCTGCGCGGGAACTGGAACGCCGGATCCGGGGAGATCTACCGCCCGCGTTCGCCAGTGGAATGCGGGCACTGACCGAAACGCTGGCCAATGAGCGCAGGCAGGATGCGACCCGCAAGCACTCGGGGCGCGTCCTGCAGGAGGTATCCTGCTGGCTGCCGGAACTCTTCGGCGGGTCCGCCGACCTGACCGGATCCAACAACACCGACTGGCCGGGGATGCACGTGATCGGCGCCGACCCCGCGAGAAGCCATGACCGAGGCCGCTATGCGCACTACGGCGTTCGGGAATTCGGCATGGCCGCGGTGATGAACGGCCTCAGCCTGCACGGCGGTTATCGTCCGTTCGGCGGCACCTTCCTGATCTTCTCGGACTACATGCGCAACGGCATGCGCATGTCCGCCCTCATGGGGCAACCGCTCATCTATGTGCTCACCCATGACAGCGTAGCCCTGGGCGAGGATGGCCCCACACACCAACCCGTCGAACAGTTGGCGAGTTTGCGGGCCATCCCCAATCTCACCGTCTACCGCCCCGCCGATGCCGTGGAAACGTCCGTCGGCTGGCGGCTTGCGTTGGAGAGCCGGTCCGGGCCCATGGCGCTGATTCTGACCCGCCAGCAAACCGCTTCGCTGGCCCATTCCCGCGCGAGTATCGAAGGCGCCGCACGGGGCGCCTACGTGCTCGCCGAAGCCGGGAACGGTGAACTCCACGGCATCCTCATCGCCAGCGGATCCGAGGTCGGGCTCTGCCTACAGGCACAGATGCGCCTGGTGGAAAAGGGGTATCGGGTACGGGTGGTCTCCATGCCGTCGTGGGAAGTGTTCGACGCCCAGGAGCCCGGCTATCGCGACGCGGTTCTGCCGACGGGAGTGACACGTCGCGTGGCGGTCGAGGCAGCCGCCATGCAAGGCTGGGAACGTTATCTCGGCCCGGACGGATGCGCGATCGGCATCCACGGTTTCGGCGCCTCGGCCCCGGGGCCGGAGCTACTGCAGCAATGTGGATTGACCGTCGACCGGATCGTCGAAGTCTATGGAGGAACCCGGCCATGACTCACAAGCACGCCCAGGCACTCATCCAGACTGTTCAGACCCTGACAGAGCCCGGCAAGGGCATCCTGGCGCTGGACGAGAGCAACGCCACCTGCACCACCCGCTTCCAGGCAGTGGGAGTCCCATCCACCCCGGAAACGCGGCGGCTTTACCGGGAACTGCTGATGACGGCGCCGGGCTCCGAGCGCCATATCAGCGGAGCCATCCTCTATGACGAGACGCTTCGCCAGGCGACCAGTGAGGGCGTGCCGTTTCCGGAGTTTCTGAGCAGTCGCGGACAGGTCCCGGGCATCAAGGTCGACACCGGTGCCAAGGATCTTGCCAACGCGCCGGGAGAGAAGGTCACCGAAGGCCTTGACGGCCTGCGGGACCGGCTTGCCGAGTATCACGGCATGGGCGCGCGCTTCGCCAAGTGGCGTGCGGTCATCACCATCGGCGACGAGCTGCCGAGCCAGCTCTGTTGCGAGGCGAATGCCCATGCCATGGCGCGTTACGCGGCGCTGTGCCAGGAAGCCGGCATCGTACCGATCATCGAGCCGGAGGTGCTGATTGATGGGGCTCATGACATCGACCGCTGCGAAGCGGTCACCGAACACAATCTACGCATCGTCTTTCGGGAACTGCAACTCCATCGCGTGCTGCTGGAGGGAGCCATCCTCAAGACCTCCATGGTCATCTCAGGATTGCGGGCAGCGACGCGTGCTGGCGTGCAGGAAGTCGCGGAGCGCACCGTGCACACTCTGCAGCGCTCCGTTCCCGCCGCGCTGGGCGGTGTGGTGTTTCTCTCCGGCGGACAGGGGGCTGTGGAAGCCACGAGACATCTCAATGGCATGCAGCAGCTCGCCGGCAATCGCACGCCCTGGCCGATGACCTTCTCCTATGCCCGCGCGCTGCAACAACCGGCGCTGGAGATCTGGGGAGCCAATCAGGAAAGCGTGGTCGAGGCGCAACAGGCTTTCGCGTTCCGTGCACACATGAATGCCCTGGCCAGCAGGGGAGAGTACCGGGACACCATGGAAAAGGAAGTCGCCTAAGGAAGCGTCAATCAATTCCCGCGCGTATCGACATGCGGGCCAGATGCTGGAACAAGGGGGATAGGACCATGTCTGCCATGCATCCCATCGTGGCCGTCACCGGCTCGTCCGGTGCGGGGACCTCGACGGTGAAATCGATACTCCAGCGCATCCTGAGGCGCGACCAGTTCAAGGCGGCATTTGTGGAAGGTGACAGCTTCCATCGCTACAACCGTGCCGAGATGAAGCGGCTGATGGTCGAGCACCAGGAGGAAGGCAGGAACCTGAGCCACTTCGGCCCGGAAGCCAACCTGTTCGAGGAACTGGAGCAACTGTTCCGTGAATACGGCGAGAAAGGCACCGGACGTTTCCGGCATTACATCCACAACCAGGAAGAGTCCCTGCTTCACGACACCCCGTCGGGAACCTTCACGGAGTGGGCGGATTTCGAGCCGGACACGGATCTTCTGTTCTATGAGGGGCTGCATGGTGCCGTGAAGACCGAGACGGTCAACGTGGGCCAGCACGTGGATCTTCTGGTGGGCGTGACGCCGATCATCAACCTGGAGTGGATTCAGAAGATTCACCGCGACACCTCGGAGAGGGGCCACATGCGGGAAAGCGTTACGGAAACGATTCTGCGACGTCTTCCAGACTACATCAACTACATCGCCCCCCAGTTCACCAGCACGGATATCAATTTCCAGCGGGTGCCGACCGTGGACACATCCAACCCGTTCATCGCCAGGGAGATTCCGAGCCTGGACGAAAGCCATGTCGTTATCCGCTTTCGCAACCCGAAGAAATTCCATGTGGATTTCCCGTTCCTGCTGGCGATGATCCCCGGCTCCTTCATGTCGCGCCGCAATACCATCGTGATTCCCGGCGGCAAGATGGGGTTCGCGCTGGAGATCATCCTGCAGCCGCTGATCGAGAAGCTGGTGCTTCGGGCGCGAGAAAACCGCAGGGTCGAACTGCAGGCGGAAGTGGTGAATGACTGAGAGCTTCCTCCCAGGGGGGAATGCGCCGCTTGCCGGTGCCGTCAGGAGGACAGAAGCTTCGCCAGCCTTGGCGCCTGTTCGAAAACCAGCGCCTTGAACGCCAGGGCAATGGGGGAAAGCCGCTTGCCGCGCCGGTACGCGAGGTACCAGTTCCGGGCAATGGGAAAGTGCTCCACATCCAGAGTCACAACACGCCCGGCCTGCAGGTCCAGTTCCAGCGTATGGCGGGAAACCACGCTCAGGCCGAGACCGGCGGCGACGGCTTCCTTGATGGCCTCGTTGTCTGCGATTTCCACATGAATGGCAGGTGAGATGCGGCACCAGCCGAAGAGCCTTTCCATGGCCGCCCGTGTTCCGGACGCTGGCTCCCGGACCACGAAGGGCTCGTATTGCAGGGTGCTGATACTGATCTGCTTTTTCCCCGCCAGCGGATGATCCGGCGGAGCAATGACGACCAGCGGATTCTTCATGAACGCCTCCCCGACCAGATCCATATGCTCAGGGGGCTTGCCCATGATGACGATGTCCTTCTCGTTGTTTTCCAGCTGCCTGATCAACGTGCCTCGGTTGGTGACATCCAGCTTGACGGTGGCCTCCGGATACCGCTTGAGGAACGCCGAAACCATTCGCGTGGCAAAACTGCTGGCGGTGGTGGCCACTGATACGCTCAGGGTGCCGCGGGAGATGTCCTGCATCTGGGAGAACATATCTCCCGCCTCATCCAGCTCGCGGAAGATGTTGCGGCTGTAGTGCAACAATTCCTTGCCGGCGGCCGTGAGAAAGATCTTCTTGCCCAGCTGTTCGAACAGGGGCAGACCCACCGAGTCTTCCAGACGCTTGATCTGCACCGAGACAGCCGGCTGGGTGAGATGCAGCGTATTGGCAGCCTCGGTAAAACTGAGCTTTTCCGCCACGACGTTGAAGATGGCAAGCTGCCGAAATGTCACATGCATGGCCTGGTCTCCGAGGGCGCGTCCCAAAACCATATACAAATAGCAATTCAAATTATAAATATCATTTAATTTTATTTATTCAATGCGCTTCATACACTGGCTCTCATGAGGTCGGTCTCGGCTTCGCACTTCGAAAACGCACACGACGAAGATGAGAGGCAACGCCCATGTCACGGCAACAGGACCAGGAACCGAGATACACGCCCGGCGTCATTCCCTACAAGCAGATGGGGTACTGGAACCCGGACTATGAGGTCAAGGATACGGATGTGGTTGCGGTGTTCCGGATTACACCCCAGCGCGGGGTGGACCCGGAGGAAGCGGCCGCGGCCGTGGCCGGAGAGTCCTCCACGGCCACCTGGACAGTGGTGTGGACGGATCGCCTGACCAATTGCGAGCTATATCGCGCCAAGGCATTCCGGGTCGACCCGGTGCCCGGCAACCCGGAGCAGCATTTTGCCTACATCGCCTATGACCTGGAGTTGTTCGAACCCGGGTCGATTGCAAACCTGACGGCATCGATCATCGGCAATGTGTTCGGTTTCAAGGCGGTAAAGGCGCTACGCCTCGAAGACATGCACCTTCCAGTCGCCTACCTGAAGACCTTCTCCGGCCCTCCCACCGGCATCGTGGTGGAGCGGGAGCGGCTGGACAAGTTCGGCCGTCCGCTGCTCGGCGCCACCACCAAGCCGAAACTCGGCCTGTCCGGCCGCAACTACGGGCGCGTGGTCTACGAGGCGCTGCGCGGCGGTCTGGATTTCGTGAAGGATGACGAGAACATCAACTCCCAGAGTTTCATGCACTGGCGTGACCGGTTCCTCTACTGCATGGAGGCAGTCAATCGGGCCTCGGCGGCCACCGGCGAGGTCAAGGGGCATTACCTGAACGTCACCGCGGGCACCATGGAACAGATGTATGAGCGCGCGGAGTTCGCCAGGGAACTGGGATCGGTCATCGTCATGATCGATCTGGTGATCGGCTACACGGCCATCCAGTCCATGGCCAACTGGTGTCGCAAGAACGACATGATCCTGCACCTGCACCGGGCGGGGCACGGCACCTATACCCGGCAGAAGAACCATGGCGTGGCGTTTCGCGTGATCGCCAAATGGATGCGCATGGCGGGGGTGGATCACATCCATGCCGGCACCGTAGTGGGCAAACTGGAAGGCGACCCGCACATGGTCAAGGGCATCTACGACACCTGTCGGGAGCCTTACACCCCCAGGAACCTGGGAACCGGCCTGTTCTTCGACCAGGACTGGGCGGCCCTGGGCAAGATCATGCCCGTGGCCTCCGGCGGCATCCACGCCGGCCAGATGCATCAGTTGCTGACCTACCTGGGGGAGGATGTCGTGCTCCAGTTCGGTGGTGGCACCATCGGCCATCCCCAGGGCATCGCCGCGGGCGCACAGGCCAATCGCGTCGCCCTGGAAGCGATGGTGCTGGCCCGCAACGAGGGACGCGACATATGGCATGAAGGCCCGACGATCCTGAACGAGGCGGCCAGATGGTGCACACCGCTGAGACAGGCCCTGGAGGTCTGGAAGGACATCACCTTCAACTACGCATCCACGGACACTCCGGATTTCGTCGTGCAGGAGAGCGTCTCGGCCTGAGCCAGGCACCATTTCATCGCGATATCCGCCTACTGAATCGGAGGAGACCCGGTCATGCACATTACCCAAGGGCAGTTCTCATTCCTGCCTCCTCTCACCGACGAGCAGATCAAGGCCCAGGTCATCTGGGCGCTGGACCACGGGTGGGCGATCAGCGTGGAGTACACGGATGATCCACACCCCCGCAATACCTACTGGGAGATGTATGGGCATCCCATGTTCGACCTGCGCGATCCCGCAGGCGTGATGAAAGAGATCTCCGAATGCCGACGGACATTCCCCAATCGCTACATCAGGGTGATGGCATTCGATTCCAGCAAGGGCTGGGAAACGCCAAGAATGTCCTTCATCGTCAACCGCCCTGAACACGAGCCTGGCTTTCATCTGGAACGGCAGGAAATGCAAGGTCGGGCGATCCGGTACACCGTTCGGCCCTACGTCACCGAAAGACCTGAAGGCAAACGTTACTGACCGGATGCGGCAGGCGGCGAGCAGGATCAGATTTCGGGAGACACCCATGAGTACGGCACAGTCCCATGCTGACCAGGAGCGTACTGACGCAAGGGATGAGCGGCGCATCACGCTCGAGAACGACGGTGTGCGGCAGATTCTGGAAAAGGTTAACCGGGAGTTGGTCGGGCTCGCACCGGTGAAGGCGCGGATCGGTCAGATTGCCGCCCTGCTGATGGTGGAACGCGCCCGCCATGAACTTGGCCTGACCACCGAGCCACCGACGCTGCACATGTGCTTTACCGGCAACCCGGGAACCGGCAAGACCACCATGGCGTTGCGCATGGCGGAAATCCTGCACGAAGTGGGGTACGTGCGCTCCGGCCATGTGATTTCCGTAACCCGCGACGATCTGGTGGGCCAGTACATTGGCCACACCGCTCCAAAGACCAAAGAGGTGATCAAGCGCGCCATGGGCGGCGTGCTGTTCATTGATGAGGCCTACTACCTGTATCGACCGGAAAACGAGCGGGACTATGGTCAGGAAGCCATCGAAATCCTGCTCCAGGCGATGGAAAACGATCGCGACGACCTGGTGGTCATTCTGGCTGGCTACAAGGACCGCATGGACCGGTTCTTTCAGTCCAACCCAGGCCTGCATTCCCGTATAGCCCATCACATTGCATTTCCGGACTACAGCGCGGACGAGCTGCGGACGGTTGCCGATCTATTGCTGGAAGAGCAGGGCTATCATTTTACCGACGACGCCAGAAAAGCATTTGCCGACTATCTGCAGCGGCGAATGCAGCAGCCGCATTTCTCCAATGCGCGGTCGGTGCGCAATGCATTGGACCGATTCAGGCTGCGCCAGGCCCTGCGACTGACGCAGCAGGGCGGCTCTCTGGGCGTCGAGGATCTGACCAGCATCGACGCCCAGGAAGTGCTGGCAAGTAGCGTTTTCGGCGAGAACACCGATTCGGGCACCGGGCCGTCAGGGCAACCCTCGCCTCAAGGAAGCACTACCGATCCAGCGTCTTGATGAACACCCTGGAGTTCCGCTTCAGGTTGTAAAGCGCCCGCCGCTCCATCGGCAAATCATCCAGGGCAGCCGGCTGGAACCCTCGCTCCTGGAACCAGTGTGCGGTTCGCGTGGTCAGCACGAAGAGACGCTCCGCCCCCTGCCGGCGGGCCTCGCGCTCCACGTAGCGGAGCAAGCGGTCGCCGCGCCCGTGGCTGCGATAATCATGGTGAATCGCGAAGCAGGCCAGCTCGGCCATGGCATCACCGGGGTGCAATGACAACGCGGCGCTGGCGATCACCATTCCATCGCGTTCCATCACCACGAAATCGTCGATCGAGGTTTCCAGGTTCTCGCGCGAACGCCGCACCAGGATGCCCTCCCGCTCCAGCGGCTCGATCAGTTCCAGGATACCCCCCACGTCGTCAACGCTGGCACGGCGCAGCGATTCGAAGGGGTCGCCGGTAACCAGGGTGCCCACCCCGTCCCGGGTGAACAGTTCCAGCAGCAGGGCGCCATCCAGCTGGCGGCTCAGCAGGTGCACCCGGCGCACTCCACCCTGGCAGGCACGGATGGCGCTATCGAGCAGGCGCACGGCCTCGCCGTGCAGATCGCCCTGCGCGCGCCAGCCATTCAGCAGGCTCGCGGCCTGGTGCAGATCCAGCTCCCGCAGCAGTTCTCCATGCTCGTCCCGGGGCAGTGCTCCCTCGCCGAGATGAATCAGTTTGTCCGCCCGCAACGTCCGGGCCACCGCCAGCGCCACCTCCTCCGCCGCAAGGTTGAACACTTCACCCGTGGGCGAGTACCCCAGCGGCCCCATCAGGCAGATGCTGCCGGCGGCCAGGCGTTCCTGCAGCGCCTGGGCGTCCACGCGCCGGACCTCCCCGGTGTGCAGGTAATCCACGCCGTCCCGCACGCCGAGTGGACGGGCGGTTACGAAGTTGCCGGAGGCAACGTGGATACGGAAACCGGCCATCGGCGAGTTGGCCACCCCCATGGACAGCAGCGCCTCGATTTCCACGCGCACCGTACCGGCGGCCTCCCGCACGCATTCCAGGGCAGCCTGGTCCGTGATCCGCAGGCCCTCGTGGTACCTGGCCTCGATACCGCGCGCATTCAGGCGCGCGTCGATCTGCGGCCGCGCCCCGGCCACCAGCACCACGCGGATGCCCAGGCTGTTCAGCAGCGCCAGGTCGTGCACCAGGTGGGCGAATCCGGGATCGGCCACCGCCTCGCCGCCAACGCTGATCACGAATACGCGGTTACGGTGTGCGTTGATGTAGGGAGCGCTGCTCCGGAACCAACTGACAAAATCGGTATCGGATGGCGTCATTCCGTGGCCTCCGGGAGCAGCTCCACGCAGAAGCGTTGCACCAGGGAACGCAGCAGTTCCACCGTTGGCTGCAGCCGGTCCACCGCCAGGAACTCGTCCGGCTGGTGCGCCTGGTCGATATCGCCTGGGCCCAGGATGACCACATCCATGCCCAGATCACGCAGGAACGGGCCCTCGGTACCAAAGGCGACCGCCCTTGACTCACTGCCGGTGAGCTTCTCCGCAGCGCGTACGATCGCCGCCGAGGCCGGCGTTTCCATCGGCGGAAGGCCGGGAAACAGCGGAGTGAATTCCAGGTGCAGCGCCGTCTCCCCCAATGTTCGCTCCAGCCGCTGACGCAGCGTGCTGCGCAGTTCCTCCAGGTGCATGCCCGGCATGGGCCGGATATCGATCTGCAGTTCGCAATGGGCACAGATGCGGTTGGGATTGTCGCCGCCGTGGATGTGGCCGAGATTCATGGTGGGAACAGGCACCTCGAAGCGGGGGTCCACATGCTTGGACTGCAGTTGCTGGCGCCAGGCAACGATGTCGTTCAGCACCCGCACCATGCCTTCCAGCGCGCTCACCCCCAGGGACGGATCGCTGGAGTGGCCGGAGCGACCCTGGATGCGGATGGACTCCATCATCACACCCTTGTGCATGTGCACCGGCTTCATACCGGTTGGTTCGCCGATAACGGCATGGCGACCCAGGCGCCGCTCGGCATCCACCAGCGCCTTGGCGCCGGTCATGCCGCTTTCCTCGTCCGCGGTAGCAAGCACGACCAGAGGCTGGCGGATCTGCTTCAGATCCATGTCGCGAACCGCCTCGATCACCAGCCCGAGGAAGGACTTCATGTCGGACGTGCCCAGGCCGTAGAGCCGTCCGTCGCGCTCCGTCAGCGTGAACGGATCCGAGGTCCAGCCGGTCTCATCGTAGGGAACGGTGTCGGTATGGCCGGCCAGTACCAGCCCACCCTCCCCGCGCCCCAGCGTGGCGATCAGATTGGCCTTGTCCGGCGCCCCGGGTATCGGCTGCAGTTCCGTTTCGAAACCCAGCCCATCCAGCCACTCCGCCAGGCGCTCCACCACGGCGCGGTTGCCCTGGTCCATGGCGGGGTTCACGCTGCTGACCGAAGGAATTGCGATCAGCTGCTGCAGCATATCCATCAACGGCGGCGGTTTGGCGACCATGACGACCCCTGGCGCGTATCGAGACGTAACGTAAAGGAGCCGTTCCCCTATCGCCGGGAAGCGGCCCCACGAAACCGCGCAGGCTCTCACAGTGTTGTGAGAACCCCGCAGTAGGGATTCTGCGGAAAGGGAACGCCGGCGGCAACCGCCGTCGTGCGGCGGTTGCGCTGTCGGGGCGTGCTGGTCAGAGGCTGCCGGAACCCCAGCTGTTGCGCTTGCGCCAGCGGATACGGGGCAGGATCAGGCCCATCAGGATGCCGAAGGCCAGCACCCCGGAGCCCACAATGAACCAGCGCTGGTCGTTGCGGTCACGGAGGCGCTCGGTCTCGTGGCTCAGGTCCTGGATCTCCCTGCGCAGGTCGATGACTTCCTTCTTCAGCTCTTCGTTTTCGGAGTGCAGCTGCAATCCGCGCGAGGCCTGCTCCAGTTGCTGCTCCAGGCGATCGCGTTCGGAGCTGGTATCGGTCAGACCGCTCTCCAGCTCATCCACCCGGGCCAACGCCTCCTCCAGCGAGGCGCGCAGTTCCTGGTTTTCATCCCGCACCTGGCTGAGGTTGCGCTGGGCGCTGTTCAACTGGGAGCGAGCACTGGGCTGATCGGCAAGCAGACGGGTCAGCACCCACCCCTCGCGGCCATCGCCCAGGCGGACAAGGCTCCAGCCGCTGTCGTTGTCCAGCACCTGTACCTGGGTTCCGGCCGGCACCATCTGCTGGATACGGAACTGGTTGCCCGGGCCGCTGCGCATGTCCAGAGCCAGCTCATCGCTGATATAGCGGGTCTGGGCCCAGCTTGCAGCGGGCAGCAGCAGAACCAGCACGATCAGGGCAGTGAGGGCGCGGTTCACGGGAAACCTCCGATGGGATTGGGAAAGACGGCAGATTGTAGCCGAGCATAGTGCCACAGCAAGCTGACGCCGGGTAGCGACAGGTGCGACCAAGCCCGCTCGCCGAGCCGCCTCGCGAACCGACAATCGAACTCTTTACGCGTTACGGACTCGATTGCCCGCGAGTGGTAAGCTCGCGGTATCACGAATTTATAACACGAGGAGGAGCCACATGCTGGACCAGAGCGAAGTGGAACTGTTTCGGGAAACGCTGCGGCGCTTCCTTGAGAAAGAGATCGCGCCGCACTACGAGCAATGGGAACGCCAGGGCGTTTTCCCGCGGGAGCTCTGGAACACCCTGGGTGAGAACGGGTTCCTCTGTGTGGACGTGCCGGAGGAATACGGCGGCTTCGGCGGCTCGTTCGGCCTGTCGACGGTGATCATCGAAGAGATCTCGCGCCGTGGCTTCGGCGGCCTCAGCACCAACCTCTCGGTGCACTCGGACATCGTCGCCCCCTACATTCTGCACCTGGGCACCGAAGAGCAGAAACGGACCTGGCTGCCGAAGATGGTAACCGGGGAAGCCGTGGGGGCCATCGGCATGAGCGAGCCCGGCGCGGGCTCGGACCTGCAGGGCATGAAGACACGGGCGGTGAAGGACGGCGATGGCTATGTAATCAATGGCCAGAAAACGTTCATCACCAATGGCTATCATGCCGATGTGCTGATCCTGGCGGCAAAGACGGATCCGACCGCCGGTGCCAAGGGCATGACGCTGTTCACCGTGGACACCTCCCTGCCCGGATTCGACAAGGGGCGCAAGCTGGAGAAAATCGGCCAGACCACATCGGACACCGCCGAGCTGTTCTTCCAGGACCTGCGCGTTGATGCCGACCAGATCCTGGGCGGCGAGGGACGCGGCTTCGCCAACCTCATGAACGAGCTGCCGCGGGAGCGTGTGATCCTGGCCGTGGGTGCCATCGGCGCCTGCGAGGGTACCCTGGAGCGCACGCTGGAATACGTGCAGGAGCGCAAGGCCTTCGGCCAGTCCATCGGCCAGTTCCAGCACACCCGCTTCACGCTCGCCGACCTGAAGGCACAGATCGAGGTCCACAAGGCCTTTGTCCGCCAGTGCCAGACCCGGTACGAAGCCGGAGAACTGGACACCACCCAGGCATCCATCGCCAAGCTCACCACCACCGATCTGCAGTGCAAGGTGGCCGACACCTGCCTGCAGCTCTACGGCGGCTACGGCTACATGCGGGAGTACTCGGTGTCGCGGGACTTCCTGGATGCCCGCGTGCAGCGCATATACGGCGGCACAAACGAGATCATGAAGGAGATCATCGCCCGCTCGCTGCTGGGGCGATAGACGGGTTATCTACCTAGTCGACCGCATCGCCGTGCCACCCCAGGGTAAACGCAGCGATGTACATTGCTTGATTTGCGGGTTTCGTTCCGGCCACCGCCGGGAGGTCTGCTTCCGGACACGCCGTAAATACGTCCGCGTAGGCTTGTCGATGAGGGCCCTCTCATCGACAGTCCGGAAGCAGACCTCC